>DAOMGC010000095.1:0-11440 GCA_035430125.1 Cyclobacteriaceae bacterium | reverse complement strand
TTCATAAATAATTCATGAATTTTTAATGGAATCGAATTCGCAATCGTTTGCGCTATTGCGAGAAATTGAACAGAATAATTAGTCTCACCCATTTCTACCAACCCAAAATGAAGTTTAATCAGGTTACCATCAAAGATATCGCGCGTGAATTGGGTATTTCTCCCTCCACGGTCTCACGCGCCCTGAAGGACCATCCCGACATCTCAACCGAAACCAAAAAGGCTGTCCATGCCCTGGCCGATAAGCTCAATTATCAACCAAACATCGTCGCCCTCAACCTGCGTCAGAAAAAGACCAATACAATAGGGGTTATTATCCCTGAATTGGTCCATTTCTTCTTTTCTACCGTAATTAGTGGTATAGAAGACGTGGCCTACCAGGCTGGGTACTCGGTGATTCTCGCCCAGTCAAATGAGTCCTACGAACGCGAAAAAACGGACATAAAGGCCCTTTTTAATAGTCGGGTGGACGGAATGCTCATCTCTGTGTCACGTGAAACCAAGAACTTCGACCACATAGAATCCATCATCTCTAAAGGGGTGCCTGTTGTGTTTTACGACCGGATGTACAATAACCCGAATACCAGCAAGGTGATTGTAGACGACTTTATTGGTGCAAAAGAAGCCGTAGAACACCTGATTGAGCAAGGGTACAAGAAAATAGCCCATCTGGAGGGTGCTCCAGGGCTCATTATTAGCGAAGATCGAAAGCGAGGGTACCTGGAGGCCCTGAAGGAGCACCACATGGAAATCAAGGACAATATGATCCAGGAATGCCCCTCCGGAAGCCAGGAAGACGGTTTTAGAGCTACAAAGAAGCTCTTGGCCATGTCTCAACCGCCGGACGCCATTTTTACCAATAATGACCCCATGGCAATTGGTGCAATGATGGCCATAAAGGAAAAAGGCCTTAAAATACCCCAGGATATTGGCTTGGTTGGATTTAGCAACTGGTCATACGGGCCACTTATTGAGCCTCCCCTGACCACCGTTGACCAGCCTGGTTTTGAAATGGGACAAGAAGCTGCCCGTTTGCTGATTCGCCAAATTGAAGCAGGTGACAAGGAGCAAGAGCCTAAGCCTGAGACCAAGGTACTCAAGACCAAGCTTATCGTCCGAGACAGTTCTATTCGCAAATCTGTCAGAAAAAAATAGCGCAATCGATTGCTGAACTTTTGATGAGGCCAAAGTACCAACTCGGTGCGTTTTGCCTTTATTTGGCTTCATAAGCAATTCTGCATGTCTATAAGCAAAAGACTCGGTGAAGTCCGGGAGATTTCTATTACGCCTACCGGGTTCAAGGCCACCACAAGTTTCAGAAACCTTGAAGTTCAATTCTGGTCAGAACACATTATCAGGGTATTCATAGGACAGGAAGAACCATTTGATGATTCGTTCTCCTACACTGTATTACCTTCACCTGCATTGCCCGTTGTTCAACTCAATCAAACGGAAGATCACATCTACCTGAAGACCCGCTCCATTGAACTAGAGGTGAACAAAAAAGACGCAGTCCTTTGCTTTCGCGATTCTCGCGGCCACGTTCTCAATGAGGATGAAGCCGGATTGGGGACTTCCTGGATCGGTGAACAGGTGACAACTTACAAAAAGCTTCAACCTGGTGAGCGCTTCATCGGTCTCGGTGAAAAAACGGGTCCCCTTGACCGGAAGGGCAATGGATACGAGAACTGGAACACCGACGCTTACGCATACAATAATACCACAGACCCATTGTATTGCTCAATGCCTTTCTACATGGGCATCCATCAGGGTAGGCAATACGGTATATACCTGGACAACTCACACAAATCATTTTTCAATTTTGGTGCATCCAACAATCGCTTCTCCAGTTTCTCTGCAGATGCGGGACCGATGAACTATTACTTTATTGCAGGTGATACGGTCGGTGAGATCATTCAACATTATACTGAACTCACCGGTCGTATTCCGCTTCCACCGCGTTGGAGCATAGGATATCAACAGTGCCGGTATAGTTACTATCCGGACACCGAAGTACTGAACACAGCGAAGACTTTTCGTGACAAAGAAATTCCCGCCGACGCTATTGTACTCGACATCCACTACATGGACAAGTACAAAATATTTACCTGGGACAACAAACATTTTCCGAATCCCAAAGGAATGTTGGATCAACTAAAGGATCAGGGATTTGAAATTGTGGTCATGTGTGATCCGGGTATTAAAGCTGAGCCCGGCTACCCGGCGTATGAAGATGGAAAAGCCAACGATGTCTTTGTAAAGTATCCGGATGGTGAATACTACACGGGGCAGGTATGGCCCGGCTGGTGTCATTTTCCTGACTTCACCAATCCCGCTACCCGGGCCTGGTGGATGAGACAACTCAAGCGTTATGCTGAATTGGGTATTGAGGGGTATTGGAATGACATGAATGAAATTGCCACCTGGGGCAACATGATTCCTGAGAACCTTGAATTTCATTTTGATGGACACCCGACAACAACACGCAAGGCTCGTAACGTGTATGGCTTTCAGATGGCGCGTACCACCTATGAAAGTGCAACCCAGCTATTAAATGGTAAGCGTCCCTTTAACCTCACCCGGTCAGCATTCTCGGGCATTCAACGCTATGCTGCCGTGTGGACGGGGGACAATGTTGCCTACGACGAACATATGATGCTTGGGATCCGGTTGGTGAATAGCCTTGGATTAACCGGTGTTGCCTTTACCGGTTATGACATTGGCGGTTTTGTGGGCGACGCTAACACCAAATTGTTTACCCGATGGATCTCGATTGGTTCCTTGTCCCCATTCTTTCGGGGCCACAGCATGATCAATTCAAAGGATTCAGAACCCTGGTCATTCGGTGAAGAGGCTGAACAAATTGCGCGAAACTATATCCGGCTCCGATATCAACTATTACCGTACCTCTATTCTGCTTTCCATGAAGCGTCTCGTACGGGTATGCCGGTGCAGCGATCGCTGGCCATTTACTATCCGCATGACCATCGTGTATTTAACGGCGCTTATCAGCACCAGTACTTTTTCGGTCCTAACATTTTGGTGGCCCCCGTAGAAAGCAATAAAGAATTCATGAAGGTCTTCTTCCCGCCAGGTACCTGGTATTCCCTTTATGATGGTGCAACTTATTCGGGCGATCAGGAAGTGGTTCTTGAGTGTCCGATTCACAGGCTTCCCGTGTTTATCAAAGCGGGTGCTGTATTGCCGATGCACCCCCCCGTGCAACACACGAAGGAAAGCACCAATGAGTTGCGGTTACACATTTATGGTGGTGGTGACGCATCATCTTTCGTTTATTACGACGATGATGGATCTACCTTTGACTATCAACAAGGGCAATGGGCTACCCGAACCATAGACGTTGATCCAAATGAGCGAAAAGTCGTCATTGGATCTCAGCAAGGGTCATTCATCAGTAAAGTAAAGTCGTTGACCCTTTATCTGCATCATATCGGAGGTGAAGGCGCGCACATCAATGGACAATGGGTATCCGGCGTACGATCAAAGATTTCCCTTTTTAAACCCCTGGAGAAATATGATCCGATCAATGACCCGGACAGCATGGGGGAAGAAGAAGTGCTTATTTGCCATACCTCCTGGAGCAAAGAAACAATAATCATCAGCTGGTCATGAACGACTTTCAACGGGATCTAAGACCCTCTTTTTTTGCACTGTTGAGCCTGCCATCAACAGCAATGGGCTTTGCCCTTTGTGTACAAATCGCTGCCCTTAGTTGGATTTTGGATACCCAATACCACCTGGACATTCATGAGATCGGAATTGTGTGGGCCGCGGGTCCTATCGCGGGAATTATTGGCCAGGTTCTCGTTGGTTTTGTAAGCGACAATACCTGGTTTTGGGGCGGAAGGCGAAAGCCATTTATCTGGATCGGAGGTACCATGGCGGGGCTGAGCATGCTGGCATTGCCTAACCTGGGTGTGATAGCATCGGGTACCGGAATTCCCATCTTGACGGTGGCCATTTTCGTTGCCCTTACCCTTGATTTATCCATTAACATTGGATTCAACCCTACCCGTTCCATTATTGCCGATGTAACACCAGAAGGATTGAAACGAACCCAAGGGTATACCTGGATGCAAACCATCTCAGGTATGTTTGGTGTGCTGGCGTATGGCATAGGTGCATGGTGGGGTAATTACAACCTTATCTATTTCGGCGTTTTTCTGGTGGTCACTTTTTCCTTGATACCCCCCCTTTTCATAACCGAACCAGTCACCCTCATTGCTATTCAAAAAAAGGAGGAACCTGGAAGCGGGCAATCGAATTGGGGAGCCTTAATGAAAATTTATATCGCGCATGCATTCTGCTGGGTTGGAATACAAACCATGTTTGTCTATATGTTGTTTTATATAAGAGGATCCATGGGAATCACTTCTGACGCACAGGCAGGTCAAATAATATCTCTTTCCTTTTTGATTCTGAACACCGTTGGCTTTCTTCTTCCTGCTCCCGTTTTGGAGCCCCTGTCTAAACGAATAGGTCGGGTCAAAGTCCATTACCTCAGTATGGCCCTGATGGCGGTCGGATATACGTTGATTGTGCTTGTGGGAACCACACCTACGATGATGTATGTCTGCATGGGCATAACCGGGATTGGATGGGCTGCCACGGTGAGTTTGCCATTTGCGATCATGACCGAGAAAGTGAACAAAGCCAACATGGGCTTGTTCATGGGCATCTTTAATCTTTCGGTTGTCATTCCGCAACTGTTGGTCAGCCTGGTGCTGGGCGGAATTATCCAGGCTGCACCAAACAAGTCTGTGATTTTTATTATCAGCGCTGTTACATTGGGAATCTCTGCGATATTGTGGACATTCGTTAAGGAGCGAGCTGTTGCTCACCCGTAGTGAACTTACTTAAGTGATCATGAGCCTTAATGCCCCCCGTCCCCGGATGACACTGCTTCAAATCTGGAACATGAGTTTCGGATTCTTCGGCATTCAAATGGGTTTTGCCTTACAAAATGGCAATGCATCCCGTATTCTGACTTCCTTTGGTGCCGATGTGGAGCACCTCTCCTGGTTCTGGCTTGCAGCTCCCTTGACAGGCATGATCGTGCAGCCTATCATTGGTTATTACAGTGACCGGACGTGGACTTCGCTCGGCAGACGTCGACCATATTTTCTTGCTGGTTCCATTCTTGCCTCTGTGGCATTGATGTTAATGCCCAATGCGCAGGTCCTCGCGGCATTGCTCCCTCCCCTATACATCGGAGCTGGCATACTCATGATCATGGATGCATCCTTTAATATTGCCATGGAACCTTTCCGGGCTCTGGTTGCTGATTTACTCCCCGTTGATCAACGCGTGCTGGGATTCTCAATTCAAACTTGTTTGATTGGTATTGGTGCTGTGCTGGGTTCGTGGCTTCCGTACATCTTTGCAGAGTTCTTCGGCGTAGCGAAGACTGTTGCTGATGGCACGGTCGGAGTACCCTACAATGTAACGCTTTCATTTTATGTAGGGGCCGTCATTTTCCTAATTGCCATCTTATGGACCGTGGTTACTACGAAGGAATTTCCACCAGATAAGGAATACCTGAAAGAAGAATCAGCCAAAGGCGGCAACAAAGGCCTGAGTCAAATTCTGTCTGACTTCAGTCGGATGCCGGCCACGATGAAGCAACTGGGCCTTGTCCAATTCTTCTCGTGGTTTGCCTTATTTACCATGTGGGTATTTACCACTTCGGCCGTTGCTACGCACGTGTATGGTTTACCCGCTGACGATCATACCTCTGTTGCATTCAATGAAGCAGGCAACTGGGTAAGTGGCATGTTTGGCGTATACAATGGTGTTTCTGCAGTCTATGCTTTGTTTCTTCCGGTGATCGCTGCAAAATTTGGAAGGAAACTGACGTATTCCATTTCATTGGCAGCAGGTGGGCTTGGGTTAATATCAATATATTTTATTCATGACCCCAACCTATTGATCTTCTCCATGGTAGGTGTAGGTATTGCCTGGGCCGGCATTTTGGCCATGCCCTATGCAATTCTTGCTGGTGCAATTCCTCCCATGAAAATGGGTATTTATATGGGTGTTTTTAACTTCTTTATCACACTGCCCCAAATCTTCAGCAGTATTCTGGGCGGACCCATTGTTAAATACATTTATCAGTCTCAACCTATCTACAGCATCGTCATGGCTGGTGTGTTTTTACTGCTGGCTGCCTTCTCCGTACGGTTTGTAATTGACCGTGAAGAAGTCACCCCTGCCCCATGAGCAGACGTGGAAAAAATAGCCTGAATTCTCCGGTACGAACATTGCTGTATCGTCGGTAGTTTATAATTTCAAGCCGATTACCCCAATCTGATATGCAGCGCGTACTTATACTTGCCCTGGTAGCCCTCTTGGCAGAGGCCTGTTCCTCCGGAAAGGCTGCCCTGAAAAAAGGAGACTATTACGATGCCGTATTGGAGTCTGTGCATCGGCTGCGGTCAAGTCCCGATAACAAAAAAGCCACCGCCGTCCTGCAACAAGGCTATCCCCTGGCCATTGAATACATTGATACTTCAATCCAAAACGGAATAGCCAGCGATGATCCCCACAAGTGGCGCGATGCGGTGGCTGGTTATGAGAAGATCAATTTCATCAATGACCAGATCAAGACATCACTCGGTGCCATGAAGATCATCCCCAAGCCAGCCACCCGCTTCAAAGAGTTGGCTGATGCCAAATCCAAAGCCGCCGAAGAAGCATACCAGGCAGGCATCACCGCAATGATGAAGAACACACGCAACGATTCGAAGGAAGCTTACTTTGACTTTAAGGATGCTAACAATTTTGAACCTGGCTATAAAGAGTCAATTGAAATGATGACGCAGGCAGAGTTTAATGCTACCATCCGGGTTGCTTATGAAGAGATCAATGCATCACGGGTTAACTACGGTAGCCTGCAGCCAGTGATCAATGGTTTACAACGACAGTTTCTGTCCTTCCGCCCCATGAGCCAACAGGACACGGTTCCACCACATCAGTACCTTCGAATTGTTTTCAATAATTATCTGCAGGATGCGCAACCAACCCTGACAAGGAGCACGGAAAATGTCAATAAGTCCATAAAAGTTGGTGAAAAGAAAGGCGCCGATGGCAAGCCTGTTGATGTCATGGAGAATGTATCAGCCAAGGTTACCTACTATCGCAAATCGCAAAGAGCCTCAGCCAACGCCACCTTTATCATTACTGACGTAAAATCAAATGCCATTCTGCAGCAACAAAACATTGTAGGTAACTCATCGTGGCAGCAGGACTGGGCCACCTTTACCGGTGATGCCCGTGCCCTCTCCGCCAACCAGCAATCCTTATGCCGGGCGCGCGAAGGTTACCCAAACCCGCAAGACCTATTCAACCAGGCCATCCGCAACCTGGAAAATAACCTGGGAGGCCAACTGAAATCTTTTTATGCAAGCTATTGAGGTTGTAAGACGGGCGACAATTGGCGTCTTTGCCTAAACCATTTTGAGGTTTTGACAGTTAGATGGATACAATTGTATACCATGACCAATTCATCAACTGTCCCGCCCCCCGAAGTTGCCACATTTGGCAACGGGTGTTTCTGGTGCACGGAGGCAATCTTTCAACAAGTGAAAGGGGTACTTTCCGTTCAATCAGGATACACTGGTGGAAAGGTAAAAAAACCGACTTACCGTGAGGTGTGCTCCGGGTTAACCGGGCATGCAGAAGTCATTCAAATTACCTTTGACCCGTCGAGGGTGAGTTATGCATCCTTGCTCGAGATATTCTGGAACACCCATGACCCTACGACGCTCAATCGTCAGGGGGCCGATGTGGGAACTCAGTATCGGTCAGCAATTTTCTATCACTCCGAAGAGCAGCGCGATACGGCACAGGCATACAAGAATCAATTGGAGGCCAGTCGCCAGTTCGAGAGACCCATTGTTACAGAAATCACGGCTTTCACCACATTCTACCCTGCAGAAGAATATCACCAAAACTATTTCAACCAAAACGGCGATCAAGGGTATTGCCAGTTGGTGATTAGACCCAAGGTAGAAAAATTCAAAAAGCAGTTTGCCGGGTCACTAATGGCCTAAAACAAACGATTGCAGGGCTTTTTTAAGACTATCCTGTAACCTATAACACGGCAGAACGTTAAACTGCCTCAGGAGAGCAATCTTCTTATAGGTTTAGGTTTAGGTTAAAAAGGCCCTGGTAGATGACCGGGGCTTTTTTATGTCCAAACCAAAAACAATACTATACAATGAGAACCAATGCTTCATTTCTGATCACCTTCATCCTGCTAGGGTCAGTACTGACATCTTGCGGGCAGGGAAAAGGCAAATCAATTGCAAAGGAGTTTGAAGTGCAGAAGTCAGAATCTGAATGGAAAGAAATTCTTACGCCTATTCAATTTAAAGTACTTCGCATGAAGGGCACCGAAATGGCTTTCACCGGAGCGTTGTGGGATAATCATGAACAGGGAACCTACTATTGCGCAGCTTGCAAGCACCCTTTATTTTCGTCTGAAGCTAAATTTGAATCCGGCACCGGGTGGCCGAGTTTCTTTCAACCCATCAATAAAAAATCAGTGGCTATTAATACCGACACCAGCCTGGGCATGGTGCGCGATGAAGTAATATGCAGCCGGTGCGGCGGTCACCTGGGGCACGTATTTGATGATGGTCCCGATCCGACCGGGTTGCGGTATTGCATGAATTCTGCATCATTGGTTTTTGAGAAGGGTAAATAACTACCCAATCCAGTGCCCTGATGGGCGTTTCAAATTTGTCTGTTTGTTGTTATCTTTTGGAAAACCCCATTTCCCATGTGCAGACTTATGGCCTATAAAGGCACGCCGATTGTGATGGACAACCTGCTTTACAAGCCCAAGAACTCACTCATCAATCAGAGTTTGCACGCCAGGGAAATTGAAGAACCTCTCAATGGTGATGGCTTTGGTCTCGGTTGGTATGTGCCGGATGTAAACAACGAACCCGTAACTTTTGTATCTGTAAATCCAGCCTGGAGTAACCGCAATCTCCGAAACCTGGCGCCGAAGATAAAAGTAGAGTGCATGGTGGCACACGTCAGGGCAGCCAGCGTTGGTGAAGTTTCAGAATCCAACTGTCATCCATTTCAGTACAAGAATATACTGATGGCCCACAATGGTGGCATTGAAGAATTTGGTAAAGTCAAGCGCAAGTTGCGCGAACCACTGTCAGACGAGCTTTACAATTGGATCAAAGGGCAAACGGATTCAGAACATATTTTTGCTTACTTGCTCAACTATCTTTTTACCCATCACAAGATCATCACCTCCGATGCAGTGGCTGACGCGTTTGAGCATACTTTTGGTTTCATCAAAAAGCTCATGAAGGAAGCCGGTATTATAGAGGCTGCCTATTTGAACATGGTGATCACAAACGGCCTGTTTATCGTGGCTACCCGCTGGGTGAGCGACCCGCATGAAGAGCCGTTGACCATGTACCACTCTGAGGGCAGTCGGTATGTGGTCGAGCACGGAATCACCCGGCTCGAGGCACCGGAAGACGATGATCACGCAGTACTTGTGGTCTCTGAGAAACTCACGGATGGACCAGAGTGGACCCTGGTGCCTGCCAATCACCTGGTGATCGTGGAACAAAATCTAAACGTACGCATACGTGCTATTCACGACAGATAGATAAGAGAATATTTTTTCTCCGCATGGTTGGATTCATGATGTTTACGTTCTTTGTGAACTAAACATCGATCACACATGCTTGACTGTGTAATAGTTGGTGGCGGTATTGTAGGACTGGCAACGGCCTTGCAATTGCAACGGTCCCAACCTGGCCTGAAACTCCTCCTGATTGAAAAAGAGGCCTCCCTGGCTGCTCATCAGACCGGGAACAATAGCGGCGTCATTCATTCCGGGCTGTATTACAAACCGGGCAGCCTGAAAGCAACCAATTGTATACGGGGCTATCATATGTTGGTGGACTTTTGCCAACAGGAATCAATCCCCTTTGAGCTGTGTGGAAAGATTGTGGTGGCGACAGAAGAAAGTGAACGACCTCAACTCACCACGCTCTTTGAGCGAGGGATACAGAACGGGCTTTCCGGACTAAAACGATTGACGCGAGAAGAATTACTGGAATACGAGCCGCACGTTGCCGGACTCGAGGGAATATTTGTTCCCCAAACCGGCATAGTCGATTACCGGCTTGTGGCAGCCCGCTATGGCGATTTGCTGCGACAAGGTGGCGCCCAACTTCATCTAGGTGAAAAAGTGATCGCGATCAAGGGCCGCGAAGTCATCACCGACAAAGGCACCTATCCGGCAAAACTGGTAATTAATTGCGCTGGATTGTATTCTGACAAGGTTGCCGGCATGACGGTGCAACCCCTTTCCGTAAAGATTATTCCCTTTCGTGGAGAGTATTATAAGTTGCGCAAGGAAAAAGAATACCTGGTTCGCAACCTCATTTACCCGGTACCCGACCCCAACTTTCCGTTTCTGGGCGTTCATTTCACACGGATGGCACGAGGCGGTGTAGAAGCTGGCCCCAATGCGGTGCTGGCCTTCCGGCGCGAAGGATATAAGAAGTCCGATATTCATTTGGGAGAACTCATCGAGTCGCTGACCTGGCCAGGCTTTCAACGTGTGGCCAAGAAATACTGGCGTACCGGCTTGGGTGAAATGTACCGTTCATTTTCCAAGGATGCGTTTACGCGGGCCTTGCAGAAATTACTTCCGGAAATTACTTCATCAGACCTTGTGACAGGCGGTGCGGGCGTGCGGGCACAAGCTTGTGCTTACGATGGTGGGTTAGTTGATGATTTTATGATCCTCGAAACCGAGCAAGCCATTAACGTTTGCAATGCACCTTCCCCGGCGGCCACCTCTTCTCTGGCGATTGGCGAAACAGTGGCAAGTCTCGCCATGAAGCGATTGTAAATCGCTCAGGTTACCCATTGCAGTGTTTCCGCCTGCAACGGATTTTTGAATTCGGTACCGGAGGCCTGAGCGGATTTCCATTCCTTTTTCAGGTCGTAATACCAGCGGGCCTGTGCGTCTGGTTCGCCTACGAGCATCAAGGGCGGGTCATTTTCAAGACCCCTTGCCAACTTATTAAACACCCCTACATCCTGGCCGATAAACGTCTTTCCGAAAATCTTGAGTGGCCACCATAACAGTCGAGTTATTGCCAATGAAGAATAGAAAAACTGATTCAATTCTGTATGGTGATCATCAATAGGTGTCAAGGTGGTAAGTGATATTACCTTATGCCTGGTGCCAACAGCAATGTGCTCCAATCGATTACCGGGGATATCAAAGAATATTTCAGTTGACACATCGCCCTGTAGCACTTTATACCCTTTTGAATTTGCCGAAGGTGCGTGCTTCACCATTTTAAATCCCCTCGCGGTGGGTTCGAAATTCTTGGTCTTCAGTTTGAGTGACTTGGCTGATCGCCAGA
>DAOMGC010000094.1:0-11493 GCA_035430125.1 Cyclobacteriaceae bacterium | reverse complement strand
TCCACACCGGATCGCTGTCGCACAACCAATTGGCCTGACTTATTTCATTCAATTTTTCCGAATTGAGAAATGGAAGGGTGCCAAAGAGGCGATATATACTTTCAACGGCCAAAATTCCTGACCGAATCAGACCCAGGGGTAAACGGATCACCCGTGTCTTGCGTCCAAGCACCTCACGGACAATCTGCCCTAACTCCTCCTTTGAATACGCCTCGCCGTCAGACACCATAAAGGACTCATTCACCACATCGGTGCCCGTCAGGCTTACCACTACCTCAGCGAGCTCCGGACCATAGATCATGGATATCTTCTGTTCGTGACTCCCCAGATACAATTCCCAGCCTCCGTTGACAAGGTTGACGAACTCGAGGAAATCGCGATCGCGTGGTCCGTACACGGCTGTCGGATTAATCACAAGCCAGGTGAAGTGTTGTTGGTTCTTTACCAGCAACTCAGCATTCAGTTTACTCCGGCCGTAGCGTGAGACGGGATGCGGTTTATCGCTTACCCGTAAAGGCTCCATTGTCTTCGCATCACCCGGGCCATAGGCCGCCAATGATCCAATTAGCACAAACTTTTTTACCGGTTGACTCAGGCTGGACATGGCTTCCAGCAGATGATGGGTATAGTCGGCGTTGACCCGCTGAAATTCTTCCGGTCGTTTTGCAAACGTGATCCCGGCGTTGTGAATCACATAGTCCCATCCATCTGATGTTGGCTGCAGACTGCGGGTAAGTTTTTCAACTGATGAAAAGTCGAGATAAAGCGGGTGGGCTTCCCGATGAAGAAATGTGGTAGAACTGCTTTGGCGAATACCGGCCCAAACGTCATAGCCGGCAGAGACCGCTGCATCGACCAGATGACTGCCGATGAACCCGCTTGCACCGGTGATAAGAATACGTGGTTTCATGTCGGTGGTAGTACCGACTTAAATATACTTAATATAGCAACGACGGCGCTTGTGCTGAACAGCGGTGTAGTATTCCCATAGCGACTGCACGGCCTTGTTGGTCTCCAATTCGGGATTCGACTCCGCATATTTTATACCATTGCGGATGTAATTCTTGGTAAGTTCATACATCAGCATCGCATTCACCCCTTTGCCCTGCAGGTCTTTACGGACGGCCACCAGGTACAAGTCGCCAAGATCGTTCTTGTTGATGGCTTTGAGGATATGATAGAATCCAAACGGGAACAATGATCCGCCCGCCTTTTGCAGGGCCTTGGACAGCGATGGCATGGTGATACCAAACGCTGCCAGTTTACCGTCTTTATCAATAATGAGCGACACAAAGTCAGTTCGGATAAACCCGAAGTATTGCTTGGTGTAATAGGTTATCTGCTTTTGGGTAAGCGGCACTACGCCATACAACTCCGAATAGGCCGTATTGACCAATTCAAAAAGTTCCTGAGCATAAGGCAATATCTGTTTAGGCTTGTTAGCCTGTACAACGGTCAACCCCTGGCGCTTCTGAACAATGTTGGCAATCTTCTCCAGTTTCTCTGGTACCGCGTCCGGCAACTTGATTTTATATTCCACCCAATCGGTATCCTTGGCATAGCCTTCCTTTTCTATGAGTTGGGGATAGTAAGAATGATTATAGATGGTGGCCAGTGTTCCCAATTGATCAAAGCCCTCCACCAACATGCCTTCATGATCGAGATCCGTGAAGCCGAGGGGGCCATGCACAGCAGTCATACCCTTTTCTTTGGCCCAGTTTTCCACCTGCTGCATCAATGCATGCACAATGGCTGGATCGTTTTCGAAATCAATCCATCCAAACCGGAGATACTTATTTTTCCACTTATCAATGTAAGCGTGGTTCAGGATGGCTGCCACGCGACCTACCACAACATTGTCTTGGTAGGCCAGCCAGTAGCGGGCTTCGCAATAGTCGAAAGCAGGATTCTTATCCTTGCGCAAGGTCGCCTCTTCATCGAAGCGCAGGGGCGGAACAAAATACGGGTGGTTCTTATACAGTCGATAGGGATAATCCAGAAAAGCAGCGAGGCCTTTCTTGTCAGTAACTTCCTGGATGGTCAAACTCATGAATGCGGGAGAATATCAAGCTTTCGGGCTACGGAATAAATTTTGTCGATGGCCATGGCAATCTGCTCCCGGGTATGTGTTGCCATGAGGCTAAACCGGATGAGGGCATCTTCTTTCGCAACGGCAGGAGACGTTACTGGGTTTACAAAAATTCCTTCGTCCAGCAGCATTTTCGACAATTGAAACGTCTTTACATCATCGCGAATATAAATCGGAATAATGGGAGTGCACGACACGCCGGTATCAAATCCCACCCGGTGTAACTCATCCAGGGCAAAGTGGGTATTAGCCCACAATTGTTCAATACGTTCAGGTTCGCGTTTGATGATATCGAGCGCCGCTATGACACTCGCCGTTGCAGCCGGTGAAATACTGGCGCTGAACATCAGTGAACGTGCATGGTGTTTCAGGTACTCGATCGTGGCGAAGTCGGAGGCAATGAATCCGCCAATGGAGGCCAGCGACTTGCTGAATGTACCCATAATCAAATGCGTGCGATGGGTCAGGCCAAAATGGGAAGCCGTACCGCGGCCCCCTTGTCCGATTACACCCAAACCATGGGCGTCGTCGACCATAATCGTAGCCTTGTATTTATCGGCGAGTCGTGCGATTTCCGGCAAATTGGCGATGTCGCCATCCATGCTGAACACGCCATCAATCACAATCAGTCGTACCCGATTAGGTTCTCCCAACTGGAGTGTTCGCTCCAGCGAAGCCATATTATTATGTTCGTACTTCAGGGTCTTGGCCAGACTAAGCCGTGATCCTTCAATGATCGAAGCGTGATCCAATTCATCCAGGATGAGATAGTCATGTCGACTCAGCAAAGCAGGGATCACACCGATGTTAACCTGAAAGCCGGTACTAAACACCAGGGCAGCGTCTTTGCCAACGAAGTCAGCGAGCTTCTCCTCCAGTTCGAGGTGAATATCCAATGTGCCATTCAGAAAACGCGATCCGGCACAGCCGCAGCCGTATTGGCGGATGGCTTCCATGGAGCGCTCTTTGATCTCGGGGTGATTGGTGAGTCCGAGGTAACTGTTGGATCCAAACATCAGCACCTTGCGGCCGTTGATCATTACCTCGGTGTCCTGATCCGACTCAATGACGCGGAAGTATGGATACAAACCAGCGTCCTTCAGTTCCTCAGCACGGGTAAATTTTGAAATCCTTTCACGAAGCAATTCATCGGTGCAAACGGGGGTGGCTTGGTCGGTGTTCATGGGCTTTTAATTAACGGATTGGGCCAATCAGGGGGCAAATAAAATACCTGCCATCAGTATTTTCATGACAAAAGTCATGATTTTCCGGGTCAAAGTAAGGACCTAACGATCGCACCCGATTTCGGTTAGCTCCTGAACCGGACGAATGTTCCCATGGGCAGATGTCGGTCTGTCTTTGACTTCAGAAAGAACTCGCCGCACTCGATATCCTTTTTCGGGAAATGCGTCTTCACCACGTTCAAGCCTATCGTGGATGAAAGACCGACCGCATACATGGACAGAATAAAAAATGATTCCTCATCTTCCAGCAATTCCCGGCTCATACCGACCAGTTCGTTGAGTTGCTCCTGGAGGGTCCACTTCTCTCCTTCTGGTCCGCGACCATAGGGCGGCGGATCCATGATGATGCCACGATAATGGTTGCCACGCTTCGCTTCGCGCCGCACAAACTTGAAGGCATCTTCATACACCCAACGGATATTGTTCTGGTTGTTGTTCTGCATGTTCTGATTCGCCCAGTTCAGTCCTGGCCGGGATGCATCGACGTGCGTGACATCCGCCCCGGCCATTCTCGCAACTACCGATGCAGCACCGGTATAGGCAAATAAATTCAGCACACGTGATTGCGGCTTCTTCCAGCTGCGAATTGTTTCAATGATGAAGTTCCAGTTCTCTCCCTGCTCTGGAAAAATACCGACATGACCAAAGCCGGTGAGCGCGAGTCGCAAGTCCAGTTTCCAGTCTTGATGCTGGTATGTGATGTTCCAGGCCTCTGGCATGTCTTTGAGTTTCTTCCAGCCACCCTTCACTTCATCTGTAAAACGGAACTTGTCGTTTTGTTCGCGGGTAAAGTGGGCATGGGCCTGCTGTTTCCAACTGTCCAAAGACAACACCCGCTGCCAGATGGCTTGGGGTTCAGGTCGGATCAACACGTACTTTCCGAACCGTTCAAGCTTCTCACCTTCGCCCGAGTCAAGCAATTCATAATCTTTCCAGGAGGCGGGGTGAAGGAGTTTCATTTGGCAAAGATACCAGATTCAGGCTGTTCATGTAGTACTTTCGCGGCCTTCCCCTTACCTTGAACGACGATTATGAAGCCCGGCGAAGTCATTACCAGTACGCAGAATCCCAAGGTGAAGAGCCTGATGGCGCTGGAAAAGCCCCGCGAACGGAGGAAGCAGCAGTTGTTTGTCGTGGAGGGCAAGAAAGAAATTGGTATGGCGCTGGCGGCAGGCTATAAAATTGGCAACCTGTTTTATTGTGTCGACCTATTTCCAGAAACCGACCTGAAGTCATTGGGCATCGACAACAAGTTTCTGGTTCCGGTCAGCAAGGAGTTGTTTGACAAGATGGCTGTGCGGGAAAACTCCGGTGGTGTAATTGCCGTTGCCGAGATGAAGACCCACCGGCTGGAAGACATTAAGCTGAGTAAGAATCCCCTGGTGCTTGTATTGGAGTCTGTGGAGAAGCCAGGCAATCTTGGCGCGTTGTTGCGCACTGCCGATGCGGCCGGTCTCGACGCTGTTATCCTTTGTGATCCCCAGACAGATTTTTACAATCCCAATGTTGTTCGGTCCAGCGTAGGTTGCATCTTCACCCAGCCGGTTGCTGCCGCTACTTCCGACGAGACCATCGCCTGGCTTAAGAAAAACAACATTTCAATTTATTGCACCTACCTGCAGGCTTCACGCCCCTATCATGAAACAGACTTCCGGCAACCAGCAGCAATCGTGATGGGCACCGAGTCGACGGGCTTATCCGATCAGTGGGTGAAGAACTCAAAAGCCAACATCATCATACCGATGCTTGGGCAGGTGGATTCGATGAATGTTTCGACATCGGCTGCGGTGGTTGTGTTTGAAGCGAGGAGGCAAAGGGGATTTGAGAAATAGGACTTAGGTATCAGGACATAGGGAATGCATTTCACGCAAAGGCGCAGAGGTAACCCACGCCGGGAACACAAAGAGACAGACTAACTGCGACCGCTGCGTACATTTCTTTGCGGCTCTGCGTGAACTGCATTCCCATCAGCTATTTAGAATACCTTCTTCCCTTTTCCGGTTGTAATCAGGCTGAACAAACTCTGATTAACCAATGCATCCCAGGCACCCGAACAATCACCATAGCATTGAAACCTCCGCACCAAACCCAGGTGTGTAAACCGTACCCCTGTCTTGTCGCCTACCCGGCTGATTTCAAAAATGATCTTTGTCCCGTTCCATTCCTGTTTGTCGCTGAACGAACTCAAATTACTTTTCGTAACAAGCCATACCAGTCTTTTGCCAGGAACGGCTTCTACAACTTTTTGCTTAGAGTAGTGGATGTCAGGCATGCGGTACTCAAACTCGTCATTCAGGTTTTCTGAGTGGCCCGTAATCTCCCCCTGCCACCAGTCGGCTACGCGGGTGATGGCTTGATATACTGCCTCCGGCTTTTGTTCAACCAAAAAAGTTGTGGTGAAACTCCCGGTCAATTCTTCTGTCCCGTTCATTTTGCCTTTGCGTTTAGGATTGCTTCCAGTTTCTTCAGCTTGGTCAACCAGAATTTATCAAAATGATTGATAAAAGTCTGAATCTCATCAAAACCCTCTTGCCTGAGGATGCAATGCCGCTCCCTGCCTATCCCGGTAATCGATATAAATCCGCCTCCATGAAGAATCTTCAGGTGCTTTGAAACTGCCGGCCGGCTCATATCAAAGTTCTCGGCCAATGCGTTGATGGTCATGCTGTCTTTGGTCAGCATCATCAGCATCTTCCTGCGGCTGGGATCGGCGATCACCTGAAAGGCATCCAGTTGTTCTGTCTTCATTTTACGGCGGTTTTCAGTATTTCAGCCAGTTTGTTGCACAAGTGCATCCAGCCACGGTTGTGATCAAACAAATTCTTGAATACCTCAAATCCGCGGTGGACCAATAGCAATTCCGTGCCGCCATCGATTCGGGTGAGCGTCCAGGTCACGGTGGAGGTATAAGGTGTTTTGGTAACCGCCCAATCATTCTTCCAGATATACGACAATCGGGTGAATGGATTGACTTCCACCACTTCACAGACCACAAAGGTGTTATTGGGGTTTGTGAAGCGGAAATGATGACCGACGCTAGGCTTAAAGTCGCTGGGCATAAGCCATTGCTCCATCAGCTCCGGCTTGGTCAAATAATCCCAAACTTCCTCGGGTGTCTGGGTAAAATAAAAAGTGTGTTTGATTTCGCGCTGCATATATGTAACTTTTAGGTTACGCAAATATATGTAACTCATGGGTTACATATTAAACATTTCAGAAAAAATATTTACGTGGTTTAGTGTGCCGGATCCTTCATCCTATCCAGAATCTCATCCGGAGTCCTCAAATACGGCTTCGATTTCAGCTTTTCCATGGCGTCCAGGGCTTGCGCGCCAAACTGGTCGCGATCACCGGTGAAGACGACACGCCAGATCTTGCCGTTTTTGGATTCCGAGATATATAACGAGCCATCGGGCCCTTCGGCCAAGCCCATCGGCCGGTACTTCACTTCCATCATACTCCGGATAGTATCAAGACCGGTAAAGCCATCAGCAAATACTTCCCATCGCCCTACGGGTTTGCCTTCTTCAAACGGAACGAAAGCAACAATATAGCCGGCCTGGGGATACGGATTCCGGTTGGTGGAACCGTGAAAAGCTACAAAGGCGCCTTGCTTGTATCGCTCCGGGAACTGGTTGCCCTTATAGAATAACATGTCGTTTGGTGCCCAGTGCGCCGGGAAGTCCATCAGGGGTGCCGTGAAATCATTCACCACACGTGAGCCATTGCCGCCGTACTCAGGAGAAATGATGCGCGCCTGCTTGAAGGGATCGTAATAGCTGTACGGCCAGCCAAAATTGTCGCCCTCATTGATCTTAATAAACTCTTCTGCAGGCAACACCGCATTCTGCCACTCGCTGTACAATTGCGGCGCGTTCACCCGGAACCAATCGCGACCATGCGTGGCTGCATAGAGGGTGTTATCGGTATTATTCCAGGACATCGCCACCACACTGCGCAGTCCGGTGGCATAGCGTTGACCATCGGACTGATTCTGATTCTGTTTGCTGTCGCTGAACTTCCAGACACCCGCCTGGTCGTTGAGCTGCGGGCAAGGATAGGGTGTTGCATACGTTTTGTCGGGCATGTACACCTCGCAGATGTTGGTGGGCGCACTGAACGTGACGTACATCCCTCCTTCCTGATCAAATGCCAGTGACTTGGCATTGTGCCACTGCAAAGGATGGTGATCACGGACCAGTTCTTCCGGTTTACCTTCAGGGATCAATTTATCTTCAGCTAATTTCTGGCGGTAGATCACCAGTTCGGAACTGAAGTACAAGTAACCATTGTGGATGCGCATTTCGGTGGCAAAGCTTCCGTCATTGGGATAGTTGCCAAAGCGCTCCATGACATCAACCTTGCCGTCACCATTAGCATCTCGAAGCGCTACATTGCCCTTGTCACCTTCGATGATGCGGAGTTTGGCGTAGATGTCGCCGTTGTCATTTACCGCGATGTGGCGTGTGGGGCCCACGCTGTCGGCCACGACCAATGCACCGAAGCCTGGCGGAAGGATCAGTCCACCATTGTCAGCATCTGGGGCTGGTGTTTTATGCGCAGGGTTATCTGAACAACCGACGAGCAGTGCGCATGAGAAGTATAGGAAACCGACTCGAAGCATTAATCCGCAGATTTGGCCATCCTCCAAATATCTGTGATTTTTCCATTATTCACGCGCAGCACCTTCAACTCCCTAAATCTTCAAATTTTCATACTGAGATACTCGCGTCAGGAGACGCGCGATAGACGCACGGATAGACGCACGGATAGAAACCGTTGACCCTTATCCTTCTATTTGACTTGTTTCTTCTTCAAATGAAATTCAAATCCGAACCTCATGATGAGGCGGTCAGGATATGGGCTGGCGAGGGTGGTTTGCGTGAAATTGTACATGATCTCAGAGTTTCCTTTGATGCCCTTATAAATGGTGAACTCCTTCTTGAGACCCGCTACGATTCCTAAGACCCAATGCCGGCCATTCGGATCGCCAGTCACATGTTGATTGAATTGTGGTGGCAAATAGGTATTGAGTACTTCCGGCACCAGGCGAAGGCAGATACCCTTTCCCCAATTGAATTGGCCTATTAGCCTGGGTCCAAAGACATGCCGCTGGTCCGCTCCCGGCTTATGTTCCCAGGCAATGCGCTCCACCCAGCCAGTGCCGGCCGAGAAACGCGGAGAAATCCGGTACATCAATCCAGGATTCAAATCTGTGAGCACCAGGGATGATGTATAAACCTGTAAGGTGAGCAATGGAATAATTCGTTCGATAAACGGGGTATCATGCAATGGATTGGGAAGCTTCTTGGGAAGTTCCATCACGCTTTTCACATTGTCATACCGGCGCTTCAGTTTACTCATCCTGGCCATAGCGTCTTTAATGACAGCTTCTTGCCCTGCCAGGTGATCCGTCGCTTCTTTAGTGACCTGTTGCAGCGCCTGTTCCTTGATCAGTTTCATGGCAGCGGAATCCGGCCGTTCTTTCATCTTTTTCCGATACTTATCAAGTTCTTTGTTCTTTCCTTTCAATTCGCCCATACCCGGTGCATCAAGGGCCTTTTGCTCCAGTGTCATATCCATATTCTTGATCTGATTGACCTCCTGGTTGACCAGTCGATTCGCATCGCCCTCATAGCCATTGATCCTGCCGGACACATTCGGTAAGCCATTGATGTTGCCTGGTAAATTGGTATTTGCAGGTAAGTTTGTGTTTAGTCCGCTCAAGTTGGTATTCAGGTTTAGATTAACCCCAGGTATTTGCACTCCGGGGATCGAAGGGCCTCCCAGCGATACATTGGGAATTTTACCGTTTACCACCGGTACAGTGTAGCGCCCGATTGATTTCTCCATATCGCGCACAGGTCCTTTCAGCTCTGGTGGGAGATCCAATTGATGAAGCCTCGCAGAAGTTTTTGATTTCAACTGTTCAACCCGGGTATTCATCTCAGATAGTTTTCGTGTCTTGGCACGCGACACACTATCCAGTTTATGCTTGTATCCTGCCAATACTTTACGGCCGGCGCGGCCCAGCTTACTTACGCTGTCCACACCTGCACGAAGGCGCCGATTGACCGAGTCTAACTTATTGATTGGTTTTTGATAGATGCGGTGGAGGCTGTCTGCACCCGACTGAAACGTTGATCGGATACGATTGGCTTGCATGGCGACCGTACGTGAAGCACTGTCCATAGCAGCCTTACCATTGGATGCCACCGTCCCTAACTTTCTATTGAGTGAATCAACCCTTCCGGCTGCCAACTTTATGTGTTTCACTGCGTTTTGGGTGGAATCCCTTTGTTGGGCCAGCATTACTTGGCAAGCAGATAAAAGCAATATGATGGCTAACAGGCGCACGTTTAAAAATACAAAAATGAGATTGAAATATAATGCTTATCAAGCGGCTAATCAGGTACTTAGGGGAGATTGTCATCCAGGTGTGGATTTAAAAAAGAAATTTATCGCAGGAGGTTTTGCATTTGGATCCAGTCCACAAAAATGTAATTCGGGGTAATTAGTTTTCCGGATGGACTTGAAGTATCCATATGCCGAGGGCCGAGTCTGTTCAAGTACAGATTGGGTGGATCACAGATCCGAACTTCGTGGATAAGGCGGTTAACTAGAGGTCGGGGTTACACACCTCGACCAACAGAATACACGTCCCGACCAGCGGGTATGGGAGGTATTATACCCTGACCAGTCTTTAGAAATATAAATACTTTCAAGTTATATTATCTTTCATCGTCCATTGGCAATTCGCACCACCGAACTGTCTTTGCGTAATACAAAAACATGGAAATCATCATCATATTTTGGAGGTGCATAATAGACAACATCAAGCTCTTTATCATTAAAGGGATGAATTAGTATATGATCAGGCACCCCCATTATGTTTTGCACCTGATAGAGTTTCATACCAACCTCTACTTTATCAATATTCATTTCATTCATCAAAGTTCTCTTCGATGGTGATGAACAGGAAAACATAAATGGTAATAAAATTATCAGAGAAATCTTAAGCAGTTTCTTCATTTCAATTAGGTCTATTCATCCAATCATAAAAATCCTTGCTCCAGTCTGTTGATTTCCAATTCGTTAAAGGGCGACCAAGGTCAGACTGTACCTTCGAAAATAGATAGGAATTGAAATCATCACCAATCGCATTTGAATAAAGGTCTTGTCCATTAAACGCCTGCGCTAAGCCTCTAACTAATTGACCTACCTCAAAAATGTATCCACCTATACGTCCATATTGATAACCAACAACCATAACATGACGCATGTCCATGATATTTCCATCTCGAGGATTCCAAACCATTCTCATTTCAGGACCGCCCGGAAGACCATTGCGAACTCTGCTCTGATTGATGATCTCATCGTATGATTTACCTCGATTTGATTCTAAGAACTGCTCCATAGTAAATACTGGAAGACCATGAGAGTCCTTCAAGGGGTCCACCTTTTGGTTGCCTTCATCTTACCCTGCTGCAGCCAATACTTTAAAATAACTGCCCATATATTTGCTGTCTATGAATGAAGATCTGTCGCTCTTCTTCTTGTACCAATCAACAAACACATCCATCCAATATCCCAATTTTCCACCATTCTCTTGTGGTCTCTCCAACTTCCCTTTAGGGCCCACGGCATAAAATATACCCCCAAGATTTGTTAGCCCAGCTGCCAAACCTTGACGAAACTTATCACTTCCGCCCCACAAAGACCAATCATCATACCGACTTCCATCTGCCCAATTACCTCCAGATCCGGGAGTAATATGACCACCGCCGTAAGTCCCGGTATCCATTATTGGAGCGAAACCGCCACCTCCTTGAGTTTGGGTGGCTTTAATAGCCTGAACCAATGCCCGGTAAAGCCGGTCCAACGGGTCATCACCCCTTGGATCATTCAGCATTATTGGCGTATTGAAACTGAAGTTGTAAGCTGACACACTGGAGTACTTGTCTGCCATCGGATCCACCTGATTCATCCGCCCCAACACCGGATCATAATTTCTGAACTCCAAATCATACAGGGTTGATGTCGGGTTGAGTTCTGTACCACCATTGGCCAGGAAATTATTCCCCGTCACATTCTCCCGCGTCCAGCTCGCCGCCGCCTGCATACCAAACGGGTAGTATTCGTTGTACTGGATTACGTTGG
>DAOMGC010000093.1:0-11527 GCA_035430125.1 Cyclobacteriaceae bacterium | reverse complement strand
AACCTTCGTCGCTCAAAGGCAATGTAAGCCGAACGGGTTTCCTTGGCGTATATCAGGGCATCGTCTTCCGAAACCTTGAATACGGGAATACTATCAGGTAACACGAGCTCAAAAGCCTCCCCGGTACGCAGGCCAATGTACTTGCGCAAGTCCAGACTGGCGGTCTGCAAGGCCAGGTTGGCCTGCCCTACATCCTGACGGCTCCGCAACAACTGCAGCTCAACCTGAAGGAGTTTGTCCTCTGACGTCGTACCTATATTATAACGGCCTTGCTCGATTTTATAGATCGTATCATTATTGGCGAGGTTGAACTTTGCTATCTGGAGGTTTACCTGTGCGTCCATCACATTAAAAAAGAACATCACCGCATCCCGGCTGATTTGCTCCATGCCTTCAGCGTAGTCGCGGCGGGATTCCTCATACTTAATAGGCTCAATACGACGATCCCATTTGTAGCGGTTGTAGGAAAAGAACGGTTGGTTGATTTGCAGGTACATCGGTGCACCATTCCACTGTTGGGTCTTGTTGGTGAGGTCGTGAAAATAGTTGTAGTTCGAGTTGACCGAAATATTGGTGTTGGTCCACTGCAGGGGCTGCTGCAAAGAAAAGTTAACACCCGGGTTGACCTGGTTCACCGGCAGATAAATGATGGTGCCATCGGGTTGGCGGATGGGTGTGATGCTGTTGGAATACAAAGCACCACCGCTGTAGTTCATCCTGATCTGCGGATTGTAGTTGGTGCGGTATGAGCGATACTGCCAGTACCTCGTTTCCTTGATCGTCTCCGTCTGCTTGAACGCAGGTGACTGGGTCTTGGCCCGTTGGATCACATCTTCAATACTCAATACATTTTGAGCTACCGCCGGCCATTGTAGCAGCAGGCAACCGACAAGTAAAAAGATTCTATTCATAACGGAGGGAGGCAATGGGATCCTGACTGGCTGCACGTCGGGCGGGGGCAATACCAAATACCAACCCAACTGTAGCGGCAACGCCAAACGACAATAATATAGACGTGAATGTGATGATGGTTGGGATTTCTGCCACTGCTGACACACCAAAGGCCAGCAACACGCCGAGGATCACACCCAGCAGGCCACCACTAACGCTGATCATCATGGCTTCAAAGAGAAATTGCTGCACCACGTCATCTTTCTGTGCACCAATCGCCAGGCGAAGGCCAATTTCCTTGATCCGCTCCAACACGGAAGCCAACATGATGTTCATAATACCAATCCCCCCGACGAGCAGAGAGATGCCAGCAATGGCACCCAACACATAATTAAAGATGTCATTGGTGCGCTGTTGTTGCTTCAACAGCAATTCCGGAATCTCTATCTCATAATCCACCACATTGTAATGTCGGCGGGCCAGCAACCGAGCTATGATCTCAGCGGTGGGTTGCATTTTAGAAGTCTCATCCACCTGAATCACCAGCCGATCGAGCTGGTGGTAATTCTTCTTTTCACTCTCCTCCTCTTCAGAGGCGTTATTTTGATTGCCGGTGATGATCATCATGTTCCCTCGGCTCTTCATGGCCTCCAGTCGCAAAGCTTCAGCAGTCACCCGGTCGCGGTTCTTGTAACGAATCAACACCGTCTGCAAGGGCGCATACACGTCCATATTGAAGTCCCGGATACCCAGCTTGCTGATACTCGACTCCGATACCGCACGTTCTTTCATCACACCAATGATGGTAAGCCAATGACTGCCTACCTTGATGCTCTTGCCCACCGCATCTTCGGTGGGAAAAAAACGGCTCTTCAGCGCAGAGCCAATGATGCACACCGGCGCACCAAATTTCATTTGTTCTTCGGTGTACAACTGTCCGTCGGACAAGGCAAAATCATATATCGCAAAATAACTGGGCTCAACACCAACCAGTTTGGCCGACCGCCGGATACCATTGCGGATAATATGGGTGTTGATCATGATCTCAGGACTGGTCCAGCGAATCCCCGGTATGGCGGATTGAATCGCACTCACATCCCGTACGGTAAGTCCCGGTGAGAATTTCCTTTTCTCTTTCTTGGAACCTGCCTGCTCGGTAACTTTTTCTTCCTTCTGCTCTACGATGGGTTTGATGACGATGTTGTTTACCCCCACCAACTTGATCTGATTGAGGATTTCCTGCTGGGCACCATTACCGATGGCGAGCATGGAAATGACGGCGGCAACCCCGAAGATGATTCCAAGGGCTGTCAGCAGAGAGCGGATCTTATTGGCCAATACCGCCTCAATAGCGATATACAGATTGGCCAGCACGCGGGGGGTTAACCAGGCTTTCAGCACAGGCTGCTATTTGATGGTGGATTGTGATATCGCCGTAGTGTCCTTCGCCACCGTTTCTTCCGGTTTCTTCTTGCGTTTGCCATTCAATTCCGGAAGCAAATTCACCGTCTGTCCTTCCAGTCCCGGCGGAATTGATAAATAAACTTTGTCGTCCAGCGAAAGGCCGGTAAGTACAATGGCATCGTTCGAGTTGGTCTCTCCGATCTGCACCTCCTGCTTCACCACATTCAATCCGTCTTTCTTAAAGACATACGTGATGGAATCACCCTGGCTATGCAATGACTCCAGCGACACATACATTGCATCCTCCACGACTTTGGCAATGATCCGGTTGCTGGTTGTCATGGAAGGACGCAGGGCCGGATCGGTACCACTGATCTCCACAGCCACTTCAAATACACGCGAATCAGAATTGGGGCGCTGCTCCCCAACATTAGCTACTTTGGTGACGACACCTTTTAACTTCTTCTCCGGATAAGCATCGAGTCCGATTTCCACCGGCTGCCCTGCCTTTACTTTTCGCACATCCACTTCATTGACATACGTCTTGGATTGCATCTTGGTGAGGTCAGGCAATGTTGCCACGGTGGGGTCCCACATTCCTATCTGTGAACCACCTTTGATGGGTTTGCCATCCCAGTCTTTCTTGTAAATCACCATACCAGGCTCCGGAGCCAATACATTAAATGATTCCAGTACCGTGGTCATGCTGGAGAATTCACCTTTCACTTTGCGCAGTTCGGCATCCACCTCGCGCATCTTCTCAACATTCTGCCGGGTCTTGATCTTGTAGTTCTCCATGGCCTGTTCATAGGCCCGTTTGGCTTTCTCGAGGGCTATCTCAGCTTGCTTGATGGTGGCGGGGGGCTCAAATTTGGATTGGTCCAATACAATGGCGCGCTCTTCGGCAGCATACTTCAGGTTAATCAGTTCGTCACGCGACTGCCGCATCTGAAGCGTAGTGTCAAGCTGGGTCTGGTTGAACCGGGAGTTTGCCTTGTCCAGTTCTATCTGTTTAGCGGTAAATTTATTCTGGAACTCAGAGCGGTCGATCGTAGCTACCCAGTCTCCTTTCTTCACAACCGTTCCCTCATCGACGATGCTCTGGATGGTCACCTGCCAGATCTGAAAGTTCCGCAGTTGGGATGGTCCCTGTATCATCACGGAATTCTTGGCTTCCAATTCGCCGGTGGTCTCAATCTCCACCTTGAATTGCCCCTTTTTGACCGATGTCATAATATCAGCCCCCTTGCCGGATGAACTGCTTCCAAATATCCAGTAGCCCAGTGCCAGGACTACCAAAATACCAACACCGATCCCGAGATTCTTCTTGTTCATAGCTTAGGTTTAGTGAAAAAGGGCCACCGACAGTAACGCAATTTCGCCACAATCGATTGCCCTTTGTACTACTATTTTGATGAAAGGTTACACAACTACTCCTTATTGCGTACCCAATTTCTTCAAAGTGATCTTGCCTAGGGCAGCCTCTTTGGTCAATTTGCCCTGATTATAGTCGGTCAGTACCGAGGATTTTACAGCCACTTCGATCGATTCAGGAATACCGCAGCCCGCGCACCGGGTCAACTTCACATTCAACATCAACTGCTCTTCGGCGCCCAGGCTGCGGATCATGCGGGCATAATCCAGCACGTTTTCCTTAAGGTCATTTTCAAACGCAGGGTACAACTCCTTTACTTTCTTGTCACGCTCCGGTGAGGTAGCGTAGTTCATTCCAATGGTTGGCATATCCCAGCGGTCATTATTGACCTGGCTGCTGGAATAGACGCGCATGTAAAAAACCACACCATAATTATTTAATCGTTCATACGGCACATTTCCTTCGGTGTAGTAGGTTTTCGACAGATCCGGACTGTACAACCGACCCAACATGCTCGAGAATACTTCGAGATCCGGCTCGAGTTTGTCAGAAGGTTCGGCATCGACCACCTTAATGCGGGTCATGAATTGATCCCGGGTGATCTTGCCCATCTTCAGCTGTTGAATATCCTCGCGTTTCACCTCAGCTGATACCGTATTGCGCTGCATCTTTGATCCGCCGCCCGGCCACCGAAATTCAAAACCTCCTTCAAATTCGTTGGAACGATTAGTAACAATTACCCGCTCGTCTGGCTTCAATTGTGACAACACATCACCATAATCGGCCAGGAAGTTGGTAGCGATCTTGAGAAACTTCTTGCTCGTCACTTCTTCGGTGCTGTCAGTTGAGGAAGCAGACACTGACCAGGAACCTCTCCCAGAGCGAGAATACGACCGGCTCATACTGCGATCAGCTTCTGATTTCGCACGCTGTTCATTTGCCGCTTTTGGTGCCGAAGACATGGTGATCCGCGTGCCGTTCGGACTTACCTCTTCCGTGAGGATATCAGCCGGATCAGGAGGCATCATCATAAAAGCAAAGGGGCCATCCTGGGGTATCCGTAGGGTGACACCGTACCCGGGTGCATAGCTGCCACTAGTTTCAACGGGAAAGAAATTCCTCCGTCCGGTTTGCTGACGCAACAACGTGCTCAGGATATTCTCCGCCACTTCAATATCCCGCTCCATGCGATTTAAGTCAATTATTGATTGTCCATAGGCGGCTACGCTTCCGATCACCATCACCACCACCATCATCCGCTTCATTGTCCTTTTCATACCTGTATGTTTAATTGTGTTTAGCTCCATTGGGATTGTTGTTTGAAATCAGGCTGGTGAGAATCTCTTCGGTCTCCAGCTTGAACTTGTCGGTGTGTTGTTCCACCTGATTTACACGTGCCTGGATCATCTGGATGTCCTGACGTCGCTGTTCCTGCAGGTACTTTGAAAAATCAACCAACAAGGTCTCTACATATTCTTTTTGCCCGGCCGACGAGAGTCGCAAATAGTCCTTCATCAACTTCAGGTTGCTCTCCTGCATCTGCGATACAAACAACTTCACCTGATCCTGATTGGCAAGTGATGCGGTCTTCATCAAATTGTCCAGCTTCCCGGAGTTCTTCCGGAGGTTTTCCTGTAGGGAAGCTTCTACCGCTTGACGCTCCTCGCTCCACGACGCTTGAAGCACCTGGTTGTTGCCGTTGATCATATCGCGCACTTCGTCCCGGGTTAAGGCAGGTGTTGGTTTGGTATTACCAAAGGCAATCCGCAACTCACCATCGGTTGCTGTTACCGACAGTCCCAGCAAACGCGCGGCAATCAATACCATCACCACCGAAGCTGCGATGCCGAGGCTCATGCGAACATAGCGTTCCTTCCACCAAGAGATGGCAGGTGTCTCGCCCAAAACTATGGACGGTGCAATCACTTCCTTGTCCGTCAAGGTTCCCAGCGCACTACGGGTAAATGACCACTCGTCCACCCGTTTCTGTTCTTCGGGATGTTGTTGCAAATATTTCTCTACCTGTCGCCGCTCGGCGTCAGCCAGTTCTCCATAGAGATAGGCCGTCCAGGTTGCTTCATCAGGTTTATAGTTCATAACCAAGGGATTCTTTAGTAATCTTCTTTCTTTCCAGCAGCCGCTTTAAGGCTTCCAAACCATAGTACATCCTCGACTTCACGGTATTCTCCGACACATTCAATGCTTCTGCAATCTCCCGAAACTTCAGCCCTTCATATTCCTTCATGATCACCACCTCCCGCTGCTCCACACTCAGTTGCAGCAAACATTCATGCAACAACTCGGCCAACTCATTCTGTCGGTACATCCGCTCCGGGTTCTCGTGGCGCGCCGCCGAAGATTCCCAGCTGTAACTGTCTTCGGCTTCGCCGGGATTGAGGTCGTGCAGGGACACCGCCCGAGCCGATTTTCGCTTTCTCAATTCCTCGCGGCAGCAATTCACAGCGATGGTATACAGCCATGACCTGAAACGAGCACCATCCTGCAGGAAGGCAATGTTGCGATGCATCTGGATGAAGGTGCGTTGCGATACTTCCATGGCCAGGTCATGGTCATAGAAGAATTTATAACTGAAATTATAGATTCGCTTATACCACACCTGCATCAACTTGCCCTGTGCATGCCGGTCGCCGTCGCGTGCCTGCAAAAGCAAAACGTCGGAATGCATCATCGGAGATTCAGGTAAAGGTTTATTCACAGTGGCTTTCGGGCTTGGGCTACCCCGCTTCCATACGTTAAAGATGCCGGACAGGTGTAAATAGTTTTAAAATCTCAGCCTTTTTTCCTTTGAAAACCAGCCAAACGTCCATTCAAACGGCCTAACAAATTATCTTTGCCCCCCATGAAACGCCTGATTTCGCTGCTGATACGGTTTGTGCCACGCAAATACCTCCAGTTATTCAGCGGCGTTGGGCTAAAGTTTCTGGGTTTGTTTTACGCCGGCAAGGCGGTAACCTGCCCCATCTGCTCAAAGTCCTATAGTAAGTTTTTGCCTTACGGGCGCATCAATCCCAGGCCCAATGCCCTGTGCCCTTCATGCCTGTCCCTGGAGCGCCATCGGTTAATTTGGCTGTACCTCAGCAAGCAGACCGATTTCTTTAATCGCAAACTCAATGTCTTGCACATCGCACCCGAGCATTGCTTCATGAAGCGATTCGAAATCGTGCACGGCGATGGTTATATCACCGCCGACATCGAGTCGCCTTTGGCAAAAGTAAAAATGGACATTCATACCATGCCCTTCGATGCCAATACGTTCGACGTGGTCCTGTGCAACCATGTGCTTGAACACGTTAAAGATGACATCGTTGCCATGGGTGAAATCAACCGCGTACTCAAGCCCAATGGCTGGGCCATATTGCAAATCCCCTTCTTCTCTCCCGTTCCCGACCAGACATTCGAGGACAACAGCATCACCGATCCCCGCGAGCGCGAAAAAATCTTTGGTCAGGACGACCACGTGCGAAAGTACGGACATGATTATACCGTCCGGATGCAGCGCAGCGGACTAAAGCCGGCACCTGATAGTTTCTCCGCTACCCTCGGCGAAGCGGAATGCCATCGCTACGGAGTCTCTTCCCGGGAAATCATTTATCGTGCGTATAAAGGATGAGTTCATTCAGACATTTTACCACCGAAGAGATCAAACGCACCATTCCCATGGAGAAAGCCATTGGGTTGATGCAGCAGGCTTTTATGCTGTTGAGTTCAGACAATGCTGCTGTGCCATTGCGCACGGTGATCGAATCCCGTGACCACACCGGCCGCGCCTTATTTATGCCATCCTATTCCGGGGCCTATGGCCTGTTTGGACTCAAGATGGTTGCCGTATATGAGAACAACGAGGTGAATAGTTTGCCGATCATCCAGGGCAAGATGCTCGTAACCGACAGCAAGAACGGTGTACCCCTGGCCCTGCTGGATGCGGAATACCTTACTGCCTTGCGCACCGGCGCCGCGTCGGGGTTGGCCACAGATTTATTGGCGCGGGATAATGCACATGTGCTGGCCTTATTTGGTACAGGCACACAGGCATACACCCAATTGGCTGCAGTAGCCACGGTTCGGGATATCAAAAAAGTCATTGTGTTTGGCAAAACAATTGCGCGGGCAACGGCTTTCTGCGATGAGCTCGCCAGTCAATACCCCATCACGTTCGTGGCCGCGCGTGACCTCTCTGAGTTGAAAGAAGCTGACGTGATTTGCACGGCCACCACATCATCAACACCACTCTTTCCCGTAACTGCACTGAAAGAAGGTGTGCACATCAATGCCATTGGGTCATTCAAACCGAACATGCAGGAAATAGATGCATCTGTCATACTCCAAAGTTTGTTGATTGTTGATCAGCGTGAAGCGGCGTTGTCGGAAGCGGGCGATATCATGATCCCTGTCCAACAGGGCCGTATGGGACCTGAGCACATTCACGCCGAATTGGGCGAAGTAGTTTCCGGATTCCGGAAAGGCCGGACCTCCGAAAATCAGTTGACTGTTTTCAAGTCTGTGGGCAATGCGATTCAGGATCTCGCCATCGCCCATGGCATGTTGAAGGAGAATTGATACACTACCACGGACCTGCCTTCTTCACCTGATAAAACCGGGTGCCGTCAAACCGGTACAGTCCCTGAGCTGTTCCCCACCACATGCGTCCCGACCTGTCCTGATACATGCTTTGGACACAGCAATTCAAACCGTCGGCCGGCCTAAATACGGTAAATGCTTTTGGATCACTTAACGGTTTAGACGGGTCAAACTTCGTAGTACTCCCCCGGGCGGTTATCCATATGATCCCAGACTTTTCGATAATGATCCCCCAAAACTCTGTGCCACCCAGGCCATCTCTGGTTGTATACTCAGTGAATACCTTGCCGTCAAACTTGCAAATGCCTTTTTTCATGGTGAACCACATATGGCCCGCCTTGTCCTGGGCAATTCCGCCTGCATAGTTCTCACCCAACCCATCCTTTTGATTGAAATGTGTAACCGATCTTCCATCGTAACGAAATACCCCTTTTCCGGAAGAAGCTATCCAGATATTGCCGCGGCTGTCTTCGAGGATACCGGCGACATTAATAGCTGGCACCAAGGTGAATAGGGAGAAACTTTGTCCGCCCTGGCGGTCGGATAGCGGGTCATACTGGTAAACGCCCCCATGAGTACCCACCCAAATGGTACCCAACCGATCTACCAGAATGCCCTTTCGGGTTATGTCGGTATGCGCAAGTCCTTGCTGCTGGCCGTAGTGCTTGAATGTCATGCCGTCATACTTGTACACACCCTCGTCGGTGCCAAACCACATGTTACCCTGCTTATCCTCATTGATGGCATAGACCGTGTTGTTAATAAAACCTTCCCGATTGGAAAAGTAGGTCAAGGTCTTTTGGTCATACCTGACCACGCCTTCACTGAGGGTCCCAAACCACATATTGCCTTTTGAATCCTGAAAAATGCTCCTGATAAACTGACTTACCAGAAGAGTATCCTGGTCAGGAACCAACGCTACTGCCCTCGTGCTTCTCTTTATTTTGGGGATGAATCCAGCATTGCTTGTCTTAACCTGACCAAAGGACGACAAGGGAGACCAGAATAAAGATAGCAACAGAATAAGCACACGAGGAACCATAGCAGAACAATCAGATTTCATAACAAGGATGGCAAACCAGGCAACAAAAAATACTCATTTTGAGTTATAGCCCACAGTTTATTTCTTTGCCGGCAAGGCAACCTATCAATTAATACCCCATGAACAAACCGGAATTGGACAAACTGAGGCTGGAACTTTCGGTATCAGCAAAAAACGGCATTGACTTTACCATAGCCGCCACCATCATATGGTCGCTCATCGCCTTTATTTGGACGCTGAATTTTGATGCCTATACCCGATCTGTATTCGTCTTTATCGTCGGCGGACCCATGTTACCCCTAGCCTTCCTGCTGTCCAAAGTATTGAAAACCCAATGGAAGATTGAAAGCAACCCGCTTCAGCCCCTGGGATTGTGGCTCAACTTTGCCCAACTATTCTACTTTCCCTTCCTGATCCTCATCCTGCTGCGACAACCAGAGTATTTCCTGATGACCTATGCCATCATCACTGGTGCGCACTTCTTCCCATACTCCTGGTATTACAATAACATTTGGTATGCGCTGTTCGCAGGAATCATTTCAATGGGAAGCCTGATGATCACTTTGTTTGCCACACCTGAAAATCAATATTACGTCGGGATATGGATCAGTGCCTGCTTGCTGGTACTCACCCTGGGACTATTTGCCGACTATAATAAAAAGAGGAACGCTGTCGCTCCTGTTTGAAATCCAGCCAGATTTGGTTTATGGATAAGCCAGGCAGTTTCCAGCCTGGTGTTCAAAAAAAGTTTGCCCCGGGTATTGCGCAACCAACCAGTTGCGTATATATTTGCAACCAATCAGTTTCATAAATGAATGGCGGTAAAACGTCAATCCTTAAAAAACATTACCATGAGCAACCTCTTGTTTGACTTCACGGTGGACAAAGCCGCCAAAACGGTCTACATCACCAGAGAATTTGCGGCACCACGCCAGCTGGTATGGGACGCATTCACCAAGGCAGAACTTCTGGATCAGTGGATAGCCCCGGCACCCATGAAAGCAAGGACGAAGTACATGAATTTTGAAGTTGGCGGAAAGCGATTCTACGCTATGGTCAGCCCCGACGGTAAAGAAATGTGGTCCATACAGAAATACACATCCATTACCCCCATCTCAAACTTCAAGATGTGGAATGCATTCGCCGATGAGAACGAAAATCCGGAAAAAAATGGATCGGAATGGGATTACCAATTCAGCGAAACCAACGGAATCACGAAAGTGACCGTCACCGTGTACAACGAGTCCTTTGAGCGCATGGAGCGACTCCTCGAAGGGTTCAAACTAGGATTTACGGCTACCCTTCAAACCCTGGAAACACTGCTGGCGGATTTATCAAAATCATGATCTACGTCTTTCGAACAACGGTCAGAACCAGAAAGCAGGTCAACAAACTAAAACCCCACCTGGATAAAATTCTGCCAGGCTCCAGGACCAATTTTGATCTGATGGACTGTGATAAAATACTGCGAATAGAAAGCCAGGAAAACATCACCGCCTCTATCAAGAACCTGTTGCAGGAACACCATTTTGAATGTGAAGAGCTGGAATAATACGCTACCTACTTCTTCTTATAACTGATCAATATTCCCGCGCGGCTGCCCCGATCAATGGTAGATGTAAAATCGGGGTTTCCCATTACAAATTCCAGGTACTCCTTGCTCGCCACGCGATCAATCACATTATGGGTCGTGTAACATCCGCCTGGCAAGAGACGGGGAGTAACATCCTTGAAGTATTGTGTGTACCAATCCTTGTCCGCGTCGGAAAAAACGAAATCAAAGGGGCCTGACACCTGACTGACCAATTCGTGAGCATCACCCAACCTTGAATCCACGAACGCCAGCAGTCCGGCCTCCTCCAGATTCTTTAGCGCCTGGCGGCGGCGCGATTCGCTCAACTCCAGGGTGATCACCTTGCCTCCGGTCTTGCTCATCGCCCAGGCCAGCCATATCGTAGAGTGTCCCGTAGAGGTACCAATCTCAAGCGCAGACGTATAGTGATTCTGAATGATCAGGTTATACAATGTCTCTCCATCCTGATAGGGTACATTCAGGTCGTGCCATTCGCCGCGGTGCTTAGCGAGAAAAGCCCTGACCTTAATATCAAGTGCAGACTCCTGTGCCAGCATGATGATCGGAGCTATGAGCAGCGCCAGCGTTGCCAAAATGTTTTTCATCACCTGTATTTTTGGTTTAGACAACTCCTATCAGCTAT
>DAOMGC010000092.1:0-11567 GCA_035430125.1 Cyclobacteriaceae bacterium | reverse complement strand
ATAGCCGAGTCGGGTGAAATCAACGGCATAGTTGCCCCAGCGCTGCAGGTTGTCGGCATTGCCATGAAAGTAGACCACCAAACCTTTGGAGGGAGCGGTTGACTTAAACAGAAGGATATTCAGTGAATCCGTTCCGCGTGTGGGCAGGAAGAATTCCTCGTAAGGTTGATCGAAGGTGAAATGATAGTCGGATGGAAGCTTTGCAGACCGAAAAATTAATTCGTCCTGATATAAGTAAAGCGCAATCGTTGCAATCAACCAGAGTGCTGCCAGACTGTAGAACACACGTTTGAGAATCCGTACCGTAAGCCGAAGAATTAGGCCACAAAAATAGGATTGTTTGGCGGAGGATCAAATCCGATTACATCGTGTAGAAGGTGACGTAGAAGAGACAAATCCGGTACAGGAGAATCGTCTCAGCAATCAGGAAGTGAAGAGCCACGGCTTTACCCAGTGCCCAATACCATTTTTGTTGAAAAAAGTTTCGCTCAATTTTATACAAAAACCAAATGGTCAGCGCCATGCCGACAGTTGAAAAGACATTGTCGCTCAGCAGGATTGACCAGTTGTTGCCACTTGTCTTGTAAACTACGCGAATCAGGTATTTGACAGCGTTGGCCAGGATGATCAGGACAAACAACAACTGAAACGTGTAATACTCCAGGGAAACCAGGATATAGTCCGCGAAGTGCTTCTTGCGTGAGAAGTTGAATGCGGCGAAAAGCCCTGTGAGCATCAATGCGAGTGTTATGATTAATAGTTTGGACAAGTTGACGGTGTTCGCATCATAGCTTTCCTTGAATTCGTTAAAATCCAGATTTTTCCACTGCAATTTTTTCGTTGACCAATTTTTGAACCTGTTCGCTGTGCCCACCAAAGTATTTCATTTGGGTAGCGAGGGAGGAGTTATAGGAATCAAACACAAAAAAGAAGAAATAGAAAAAGTTGGCCACAAAAAACAAATTGAGCATGCGCATGTACGGCACCTGATTACCATCAGCAATGTTTCGTGACAGTTGACCGGGTTTAGTCATGAGCAATTTGATGCTCCTGAAAAACTTTCCCTCCAGAAAAGTGAATGCGTTGAGAAGGCCGTCGAGGAATGCGACGATGGACCGTTCGTAGGGCTCGACAACTTTTTCACCGCAGCGGTTGCAGTACCTGCCGTGGAACGTTGTACCGCACGTTATACAGGTGCGTTCCAGCTCATAATTAAAGGAGTCGGGGCGGCGCTTGAAGAATCTCATACTGGAGTAAGCCGAAAATAGACTTTATTTCCGTCTGATTCAAAAGGGTTTTATTAGCTTCGAAAAATTGTCTGACCACTATGCGTATTTCACTCATTATCCTGCTCAATTTATTGGCTACCGTCGCCTTGTCTCAAAATCTTCGCTCAGGCGGAGCCCTCAAACCGGAACAGGCAAACATGGACATCCGCCACTACACCATTAACCTCGATGTCGACCCGGTGGCTAAGTCTATCAAGGGTTTCACCGAGATTCAACTGGTTCTTCTTACGCCGGCTTCGGCGATGTTGATTGACTTGTGGCATGGACTGCAGGTCAGCGAGGTTCGCGTGGATGGTTCCGTTATTCCTTTCAAGCATGGCGATGACGACATCATTCGGATGGAGTCTCCAAAATCATGGCAAGCCGGAAAGCACCTGATCAAGGTCAATTATGGTGGGATGCCCGGCGTAGCTGAACGCGCACCCTGGACTGGAGGATTTCAGTGGTCAGCTGACTCGAAAGGAAACCCCTGGGTAGCTATTACTTGTCAATCAGAAGGTGGCAAGATATTCTTCCCTTGCAAAGACCATCCCAGCGATGAGCCCAACGAAGGTGCTGACTTGTGGATTACTGTACCCAAAGGACTGGTAGCTGTTGGCCCCGGCCTGCTGATTGGTTCAAAAAACGCAGGCAACAAAACTACGTGGCATTGGAAGACGAACTACACCATCAGCAATTATTGTCTGGTGTTTAACATTGGCAAATACACGGTGGTGCGCAGACCTTATACTTCCGTGTCCGGAACCAAGATTCCCATGGAGTTCTATATCCTCGAGGAAGATGCAGCCAAAGGTCCCCATATGCTGGAGATGCTGGAGCGGACAACACGTATCCTCGAAAAGTATTTTGGAGAATACCCGTGGGCCAAGGAAAGAATCGGGCTGGTGGAAACACCGCACCTCGGGATGGAGCATCAATCTTCCATTGCTTACGGAAACAAATTCCGGTACACCCAGGTGGGCGGGCAGGACTTCGACTGGTTATTGAACCATGAGTTTGGTCATGAGTGGTGGGCCAACAAAGTCACCAACAAGGACTGGGCACACATGTGGATCCAGGAAGGCATCTGCAGTTTTGGTGATGCTTTATATATACGCGATATGGATGGAGAAGAGGCTTATCGAAAGCGCATGCGTGAAACCGCGCGAAACACTTCCAACAAGAAGCCCATTGTTCAGGGCGAAGTAGTCGACTCAGATGATACCTATCAGGGCGATATTTATGGAAAAGGCGCGCTGTTCATGCACACCCTCCGTTATGTGATTGGCGACAGTATTTTCTTCCCCGCGTTGAAGAAGCTGGCCACCGATCCAGCCACCACCTATGATAATATGATCACCAGCGATGATGTGGAGAGGTTGTTCAGTAATGCATCCGGCAGAAACCTGAAGCCGTTGTTTGATCTTTTCCTCCGCACTACCGATAAATTGGAGTTCAGCATCAAACAGAAGTCGGACAACTCCTATTTGCTTAAAGTAACCAATCTGGATATGGCCCTGCCAATCGAGGTGATGGTTGATGGTCGACTATTGCCAATGACGGTGGGCAAGGAGGGCATTACCATTCAGGCTAAGACACTGCCGCAAATTGACCCGCAGGGATTCTACCTGAAGAAGGTGATTGTAGAATAATGCTTATTTGTATCGGTACCAGCTATACCCCACACCCCATTCAATAAAGTCTGACACGACAGAGCCGTACACACGCAGGCCGAGTCTTAAGAATATTGACTGGGTGATATCATATCTTACGCCAAGCCTTCCATACCACGCACCTTTGTCGCCCACCTGTTTAAGGTTCACGCCGGCCTGGGTGATGATGGTCCAGCGATGAATCATGTACTCATGTGATCCATGCACGCCGTACCAATTCAATACGGTGAACGGCACGTCTCTGGATGGATAACTATTTTTGTACAGAACCTTAAGTGATTCATCATACGTCCAGTCCAGTCCGATGCCGTATTTTCCACGGAGGCTGTAGTGGCGTGCGCCATCCAGGCTGAACGAACCCGCCAGCCGATAAAAGTTGCGGTTATTCATTTCCGCAAAGGTGGTCACCATCCCCAGGCTTCCAACTGCATACACTTCGTAGCGGATCGGATCATCATATGCTGTAATGGTACGAGGATGAAAGTCACCAGCGTGTATGGGATTGATGTTGTAATTCACCGCTACCTGTGCACCGATCAGATTAAGTCCGCGGTTTGGAGAGCGCATCCTGCCATTGGAGAAATGATCCAATCCGGCACCAAGTTGCACACCAACCCGATCACCGAGTTGATGGAAGTAATTGATTCGTACACCGCCGTATCCCGTGACCGATGAGCCAATTACTTTTTGGTCTGGGTTGGTGAATTCATCATACGGTTTCCAGTTCGTGGCAAGTCCCATTTTCAACTCCAGGGCCAGTTTGCTTTTGCGAAAGCGGAGCAGCGGCTCCTGATAGAAAATGTATGCGGTTACCGGATTCCCCACTATGTTATTCTTTGGTTGAAACCAGATTTTGCCGATACCCACACCATACGTTGGATAGTGGTGAAGGACATGCCATGGTTTATGCTGACCCTGTACACCGTATTTAAGATCAATACCAGTCCATGGTTTGGATTCAATGGCATCGACGGCGGTAGTGTGCGTGGGTGCTACAATTCCGGTGATGTAGTTGAGTTGCCAGAAGCGCGGGACTTTCAGGGTATCCGTTTGCTCGGGCTGAAGGAACAGCGGGTGCTGACCTTGGACGAAGGAGGTCACCGAAATGGCGGCAAGGATAAAAATCAATCGCATACAACGTCGGTGGAAATAAAGATAGGTATATTGACTTCGCTAAAATCTATAACGCGATGAGACTCCCGATTGTTCTGCTGATGGCCGCTGCCGTCATGGCCGGATGCTCTCCTAAAGAGAAGCCGGTAAAGTATTGGCTCACCACTTCCGACAAGAAAGAATTGCTGGCTGCGCATGAAGTGAACTGGGATGCAACCGTTGATACAACTGGGGTTCGCGTAGACACGGCGACTACTTTTCAGACCATGGAGGGATTTGGTTATTCCCTCACGGGGGGCAGTTCCCAGGTCATCAATACCCTGAGTCCTGAAAAACGGACAGCGCTACTGAAAGAACTTTTTACGCGCGATCCGGGCATTGGGGTATCGTACTTACGTATCAGCATTGGATCCTCGGACCTGGACGATCATGTATTTACTTATGATGATGTGCCGGCCGGGACAACGGATCCATCGTTGGAACACTTTTCATTGCAGGAAGATGAAAAGAACCTGATTCCACTTTTGAAGGAAATACTGGTCATAGCTCCAACCATCAAGATCATGGGGAGTCCGTGGTCGGCGCCGGCCTGGATGAAAACAAATGGCAATCTCAAAGGTGGTTCATTGAAACCGGAGTGGCAGGCCGCGTATGCCCAGTATCTGGTAAAATATGTTCAGGGGATGGCACTCCATGGAATTCCATTGGATGCCATCACGGTACAGAATGAGCCGGAAAACCCTAAGAACAATCCCAGCCTGGTGATGACGGCTGACGAGCAAGCCCTGTTTGTTGGTGAGTACCTCGGCCCTGCATTTAAAAAGGCTGGCTTGAAGACCAAAATCATTATCTTCGATCACAATGCCGATCATCCGGAGTACCCCATTCGGATTTTGAATGATGTAGTGGCTCGCGACTACATTGCAGGCTCGGCGTTTCACCTCTACCTTGGTGAGGTCGCAGCACTGAGTGAAGTTCATAATTTTCATCCCGATAAGGCTATCTACTTTACCGAACAATGGACTTCGGCCCGCGGCGACTTCGGTGGTGATCTGGGCTGGCATGTCAAGAACCTGATTGTAGGAGCACCGCGTAACCATGCGGTGACCGTGCTCGAATGGAACCTCGCCGCTGATCAACACGAAGGTCCTCACACCGATGAAGGCGGATGCACTGAATGTTTGGGTGCGTTAACCATCGGAGATAGTGTTCGCCGAAATGTGTCATATTATATAATAGCCCACGCCTCCAGATTTGTGCCGCCGGGTTCCGTCCGTGTGGCTTCCAACGAATCGGTCGGATTTCCCAACGTCGCCTACCGTACCCCGGTCGGTGAGCGTGTACTCATCGGATTGAATGAAGGGGATCAGCAGGAGTTCGTCATCAGCGAAGATGCGAGGTCATTTCATGTGACACTGCCTGCGCACAGCGTAGCTACTTTTAAGTGGCGTTGATTAAGGTGCTATCCCAGTCTCCGACAATAAGACCGTCAGGATAAATTTGATTCCGTTGGCACCATGATCGTTCAGCCACCATTCGCCCAACGAATGTTCTTTGCTGCTTTTGCCACCGGCACCAATGGTGACGGCCGAAATGCCTTTTGAGATGGGAATGTTTGAATTGGTAGACACGATACCCAGGCGAGGCGCTACAGGTGAAAAGTTTCGTGCAGCGGCCAACGTCCGTTGAATCAAAGCACTGGTTTCAGGTGTTGCACCGGATGGACGAAAGCCCAGGGTCTTCAGGTCTAACGTAAGTTTGGGTCCCTTTTGCACGGTGGCGTTGTACTCACCAATGCCGCGGTTGAGGTTGTGCTTGAATAACGAATCAATTTTCTTCAGTTGGGAAGGACTCTCCGAACGCATATCCACCTCAGCCCATGATTCAAACGGTATGGAGTTAACCGATGTGCCGCCACCCATTACACCGACATTGAAGCTGGTGCGAATGCCGGTAGCTGTGAATTTGGTGGCCTCTTCGGTGAAGTAGTTCAGTGCGCGGGCCATGGCATGGTGTGGATTGGCCAACCCGAATGCACCCCACGAGTGACCACCCGGACCCTTGATCGTAGCACGGTAGCGAACAGAACCAAGTCCGCCGTTCACCACATCTTCCACTTCAGTACCGTCAATGGAAATCCAGGAATCAATTTTGAGTTTACTTTTTTCTACCACATATCGAACACCGCGCAGATCACCCTGGCCTTCTTCACCGAGAGACGCGACAAAAAGAATGTCATCATTGGTTTCAATGTTGGCTTGCTGTAACGCGCGCAACACCGTGAGCATGGCGATGAGTCCGCGGGTGTCGTCGGAGATGCCGGGGGCAAACAACGTGTCGCCTTTGAATTTTACCGTTAGGTCTGTCCCTTCAGGGAATACCGTGTCGAGGTGTGCATCGAGTACAACGGTACGTTGACTTGTCTTTCCCTTACGCAGGGCCAGGACGTTGCCTAGTGAGTCCGTCCATACTTTAACCCCGGTGGCTTCAATCATTTTCTTGTAGTAGGCGGCACGCACATGTTCGTGAAAAGGGGGTGCAGGCACCTGCGTCAATTGAACATGCTCGGTGCGGGTGACAGGCTCCAGTTGATCGATGATAGCAAAAGCAGCCTGCACTTTCTTGTGTTTAGTGATGGCGCCAATCTCTTGTGCATAGTCAGGTGCTTTTTTGGTGGTTGTTTTCTTTTGTGCAATTGCAGAAATGGTCAACAGGACCAGAAACAGAGTAGGGGTGATTTTCATGGAGGTTATAAGAGAGTTTTGAGTGCGGTGATAAAGGTATCGATGTCCTGTCGCGAGACAAACGAGTGGCAGGAAATCCGGTTGGCGTTGTGTTTGGTAAGGACTTTTACAATGATGTCTTTCTTTTTCAGTTCGGTGTAGATCAGTTCATTCTTCACGCGGGTCGGGGAGAAGCTGATGATACCACAACTTAGCGCCGGGGCAGTCGGACTGATGATTTTGAGTCCGTCCAGTTTTTGCAATTGAGCCAGGCAATAGTTTCGCGTGTCGAGTGTTTGCGCTTCAATGCGCGCCATGCCGATTTGTTGCATCCAGTCGATGGCTGCGCCCAGACCGATGATGGTTGCCACATTGCGTGTTCCCGACGATTGTGTATAGGCCTGATAGCCATACATCGAGAAAACGGGTTGAACGGCAGGTTGAAACTCTTTGCGCAGGTAGACGAATCCGGTTTCTTTGGGTCCAAGCATCCACTTGTGTCCGCTGGCTGCATAGGCATCAACGCCGAGGGCTCTTACATCTACCGCGATGAGTCCCGGAGCTTGTGCGCCGTCAGCTACCAGGATGATTCCTCGTGGTCTGGTTATTGCAGCGATTTCAGCAAATGGCATCCGCATACCCGAGCTGGTGTTGATATGACTCAGCATCAGGTAGCGGGTCTTGGCTGTCAGGTTGCGTGTCACCGTCTGAACTACCTCTTCGACAGAGGTGGCAGGGAGCGGCATATCAAATTTGCGCAGCACAGCGCCGCGTGTCTTCGTCAGGTACTCGAGGCCCACTTCACCACCTCCGTGTTCATCAGTCGTGGTGAGGATTTCATCACCAGGCTGAAGCGCGAGTGATTGTGCAATCAGGTTAAGGCCTTCGGTGGTATTGCGTGTGAGGATAATTTCTTCGGTGGTTGCGTTAATGAACCCGGCGACCTTCTTTCGCACCGCTTCCATTTTTTCGCCGAGCGGTCCCCAATTTTCAGATACCGGATTGCTTTCCAGTTGTTGCATGGCGGCATAGACTGCATCAACTACTGTGCGGGGACTCGGGCCAAGGCTGCCGGTATTCAAATAAATGCGTCCGGCGGGCACCAGCAGTTGGGCACGCACCTGTGAAGGTAAGTCGTCGGCGCTGAGGAGTGAAAAATTTGGTGTTGCGTTTGCCATACCGGGCAATGCTGCCAGTGTTGTCAGCGCACCGGCTTTGATGAAGTCGCGTCGGGTAGTCATCTCACAATATAAATACATTTTTCACCGCAAGGGCGCGAGGGCGCTAAGGTTTTTTTTGAATACGTGCGACAGGATAACCACAAGTTGTCAGGAAATCCGCTAACAATTTAATGCGTGGTTTGAGCGACTTTGTTCATTTTGTTGAATGGAAAAAAGTGAATTCAACGAACTGTCTTCCGTAATATTTGAGTCAGCCTTAGAGGTCCATAAGAGAATGGGTCCGGGTCTGTTGGAGGCTGTCTACCATTCTTGTATGCTAAAGGAATTGCAAATCCGTGAGGTTTCATACAAGTCTGAAGTAGCAGTCCCTTTAAAGTACAAGGATCAGGACCTCAATAAAAACTACATCATTGACATCCTCGTTGAGGATGAGATTATTCTGGAGCTAAAGACCGTAGAATCCATACTTCCAGTTCACGAAGCACAGATTATAAGCTATCTTAAGCTCGCAGACAAAAAACTTGGCTTTCTCATTAATTTCAATGAGTCACTTCTGAAATTCGGATTCCATCGATTTGTTAATGGATTTTGAATTTGCGACTGACTTGGCGCCTTAGCGTCCTAGCGGTTAGTATTTGCCTTTCAAATGGCTCTGAAGGCTTAGATAAAAAACTTACTCGTCGTTTGGGGTTCTTCAGTATCTTACCCATACCAAACCGCTTCTACCATGAAACCTTCTCACTTGCTTTCGTTGCTCATCATGTTTGCTTCGGCCAATACGGCACTGGCCCAGACACCTGCCCCTGCCTACGACTCCCGCTATTACGACAAACTTGAATGGCGCAATATTGGCCCACTGCGCGGCGGACGTTCGCTGGGCTCTACGGGAAGCCCTGGTCGCCCCAATGAATATTACTTCGGCGCCACCGGTGGCGGTCTTTGGAAAACTACCGACGGCGGGCAGGAATGGGCCCCGGTCACGGATGGAAAGATTTCTTCGTCATCCATAGGTGCGGTTGCCGTAGCCGAAACCAACCCGGACATTGTATATATAGGCGGCGGTGAAACCCAGCTCCGGGGCAGCATTACACAAGGTGATGGCGTATACAAAACTACCGACGGCGGCAAAACCTGGCGCTCACTGGGATTAAAGGAAACGCAAGCCATTGCCCGTATTCGTGTACATCCGACTAATCCGGATATTGTTTACGTAGCTGCCCTCGGTCACCCGTATGGCGACAACGATGAACGCGGTGTTTTCAAGTCTATTGATGGCGGAAACACGTGGAAAAAGGTTTTGTTCGTGAGCCCCAAGGCAGGCGCCGCTGACCTTATCATCGATCGGAACAATCCTAAGATATTATACGCCACCACCTGGCAGGTATATCGTCGCACGTGGAAGATGTGGGGCGGTGGACCTGATTGCAAACTCTGGAAATCTGAGAATGGCGGCGAGACCTGGATAGATCTTTCGAAGAACCCGGGCATGCCTGAAGGTCCTTTAGGCAAGATCGGTATTACCGTATCGCCCGCTGACAGTCACCGGCTATGGGCAATCGTCGAAGCGAATGAAGGTGGTGTGTTCCGCAGCGACGACGGTGGTGCTACCTGGAAACGCACCAACGACGAACGCAAACTTCGTCAACGCGCATTTTACTATTCAAGAATATATGCAGACCCGCTCGATCGCGAAACGGTATATTGTCTCAATGTGGAGTTCTTCAAGTCCACCGACGGCGGATTCAAGTTTGATCGCATCCAGACCAAACATGGCGACCACCACGACTTATGGATCGACCCGAACAACAACCAACGCATGATCCTCAGCGACGATGGGGGCGGTGTGGTATCTGTTAATGGAGGCAAGTCCTGGACCGATCAGGATTACATCACCACACAATTATATCACGTCACCACCACCAATCACGTACCGTATCACGTTGCCGGGGCGCAACAGGACAATTCCACCATTGCTATTCCCAGCGACGGTTGGGACCATGCCGATGTGCTGGGCGCCTGGGGCTATGATGTGGGCGGCGGTGAAAGTGGATACATTACCTCACATCCGCTGAATCCGGATATCTTTTATGCCGGCAGTCAGGGAGCATTGCTTACTAAACTGGATCGCACCACCGGACAGATGCGCGATATACAAGTATACCCTCGATTCTTTTCGGGTGAGCCGGCGAGCGAATTGCCTGAGCGTTGGCAATGGACCTATCCCATTGTGTTCTCCCCCCTTGATCCCAAAGTGCTGTTCACCTGCTCACAACATGTGTGGAAGACAGTTGACGACGGGCAAAGCTGGGAAAAGATCAGTCCCGACCTGACGTACGCTGATCCGGAGACGCTTGGTGTATCTGGTGGTATCATCACCCGCGATATGAATGGTCCGGAGATTTATGCTACAGTGTTTGCGCTGGCGCCATCTTTCCATGATATCAATACCATCTGGGCAGGATCAGATGATGGTAAGATTAACATCACCCGCAATGGCGGCAAGACATGGACAGACATTACACCAAAAGATCTTCCCAAGAATTCGGTAGTGGCTATCATTGATGAATCACGTCACAGTGCCGGCACAGCTTATGTAGCTGCTTTCAGATATCAGGTGGACGATCGTCAGCCCTATGTATTCCGCACGACCGATTATGGAAAGACCTGGACCAAGATTGTAAACGGCATTAAAGACGGACATTTTGCCCGCTCCGTGCGCGAAGATCATGTACGTCCGGGGTTATTGTTCCTGGGTACTGAGCATGGTGCTTATGTTTCCTTCAATGCCGGTGACAGCTGGCAATCATTGCAACTGAACTTGCCCGATACACCTATTCGCGATCTTGTAGTTAAGGACAATGATGTGGTGCTTGGTACCCATGGCCGCGGATTCTGGATCTTGGATGATATTCAACCCTTACGACAGCTTACACCTGAGCTGATGAAACAGGATGCGATCTTGTTTCAGCCGGCGGATGCGATCCGCGGTGTGTACAATGCCGTATTCCAGTATTACCTGAAGAATAAAGTGGATACTGTGAAGATTGATATCCTCGATGAGAAGGGAGCGATCGTTCAAACCTTCAAGGGTACGAATCCTGAGTACAAGCCCGACCCGAACATACCCCGTTGGGAGCGTGAGCCGAATGGTCCGACTACAGCTGTGGGATTAAATACATTTTCCTGGAATCTCCGCTATCCCGGCGCCACCGTTTTTGAAGGCATGATATTGTGGGGAGCCAATCCCCGCAGCGGTCCGAAGTCACCGGTTGGAAACTATCAGGTGCGATTGACTACTGGTAGCTATTCGAAGACCTGGCCCTTCAAAGTTAAGATGGACCCGAATCTCAAAGGCGTTACAGAAGCCGACCTGCAGGAGACATTTACCCTGGCCATGAAGATTCGCGACCGCGAGAGTCAGGGTAATGAAGCCGTGATCCGCATCCGCGAGATACGCAAGCAGTTGGAGGCCGGATTGAAAGAGACCAACGATGCCATGATCACATCTTATGCAAAGGATTTGATTGGAAAACTTACGGCGATCGAAGAAGACCTGTATCAGGTGCGCAACCGCAGCAGTCAGGATCCTTTGAATTTCCCCATCAAGCT
>DAOMGC010000091.1:0-11715 GCA_035430125.1 Cyclobacteriaceae bacterium | reverse complement strand
ATAAGGGGCTACTTCATAGCTGTTGAAATAGAATGAAATTCCCTCCAGGCTGAAGCCGTAGTTGTCGTTCAAGGCAAATTTGTCATTGGTAAACTGAAAACCGTTGTTTTCGTAGGAGGCTGTATCTGCCAATTCACGGTTCTGACGAAATATCTCTTCACCAACCACTCGCAGTGTTTCTTCATATCCCGGCTTCAGCAAACGATCCAGCTTTACCAACTCGCCGGTTTTGGGATCAAGGTTGATAAATGCCACAAGGTTGTTGCCGTGGGCTCCGCCGGTGTAGGACTCCTCGGTGTATTGCAAGCTGAGCAATGAGTCACCAAACAACAGCAGGCTGATGTCGATGTTGCGCTGCCAACTTCCACCCCAATCAGGGAATTCTTTCTTAAAGTCCGCATAGTCCTTCAAAAAGCCCTCTCCCAGCAACTGATAACTATCCCGGGGATCGTCAGCATCACCCCGCACCATCAGGACAAACTTGTCATTGATGCGATCCTGGACTTCCACCGCGAGCCCCGGAAACTCCGGATAGTTGACCGTAAACCGGGAACAGTTCGTGGAGTCATAGCCACATCCTTTGACTGACTCAGAAACAAAACTCTTCATCTTCACTGTCTTATCGAGCCGTGATTTCGCACAACCGGCAAGCAACAGGGACGCGAAGAAAAATACTTTTAGCCGACTCATGACTTCTTGTTGAGCACCTCCATGAGCTTACGCCTCAATTCGGCACCTCGCAGATTCTTAGCCACAATGATACCATTCGGATCAACCAGCACACTGAAGGGAATGCCTTCAATGTTGTAGTCGGCCACGGGCTGCGATTGAAAATACTTGAGGTCGGACACCTGGGTCCATCCCAACCCATCTTCCTGAATGGCATTCACCCAATCCTCACGCACCCGATCCAGGGACACGCCCAGGATATCAAAACGGTCTCCCTTAAACTCTTTCCAGGCCTTCACCACATTGGGGTTCTCCTGCCGACAAGGACCGCACCACTTGGCCCAGAAATCAACCAGCACATATTTTCCACGATAAGAAGAAAGTGTTACCAGTTTGCCATTGGGATCGGGCAAAGAAATCTCCGGTGCCGGCTGACCGATGGCGGTTTTCCTGAGGCGATCAACGTAACTCACAAATCCTTTGGCATAAGCATTTGTTGGCCACTCGGCTTTAAAACGCTCAGCTGTCTGCAGGTACAGTGGGAAATAACGATCCTTATCAAAAGCACCAGAGTTCTGAAGGATGCGGATCAGCCCAAGCGACAATGGTGCTTTGGCAACGATCCCGGCCGCTGAGTCATAAACGACATTCATTACCTTCTCCTGATATTCCATTTGTAGTTCCTGCATCCTGACTTCGTTGCCAGCCTTGGAGGCCTTTTCAAATTCGGAACCAATTTGTTTGGCGGCTTCAGACTCCTGTGCCGCATTGACCATCCGCTGCAGGTTGGCTACGAGGTCCTGATCCGGAGAACCTTTTACTTCGAAAAAACCGTCCGGATCGTTGGCATCGGCCGTAATATCAAGATCATTCTTATCCAGGATAATGCTCACATACTGACGCTTATAAAAGCTGATCCGGTAAAAGCCCGGCTCCTGGATACGAATCTTCTTACTGAAGGTGTTGTCGTAGTGAAGTTTGATGGTGTCTTCAAAGGGTTTGATGCTGTCGGTACGAATCTCTGTGATTGTTATGGTGCCTTCTTGCGGGTAGGTAACACGTCCTTTGATCGTAATGTCATGTCCCGGTTTTTCAGTTTGACAAGCAGCCGCCAACAGCATCCAGGCAACCAGAACGATAGATGATATTTTCATAATGAAGCTAATTTCTTTTCAATTAATTCGGTGGCCAATTTCGGGTCGGCTTTACCGCCTGTTCTCTTCATGACCTCCCCCATAAACATACGGATAATTCCCTTCTTGCCGAGCTTATACTCCTCGACCTTGAGCGGAAATTCGCGTATCACTTCGTCAACAACCGGACCCAAAGAATCGGCACTGCTGTCTTGCCTGAGGTTTAAGGCATCAGCAATCTCACCCGCATTTCGGCCGTCCCGAAGCATCACCGGCAGGACCTTTTGACTGGCTATCGCAAAACTAACTGTTCCAGCGTCAACAAGGGCAATAATATCGGCTAGTTGACCCGGCTTTAAAGGCAACTGATCAACCGTAATACCGTTTTCATTCAGGTATGATTTAACCGGACCCATCAACCAATTGGAAGCAGCCTTGTAGTTGGGGCATAACGCGCACACCGATTCGTAGTAGGCAGCCAATTCTTTAGTCTCGGTGAGGACACCAGCATCATACGCTGAAAGCCCATAGGTATTGACCAGCCTCTGATGCCAGGCTGAAGGCAATAAGGGCAGTGAAGCTTTGATTTGATTTAACCACGATTCATCAACCTCCAAAGGGCTCAGATCGGGATCAGGGAAGTACCGATAATCGTTTAATTCCTCCTTGGTCCTCATGCCATAGGTCTTGCCATCCGATACTTGAAAAGTTCGCGTTTCTGAAACAATTGACTCGCCGCGCTCCAGGCACTGGATCTGTCTCCCTATTTCATAGTCAATCGCATGTTGCACATTGCGCATAGAGTTCATGTTCTTTATCTCGACCTTCTTTCCGAGAATGGTCGTACCGACAGGTCGGACAGAAACATTCGCATCGCAGCGCAAAGAACCTTCTTCCATGTTACCATCGCAAATATCCAGGTAGCGCACGAGCTTCCTCACTTCCGCCAAAAACGCATAGGCCTCTTCAGAGGAATGGAGCTCTGGTAATGTCACAATTTCGATCAAGGGAACACCCGCCCGGTTGAAATCAACGGCGGTGTCCGGCTCCCCTTCCAAGTGCATGGACTTACCTGCATCTTCTTCCAGGTGAATGCGGTGGAGCGGAATCGTCTTCTTCACGCCAGACTTCGTAGTCACTTCAATCTGACCACCCTTACAAACAGGGGTGCGGTCCTGGGTAAGCTGATAGCCCTTCGGCAGATCGGGATAGAAATAGTTCTTGCGATCAAAGATCTGCCACCGTGATATCTCCGAACCACAGGCCAGTCCCATCCGGACGGCAAACTCAACAGCCTTGAGATTAAGCTTGGGCAGCGTGCCGGGATGACCTAAAGTGATGACGCCGATGTTGGTATTGGGTACAGCCCCAACTGCGGTGGCATCCCCAGAGAAAATTTTGGAATGGGTCAGCAATTGCGCATGAACCTCCAGACCTATGACTGGCTCGTACTTGCTGTTTGTCCCGTTCATTACTTCAGGTTCACCAATTGACGGGCTTTGGTCAATACCAAGGATAATCCATTCAGGTTCTTACCGCCCGCTGTGGCAAAAAATGGTTGTCCACCTCCGCCACCATCAATTTCACGGGCTAGTTCCTTCACCAGGTTACCGGCATGATATTTCTTGCCGGCTTCCAGCTTCTCACCGACCATGACTGCCACCTGGGGCTTCTGATCAATTTCTGCAGCCAGTATGAGTAATAGATCGTCAAATTGGTTGCGTAGCCCATAGGCAATGTTCTTCAAGGCATCGGGATTGGGTAAGCTCACCTGTTCGATGATCAGGGTAATACCATCGACTTTCACGGCCTTGCCAGCCAGGACTTCTTTTACCTGATTTGCTTTCTCCTGATTAACCTGATCCAACTTCTTCTCCAGGCTATGTTTTTCTTCAAGCAAATTCTGCAATACAGCCGCGGCATCTTTGGGGTGTTTTAATAATGCCTTCATCTCTCCCAACAGGGCGAGGGATGAATTCACAAACTCCATCGCACCATCCGCTGTTACTGCTTCAATCCGGCGAACGCCTGCTGCTACTGAGCTTTCAGAAATGATCTTGAACAGACCAATTGTCCCGGTTGCGGGCACATGTGTGCCTCCACAAAGTTCTACAGAAAAGTTGCGGTCGAAAGTAATCACCCGCACATATTCACCATACTTCTCTCCGAACAAGGCCATGGCCCCCATCCCTTTTGCCTGTTCAATCGGCACATGTCGTTGTTCATTCAACGCAATATTCTCTCTGATCTTTTGATTCACAATCACCTCTACCTGGCTGATCTCTTCAGACGTCATCGCCGCAAAATGGGAGAAGTCAAAACGAAGAATCTTGTCATTCACCAGGGAGCCCTTCTGCTCCACATGTTTGCCCAACACCTGGCGGAGCGCAGCGTGCAGCAGGTGGGTAGCTGAATGGTTATTCATGGTGAGGGTCCGCTGGCGGTGGTTTACAGACGCATGAAATTCGCCCTCCAGTTTTTCAGGCAGTGATTCGGTGAGGTGAATAACCAGGTCATTTTCCTTTTTCGTATCGATTATTCGGACCTTTTCATTGGCTGATTCAAGCACACCGGTGTCCCCCACTTGTCCCCCACTTTCGGCGTAGAACGGCGTCTTGTCCAACACCAGTTGGTACATTTCCTTATTCTTCTGTTTCACCTTCCGAAATCGGGTAATTCGGCAGTTGGTTGTCAAATGGTCGTATCCCACAAACTCAGGCTTGGCATCATCACCAATCAGCACCCAGTCTCCGGTTTCCTTTGCAGCCGCTGCCTTTGACCGGGTCTTCTGCTTCTCCATTTCAGTCGCGAATCCGCTTTCTTCGACGGTGATTCCCCTTTCCCGGGCAATCAGACATGTAAGGTCAAACGGGAATCCAAAGGTGTCATACAACTCAAAGGCCTGCTCACCACTAATGGCTTGCAAGGTTTCAATTCGCTTCAACCCACGCTCGAGTGTGCGGAGGAAAGAAGTTTCTTCTTCCAATACTACACGGCTGACGTATTCAACCTGCTGGTGCAATTCAGGAAAGACTTCTTTCAACTGGAGCCCCAGCAATGGCACCAGGCGGTACATAAATGGATCCTTGAAATTCAGATAAGAGAATCCATATCGCACAGCCCGACGAAGAATTCGGCGGATCACATACCCTGCTCCGGTGTTTGACGGAAGCTGTCCGTCCGCGATGGCAAATGAAACGGCCCTGATATGATCAGCCATTACGCGGATGGCAATGTCGGTTTTGTGGTCTTTGCCGTACTCTACGGAAGCATGGCGGGCGATGAAATCCATAAGGGGACGAAATACATCCGTATCATAATTGGATGTCTTCCCCTGAATGGCCATGCAAAGGCGCTCGAAGCCCATACCCGTATCTACATGCTTGTCTGGCAGAGGCTCCAGGGCTCCCGATGCCAGTCGGTTGAACTGGATAAACACCAGGTTCCAGATTTCTACCACCTGGGGATGATCACTATTAACCAAATCCCTTCCCGGTTTCACGGATACTTCCTGCGCGGGCCTCAGATCGATGTGGATTTCAGAACAAGGGCCACAGGGTCCCGATTCACCCATTTCCCAGAAGTTATCCTTCTTGCTACCATGCAAGATCCGATCTTCGGCAACGAAACGCTTCCACAGATCCTTTGCTTCGACATCAACTGGCAGGTTGTCTTTGGTGTCACCTCCGAATACCGTCACATACAGCCGGTCTTTGGGTAATTGATAAACTTCCGTAAGGAGTTCCCACGCCCAGGCAATGGCATCGTGCTTGAAATAGTCACCAAATGACCAGTTGCCCAGCATTTCGAACATGGTGTGGTGATAGGTGTCAAGCCCTACATCCTCCAGGTCGTTATGCTTACCGCTTACGCGCAGGCACTTCTGGGTGTCCGCTACTCGCTTGTATTTTGAAACGCTGTTCCCCAGGAAAAAGTCCTTGAACTGAACCATACCTGAGTTGGTAAAAAGCAGACTGGGGTCATTTTTCAGCACGAGGGGCGCTGATGGCACCACCTGATGGCCTTTGGCTTCAAAAAAATCGAGAAACTTCTTTCGTATCGTCGCGGAATCCATGCTCAGGAATTGAATAAGAGCGCAAATTTAAGGGTTGTAAGCCACAAATAAACCGGAATTATTACCAACCAGAATTGCCTCCACGCCCCTGAGCGCTCACGGATAAAGGCCATATATTTATAAGGCCCTGCCTTTTCTTTTGTAAGTGCGTGAGCATCAACAAAAGAGAAAAGTGAGCGACCCTAACTAAAGAGCTATCACTTGATTAGGTGTAACTATGCTACACACCCTTCAGCCCTAGTTGCCTAACTGTCAGCCGGCGAAATAAATAAGCGGGGATTGCTTGCAATAGAAAAGAATTGCTACTTTGCGTGAGGTCATAAATACAACACCCGCCGTCTAAGACTTCATGGCTTACAAGGAGAAAGAAATCGAGAAGTTATATTATTCCATCGGTGAAGTTGCCGAGCAGTTTAATGTAGCCCCTTCACTGATCCGCTTTTGGGAGACAGAATTTGACATCCTTCAGCCAAAGAAAAACCGGAAAGGCAATCGCCAGTTTACCCGCGAAGACATTGACCAGATCCGTCTGATTTACCACCTGGTAAAAGAGAAAGGGTTTACCCTCAATGGCGCCAAAGAAATGCTCAAGCAGGACTCCGTAGCGGTACGGGACAAGATGGAAATGATCGATTCCCTGAGGTCCATCCGCAAGTTCCTGAGCGACCTGCGAGACAGGATGCACCCGCACTAATTCCCGAAATACCTCTGAAATCCTGATTGTTTGACCGTCCCGCGGGGTCGTAATTACACCCGTGGTGGACGAAGAACGGCTTGCGCTAATGACTTTGCATTTTGTGCCCGGCGTAGGCGATTTCCTGATCAGGCAGTTGATCGGCTACGGTGGCTCGGCCACAGCAATAAGTAAAATGCAGAAGAACCGCCTGCTGAAGATTCCTGGTGTAGGTGAAACAACCGCCCATTCTATTGTTACCGGCCAGTCAAGGCACCTCGCCGAACGGGAATTCCGCATGGCCGAGCAATACCACACCAATATCTTGTTCTTCACGGACCCGGCGTTCCCACAACGGTTGTCGCGTATTGAGGACGCTCCATCGCTACTTTATGTAAAAGGAAACATCAACCTCAATACCGGCAAAACTGTGGCACTTGTTGGAACTCGTCAGGCAACTACCTATGGCAAGGCCATGGTCGAGCAACTGATCGAAGGACTAAAACCACACGCCCCCCTCATTATCAGCGGACTTGCATACGGTGTGGATGTTCATGCTCACAAAACCGCAGTAAAACTGGGGCTGGCCACAGTGGGCGTTCTTGGAAGTAGCATTGATATCATTTACCCCGCCGCCCATAAAGACTTGGCAAAGCGCATGACTTCCCATGGGGGGCTCATATCAGAGCATCCGTTTGGCACTCCGCCCGATGCACATAATTTCCCTGCCCGTAACCGGATTATTGCAGGCCTGGCAGATGCCCTGATTGTGGTGGAGGCAGCAACTACCGGAGGCGCTTTGATTACGGCCAACATAGCCAATACCTATAACCGGGATGTGTTTGCGGTACCCGGTAATGTCGGACAGGCCTATTCAGAAGGATGCAACCAGTTGATTAAGACCAATCGCGCCAACCTCATCACATGTGCTAAAGACCTTGAGTATATCATGAATTGGCAACATCAACCATCAGGTGCAGGTGGCTCACAGCTATCTCTCGAACTCCCACAGCTGGACCATTACGAACAACGTATCGTTAGCGCATTAAAAGAAAAGAAAAGCCCCACCCCCATTGATGAACTATCCCTGCGTACTGGATTGGAATCCGGTAAGTTGGCCTCCCATTTATTGAACCTCGAGTTTAGAAACCTGGTGGTAAGCCTTCCCGGCAAATGCTATCAGTTGGCCGGACCAAAGAGCAATCAGATCCGATGAGTTAAAAATACCTGGTTAGCCAGCCGAAGTGATCGGTCCAGTGCTTGCTGACGGATGGCATAGTCGATGTTGTTTTTCGCCAGGGTACTCAGGAGCAATTCTGTTGGAATATTACCCACTAGCTCATCTTCAGCCATCGGACAACCACCAAAACCAAGCAGGGCCCCATCCATACGGCGACAACCTGCCTGCAGTGCCGCTTGAATCTTATTCGCTGCAGTGGCGGCTCTTGCATGCAGGTGTACTCCGGTTTCAAGGGTTGGAAACTCCTGCCTTAAACCAGAGAATAAGTTACCAATCTCCTGAGGTGTAGCCATGCCAATGGTGTCCGCCAAGGATATAATAGATACCCCCATGGACTGGAGTGTCTTGACCATGCCAACAACCTGCTCAGGGTTGTATGGATCGCCATAAGGATTGCCAAAGCCCATGCTCAAGTACGTTACCAGCACCTTGTTTGATCTCAAGCAGTTTTGTTGGATCTCATCGACCAACCGGAGCGCCTCAGTGATGGACTGGTTGGTGTTCCGTTGTTGGAAAGTCTCAGACAATGACAAGGGAAAGCCCAGGTAATCAACCACCGGATGCTGACAGGCTTCCTGGCTTCCACGCAGGTTGGCAACAATGGTCAGGATACTTGTTGCCGAATGACTTCGGTCCAGCCGATCCAACACGGCAGTCGTATCACGCATTTGCGGAATGGCCTTGGGGGACACAAAACTTCCAGCATCAATGGTATCGAAACCAACGTCCAGCAATGACTGGATATAAGCCACCTTAATATCGGTAGGGATAAATGAAGATAGTCCCTGCATGGCATCACGGGGACATTCGATTACTTTCATGGTTGCAAATCTCTCAAATAATTCATGTAATCCATACCGTCAATCGCCATCAAATTACTCATTCACCTCCGCAGTTAGCATTTTTTTTTGTTCCTTGGTTGTCGATTATGATAGTCATCGAGAAACAAGTTTCCCTCAAGCAACTGAACACCTTTGGCATTGATGTGAAGGCTGCCCACTTCACTTCTATTGAACAACCGGCTCAACTGGAAGAACTGATTCAAGATACCCGCCTCCACCAACAACGCCACCTTATACTTGGCGGGGGCAGCAACCTTCTCTTCTTGGGCGACTTTGATGGACTCATCATCCATTCCCGCATTAAAGGGATCGTGGTTATGGAGGAAACGGAAGATTGGGTTGTAGTGAAAGCAGGAAGTGGTGAGTCCTGGCATGGTCTTGTTCTGCATTGCCTTCAACAGCAATGGGGCGGATTGGAGAACTTGTCATTGATTCCCGGTACGGCAGGTGCTGCCCCTTTGCAGAATATCGGTGCTTATGGTGTAGAGGTCAAAGACGTCATTGAATATGTAGATACAGTAGACCTTGTTACCGGAAAAGCACGTCGATTCAGCAATAAAGAATGTCAGTTTCAGTATCGCGAAAGTGTTTTTAAGCGCCCCGATCATAAAAATATTTTCATTTCAAGTATTACTTTAAGGTTGACCAAAAAGAATCATGCGTTAAACACCCAATACAGTGCATTGCAAGAGGTGCTTCAACAGCATAAGATCCTTTCTCCTACTATTCATGACATCAGTCGTGTTGTGATTGGGGTACGACAGAGCAAGTTGCCCGATCCAAATGAAGTAGGTAATGCTGGCAGCTTCTTTAAGAACCCAACTATTTCGTTGACTCTCTATAATTCAATTCAGGAGAAGTATCCAAAAATACCTTCATATCCAATTGATAATCAATATGTTAAAATACCTGCTGGCTGGCTCATTGAGCAATGCGGATGGAAGGGATTTACACGCGATGGTATTGGTGTTCATCCGAGGCAGGCATTGGTGTTGGTGAACTACGGAAATGGAAACGGCCAGAAGATTTATCAGTTGGCGATGGACATTCAATCATCCGTGAATGAAAAATTTAATGTTCAATTAACGCCGGAAGTAAACATCATTTCATGATGAAGAGATGATCAATTGCATGTGTAAAAAGTTCAAGAGTATGCTAAGAGATTTTATGAGACTTTCAAAAAAAGTATCAAAAACTTTTGCAACTAATGATTTTATGTTAAATTCGAATACGTTTAATAATTAGTTAACCAAAAAAATTTTAAACGCTATGGCAAAAAAAGCAAAGAAAGCTGCTAAGAAAAAAGCAGCTAAGAAAAAGAAGAAATAGGTTAGACCTATCTTCTTACAAAGGGAAGCGATCCAGGATCACTTCCCTTTTTGTTTTATAGCACTTCTTATCAGAATTGTTTCAAGCCCATCTTTATGACGAAAAAGAGTTTGGCGGGGTTAAAAACAGCATGAAATCAATTCCAGCTGCGTTTTGACGGCAACGGTTGCATAAAATAAAGTAGTACAATACTTGTTTACCGGGGTCTGTACGATCTAATTTTGCCAGACCAAACACATAAACCATGGCCAAAGCAACAACAGCCAAAGCAACTTCAAAACCTGCTGAGAAAGAAACAAAAGCGAAGAAGGCCCCCGCTGCCAAGAAAACACCTAATCCCAATGAATTGATCGTAGCCGCCTGCGAAGTTTCATTAGCGAAGCTCAACCAACTAGGTATTGAGCATGAACTCCAGGCTGAAATCAACTGGTGCCTCGGAAGTTTTCAAAACGATGGCAACCCGATTGGATTGTATCAAATGGCCGAGCGCTCTTTGATCGTCTTTAAGACTGAGCAAGCCAAGAAGACTAAAGGAGTAACTGCAACGCTCATCAAGGACCTGGAGAAAGCCCTTCAAAGCCGCTGATCAGATCATGTGGGTGACATTTGTGAGCTCGCCCCTATAGCGCTGACAAGTGACGCCAAACCGATTCAGGAATTCAACTCCTTCATCTGCAGGCAACCCTTTGTGTTCGGCATAGGAGTTCAGGTATATCACGCGACGGATACCCATGCTATAGATAATTCTGGCACATGCCAGGCATGGAGAAAGTGTAACATAAAGCGTCGCGTCCTCAACTGAGGTCTTATTCTTTACTGCGTATAGGATGGCATTTTGCTCGGCATGGATGGCGAGCGAGCAACCTCCTTTGGAATCGCGTGGGCAGCCAGCCTCCGGCCACTCTTCATCACAATTGTGTGTCCCCGACGGTGGTCCGTTGTATCCGATAGAAATGATGCGGGTGTCTTTGGTAAGTACTGCCCCCACATGGCGCTTAATGCAGTGCGAACGCTTGGCCAGATTTACGGCCAGTTCCATGTAAATATCGTCGAAGGCAGGTCTCACGGGCGTGCAAAGTAAAGAATGGGACCAAAATTCTTATTTTTGGACGAAACTTTGCGCATGAAATTTACCCCGTTCACCCTCCTGTTGTTACTTCCCTTGTTTTGCCAGGGCCAGGAAGTGGTGATTCCCCGCCCAAGCCCGCTTGCGGTAGTTCAGTCGCGCTACAAGGACACTTATCTTAAGATTACCTATTCTCAGCCCAGTAAACGAGGTCGGGCCGTATTTGGCGGTCTGGTGCCCTGGGACGTGGTCTGGCGCACCGGGGCGAACGAGGCTACCGAAATAACCATTACCCGTGACATCAAAATCAATGGCATGGATCTACGAGCAGGGACCTACAGCCTGTTCACTATTCCCCGGCAGGACCAATGGACCATCATTTTCAATAACGACCTAGGCTTATGGGGTGCTTACAACTATAATCCTAAGCAGGATGCACTTCGATTCGATGTGGCACCTACCCGCTCCAGGGATGTGGTGTATGAGTCATTTACCATCCTATTGAATTCGCGCAACGACCGTGCCGACCTGCTGATGGTTTGGGACGATACCCAGGTAGTTATTCCGATTCAATTCCAAGACCAAAAATTATGAAATCCATACCCTTAGTTGCTTTGATCCTGTTGTCCTCGGGACTTTTTGCTCAGGACCTGGCCGAACTGGACCGCCGCAATGGGTTTAAGGACCT
>DAOMGC010000090.1:0-12246 GCA_035430125.1 Cyclobacteriaceae bacterium | reverse complement strand
TTTAGTACCAAAGGCGGGAATCGAACCCGCACATCCGAAGATACACGATTTTGAGTCGTGCGCGTCTACCAGTTCCGCCACTTTGGCTTGTGCATTTCCCCTTCAGGAGGCCTCGTTTGACCCATTCCCAAGAGGGCTGCAAATATGCCTAAAGTTTGAATGTTTCACAAAACGCCAAGGCCAAAAAACCCGGTCGTTATTTGGGCGAAGCGTTAAATGCGACTTTCACAATTGCCTCGGTGTAGAAGGGGCGACCATCGGTTGTGATGCCCCGCACGAGCACCCGTACAGTGCCCACGTCATCCGAAGCAAAAAATACGTCAGATGACCGCCCGTTAATATCATTGCGCTCCATCGGATTCCACAACAGGTTGGATCGCAGGTCGGGGAGCCGCCGGCCAAGGTTGCCCTCATTATATTGTACAACAAATGGCATGGCTTGTTTGCTTAGGCCAATTACGGGAAACAACGTCGGCTCCAATTCGCGGCTGGTCCGGTCACGCTTGCGCGTTTCGACGAAGATCACACCATTTTCTCCCAACCGACTTAATTGGGCAAGTTTGTTCGGATTATTAATCACCTTGATCGTGACGATGTCCTCTGGCTTCAGTGCACAGAAGTAAGTGGTGTTTTTGGTGAGAATCCCATCGATCACATAGAGTGGATCGTCTCGATAGGTTCGTGTTTGTCCTTCCCAGCGATAGGATATACGAACAGACTCTTCGGTGCCGCGTTTCCGGTAGCCAGCAAAGGGAACAATCTCACGGAGGAGATCTTCCATTTTGGGAAATACAACGTAGTCGGCGACATTCACAGTTTGATCAGCGCCATTAAATTCTTCTTCAATAGGTGCGTTTGGACTTTTGTCGCGAAGGGACACCTGTTGTTGATTCGTTCCGAAGAAGGCGTATGATTTGGTAACGAGTTCTTTGCTCAAGGCATAATCACCATACACCGATGGTTTATTCAACTCGGTTGTCTCCCAGCGGGCCGTGGTGGTTATAGTGTCTTTGGGAATAGTGATGTTGTAGTTTCGGTCTACATTCCGGCCACGGCTTTGCAGGGTACAGAACACCTTGTCATCACCCCAAAAGTCAAATACAAAGGGCACTTCAAACTGCCCGTTACCGGTATAAGCTTCAAAACCCACGTTATTGCCATGGAGGTAGGAGATGATAACGGTCGAGTCAGGGGGCGGTGTTCCTTTGGTAGGCGAAATGACCATGCCCTTCAATTTGGCTTCACTTTGAAAAGCATAATTACCGGAAGGTGACTTTTCTTTGATCACATTCTCCCAATTAATGCGCTGCCATTTTTGGGTAATGAGAAAGTCATTTACATTGGATTCCACGGCAGTGCCAAATCGCTCTGCGCGTTCAGACAAATCTGGAAGATCCGTCCAGGTAAGGTTGCGCAACAAGGAGCTTCCGGGGAAAAGCCCGTCGTTAACCACGGTCACGGAGGCTGTCGCTTCGACCGGATTACCAGAAGCGTCCACTAATTCCCAGCTGCTGGAAATCTTATCTCGTTGTTTCACTTCAGCAGGCACCTGCAATTTTACTTGCAGGGTGCTGACTGGATTGGGGATGAATACCCGCTCTGCCACCACTGTGCCATCGGCTGTGAATACAAAAAGTTGATGGAACGATTCGCCGCGATTGGGATAAGGCACATTGAGCCGGGTTTCTTCATCGTTGCCTTTGATCCGCTGTCGCACCACCATCGTACCGCGGTTAAGAACAACCGCAAAGAGGTCTTTCTTACTAAGGTTTGATTCCCGGGGAATCGTTAGCACCAGGTCGCATTGACTGCTGATTTCAAGCCGAACACCGACGCCTGCAGTGCTGTTGGCCGGCAAGGCAAAGGTTTTTCCTCCGGCTTCCGCCAAATAGGACTGACCCGATTTTGCCGAGAGCATGAATGTTGCAAACCCGGTGGAGTCTGTGGTGACGCGAGCAACTTCTGCGCCGCTTGTCTCACGGACTACATATTCAACAGCCGGGGGACCAACGAGTGCAATGCGGTTATTATGTCCTTCGACCAACTGCCCGCCTTCCGGATAAAAGCCGGGCTGTTCAGGGAATGATGTGGCAAGTTTCTTTTTGGTTACAATTTTAAGTTTCTTTTGATAGAACCAGCTTTCGCCGGCGTTTTTCATCCAATCGGTGTAGGCCAGTAGTCGGTATTCTCCGGGGGGAAGTCGCTTGCTGATAGCGAGCTGATTATTGCCTTTACCTTCCTTCACTTTAAACCGGGCGCGCTGAACAGTGCTCCCGTTTCCAGCAATGAGATCAACGTTAATCAGTTGATTGCCTTTGACGGGGGTAAGGTCTTCCTGGGTATACCAGATGGCAAAGAATGCGGTATCACCCGGAGCATAGAGCGGTTGGTTGAAAGCCATGCTGATCCGTACCGGTTGAAAGCGAACCCGGTATTGTTCATAACTGCGTTGGAGGTCTTGCAGAAAATCAGCAGGGGCCAAGGCTGAAGAAGCAATTAGAACTATGATTATCAATGGAAAGAAATGCCGGGTAGTTTTCATGCGTTAAAAATCGGATTCAAGTTAAATAAAATTAGTACCGCAGCCTATCCACCGCTCAGGGTAATTGAGTTTGGAAAGAGACCCTGGCAAGTATTTTTGGTAGGATCGTAATTGGCAGTCGCGGGCGACAATTGCAGCACCGGAATGTATTCAGGCCTGGGAACGTCGCTCTTGTCTATATAGATGCCATTGGAGTTCGAAGACGTGGCATAAAATAACCCATATAGCGGGGTCTCCTGACCGGCCATCTGGATGAAGTTGTTTGGCACCTTACCTGTGATGGGTTGGAACAGACTTGTCGTGCCCGTTAGCTGTGCGCCTACGATTCTCCAGAAGTCGTAGGCTTGTCGTGAAAGACTGCGCTGACTTACTTTGGCATAAACGCCGTGTTGAAAGGTCCAGCCGGTGATGGGTACATACATGGCCTTTACGCCTTTGAATTTGCCTTCGTGAACCAGTTCATCGTTACTTACCACAGGTAAAGGGTTCACCAGATCTGCGAGACATGTACAACAGGGGATATCCGTTTGATAAAGCCCGTTAAATTTCCAGAGAAAGTTGTAGTGGTTGCGGGATCCGGCAGTAGCGTCGAAAAAGATGTCGTATCCATATTCGGTTGTGCCATCAGATTTTGGTGTTTGGTGAAACGTGTAATACACTTTCTCCACCACGCCGGAAGGGTATAAAGTATCCGGCTTTGATTCGTAGATGCGGCCATCTAGCAGTTCTATATGAAGGGTATATACGCGTCCCACGATTCCGGTAATGGCGCTGGTATAGTAGAAGCCTTTACCCCGCTCGGTGAGAATTTCCTGAGTGCCCTGGTTGTCGCTGATGCTGAGCTTCTTTACTGAGATGGGGATTCGAAATGAAGACTTGGATTCAATATCAAAGGCTTGGGTTACTTTGATCAGGTAAGGCCCTGGTTCATTGGAGATGAATCCGTCAATCACAACGGGGTAAGCGGCAGGTACGGGAATGGGAATGTTGATCCGATCAACGCATGCGGCACAACCTAAAATGAGTAGCGTTCCAAAAACTGTTCCACGGAAAAACATGCTGCTAATCTACCCAGAAATCCGGTTTGACATTGGTGGCGTTGGGGTATAAATCAAAACAGCTTAAATAGGTTCCATCTTGCGGGATAGCTGAAAAAAGTGAGATGGGATTGACCATGCTCCGGGTTATTTCGATAGTTTTTATGCGAGCCCCTGCTGCATAAAAAATTCCTGTTACGGCGACGGGTGTACCGCTCACTTGCCTGAACTGTGAGGTAATTTTTCCTGTAATGGGCTGAAAGATACTCCCAACGGCCTCCTGTTGATTCTTGATCACTTTCCAGAATTGGTACGATTGCCGAGATAAGGTAAACATAGTTACGTCGATATACATCTTGTGCATCAGCAGTAACGGACTCACGGGTACCCGAAATACATTTACCCCCTTGAAGACGGAAGCCGTTGCCCTGAATGAGTTATCACTTAGCGCAAGCCTGTTGTTAAAGAGATCATACCAACAGGTACAGCAGGTACACGGACCAACCGTAGCGTAGGAGGGAAAGCGGGTAGTCCCGACGTTGTATAGACCGGAACAAGGTGGGATAAAACTGCACTGTCCATTGTCCGGCGTTTGTCGGTAGCACTTACTCTTGGCGGTGTTGATCAGTGCAGGTTGTGTATCCACTTGAAAGGTGCCTTTGGTGGTCCATAAGAAGGCACTCGTATTGGCGTCGCCGGAGGATGCGTTGGCTAAGATATCAAATCCCCAACCGCTGGCATTTGCATATAAGCCGTTGCCTGTTTCATTCAAATTATAATAGACACTGTCCAGGGCACCCGCATGAAGCAATGTATCCGGGATGGACTCATAGACGCGCCCGCTGTAGAGTTCAACTTGAAGCGTATAAACCCGTCCGACCGTCCCCTGCATATGAACAGTCTTATATAAGCCATCACCCTGAGGAATCAACTCTTCTTTGGTTCCGGCATTATCGGTAAGAATGATTCTCTTTACTTCCTGGGCAATGCGGGTAGACACCTTGGCATCAATATCGAACGAACTGCTTACCCGTACTGTATAGGGACCAGGGAGATCGGTAACATGCCCATCAATCACCAACGGCATGTCCTCTAGCCGTCCGGTATCAAAACTTATCGGGTCAACACAGGCACCCAGGGTTACAAATATAATAGTATATCTAAATGATTTACCCAAAACCATGCCCGAAGTTATTGGAAGATGATCCACCAAAACAATACCCGTGTTTGGGTAGGTTGTTTAGTCCTTCCAGAACGTAGGTTTAGTGGTTGTTGAGTTCCCATACATTTTCAGGCAACTGTTCTTGTAGGGAAAATCAGGCTGGGTCAGAATAATGTACTTGAGCAGGTCATCGCGTTCAATGAAGATTGAGTAGGAAGAAATGGAGGTGGCGTAAAACAGGCCTTCTACCGCGACGGGGTTTCCAGCCGTTTGCACAAAGTTGCTGGGTACTTTACCGGTTATGGGTTGAAACAGGCTTCCGGTGCCTTTACGCTGGTCATTGACCGCTTTCCAAAACCGGAAGGCCCTGTCGGACAAACTTAACTGCTGTACCTCAGCATGAACCTTGTGAAGAAAGGTCCACTCATCCACAGGCATATAACCCACTTTGATTCCTTTGAAACGCCCGCCGTCCACAAATTGATTTTCACTCAGCACCAAATCCGGGTTTACCATGGTTGCCCAGCATTGGCAGCAGGTGCATTCCCTTATTTGTGTCAGTTGCGAGGAATCGTTCAGTCGCCATCCGGAGCAAGGCAGTGGTTTTGGGCAACGGCCGTCGGCGCAAATGGTGTCATACAACTCAGGATTTGTTTCGACCTGAAATGTGCCGCTAAATTTCCACATAAATCTGAAATTGCTGCCCTTTTCTGGCGATGAATCAAACTTGATGTCCAGCCCCTGCTGCATGCGACCATCTTCAGATACTGTGGTGTGAAATGTATAGTAGATGCTATCTACATGGCCGGGCCGGGTAAGGGTATCCGGAGTGGATTCATATACACGGCCATCCAGCAATTCAACTTTGATGTGATAGGCCCTTCCTTGAATACCGCGAATGCTGTTGCCACCACCGCGTGTCCGATATACTCCAGGTGATACCTGTGTGAGGACCTCACTGTTGCCGACATTGTCTAAAAGTGTTACTCTTCTGGCGGAAAAAGTGGATTTGAATACAAGACTGGATTGGACATCAAAGGAGGAATTGAGCCGCACTTCATAAGGGCCCGGCTGATCAGAAATGTAACCGTCGATGGCGAGTGGAAAAGTGGCAGGCAATGGAAGCGAAATATCCAGTGGGTCAATGCAGGTGACCATCACCAAACCAATGAATACCAACAGCAGCGAGACAATTCTCATAATACCAGAACTGCAAATTTATAGGTCATTCTTCACCACTGACTACACCCAAAGGGGTGGTTTTTAATCAGTCGGTCCAATAGGCTGGACGGGTTGTGGTTGCATTGGGAAACAACTTCCTGCAATCGTCGGTAAAAGGAAGCGATACATCCGGAATTATGTTTTTCAGAGGAACGTCATCGCGGGTTATGAAAATACTAGCTTTCACAATCGAGGTGGCGTAGAACAGACCGTCGATGGGAGCTTCCGGGCCACTGATCTGTACAAAATTCCCGGATACCTTTCCGGTGATGGGTTGGAATAAACTGGATGATGCACTTTTCTGTGCCTTTACACCTTTCCAGAACTCGTAGGCTTGACGGGAGAGGCTAAACTGTTGAACCTCCGCATGCACCTTGTGCAGGAAGGTCCACTGGTTTACCGGCACGTAGTTGGCTTGCACACCATTATAGACACCGTCCTTTACAAATTGCCCTTCCGATAGGACCAATTCTGTATTAAAAAAGTCGTACCAGCAGGAGCAACAGGTACAAGGTCCAATCTGCTCCAGGGAGGTGTTAAATCCGCTGCAGGCAGGAGGCCGGGGGCATGTGCTTTCGCCGCAGGTTTCCGTATGCAGTGAAGGAACAGTCTCTGCCTGAAACGTGCCAACGAATTTCCATAGAAAGAAGTAGCTCTTCTTTGAACCTGCCGTGGAATTGAACAACACGTCAAACCCATACTTCGACGAGCCGTCGGTATTGGTATCCTCGCGAAACTGCGTGTACACTTTGTCAATTGACCCGGCAGACTGCAGGGTGTCCGGAACAGATTCATATATCCGGCCATCGAGCAACTCGAGATGTATCTTGTAAGCCCGGCCCACCACGCCGCGGATGCCATTCGGTGCGGTACGATACACGCCGGTAGAAGGGTTGGACAGGTCTTCTTTGTTGCCCACATTATCGGAAATGGTGAGCTTCTTGAGGTTGATAGGGGTCTTGATGGATTGCTTGGACTCGATATCAAATGCCTTGGTCACCTGAATGGTGTAAGGCCCTGGCTGGTCGGAGATAAAACCATCGATTACAATGGCATAGTTGGCCACCGTGCCAGTGTCAATGATGATTCGATCCACGCAGGCCGCGCATAGCAATATCAGGACAATAGAAATTGAGCGAAAACGGTGCATGGGCACTTAGATCTTAAAGCTGTAAGAGATGGAAGGAAGTGCCGTGCCGATGATGGCAAGGCGATAAGGTCTCAGGATACCTGGTCGAACTTCCTTAAAGAAGATGGTATACGGATTCTTGCGTCCATACACATTGTAAATGGAAATGGTCCAGGTGCCGTCCCAGAACTTCTTGCGTTTGTGATTGCCTTCGATGACCAAAGCCAGGTCGAGGCGGTGATAGTCTGGAATGCGGAACTGGTTGCGGTCAGAGAATGAGGACACCGTAAAGTTATCGACCGTAAATGCTGAAAGTGGCAAGGTGATGGGTCGCCCTGTTCGGTAGGTAAAACCACCGGTAAAGAAGAACCGTCGGGTGATATTGTATTTCCAGTTCAGGTTCACTACATGGGGCTGGTCATAGTTTGATGCATATTCCTTTCCGTTGTTGATTGTTTCGGTAGGATACAAGCCCTGAATAGTACGGAGGGAGCGGGAATAAGCGTAGCTGATAGAACCCACCAGGCGTCCTTGATTTTTTGCAATCTGAAACTCCGCTCCATAGGCGCGGGCTTTTCCTTGCAACAAGGCCGTTTCGATCTGTGGATTCAAAATAAGCGAAGCGCCATCCTTAAAGTCGAGTACGTTTTCTATGAGTTTGTAATACCCTTCGATGAATGTCTCATATTTCCGGTCTTTGAAGTTCCGGAAGTAGCCCAACGATACCTGATCGGCCATCTGGGGCTTGAAATACGGACCACTAGGTTGCCAGATGTCGACGGGGGTAACTGCGGTGGTGTTGGTAACCAGGTGCAGGTATTGGAACACCCGGTTGTAACCGAGCTTGATAGAGGCATCCTGGGATATTTCATACCGGAGTCCAAGTCGCGGTTCCCAGTTATAGAAAGCCTTTACGGTTTGTCCGCTTCCATAATGAACGGTATCAATCAGGCTAAGGGTTTCGCGTGGGCCGCCCGGTGCATAAATGTTTACGTTTGCCGGGCCGAGGGAATTAAATACCGAAAAACGCAGGCCGGCATCCACATGCATGCGCTTAAAGAGGTCGAATTGATCGGCGATGAACAATCCTGACTCAAGCGACTTCTGCACATCCATCTGAACAAATTTCTTATTCGATTCAGCTGATGAAGGGCTAAATGTTCCTGGATTGAAATCGTAGTAAGTCGATTGTGCCCCAAAGCCAATTTTGTGCTTTTCGCGATTGATGTGGAAATCCAGCTTGGCCGATGGATAATTGATTTTATAGTTCAATTTAAATCCGGCCAAGGGATCTTTATCGGAAACTTCATACCCATAACTACCATATCCAGCCATCAGGGAGCCGCTGAATGATTTGGAGAATTCATGGTCAAGCCGAACACTGGCCATCTTACTGTCCCAGCTGTAGGTGGAGTCTCCGGCCAGTCTGAACTGATCATGGCTTATGTATCCTGAGGCTGTAAGCTTTGTGCGTTCACTGAAGAGGTGCGTAACCTTGGCGGTAGCATCATAGAAAGAAACGCTGCTCTTGTTCAGGTTGACGTAGTTGCTTTTTATGGTATTAATCAGGTAATCCGAATACGTGGTTCGGGCAGATACAGCAATGGATGTCTTATCCTTTACAATCGGACCATTCACCATAAGGTTACTGGAAATCATTCCGATACCACCACTGGCGCCCCACTTTTCATAGCTTCCTTCCTTAGACCGGATGTCCAATACCGAAGAAACCCTTCCGCCAAATTCGGCAGGGATACCCCCGCGGTAGAAGGTAACATCCCGTATGGCCTCTGAGTTGAATGACGAAAAGAAACCAAATACGTGAGAACTGTTGAATACTGGCAAGCCATCATAAAGAATTAGATTCTGATCTACGCCACCACCTCGTACGTTGAAGCCAGAAGCAGCTTCTCCCACGGTAGTTACACCGGGAAGCACCTGAATCTGTTTGATTAGGTCGACTTCACCAAGGAGGGCAGGGGCACGCTTCACTTCTTTCATACTGATCTGCGTCTGGCCGATGCCGCTCGTTGTAATTTCCCGCGCCGAGCGGTCCTGGATGACTACCTCTTCAAGTACGGTGGGCGTTTCTTCCATTTCGATCTTTACCGAACCGTCGGCATAGATTTCAAGATCGATTACCCGTTCTTCGAAATTCACATAATTGAAATTGATAACGTGCGCTCCAACCGGCAGACGCAATTCAAACTTACCATCCACGTTGGTGACTCCACCAACCTGAATATCGCTGGCCACCACGCTGGCGCCCACCAGCGGGTCGCGGGATTTGGAGTCGGTAATAATTCCTGAAAAGGTGACTTTTTGCCTGGGATTGGTGTTGGCCTTCGTGCCAAAAACCATCTTTTCAATTTTCTTCTGGCTGCGCACGGCCGCGTTTATTATGGTGTTGCGTTGAAGGGCCTGGGCCGGATCCTTGACCAGTACAATGGTGTTGGGATTGACTTCTATATAGTTAATGTCGGAGCCAAGGAACAGGTCATACAAGACTTCCCGTAATGTCATCCCTGCCGATCCATCCTTTATGGTGAGGGTGGAAACCCAGTCTTCGATGAAGTAAAAGCGGACCGGATGCGTCTTTTCCAGTTCCTGTAGATATAAATCCAGACGCTTACCTTTTTCGGAACCATCAAGCTTAAGGTCGAGCACCGATTGGGAGAACGCCGTTGTCCCAATGAATAAGCAGAATAAGAATAGAAGTCTTCTCAAGTCAGGTGGGGTAACGATGAATAAGGATATACCGAATATTGGTTGATACGTAGAAAAACCGATTTTCCGAAAAATAGAACAGTTTTGATTCAGTTAAAAGCACTGAAAAAAAAAGCCTCAGGCACGTACTTGATTCAGGCCAGGGAATGAGCAGTCGTTTCTACCATTTGCCATCCTTCCTGCACATCTGCCAATGTTAATCGCTCACTGCCGCCAACAAAGCGTAGTGTATATTGGTTGTTCAGCCTGGTCTGGGTCAGCAGAATTTTCCCGCTGTCATTGAGGGTTTGGAGCAGTCGCATATTAAGTTCATCCAGTTGCTTCTCGTCGCTTACGCCTTTGGGATGATATCGGAAGCAAACAAGATTGAGCGGCACCGGTGCGAGGCGTTCGAAATCGGGCAGACTGTCCACTTTGTTCTTAAGCCACTGACCGAAGCGGATGTGCTCCCGTATCTTGTCACGCAGGCCTTCGGCACCAAAGGTGCGCATGACGAACCAGAGTTTCAGTGCCCGGAATCGCCGACCTAGAGGCACGCCCCAGTCGCGATAATTATTAACAAGATGGTCTTCGGGTGTCTTCAGGTATTCAGGCAGGATACTGAAGGTGTTGGTGAGTGCACGTTTGTCGCGTACATAGTACGCTGAACAATCAAAGTTGGTAAACATCCACTTATGGGGATTCAATACAAAGCTATCTACCCCCTCAACCCCTTTGCTCATCCACCGCATTTCAGGAAGAAGCAGCGCAGTGCCTGCATACGATGCATCGACGTGGTGCCAGCAACTAAATTGCTTGCAGATCACATCGATCGCGTCTACAGGGTCGATGGCCGTCGAACTCGTGGAGCCGATGGTGGATACTACGCACAGTGGATGATAGCCTAACGCTACATCTTTCTCAATGGCTGCACGAAGGGCATCCGGTTTCATGGCAAAATCAGCATCCACATCAACCTTCACCAGGTTGTTAACGCCAATACCTGCAATGCGTACGTCTTTGTCTACCGAGGAATGTGCCTGCGTTGAAGTATAAACGCGGAAACGTTGGTTGGTAAATCCTTTTTGATTGATTTCGTAGTTCGCATGTTTCTCACGGGCGGTCAGCAAGGCTACCAGGGTAGCCGAGGAAGAGCTGTCCTGAATCACGCCGATAAATTCTTTAGGCAAGCCCAGCAGATCACGCAACCATTCCATCATCCGTTCTTCCACTTCTTCTGCTGCCGGCGAGGTAAGCCATATCATACACTGTGCGCCAAGGGTGGCTGATAGCATTTCGGCGAGCACCGATGGTGCACTGGCGCCGGTAGGGAAGTAGGCAAAGAAGTGGGGGTGCTGCCAATGGGTCATCCCAGGCATCACGATGTCATTGAAGTCTTTAAATACCTGATCAAAAGACTCGGGTTTTTCCGGTGCTGCGGCAGGAAGTTGTTTCTTGATGTCGCCGGGGTGCATGGATGGCTTCACCGGATATTGCCGGGTGCCTTCCATGTAATCCGCCATCCAATCTACCAGCTGGTGGCCCGCTTTTCGAAATTCGTTGATTTCCATGCCCCAAGAAAATCAAATATTTTCTATTCGCGGAAACAAATGGGTTGGAGGTCGTGATGCGATTGTGTACTTTAAGTGTCATTTATACATTTATTCCCTTTCCTTATGCGCAAATTCATTCTTCTGATGTTGTGGCTGGTGTCGGCCGCAGTTCAGGCACAACCCCTGAAGGCCCGTGTAAAAATTGATGCAGAACGCAAGATTGGTACCATCGACAGGAACCTGTACGGAAACTTTACGGAGCACCTCGGCCGCTGTATTTATGGTGGCATTTATGAGCCGACTTCCCCCGAAGCCAATGGCGACGGATTCAGAAAGGATGTCATCACCGCCACCCGCGACCTCGGTGTATCGGTGGTGCGATGGCCCGGAGGAAATTTTGTTTCCGGCTATCACTGGCAGGACGGCATCGGTCCGAAAGCGGACCGCCCTAAGCGCAAAGACCTGGCCTGGGGAGATGTCGAGCCCAACACCGTAGGTACCGATGAGTTCCTTCGGTTTGCTCAATCAGCCGGCGTTGAACCTTACCTGTGTGTAAACATGGGCACCGGTACGCTGGATGAAGCCCGCAATTGGGTAGAATATTGCAACGCACCTACCGGTCTTTATTATTCAGACCTCCGTGCCCGCAATGGCCACCCGGCACCGTACAAAGTAAAGTATTGGGGACTGGGCAATGAGATGGACGGCGAATGGCAGATTGGTCACAAGAATGCCGAAGACTACAGCAAGTTTGCCCTCGAGGCCGCCAAGATGATGAAGTGGGCTGACGACAGCATCAAGTTGATTGCATCCGGATCAAGCAACTATGTGCGCGACTGGGCTGAATGGGACCGCACGGTGCTGAACGCCATGCATGAGTATATCGACTATATCTC
>DAOMGC010000089.1:0-12455 GCA_035430125.1 Cyclobacteriaceae bacterium | reverse complement strand
TCCATGGTGAAGGCCGTGTACCAACACCTGGAGAAAGATGGTTGGCATGGATTTACGGTAGGTATCAATGATGACATTACCCACAAATCGATCCCGGTACCTGATGACATCGACGCCGAACAACCTGGTATCGTACGTTGCAAGTTCTGGGGCTACGGCTCTGATGGTACGGTAAGTGCCAACAAGAACGCCATCAAGATTATTGGTGACAGCACCGACTTGTTTGTACAAGGATACTTCCAATACGACTCCAACAAGTCGGGTGGATGGACCATCTCACACCTGCGCTTTGGAAAGGAGCGGATTCAATCCGAATACCTGTTGAACAAAGTGGACTTTGTGGCCCTGCATCGCGCACAGTACATCGGACAATATGATATCCTGGAAGGCATTACAGAAGGAGGAACATTCCTCATCAACTCCAGCCAGAAGCCAGAGAACATCTTCCGCCTGTTCACGAAAGACATGCAGGAGACCATCCGCAAGAAGAAGATCAAGGTATTTGCCATCGACGCATCCAAGATCGCGAAGAGCGTCGGACTCGGTGGCCGCATCAGTTCCGTGATGCAGACTGCGTTCTTCAAGGTATCCGGCGTATTGCCCGAAGCACAAGCCATTGAGCTCATCAAGAAGTTTGTGCAAAAGCAATTTGCTCGCAAGGGTCCCGAAATTGTAGAGATGAACTGGAAGGCTATTGATGAGTCGGCTGCTGCCGTCATCGCTGTGCCGATTCCTGCTGAATCAGAAAAATTTGCCGAGATCACCCAGGTGGTTCCTGCCGGTTCAGGCTGGTTTGCCGATCATATCATCGACCCGATCCTGCGACTGAAAGGAGATACGATTCCGGTATCGGCTATGCCCATCAACGGTGCAGTGCCTACCGGTACGAAGCGACTTGAATACCGCGGTGTGCCCGGCAACCCTGCTACCTGGATTGAAAAGCTGCCGTTTGTTCCGGAACCCAATGTGGCCGAACCATACCTGGAGTATCCACCGAGCTGTTCAGGTTGTGGTGAAGTGCCATACATCCACATGGTCACCCAAATGTTTGGGGACAGAATGATCATCGCTAATGCTACAGGATGTACTTCAATTTATGGCGGCACATTCCCGCTCACGCCTTACACAAAAGACAAGAATGGCAAAGGCCCGGCATGGGCAAACTCACTTTTCGAAGACAATGCTGAATTCGGCATGGGCATGCGCCTCGCGGTGGATGCCAACCGTGCCCAGCTGAAGACCAACGTCAATACCCTGTTGGGTCAGCCCATCAGCGAAGGTCTCAAGACCGCTTTGCAACGCAGCCTGATCCTCTTTGACGAGGTCAACAATGAAGCCAAGAACCACGCAGAAGAAGTGAAGAAGTTACTGGCCGAAGAGCAGAAGAAGTCCGGCGGCAATCCGGTATTGAACAAACTCATTGAGCTCGAAGACTACTTTGTAGACAAGAGCATCTGGATTCTCGGTGGCGACGGCTGGGCCTATGACATCGGCTTTGGCGGTCTCGACCACGTGATGGCTTCCAACCGGAATGTGAATATTCTGGTGGTGGATACCGAAGTGTATTCCAACACGGGAGGACAGGCCTCTAAGTCAACGCCCCGTGGTGCCGTAGCGAAGTTTGCCTCCAACGGCAAGAAGCTCGGCAAGAAGAACCTGGGATTGATGATGACGACGTATGGCGGTGCTTATGTTGCTTCCGTTAACATGGGCGTAGATCGTGAGAAGACAGCACTCGCCTTTGTTGAAGCTGAGAAGCACAAAGGGCCGTCTATCGTGATTGCCTATTCACCTTGCATTGCTCACGGCTACAACATGCAGTTGGCCAAGAAACAATCCGAGAAGGCAGCCAAGTGCGGTTACTGGCCGATGTACCGGTTCAATCCGGATGTACGTGGCGAACACCAGAATCCTTTCACGTGGGATGCACCGGAAGTGGATACCCAGTTCGGCTCTTACCTCGAAGAAGAGATTCGTTACAAGACCCTCACGCTCACCAATCCCACCGAGGCCAAACGACTCGAAGAATTGGCCATCAAGGATAACGAGCAACGATTTAAGGACATCAAGCACCTGTCAGAAGCCTAAAACCACAAGCCATGAGCATCAATCTGTCAACCAACTACGGTGGCCTTACGCTGAAAAACCCGATTGTGATCGGAGCCAGCAACATTGTTACCGACCCTGCTAACCTGGTCAAGCTGGAGCAAGCGGGAGCAGCCGCCATTGTGTACAAGTCGCTGTTCGAAGAGCAAATCGAACTGGAGGCAATGTCACTGGAAGAACAACTCGATGCCTACAAAGGGTGGGATGCCGAGCATGATTCTTTCTTTCCCAAAGTAAAGCATGCCGGTCCAGCGGAACACCTCCTGCGCCTGCGCGAGGCGAAGAAGTTGCTGAGCATCCCGTTGATCGGCAGCCTTAACTGCACACACGATGAGACTTGGGTTCAGTTTGCTCAGGAAATGGAGCTCACCGGTATTGATGCGCTTGAATTGAATTTCTATACGCACCCCATTGATTTTGGAACGACCAGCGCCACGATTGAGTCCGGACAGATCGACACCCTGCGCCGTGTGCGCGAGGCAGTGAAGATTCCCCTCTTCGTGAAGCTGAGTCCATACTATTCAAACACGCTCCGGGTTATTGACCGGCTCGGGCATGCCGGTACCAATGGGTTTGTATTGTTCAACCGCCTGTTCCAGCCCGACATAGACGTCGATCGGGTAGAGCACTTCTTCCCGTACAACTTCAGCAGTGAGAATGACAACAGGCTTGCTTTGCGTTATGCCGGTCTGATGTACAAGAAGACCCTGGGCAGCATTGTGGCCAACACTGGCGTGCTGACAGGCAAAGATGCCATTAAGATGATCCTTGCCGGCGCCGATGCCGTGCAGGTGGTAAGCGCCGTCTATAAAAAAGGTATTCACTACATCGAAACCATGCTGCATGAGATGGAGGCGTGGATGCGCAAGCACGAGTATGAGTCACTGGCGGCATTCAAAGGCAAGCTTTCACGCGAGAACCTGGCCGATCCGTTTGCCTATCGCAGGGCGCAGTATGTGGACATCCTGATGAAATCAGAGGTATTTATGCAATATCATCCCAAGCGCGGCAGTTTACCCGATGGACATTATGATGATTTGATTTAAATTATAGAAAACCAAACGATTAAATATATATGGCTCAGATTGGAATCTTCTTCGGATCGACCGAAGGCAACACCGAACGCGTAGTGAATCAATTGCAGGCAGCCTTTGGCGGCGAAGCCAATTGTGCACTCCACAATGTAAACAGCTCATCTTCGGATGACATGCAACCCTATTCAAACCTGATTCTGGCTTGCCCCACCTGGGAGATTGGTCAGTTGCAGGAAGACTGGGACAGCTTTATCGATGAGATCGAAAACGTAGACTATGCCGGCAAGAAAGTTACCTTCCTCGGCCTGGGCGACGCAGACGGATATCCCGACACCTTCCTCGATGCCATGGGTATCATCTACGACCGGATCAAGGACAAGGGCGCAACCTTTGTAGGCGCATGGCCCACCGAAGGCTATAATTTCACCGAGTCTAAAGGCGTAGTGAATGGCAAGTTCCTTGGACTGGCCATTGACGAAGACAACCAGAAGGACCAGACGGCAGCGCGTGTTGCCAAATGGGTAGCTCAGCTGAAGGGCGAGTTTAACTAGGGAAGTCATGGCTGAAATCCGGTTTAAGAAACCCTCTTATCCGGTAAGCAAAGCCTTGCGGGGTTATCTGTTGCTCACCAATCGGGAGACAGACGTACCCATTGCCTATCAGGACCTATTGCATTACCACAGTTCCGTTACCCTTTTTGACAAGAAGGGTAACGACACACTGTGGGAGACCCTGATCTACCACGAAACCGATCGGGGTTACATCCACGATTGCCTGAAGAAAGTGTACGCCCAGCTCAAAGTAGCCGGCGATACCACCGTCATCGATCACCTGTACATCGACCGGGTTGATTACTGCTTATATGCGAATACCCATCCATTGCGGGTGCGGATCGTCAATCGGCTAAACGATCTCTTTGACTATTTCTATGTGAAGCAGGCCGACATGTCGCGGATCTACGGCATGGAGCTGGAGCACCTGTTATCGCCGAACAAGATCAATTACCTGGTGAAGGGTGGCACCATGGTGGAAGAACATATCCAGGGCATACCCGGTGATACCTTCATCAAGGAATTCCTTCCCAAACAGGAGTTTAATCCCTTGCGGGTAGCCAAAGAGTTTGTCAAGTTCAATGAGCGCAGCCTCGTGCAGTTGGTAGGGGATATGCGCAAGGATAACTTTGTGGCCGAGATCATTCCCGACTTTGACGAGTTGTATTTCAGGTTGCGGGCCATCGATTTTGACCAGCACTGCTACGAAGGCAGTGTAAAGATTTACATGCCGCAGTATTTCAAGGAGAACAATCCGATCATCAGTCTCGGGCTGAAGAGCATGACACCCGTGCTTGAATTGCAATATCAGAAAGAGGAGCGCACGCGTTTGCTTACGCGGGTGAAGGCCGCCGAAGAGCAGCTGGATGGATTATTGCGTGCGATGCGCAGTGAAGCCTTGAGCACCGAGGAGAATCTGCATCAGTTGCGGGCTGACCTGGCCGAGTTATATGAAGATAACTCCTTCATGGTTTGTGAAAGTATGGGTGCCCTTGTTGGCACCAGCCTGAAGATGCTGGAGGATCAGCCGATTCGGCGTAAGCAGAAGGCCAGGCTGAGGCCGGTGGATATGGATTTGAGGGATTAGAATCCCGGACAGGGACAATAAAATCAAAACTTCGACTGGCCTGTGGTCGGCACCGACCACGCCGGTAGTTTCATCGGAGGGTAAGTTTCTAATTTGCTTATTGGTTGGCGGTACAGAATTCCGTTCCAGGGCCGCGAGGCCCCGTTCCCGATGGCCATCGGGACGATCTTCGCGTCCCGCTGCAGTGCGGGCAGTGTCGATTTGCTCAGTCGTACTAGTGAAGCGGAGTTTTCACTTTTTAATCCAACGCAAATCTCGAAGGCGCTGTCCGCAATGACTGGTAGATATTTGGCTTCGATCAGCATGTGGTCATGAAGTGCCATATTTTGCCATTAATCAACTCTACATTGCCTTGGGTAGCGGGTGGGCGTCCACGAACAGCGCGGCGCAAACCGAGGCATGTTTAGGTGCTCTTTCATCGAAGTGACCTATTTGAATAATATCGATACATAATGCGATAGCGTCTCGAGCTGAAATGGAACGTAACCAGAACTCCTGTTCTTGTGCGCGCGTGGGCCGGGCGAAACCCCGAATCGCCGTGCTCTCGGGGCAGGCTTTGGGCCAGGTGTGACGGGCCTGCAGGGGTCGCCTTGATCTTTTTTGGTACTTTTTTGGATCAAGCCAAAAAAGGACAATGTTAGATGAGGTCACAAGATCTGAATTTATATGTCCCTGATGCTATCTGAGTTATTATTCAACCCCTTCGGGGTTGGGCTGAGACTTTGCTGGATTTACCCGGCATTTCATGCCGGGTAACTGAAAATTCAATCCCTTCGTGATTGTACGCAATTCCGTTGTTGGTGTTAGGCCTTTTCGGTGTCACCAACATCTGGTGCTTAGAAGATTAGCCCTGTAAGGGCATTTGTTATCAAGCGGCATGCGAAGCGTGCCGATTAGTCGCGTTTATATCGAACAAGAGCCCTGTAAGGGCGCAGTTTAGTACCATTCGACACATAAGCATCAATCATATTTGCAGCTCGTTATTTCAATGCCAAATAGTAAATTCAAGTCCTAAATCAACACCATGAAAAACATCCTTCTGGTCTTTTTAGTGTGTATCGCCTCAAGCGCTGTTGCACAAAATGTGAGCGTGCCCAGGTCCAGCACCAAACAAAGCATTGAGCAGGAGCTGGGCTTGGGAAAGATCAACCTGACCTATTCCAGGCCCAACGTGCATGGCCGGAAGATTTTCGGCGAACTGGTTCCCTATGATGTGGTGTGGCGCCTCGGTGCGAATTCAGCTACGTCTATCAAATTCAGTGATGAGGTGAGCTTGGAAGGCAACAAAGTAGGTGCCGGTGAATACGGATTGTTTGCCATTCCGGGACCGGATGAATGGACGATTATTCTGAATAAGAATCCGCGCCAGTGGGGGGCATATTTCTACAAGGCGGAAGACGATGTTTTGCGCTTTAAGGTGAAACCCACCCGGGAGAGCGCGTTGGTAGAAACCATGACATTCTGGTTCGCCAACGTGGACAAAACCACTTGCGAACTCGTAATGCGCTGGGAGAATACCGGTTTCACGCTGCATATCAGTACCGATGTGGATGCCAAGGTGATGGCGGATATCGACAATGTGATGAACAAGGACAACAAGCCCTATTTCACCGCGGCAGTGTATTACTACGAGAACAACAAAGACCTGAAGAAAGCATTGGAATGGATTACTACCGCCGAGAGTTCCGATCCGAAATCAACCGGTTATAAGTTATGGAAGGCGCGGATCCTGTTAAAGATGGGGAGGAAGGCCGAGGCATTGTCGACAGCCCAGGAAGGAGCGAAGCTTGCCCAAGCGGAGAACAACAAAGAATACGTGTACCTGAACCAGGTGGTGGTGGAGCAGGCGAAGAAATGATATGGATTGACAATTGTTTTGACGCCGGGGGACTCATAGACAAATTACTATATATAAGATTATGGATGAAACATGGAAATCACCTAAGAATATACTCGCTTTAATTGCGCTTGTAATTTCCTTTGTTGTGAACATTTATCAATATTTTTCAAGCGAGAGACAACTTGACTTCGAAAAAGCGATATGGCAAAATGAATATAGCCTTGAAAAAGAGAAGTGGTCTTTAGAGCGTGAAAAGCTCGAAATTGATATTAAAAAACTAAAAGAGCTTGCAATTGACAGAGGTGAGTTAAAATCCGAGTTGAACTCAATAAATAATCAAATTAATAATTGGGACAAGGACATACTTTTCTATAAACTAAAATTGACTACACTTAATAATGAACTCAATACCACCGCAAATAAATTCAGGAAAGAAACTATAATCAAAAACATAAAACTATATGAAGAAGGTATTAAGACCAGCAATGATGAGCGAAACAATCTAGTTAAGAGAAGACAAGAGATTGAAAGCATTTTAAACGGGAACTAACAACCTTCCGCTAACAAAGTTGGTCGGGGTGTGTAACCCCGACCCATTATTGATCGCATTGTCCACAAAGCCCGGATCTGTGATCCGCCTGGTCCTCACTAAAACCCAATCGGCCCTGGCATACGCCAATCCGGTCAGATCTCAACAATGGTTTTATTAGACCGTTCCCAATGCCGACTCGGATAATAACAAGAGTTGGCGGATCACCGATCCTGGTTATTACGATAAAGCCACCATGGGGAGGTCGGGGTTACACACCCCGACCAACTGGAACCCCACCTGTTATTGATCAAATGATTCCCCATTTATCAGCGTAGTTTATAAGAAAATAAAACAGGCCATATGATACTGCCCTTCAATATGCTGATCGATATTTGAGCCCAATTGGGACACTTGTCAATGAAAGTTATGATTGATAACAAACTCCGGATAGCAGAGCAAGCGTACTATGATGTATTTCAAACCATGCGATTGTCCGTAGGCAAATTAGTCGGACAAACCATTATTTTGCCATTCGGACTATTGTCAGGTTTCTGGGTCTATGCAAAATTAACCAATAGCTTAATCTTTGCCTCAATATTTTCAATACTTAGTGTCGCAACATGGACAAAATTGACACGTCGCGAATTAAAGAGAACCATTTCCATACTCAAACTTGAAACACCAAGAGATCAACACATCAAGTATTACAGGATAGCAGTAATATTATTAGTAATATGGAACATAGGTGCCGCCTTCGCTTTTATTGTGACCAAACAATACTTACCTGAATACGGAGTATTAATCAACAAGATTATCCTTGCTGTGATTCTTTTTGATATCACTTATTTGTACAATTCTTATCAGAATTATGTAACTGCGCGCGCATCGAAACAAACCTCCGACCAGATAAAGGAAATAATAGCGGAAATTGATCCAAGCGCCAATGAATGGATCTCTAGGATTCTTGGACTTCCAATTGATTTAAAGTTCTTAAAGATCAGAAGGAAATGGATTGTATTCTTGTTCTTGATCTCTGGTTTGGGATTCAGCGTATTCATAATGTCAGTCTACATGCTGCCCATCACCTTAATTATCTCCATTATTTATTCTGATCCAATAGTTCTATTAAACCCTTTATTTCAACTTGTTCCTGAATATATCTCCACAACAAAGTATGCCTTTCCATTCACTCTCATATTGGCCATTAGCTCAATAACTATCAGCCTTATATCAAGGATGTGGGCAAGAAGGCTATTAATAACATCAATTTCAGAATCTTCCAAATCGGACAATCGAAGCCCAATCTTGTTTCTACGTTCGTTTGCTGACGATTCCGTGCATTTACCAAATCCAACCCTTAAGTTTTATGGCCAATTGCTCAATCTATTTCAAAGTAAAAAGAGTCTTGATGTAATACTCCTGGAACAATGCACATGCATGGGCCCTGTTTTGGCATTAGGCAACCCAAATAATTCAAATGTGCCGTATGGAGCTCAACGCAGTTTTTTAGATAATAAAGACTGGCAAAATGAAGTAATCTGATTGCTTGCCTCAAGTCGCCAAATAATAATCTGTTTAGAGGAAACAGAAGGAGTCCTGTGGGAATGTCAAAAGATCATAGAAAACAACTATTGGTCGAAGACGTTGTTCCTATTCCATCCACGTTTTAGGGGTAGAAGTGAAAATCATGAATTGATAAACCTCCTGAAAAGCAGGGTATCAGAAAACAAATTCAGCACCTATCTTGAAGCAATTCAAATGAGGCCTGGTAGCACAGTTGGATTTTTCTTTGATTCTGGAGGTGAATTAATAGTTGGTGAATCCGAAGAATTTTCAGAAGTTTCCTATATGTTAATGGTTAGATGGTTTACCAGAACCAAATCAAAAGCTTGAAATAAGGACTGTAATGGCTAATCAAAAGGAAAGTATTGAGGATTCGCTTCAATCTGCAAGCGAAGGAACTTATGGCAAAAATTACAAAGATCATCTGTTGGAACAGTATAAGCTATACATAGAAATGACTGATAAGATCAGTGATAGAAGACAGACAGTTAATAACTTTTTTCTGACTATTACAACCGCATTTATTAGTGCCATCGGAATCACAGGGTTTTTTCAGCAAGAAAAGACTGAAATCAACAAGGACTTTATTCTTTTCCTGACAATCGGTGTTGTTGTATCATGCTATGTTTGGTATCGCATGATTCGCTCATATAAGGATTTGAATTCAGCTAAATTCAAAGTCATACACGAAATTGAAAAGCAACTACCAATAAGACCGTTTGAAGCTGAATGGACTGCACTGGGAAGAGGCAAGAACAAAAGGAAATACTTGCCATTCTCAAGAATAGAAATGTTTATTCCTCTGATCCTAGGCCTAATTAATTTGTCTTTAATGCTTTACTTATGGTTCTTCTATGGCTAAAAGATCTATATTAACTTCCTTAATAAGATCTGCCTGACTAAAGCAGCCCTGGCATAAGCCCATCCGGTCCGATTTCAACAATGGTTTTATTAGACTGTTCCCAATGCCTACTCGGTAAAAGGAAAGAGTTGGCGGATCACATATGCGGGGCTATTACGATAAAGCCACCAACGGAAGGTCGGGGTTACACACCCCGACCAGCAGGTTTGAGCCTAAAATTCAGTATTTTGTCAGCAATTATAAGTTCACAAAAATCTGATATGAGTTCTGAGCTAGATAAAAGTTACGGACAAATACTGCAGATGCTTAAGGAAAAAATTAGGCAAGCACGTCTTCGTGCTTCGGTGGTAGTGAATACACAACTTCTTCAGGTGTATTGGGAGATTGGGCAAACCATTTTAGAGCAACAAAAAAAACTGGGTTGGGGAGCCAAGATTATTGACCGACTAGCTGCTGACCTGAAAATTGAGTTCGAGGACATGAAAGGGCTTTCTATTCGAAATCTAAAGTACATGAGAGCGTTTGCTGATGCGTACCCTCATTTTGTGCAGTTTCAGAATGCACAATTACAAAGCGTTGAAAATCAAGGAGATGAGATTGTGCAACCAAAAGTTGCACAATTGGAAAAACTAGTTGCGCAACTTCCTTGGACGCATAACATAGTGTTGCTAGACAAACTACCCAAAGTTGAAGAGCGACTTTTCTATGCCCAGAAGTGCATCCAAAACGGATGGAGCAAAACGTTACTTGTTCACCAGATTGAAAGTGACTTATACAATCGGCAAGGCAAGGCAATTACCAATTTTGAACAGACACTTCCGAAATACCAGTCCGATCTAGCACGCGAAACATTTAAGAACCCTTATCTATTCGATTTTCTTGGTATTGAAGAAGATGTACATGAACGTGAATTAGAAAAAGCGCTCATCCAGCACATCAAGAAATTCTTACTAGAGCTGGGAAGAGGCTTTGCATTTGTGGGCAACCAGCGAAACTTAGTTGTTAACGGTGACGACTTCTTTCTAGACTTGCTCTTTTACAATTATCACCTTCATTGTTTTATCGTATTTGAATTAAAAGTCGGCGAATTCATGCCGGAATATGCAGGGAAACTAAATTTCTATATTAATACCATTGACCAACAAATAAAAGGCACTGACGACAAACCAACCATTGGCGTACTCTTATGTAAGACACCTAACCAGACCGTGGTCAAATTTGCATTGACCGGAATTCAATCCCCAATCGGTGTAGCAGAGTATGAACTAATTAATACGTTACCCAAGCAATTAAAAGCTCAAATGCCAACAGTCGAGGAATTGGAAGCAGAGTTGCAAAAAGAACTGGAAACTCCAAAACGGCCTCTTGATGCCAAGCTTGCCCGAATAAAGGAACTCACCAAGCAGATGAAGGGCGAATCGTTAAAGGAGAGGGATAAGGAGATTACTACTATTCTCTTTACTAGGACGCTTCCTAACTTGATAGAACGACTAAACAAACGACTAGCTTCACTTATTGACGATTTTAAAACTAACACCATTTCGCGAATTATTAATGAGCAGTACAATTCCACGACAGAAGTTGATCTAGAAGCGAAGCTACTAAATGAGAGCGTGCATCGACTTGGAATACACGTACATTTACAAGGGCATTTAAAATCGGGTACAAAAACATTTAACATTTGGAAAGACCTGAAATTCGAACTCTACCAATACTTCTATCACATAAAAGTATCAACCTCTCAAGAACTGCTCTTAGCTGAGCGATTGTATGACCAGCCATGGACTGAAGAAGATCTTGAACAGGTAACTGAAGCGTTTGCTGAATTAATTGCTGATGACGTGGTGCAAAATATTGAACGAATACAAAATCAGAAATAGCCAAGAAAATTCGCACACACTTTGCCTTGCCACTCTTTAAGTGCAAATCCAAGGAGCCGGCCCCGGCATACTCCAATCCGGTCAGATGCCAGCAATGGTTTCATTTGACTTTCCAATGCCTACTCGGTAAAAAGAAAGAGCTGGCGGATCACAGATCCGGGTTATTGCGATAAAGCCACCAATGGAAGGTCGGGGTTACACACCCCGGCCAGCTACAGCGGCTCCCTGCTTTTGAGATTTATGGTAAATTCGTCCGGGTGATAAAGCCGTAATTATTGTACTACTATAGATGTATATCATGGATAATAAGCTATTTATCGGACTGGTTTTGACTTGCTACCTGTTGGTGCAATGTCAATCAAGACCAACTCAACTCGAGGACTTTGTTGGTAAGGAATACCGGGAATTAAACGAATTTGACTTCTTTAAAGACTATAAAGATAATGGAGGCTATGTTGTAACAAGTCCAGACTTTCAGGACTATGTTATATCAAATTATAGCAATGGTCATGCAACGCTCTTACTGTTGACTACAGTTGTCAGGCAATTGGATGGAAAAGTCAACTATATAATTAACGACATTCATGAAATTTCCGGACTGAAAGACCATCAATACTTCGCGGCTGGTGAGTGTTCACTAAATGGAAACTCCAGAGCCACCGTAACTGCAGTACGTGAACATCTTCTGGACGCAGATGGGCAGACTGACAAGGTCATAAAGGCCTGGAATGTGAATTGGACCTCCAAACGTCTTGAACCGATCGGAACAGAAGGTGTTACATGTATTGACCTTATTCATGGAGATTATTGAAGGCAGCAAGCAATAGCACAAGCGGCTTGGTTCGGCCCTGGCAAACACCAATCCGGTCCGATGCCAACAATGGTTTTGTTTGACCGTTCCCAGTGCCTACTCAGATAATTTCACGAGCTGGCGAATCACAGATCCGGGTTATTACGATAAAGCCACCAACGGAAGGTCGGGGTTACACACCCCGACCAG
>DAOMGC010000088.1:11112-12486 GCA_035430125.1 Cyclobacteriaceae bacterium | reverse complement strand
ATTTTTCCGGGAATTCATTAGGTCAACCCCGGCGCGTGGGTTTACTTTGGGACCGATGACTGCCTTCAAAGAAACCAACTTTACCTTTCCCGGTCAGACCGGCTTTTACCGCGGCAAAGTCCGTGATGTGTATTACTTCGGCGACCGCATGGTGATGGTGGCCAGCGACCGGATCTCTGCATTCGATGTCGTATTGCCTCGTGCCATTCCCGACAAGGGACGTGTCCTCAATCAGATTGCGGCCATCAACCTGGAGGCCACCAAATCGCTGGTACCTAACTGGGTGCAGGCAACCCCTGATCCCAACGTCACGGTAGGATTCCGTTGCGACACCTTTCCAGTCGAGATGGTGGTGCGTGGCTACCTGTCGGGACACGCGGCCAGGGAATACAAGGCAGGCAAGCGAAGCGTATGCGGTGTTCCATTACCCGAAGGCCTCCGAGAAAGTGATCCACTTCCCGCCCCAATCATTACACCGACCACGAAAGCGCATGTAGGGCATGATGAAGACATTTCCCGTGAAGAGATCCTTCGACGCAAAATCGTTTCCGAAGCTGACTATACCCAGTTGGAGCAATATGCATTAACCCTGTTCAAAAAAGGAACGGAACTCGCAGCTGCGCGTGGCCTGATTCTCGTGGATACCAAATATGAATTCGGGAAACACGAGGGCAAGATTTACCTGATTGACGAAGTTCACACGCCTGATTCATCACGGTACTTTTATCAGGACGGTTATGACGATCGCCAACGGAAGGGAGAAGCCCAGAAACAATTGTCCAAAGAATTTGTAAGGCAGTGGCTGATTGAAAACGGGTTTCAGGGAAAAGACGGGCAGCAAGTTCCTGAAATGACCGATGCTATTGTGGCGTCTATCGCCGACCGTTACCGGGAACTTTACCGTCAAATGACGGGGGCACCCCTGGCACCGCTTGCTTCACCAAATATTTTGGAACGAATCGAGCGGAACATCGTTAATTACCTAAATTAAAGTACTTTTGAGCCCGCAAATATGCCTATGAAGTATACGATCGACAAACAGGAGAAATACAGCCTCCTCCGCCTGCACGAAGAAAAACTGGATTCCAGCGTTGCCCCGGCCCTTAAATCGGAGCTCATCACGCTGCATGCCGAAGGAATCAGGAACATCATCCTCGATCTGGCCGAAGTAAAATATACCGATAGCTCCGGCCTCAGTGCCCTGCTCGTCGGAAATCGTATCCTGCAGGAAGATGGCGGTCTCTTTGTACTTTCCACCCTCTCCGATCACACGGCAAAACTCATCAAGATTTCCCAGCTCGACAGCGTATTGAACATTGTAGCCCGCATTGAAGAAGCCGTGGATGCCGTGTTCATGCATGAAATCGAAAAGGA
>DAOMGC010000088.1:0-11012 GCA_035430125.1 Cyclobacteriaceae bacterium | reverse complement strand
TAGCCCGCATTGAAGAAGCCGTGGATGCCGTGTTCATGCATGAAATCGAAAAGGACATGAAAGACGAGTCTAACGGATAGACTCACCGCTTGCAGCGGCTGATCGATCAAAGGCTGCATGAATAAATTCTCACTTACCATTCTTGGATCCAGTGGCGCATTGCCTGCATACGGGCGATCTCCGACCTGCCAATACCTCGCTATCCGGCGTCACCACTTTCTGATCGATTGCGGTGAAGGAGCCCAGGTACAACTGGCCAACCAGGGTATCAACATCCACCGGATCGGGCACATCTTCATCAGCCACCTGCATGGTGATCATTATCTGGGCCTGATGGGCCTGCTCTTTTCCATGCACCTGCAGCGAAGGGAAGCTACCCTCCATTTGTACAGTCACCCGGGGTTAGACGAAATCATCCTGGCCCAGCTTCGACATTCAAGGTCCGTATTGAATTTCAAGATCAACTTTCATGTCCTCCACGATCGGCATCAGGAAGTCATTTTTGAAGACGAATGGGTAACGGTATCCACAATTCCCCTTAGTCATAAGATCCCCACAACGGGCTTTCTGTTCAGGGAGAAACCAGGGTCCCTGCGGCTAGATAAAGCGAAACTCACACCTGATCTGACGATACAACAACTGGTGTCCCTGCGTCGCGGTGAGGACGTAGAAGATGGCCGGATTGTGTTGCGCAGCAAAGACTACACCCTTCCTCCCCGCGCGCCAATATCATATGCCTTTTGCTCCGACACCCAACCTGATGATACCGTAGCCGCGCTCGTGGCTGGAGTGGATGTATTGTACCATGAGGCGACCTTCATGAACGAAGATGAAGACAAAGCTCGCGAAACCAGGCACAGCACTACCGCCGATGCAGCCCGCGTTGCACTGCAGGCAAAGGCAGGACAACTGATTATTGGACACTTCTCAGCCCGATACAAGGATCTGGAGCCGGTATTGGAAGAAGCCCGGAAAATATTCCCCAATACATCGCTGGCAACAGAAGGCACAACGTTCGATCTTTATAGCGGATGGAATTAATACTCGAACGCAAAAAGCACCGCCTCTTCATTGTATTGACAGGCATATTCATCACCAATGCCCTGGTGGCGGAAATGATTGGCATCAAGATCTTTTCAGGTGAAGGAACACTCGGGTTAGCCCCTGCAAACCTCGACGTCCTGGGCTTCACCATGGACTTTAACCTCACCGCGGGCGCTGTGATCTGGCCCGTTGTTTTTATTACCTCTGACCTGATCAATGAATATTTCGGCCAGCCTGGTGTGAAGCGAATCAGCTACCTCACCGCCGGACTTATCGCTTACGCATTTGTAGTCATTTTCCTCACCATGAAACTTCCTCCTGCCGGTTGGTGGGTGGAGGCCAATTCGAAAGACGACCAGGGGAATTACTTCAACATGGTCTATGCGTTCAATAAGATATTCGGACAGGGTCAACGCATCATTATTGGATCACTCACTGCCTTTCTGATCGGTCAGCTGGCCGATGTATGGATATTCCAGAAGCTTCGCAAAGCGACAGGGCCTAAGAAACTCTGGCTTCGCGCAACGGGTTCAACGCTGATTTCTCAGTTGATCGACAGCTTCGTAGTGCTGTTTATTGCATTTTCCGGCACCTTCTCCACCACCCAAATCATTGCCATCGGTATCACGAATTATATCTTCAAATTTAGCGTGGCAATCCTGCTCACCCCCATGGTCTATGCAGGTCATCATATTATCGATCGCTACCTGGGGCATGAGCATGCAGAACGGATCGCCGATGAGGCGGCTCAAAACAGCAGCAAGTTTCTCTGATTTAGCGACGCAGGTTATCCAAAATAATGGCGGTGGCCACCGACGCATTGAGTGATTCAGCTTGCCCGTAACGGGGAATGGTGATGCGCTGCGTGATGTGTTTGCTCAACTCTTCCGAGATTCCGCGCGACTCATTGCCAACCACAATCCAACCACTTGGCGGGAAACGGAATGCATGAACATCCGCGCCATCCAGGAATGCGCCCAAAAAGGGAAGTTTGTGTTGAGCCACAAACTCAACCAGGGGTTCATAATTGAAGTTGACTCGCAGGAAGGAGCCCATGGTGGCGCTGATCACCTTGGGGTTATAGCAATCAGCCGTCTCCGGAGAAGCAACCACCTGACGGATTCCGTACCAGTCCGCCGTACGAATGATGGTACCCAGATTGCCGGGATCCCGAATGTCATCCAGGATGAGGCCATATTCCTGAGGTCCCAATGAAGCGGGCACAGCCTTTTTCATTTTAACGACTGCCAGTGCCGCAGCATTGGATTCCACCGACCCCAACGAGGATAACTCAGATTCAGTTACTTCGAATACTTCTTTTGCCCGGCGCAGTAATTCCGGAGCAAGCGATGAAAGAAATTGAGGTGTTGCAGCCAGGATCGTCACCTCAAATGATGATAGCAACGTCTCCTGTACCGCCTTGGCTCCCTGCACGATGAAAGATTGTTCCGCGAGGCGGTATTTCTTTACTTGCAGCTGTTTAATAAAGCGGGATAATCCTTTGGATATCATACATCAGGCACGGAAAGTTACCAAAATTTCGATCGCATTGGGCGCTTCGCTGCTCTTGTCGGGATGCTTTGGTACCCGCTTTCTTCCCAAAGACCAGAAGCTCTTGCAACGCCAAACGATTGAGGCGCCCAAGGGGTTCAATCAGGAAGGCCTGAATGACATCTTTGTTCAGAAGGCGAACCGCAAACTCTTCGGCGTATTCAACTCGCTGACCTATGTGTACTACCGGGGTGAAAAATCTTTCCACAAAAAATCGTTGTGGCCCTTCCGGAGCCAGGCGTACTACCAGGCAAAAAGAAGTAAGAAAGAGGAAAAGTTTGACAAGAAGATAGCTGCCGCAACGAGTGAGCGCCGGGTCAACAACCTGAAGTTTCGCAAGCAGCAAAAGCTGGATGCCCTTACCTCAAAAATCGAAAATGGAAACCTGCCCATGCAATGGGGCGAAAAGGTATCGGTGTATGACACCACCACGACCCAGGCCAGCCGCGACAAGCTGAATACGTATCTCTTCAACCACGGATACTTTGAAGGCACCACCACCATTGAACTGATTGAGAAAAAGAAACGGGTTATCGTAACCTACCGGCTGAAGCCCGGCAAGCCCTTCCTCTACGATACCATCCTCTATCGCATCAGTGACTCATCGGTGAGTAAATTGATCAGGAAGAGTGAGGCACTGAGTAAAATCCATAAGGGCGACCGCTACGATCAAAAGAGCCTGAGCGACGAGCGCGACCGGATTGACTTGTTGCTTAAAGACAACGGCTACTACGACTTCAGCAAACAATACATTGACTTTAAAGTTGATACCGCCTATCGTCACAAGCACAGCATAGCCTTGCAACTTGATATCTCCGACCCCACTACCCACAACGACCACCGCACGTTCCGGATCGACTCCGTCAACTTCACCACCGATGCCAGTGTAAAAAGCACCGATACGCGCAAACGAACATCAAAGGCCTACAAGGATATCCGGTTCAATTACTTTCAGGATCAATACAGCAAGCGCATCCTGTCCAACCGCGTGTTCCTGCACCGCGACAGCTTGTACAGCCGATCCAATACCTTCCTCACCCAACGCCAATTGGCCAACCTGGATATTTTCAAGTTCGTCAATATCAACTATGATACCTCTGGCGGGAAATTTATTGCCAACGTATTCACGAGTCCGTTGGAGCGATATGCCTGGACCAACGAAGCCGGTGTCACCGTGACCCAGGGATTTCCGGGTCCTTATTATAGTCTTAGCTTCAAAAAGCGGAATCTGTTTCAGGGGTTGGAGATATTTGAATTAAATGGTCGGTTTGGATTTGAAGGTGTAGCCTCGGCGACGCAACTGGGCAACGTGTACAAAAGTACTGAGGCGAACATTAACGGGTCAGTCACATTCCCTCAGTTTCTTTTCCCCCTGGGAAAACAAGCGGAAAGACTGGGACGATACAATCCCAAAACACGACTACTCGCAGGGTATACCTACACCGACCGACCGGAATACCAACGTTCAAACGTTACGGTTTCCGGTACCTATACCTGGCAAAGCGGAAAGGGAACTCAGTATTCACTGACCCTGATCAACCTGCAGGTTATTCAGTCGGCTACTGACAGTTTGTTTAACGTGCAATTACAAACCCTGAAAGGGCAAGGCAACAACCTGATCAATTCATTCAAACCTTCGCTCGTGAGCAGTATGATTTTTTCGATGACCTGGAATCCCAACAACTACGGCAACACAGAACGCAGTTCGCATATCATTCGCTTACAGGCGGAGAGCGGGGGAACCATGTTTAATGCCTTTACACCTACTTATGCCACCGAGCGTGGTTTACAAACCTACCAATACGTACGGCTTGGACTTGACATCCGCCGTAAGCAGGTAATAGACAAACATACGTCAATTGCTTTCCGGTTTAATTCTGGCGTAGCCTACTCCTATGGCAGCAACAATGCGCTGCCGTATGAAAAGTATTTCTTCGTAGGCGGAAGCAGTAGCGTGCGCGCATGGCGGCCAAGACGCCTGGGTATAGGATCTGCACCTCCCATACTCAGTGCCAATCCTTCCAGCAACGGACTCTTTGACTATCGGTATGAAAAACCGGGAGAGATTCTGTTGGAAGGAAGCTTTGAGTGGCGAAAGAAATTGTTTGGGTTTGTTGATGGTGCCTTGTTCATTGATGCGGGCAACGTGTGGTCGTTTCAGCAGGCTCCTGCTCCCGCAGCGTCGGCTACCACACCAGATTGGGCCAGTCAGGGCAATACAAAATTCTACTTTGATAAGTTCTATAAGGAAATTGCAGTGGGCACCGGATTCGGGTTGCGGTTCGACTTTACTTTCCTCGTCCTTCGACTTGATATCGGTATCAAAGCCTGGGACCCTGCCCGCGCCGAGGGTGATCGTTTTGTATTGCCCAAATTTAAGTTCTTTGGTCCTTTTGGTGCGGACCGCGAGCCGGTGATCTGGAACGTGGGTATTGGTTATCCTTTTTAATTGGTTAATGTGCCAATTAGTCAATGTGCTAATTCGTCAATGTGCTAATTGGCTAATTAGCTAATTGAATAATTGATCAATTGAATTACCAGCTCAACAGAGTCTTTATTGCTTCACCCACTTTCTCTGCATTGGGAAGCATCATCTTTTCCAGATCAACATTCAGTGGCACTGCCGGCAGGTTGGCTGCACCCAATGTCCACACCGGTGCATCCAGGTGTTGAAAACATTCTTTAGAGATTCTTCCGGCGAGGGATTCCGCAAAGGAATTCAACAATGGCTCTTCGGTGAGTACCATGGCACGGCCATGTCGGATGACCGAGGATGTTATTGCCTCCCAGTCGATGGGATTGAGCGTGCGCAAATCCAGAATCTCAATTTGTCCTGGAAAGTGTTTCGCAGCTTGCTTAGACCAATAAACACCCATACCATAGCAAATAACAACCATCGACTCCCCGGCATCTACTCGGTTGCTATCCGCTGTCAATACTGCATTGGCTTTGCCGATCGGGAAAATGTAGTCAGCCGAAGGTTCAATGGTCTTTGCATCAGCCGTCCCGGACACCTTGCTCCAGTATAAGCCTTTGTGTTCGAGTAACACCACCGGGTTTGGATCAAGAAAGGCAGCCTTGAGTAAACCTTTCATGTCGGCAGCATTGGATGGATAGACAACTTTGAGTCCGCGGATGGTCAACAGGGTTGACTCTATGCTTCCGGAGTGATAAGGGCCACCTCCGCCATAGGCCCCAATTGGCACGCGGATGAGTGATTGGATGGGAAATTTGCCTTTGGTAATGTAGCAGCTCTTGGACAGCTCCTCCACCAACTGATTCATGGCCGGCCATATGTAATCCGCAAACTGTATCTCCACAATTGGCTTGCAACCAACCGCCGACATGCCTGCCGTTGAGCCAACAATGTAGGCCTCCTGGATGGGTGTGTTGAATACACGACGGTCGCCATACTTCTGGGCTAGCGTTGCTGCCTCGCGGAACACGCCTCCCAATCTTCCGCCTACATCCTGACCATACAACAATGCCTCCGGGTACGAAGCCAATATCTCATCCACAGCATGCAAGGCTGCATCGACCATCAATACCTTCTCCCCTCCCCGCGGTGCGCGATTCCCCTTTTCTTCGGTTACGGGTGTCGGAGCAAACTCATGCGAATCAAAATCTGTCAAATCAGGATTGGGTGACTTCACAGCACGTTCATAGTCCGCTTTGACTTTCTTAGCAACCCGCTTTCTGATCTCCTGCAACTCGCCTTGAGCTACTCCGGCTTCAGCGAGAATGGCTTCCAATACAGGAACGGGATCCAGCTTACTTTGCTCAGCCAGATCACTGCGGTACCATTCTTTGCGCACACCGGATGTATGATGCCCTAATAACGGACATGTGGCATGAACCAATATCGGTCTCCGATTCTCACGAACATATTGAATGGCTTCCTGAAGGCATTGATAACTCTTGACAAAATCGGCTCCATCAACTGTGCGTCGCTCCAGGCCAGGGAATCCTGCTGCATATTCGTACGCGGTGCTTGTCCGCATCTCCCTACCGGTAGCCGAGATACCCCAGCCATTGTCCTGCACCAAAAATAAAATCGGAGACGGGTGCAGGACCGACATTTGAAATGCTTCTGCCACTTCTCCTTCCGTTACAGATCCGTCACCAAGGGAACACACCACGACAGGTCTGTCTTTTCCCTTCCTGAGTTTCTGTGACTCCAGATAGGTAATGCCTTGTGCCATACCTGTCGCCGGAATCGCCTGCATGCCCGTCGCGGAACTCTGGTGAGGAATGGTCGGGTATTTCTTGTCGCGCACAGCCGGGTGACCATAATAGCTGCGACCACCGGAGAACGGATCATCGCGCTTCGCCATCAATTGCAGCATCAGTTCATACGGTGAAAAACCCAGCCCGAGCAACATGGATTCATCGCGATAGTATGGTGACAGAAAATCCGCCGGCGTCAATTGCAAGGCACACGCCAGCTGGATTGCCTCATGACCCCGCGAGGTGCTGTGTACATACCGGCTGCAAACTTCACGATTCTGTTCGTAGGTATCTGCCATGGTCACGGCGGTCCACATCAGTTCATACGCCCGCAAGAGCATATCACGGTCGGGTGTCTGTAGTACAGAATGGGTGTTGGCCGGAACGGTCATGCTATCGTTTGAAAAGGCTCAAAGATAGGTATTTGAGGCCATTTCCCACCGCCATTATCCACTCGTCAAACAAGCAAACTGGGACTCCAAAACCTGCTACCTTTGGATTCAAAATTTTAAATCTCCATGAAAAAATTGATCGGTCTTACTCTGCTTTTCACCACGCTGGTGGCAACTGCACAGAAACCAAAAACCCCTGAAGTAAAGGCTCCTGCAAAAGAGGAAGTAAGCCTCGGCGGTATCCGTTTCCGCAACATCGGCCCTGCTGTTACCTCAGGACGTATTGCTGATTTTGCGGTGAACCCTAACAACTTCAATGAATACTATGTGGCCACCGCTTCCGGCGGGGTATGGAAAACCAAAAATGACGGCATCACCTACGAACCTATTTTTGACGGACAAGGGTCCTACTCTATAGGTTGTGTTACACTCGATCCCAACAACAGCAATGTTGTATGGGTCGGCTCCGGAGAAAACAACAACCAACGCAGTGTTGCCTATGGCGATGGTGTGTATAAAAGTGAAGACGGAGGAGCGTCGTGGAAAAACATGGGGTTAAAGACTTCCGAGCACATTGGTAAGATCATCGTAGATCCCAGCAACTCTGATGTCGTTTATGTAGCAGCTATCGGGCCGTTGTGGAAAGAAGGCGGCGAGCGTGGCGTTTACAAAACCACCGATGGCGGAAAGACCTGGACGCAGGTACTCAAGATTGATGATCACACAGGTGTGAATGACCTAATTATGGATCCCCGCAACCCGGATCGTTTGTATGCCTCTGCCTTCCAGCGCAGACGTCATGATTATGCCTACATCAGCGGCGGACCCGGATCAGGTGTATACAAAACAACCGACGGCGGCAAGACTTGGGAGAAAGCCAACAACGGACTTCCGGGTGATGACAAGGGACGCATCGGACTGGCGATCTCTCCTGCAGATCCTGAATACATCTATGCTATTGTGGAAGCTGCTGCCAAAGACGCAGGGTTCTACCGGACCACCAATCGCGGCGCCAGCTGGACCAAGATGAGTGGTCATCAGACCGGAGGTAACTACTACAACGAAGTGATTGCAGATCCCAAAGACCGCGACCGCGTCTATACGATGGGATACGCCATTAGCGTAAGTAATGATGGCGGAAAAACCTTTAAGCCGATTGGTGAAGCCTCAAAACATGTTGACAACCACGCCCTGTGGGTAAATCCCACCAATACCGATCACATGATTAACGGCTGTGACGGCGGTATATACCAGACCCGCGATGGCGCCAAGACCTGGGAATTCAAATCAAACCTTCCCGTTACGCAATTCTATAAGGTGGAAGTTGACAACGCTTCGCCGTTCTATAATGTATACGGCGGCACCCAGGACAACTTCAGTCTGGGTGGTCCGTCGCGCAACCGCAGCGAGAATGGAATTCCCAACTCCGAGTGGTTCGTTACGAATGGTGGCGATGGATTTGAGAGTGCCATCGACCCCAATGATCCAAATATTGTATATGCCCAATCCCAACATGGTGGACTGGTGCGATATGATCGCATTACCGGCGAATCGATCGGCATTCAACCCAAGCCTCGCAAGGGTGAAAAGGAATATCGCTGGAACTGGGATGCGCCGTTATTTACCAGCTTCCATAAGAAAGGCAGGATTTATTTCGGAGCCAACAAAGCATTCCGCAGTGATGACTATGGCAATACCTGGGAAGTCATCAGCGAAGACATCACCCGGCAATTGGATCGCAACTCACTGCCTGTAATGGGTCGTGTGTGGGGTATGGATGCCGTGGGTAAAAATGATGGAACAGCGCCCTATGGCACGATCAGCGCCTTTTCAGAATCACCCAAAAATGAAAATCTACTGGCAGCCGGAACAGACGATGGCCTCATCCAGGTTACTGATGATGGCGGCAAGACCTGGAAGAAGTCAGAGACCTTTGCGGGTGTACCTTCCATGACGTATGTATATCACCTGCTGTTCTCTCAGCATGATGAGAAAGTACTCTACGCCACTTTCAATAACCACAAGCGCGGGGATTTCAAGCCCTACGTTTTCAAAAGCACTGACAAGGGCGCTACCTGGGCTTCCATTACCGCCAACCTACCTGAACGGGGATCGACATACAGTGTGATTGAAGACTTTGTTGATCCGAACTTATTGTTTGTAGGAACCGAATTTGGTGTACAGTTTACGCAGGATGGCGGCAAAAGTTGGCGTGTATTGAAAGGCGGCCTGCCCACCATCGCCATTCGCGACATGGCCATTCAAAAGCGGGAGCAAGACCTCGTGCTGGCTTCCTTTGGCCGAGGCTTCTATGTACTGGATGATTACAGTCCGCTACGCAACCTGAAACAGACAGAAGGCAAAGAAGGGTATATTTTCCCGGTGCGGGAAAGCTGGATGTTTGTGGAACGTTCACCGCTGGGCATCCGCGGCAAGGGATTTCTGGGAGAGTCTTACTACCGTGCCGACAACCCGCCGGTAGGTGCCACATTCACGTATTTCTTCCGCGACGACTTGAAGACAAAAAAAGAGAAGCGTCAGGAAGAGGAAGGCAAACTCAACAAAGATGGTAAGGATGTAAAGTATCCCTCCTATGCTACTTTGAAGGAAGAAGGCAATGAAGATGCTCCTTACCTCCTGTTTACCATTCGCAATGAAAAAGGTGACATCATCCGCAAACTGAAGGCTGGCGCAAAGAAAGGTGTCAACCGGATCACATGGGATTTCCGCTACCCCAGTGCCAACCCGGTGGAGTTGAATTCAGGTCCGAACGACAATCCATTCCAGCCGAATGATGTGGGTCAACTGGCCGAGCCCGGCAACTATACAGTTACGTTGTCTAAATCCGTAGATGGGGTCATGACAGACATAGCGGGTCCGGAGAAATTTGTGGTAAAAGTTTTACCGGGTGCTGCATTGCCAAATACCAACCGTGCTGCTTTGGTGGCCTGGCAGCGCAAGGCAGCCGAGCTGCAACGCAGTGCACAAGGAGCAAGCAGTATATTGGGTGATGCCAACAACCGGGTGAAGTACCTGCGTGAGGCCATCTTCAAAGTGAGCAAACCCCAGCAGGACTTTGTGTCCGACCTCAAAGCCATTGAAGCAAAGTTGAAGGAAGTCTCCTTGCAGTTCTATGGTGATGGTACCGCGGGTCGTTTGGATATCGACACCCCGCCTTCCCTGATGAACCGGTTGTTCAGTGCCATTTACGATGGCTATGGCTCTACCGCTGATCCTACTTCCACCATGAAAGATCAGTTGCAGATGGCCAGTGATGAATTTGATGGTGCTTTGAATGCCCTGAAAGCGGTTCATGGTGACATCAAAGCCCTGGAGCAAAAGCTTGAGGCTGCCGGGGCGCCGTATACCCCGGGAAGGATGCCGGAGTGGAAGAAGAATTAGAACAGGTCTTAGGGGCTGGATCTTAGAACTTAGGAATTGGAGAGCACCGGGTGAGAGCCTGGTGCTTTCTTTTTTGGTTGAAATCTGCTTTTCAGAGCCAGATTGGCGTGTTCTGCTTTCCAGATTAATTACTAATTATTTTAGTAGTCTAGTCAAATAATTTAGTAATTAGCGGTGTGGACAGGAACATTATACATCTGGATTTGGATGCCTTTTTTGTGGCTGTAGAGCGCAAAAAACAGCCAAAATTAAAGGGCAGGCCATTGATTGTCGGGGGTAGCAGCCGGCGTGGTGTGGTGGCGGCCTGCAGTTATGAGGCCCGGCACTTCGGGGTGCATTCGGCCATGCCCATGTACCTGGCGCTTCAGCTTTGTCCGGATGCCACGGTGATCTCCG
>DAOMGC010000087.1:0-12602 GCA_035430125.1 Cyclobacteriaceae bacterium | reverse complement strand
AAGAACAATAGAGATTCCAGGTTTCCTCAAAAAGTGGTCAATTTGGCCTGAATTTGGACTTGCTAGGGGTTCTCGCAGAGGCCGCTGAGGAAGACGCCGAGCACACCAAGTGTTAGCTATAACCTTTTCCCTATTCCCGATCCCCAATCCCCAATCCTCATTTTCTGATCCCTAACCCCTAACCCCTAATCCCTAATCCCTTTTACCCCCGTATTAAAATGTACGTTTTTCTGTACGTTTGATGAGTCGAACGAATTTAGTTTGATCCAAACAAAGCCGGTATGAAAACAGCCACCATCACCGATTTCCGGAACCGGATGAAAGAACGCCTGCAGGAAATTGAAGATGATCAGGATATCCTGATTCTCACGGGGCCGAAAAAGCGCGACTTTGTAGTGCTGACCCTGGAGCAGTACAATGCCATGGAAGAGACAACGCACCTGATGTCAAGCCAGACCAATACCAAAAGATTGCTGGAGAGTATAGCGCAGGATCGAGCCGGTAAGGTGACCAAACACAAACTGGGTCTGGAAAACAAGACATTGTCTTCACCGCGCAAGAGCAAAGTAAAAGTCAGGAAGTAAATGCAGACTGCTTTTACCGACCACGGCTGGGAGGATTATCTCTATTGGCAGGAACATGATGCGGACGTCCTGTCGCGGATCAACGACCTGATTAAAGAAATCCATCGCGATCCATTCAGGGGCAAGGGCAAGCCCGAGCCGTTGAAGGGAAGCCTGGCTGGTTATTGGTCCAGACGAGTGACGGAAGAACACCGGCTGGTGTACCGGGTGCAAGGAACAGGTTCGAACCGGTTGCTGATCATTATTCAGGCACGATTTCATCTCTAATGGTTCCCGCAGAGGGATGGTTCCCGCTGAGGCCGCAAAGAAGACGCAGAAACCGCTGTGCATGGGCCTGGAGAGAAAGATTAAATCATAAATGTAAAATGATAAATGTAGAAGGGCCACCGCCACACCGAAGGTGCTTCTGCGGTTTTATATTTTGCCCAGCATTTCTCCGCGTGGCTCTGCGCGCATGCCATCTGCGTTCTCAGCGGGAAACTTCCTAATCCCTAATGCCCCTGCTACTGCCTTCCCAACGAAGCCACTGCCTGTTGTTCGCCAGAGATGGTAATCTCGGTATGAAGAGAATAGTGATCGGACAAGTCTGAAAAGTCCTTCTTCCAGGTACGTGTAAAACGCCGTACAGCTGTCGACCACATGAGTGCCGCGCCATTGTGTCGAACAAGGATATAATCAATAAGGTCGGAGGTGCCGGTTTCGTTCTTCAGTTGGTTGTCCTGTCTGTCATAGGTCACCAACTGACTGTCGGTATTGGTGTCGGTGGCGTCGAGCAAATTCAGCATCTTCCGGTAGTCATCACGTTGCGTCCGCATGTCGATATTAAAGTCGCCGCAAATGATCTGAGGTACCCCTTCCTTCTGATTGGGCTTGAGCAGGCGCTCAAAGAATTCCACGCACTGCATTTGCTTCAGCCAGGAGGGACCACTGTTTTGCAGGTGCGTACCGGCCACTTGCACCACCTGTCCATTCACGTTGATGTCGACCAGCAGGGCTCCCTTTCTTGAAAACGCATCAATGCCGTGTCTGGTTTGGTATACAATCGACTGATGACGGAGGATCGGGTATTTACTGAATACCCAGAGCCCGCTGTTGGTCTTCAGGGAGAACTTGTGTCTGTTGGCGGGTCCGGCGCAATGGGTAAACCGTTCGATCAGGTTGTTATAGATGATTTTTCTGGGCCGCGCGTGAAATGCTTCCTGGAAGAAAATAACATCGTAGTCCGACTCACTTAACAACTCAGCAATGGTGGAGGCGCGTTTTGACTTTTCGGACCCTCTGGCAATGAGGTGAGGGAGCATGTAAATGTTCCAGGAGAGTACTTTGAGGGTGGTAGCCGACGGTTCCGCGACAGGCTGAGCAATTACTCCCTGCAAAACACAACTGCAAAAAATTGCTAACAGTGTATGTTTCACCTTTTTCTTAGTGTAAAGATGAATTCCTTCTATTACCCGACTTTGATCGGAATATTATTGCTTGAAGAAGAATAAGGTCATCAAATTAACCTTTATGTTCTTGAGTCTACAGACTAAATGTTATCGGTCAAACTGACGAAGATTCATGAATAGATAATTGACTATACTGGTGTGGGTGATGAATAGAGTATGAAATTTGTGTTATTCCTGAAATTCATACTTATGTGTCGCATAGCATTTATGGCTCAACCGTCTATTCAATTAGTCGGCATTTTGATAATCCTGACTTTGCTCATGGGCTCCTGTAGAAAGGTTCTCTTCTATAAGGGGCGGCATAAGATTATCAGTCGAGAAACAGATACCTCGCTCGCCGACTCTGTGATGATTTTTGGTAAGGTAGTTAGCGTCCTCGACACCCTTTCCCCCAGGCCAGATGCGAGAGTCTGGACCACGGAATTGACATTGAGCGCACGCGCAGATAACCGTGGGCTATATAGCCTGAAATTACCCAAAGGGACCTACACCCTTAATTGCCAGGGAGAATTAGGGACGAATGAATTCATAGAGTCCACAAAAGGCATTTCCTTTCTGCCGGACGAAAAGGTTGAAATTTACTTTTATGTGGGGGGAAAGGTTGAGTAGAGTTATTGCAAAGGCATGCCAACTGCCAAGTGCTAAATTTCCAATGTAAATGTTATATAAAAAAAATGCCCGAACCGAAGGTGATCAGCGGCGTATGTAATCTGCGCTATCAGCGGGAAATGCCCTAATCCCCATTGCCCCAAATCTCATCCTGATTTCCAGACAACGGATCTGCCACCTGCCACATATCTTTGGATTTGATCCTCCACCCGGGTATATCCAAAAAGTATATACCTTTGGGTATGAAGAATTTATCTTTAAAACTCGACGACGACATCTTTCAGGAAACCGAAAAGATCGTGAACAAAGTCAACAAGAACCGCAACCGGTACATTAACGAAGCCATTGAATTCTACAACCGCCTGCACCGGAGGAAATTGCTTTCGCAACAGTTGACCCGGGAATCCAGGCTGGTGGCTGCAGAATCCCGAAAGGTGTTGGCGGAATTCGAAAAGATCCAGGATGGCGATGAAGCAATTTGAGATATGGATTGCTGACCTGAATCCCCGGATGGGCACTGAGTCCGGGAAGGTGAGGCCGGTGGTGGTTGTTCAGACCAACCTGTTGAACAATGTGCACCCGTCCACCCTGGTATGTCCGGTCACCACCGATGTGGTCCCTGAATCAGCTATTCTGCGCGTTCATTTGCGGAAAGCAAAATCCGGACTCCGGCAGGACAGTGATATCATGATTGATCAGTTGCGGGCGATAGACAACCGGCGGTTGGTGAAGAAAGTTGGTGTTGTTGATACGGTCACAGCGGGCAAGATCAGGGATAGTTTAAGGATTGTGTTGGATCTGGAGTTTTCACCGCGGTGACGCAAAGGCGCTGAGGTTCCCGCTGAAATCGCAAAGGAGACGCAGACTACATAGAAGAAAATGAACCTCCCGCAGATCCACGCTGATTGAATACACCGCTGATTTACGCGGAATTTTTCGATGAGCGCGCACCGAAGGTGCATCTGCGGTTATTTATTGTTGTTTTGCATTTTCTGCGTTGATCTGCGGCGCATTCCATCTGCGATATCAGCGGGAAATGTATTTAACCAATGGTTCCGGCTGAAATCGCGAAGGAGACGCCGAACGCGCTGATGAATGATATTGATTAATCGCACCAGCCCCAGAGGGGCAAAATGTCACTAGCCAAATAACCACCCCCTGCACCACCAACCCCAGCGGGGTGGCATGTTGTGATCGTCAATGCGTACCTCTTGAAATAAATACACCCAAATTTGTATCTTGAGTAGTGGCGCACCAATGAGGTCAACATTCACCTTCTTGCTCTTACTCCTCAGTATTTATGGCTGGTCGTGTACCTGCTTTGTCAGGCTTGACAAGGAATGGTTCGATTCAAAAACCAGTAATGCAGCTCTGATATTTTATGGCAAGGCAATAAAGATAATGGTTGATATCCCGACAGGAGAACCCTATCGCACAGAGTTTCAGGTTATAGAATCAATTAAAGGCAATCCGGGCCCAACGGTAGTCATCAATGACTCATCCAGAAGCACTTGTGGGGCCTATTTTTTCTTTGGTGAATACTATTTAGTTGTTGCCTATCCTTCGCAAAACGGAGTTCATCCCAGAACTAATCTTTGCAATTCATGGTCGCGGGACCAATGGGAACCATTTGTGTGGAGTCAAAAGACATTTTTTCTTCTGATGCAAGGTTTCCGGGATTCGGTGAAAAGGCAGAAAGAATATTGATTGTATTTTATGCGGTTGACGCAGCCGCCAGCCTATGGCAGAATTAAATGAACCCCGGCAAATTGACTGTGGTGAGGCAATAATTCAGTGACTTTGGTAACATTTTCGGATTACTACGTATATTCTCATGAAGTCGGGATATATGAAAGTGACTCTTATCCTCATGGCATTGACTATTTGGGCGACCCAGGTTCTGGGGCAGACCAAATTGTCCTGCCTTAGCGCCAATCATAAGATCAGGGGATATTTCTATGCCGGAACGGCTATCCACGACTCGCTGGCACTTGGTGGATTTTGGGCATCCCCCAACGCACTAAAAGCTCTTCATGATATTGACCACCAACCCGGGAAGTTATCGATACAAGTTATCAAGGATGACACCTCCGTATTTTACACGGAAGACGGGAGAAAATGGAAAGGGGTTTCGGTTTTGGTCATCAATGGGAGTAATTCATTGATTGAATTTTCTGCCCAGGACAGCAGGCTGGATATGGTGTGCGAAGTGTTCTATGAGCAAAGATGGCAGGAGATTGAATACTTGCCTTCAAGTTGGTGTGGGAATAGTTATCATACTGTTTATCTGGGCAAGAACCAGTATTGGAGATTTGTGGCACCATGTTACACGGGTGACACGCATGTAAAATTGAGATTTAAACTTAATGTCGCAAAGAATCAAATTGCTTACTCGAACGAGATTGAAGCGTCGTTCAATCCAAGATCGCTCACGAAGCAACAGGGACATAAACGAAAAAACTTAATGGACCCTTACGACAACTGAAGGTGAGTTAATGGCAGTGGTATTCTGATTTACCGGAGGCAGGTGTTGTTAGGAACCCTTGCGCCTAACCTAAATGAACCTCCCGCAGATTCGCGCCTTGCCCGCCGAAGCGACTCCGCGTAGGTGGCCTGATTGATGAAATAGGATATTGATTTCCGTAATTTGAGGGCCCTGAAAGGAGAAATCATCCGCCCGGCAAATGAAACAACAGATCTTCTTTCTCGCCATCATATGCACACTTGGTGGCTGTGATAAGACCCCGGATACTGCGGGGTACTATCGGGCTGTGACTTTTGTAAATGTTCATGCAGCCAGTTTTCTGAAGAGTGAGTTGCTGAAGTATGACTATGGCCTGAGGCAACAGTATATACGCTCCACGGGTGATACAGCGGTATATCGGGCTCTTTTCAGAGCTGACGACAATAGGCTTTTGGTCCTATTTGGTAAGCCTGGTTGGCAGGCATTCGCGGCACAGTTCAGAATCCCCCTGGACACGAATGCAGGCTGGACCAGGTTGGTGCTTCATCTTGACTCCACAAATTTCCGCTTTGATCTGGAGATTCATACGTATCCGGACTCGGTGATTAATGCGGATACTATAAAAGTGTCTTTGTATACATCAGGGGATTATTCCGTGCCCGTGAATTTAATGGAGGACCCCATTGCCTACCTTTCCCGGCTGGACGAGGAGCGGAGAAAATATGGTGTGGGTACCTACAATAAATTGCGGACAGGTGGAATCATGGAGCTGAATTTCTCCCCGACGGACTACCTCTTGTATTTTCCAACCGACTTCAGGATCGGAGAGCAGCAATTTCAGGACAGCTGGAACAAGAAACTGAAAAGCGGCAAAAAGCTGCATGACAATTGGTATTATTACAAACGAGATAAGCCGTTGGACTAAGAGCTTTTCAATTCTATCGCGACCATGAAACTCACCTGGACCCTGTTATTGATAGTGCTGCTGATCGCGTTTGTATCCTGTGGGCGAAGACCCGATGGGAATTATCGATATGACCAGTATCTTCCTACTGACACTTTGGTGATCAATTGCGATTCGGTTTTTAATGAAACTGGTTATTACGTCAGGCTATTTACCTACGACAGTCGGTTGGAAAATCGGTATAATGCCATATTCGTGTTTGGACAAACAATCAGCGGGGGAGAGGAGCGGATCTATGTCGATAGTTTGTACTCAAAAGTCGGGCAAGTCAGCTTTATGGATATCAATCAGGATGGCACCAAAGACATTCTGATCCAGCACGACTCCGATGTCCGGAGTAATTGGACGTACCATTTATTCCTGACCGACCTCCGGGGCAGAAGACTGAATAGAGTTAGGGGTTTTGATCAGGTCAGGAATCCGCGTGTTAACACTGACGCAGGGATCATTGAGAGCCGGGTTAGTTCGGGAACTAACTACATTGAGTTTTACAAGCTGGTAAATAAGGATAGCATTTATAAGTACGATTTGCTGGTTTACGACACCCTAGACGATAAGTAAGGTGTACAGCTGGGCGAAGGACTGTATCTTTGCATTTATAAGTATATCCCGGAGAGTCAAACATATATTTTAAGAAAAGTGAAAAAGGGAATCATCCTATGATCCTTAGACTTGCAAGTTGCTTACTGCTGCTGATTGCGGCAGTGCCGGCCTCAGGACAGGTTCCTAAGTGTGACGGCGACGTATTGCTGGTCACTCACGAACACATGGGGAAATTAACCCAGTCGGAAATCAGGGCCTTCCTGCTGACCCTGGGAAAAGAGTGCAAGGATAACGCAGAGTTTTCGGAATGGAGCAATGAGCTGATGTTCTCGGTTCTTGAAAAGCATACTGAACTGACCCTGAGAACGATTGATGTCAATGAAAAACACCTGGATATGGACGCGATCTATTCCATCCTGAAATCACCGATACACGACCTGATTGATGTCAGGGGTATCCTGGCTAAAGTGCAAACGGCAAAGATCAAGTCAGCATTGAAGAATCGGATCGTGGAAAACCTCAGGTTCGCTGCTCAGAATTTGGGAAATTAGACAGTCTTTGATGCTACGGCGACGCTGACTTTTTCCTGGAGGCTATTAACTCATTAGGTAAATTGAACAAATGGATATCATCCGTCAGATAGACGTCTTCGATAATCAAACTGATTTTCTCGTTGATGAACTCCCATTTGATAATTTTGATTTGGAGACTTTCAAGAAAAGGTTTGGGGTTAAAAAGAAAGATCCATTGATGTATGACGCGTATGAGATCACGCCGTCGACGAAGGACTTATTCCCTACAATAGAATTCGATTTCAATAAGTATTCGTACTTCGTTTCTTGTTGGCAGGCTTAGTATGCCAAAACACAATCTTCAGCTCCGCTGCTTTGTACTGGGCTTCTGGCGGGGCGCCCTTTGCTGAAGCTACAGCGGTCATAACACTACCTAAACCGGTGTAAAGGGATACCTATAAAGGCGTATTTTCAGAATAGCCCGATTTTCTTGTGCCATTGTTCGTGGAGTCGAGCCGGATTTGGATTAGATTGATTAAGTAATAGTCTAAGAAGCAGGCAAGTTTCAGATAGATCGAACAAGAAATAACTATTCATTATGGAGTTTGAGAAAATCGCACCATTCCTAAAGGATCCTTTGGTCTTAATTGGGTTCTTTCTATTTGTCGCATTTCTTTTCTTGAGGTCACTAGTGACGAGGGGTGTCATTCCGACACTGAAACAAAATCAAGGTTATAGTATTCTGAGACTTATCCTGATGTATGGTTTTATCCTTGGGCTCGTTCTTATTGGTTTGGGCTTCGGACTTAAGTACAAGGAAGTATCTGAGGCTGAACAACGGAAACTTGTGTTGCTGCTTCAGAATGAGTTGGAAGCTAATATTAACGTAATAGGTGAGTTGAAGAGGAATACGGAAACATTTCTCCAGGAGCAACTCGAGATTTCAAAAGCGCTTCGAACTGAAGGCATAAAAATATTGCCGATCATGTTCCCTCAATCTAATCTCGACCTTGATAGGGATATTAACACCAATCAATTGGCGCAGGAGGCGTTCCGTAATCTCATTGCCGCAAAATTGCCACAGAATAAGCTTGAAATGGAGAAGCTCAACGCTTTTGCAAAAGCTCTTACAAAGACGTTAATAACCGTAAGGCAAACGAATTTCAACCTAAGTGATGCGGCTAGGACTAGATACAAGATTAGTGACGAAGTATGGAAAGCAAATCTGGAGACGTATAAAAAGATTAACATAATTGATATAACCCTTTATCAGCGAGCCCTTACCCAGGAAGAAAATATTCGCAACGACTTCGAGGTGGTCTCAAGGGCTACCATTGATTATTCAGACCAGATAACCAACTATTTCAAGGAAGACAACGAGCTTACCTGGGAGAACCTGGCAACTGTGCTTTCCATTGAGCGGCATAGCTACTCACTTATCGTAGATTATTCAAAAAACATGATCAATGCACTTACGGATCTGAATGCGATCAATGTGGACTTGAAGAAGAAGGTAGAGAAATTGTAGTTAATAGGATTTTTGGCATTGAAGATCTATTCAATTTTTTGCTACAACCTCCATTTCCCCTGCCTCACGCAAAATTTCTTCGGCCAAAGCACTACCTAAACCGGGGTAAAGGGATACCTATAAAGGCGTATTTTTGGATTAATCTGGTTTTCTCTGACAGATGTCATGTGGGGATGGGGAATTTGGAATAAATTAGGAGTGACAATTGACGGGTATGGCCTTGCATTAACACGATTGTTATGGTAACTGATTTAACAAAGATATGACTGACTCACTAAAGAACGTAGTTCAAGCAGGTGACAAAGGGCATCTAGATGCAATTGACTTGTTGGATAAAGTAAATTCATTTTACAACTCAGCCTGGGACAAATTACTGGTTCTTGGGTCAGTGATTTTTGCAGTTGGAAGCATAATCGTACCAATTATCGTACAGTGGTATCAGAAAAAGACTCTACAGTTGAAGGAGGACATATTGAAGAAGGAAATTGAACTTGGAATCGAAAAAGCAAAAAGGGAATTAAGTGAAGAGTTGACAAAACAACTCAATGATAGAACTAAGGAATATGAGAATAGAATCGAACGACTAAATGCGGAGGCAAACGCTAAGGCTTTTCATCTACAAGGAAATCTCCAAAGAGAAAGGGGGCAAATGCAAGGAGCGCTTGGTGACTTTATAGTTGCGGCAAAGGAATATTGGAAATGCGGAGACTTTCCAAACCTTCAAAGTGCGTTAGGTATGATTGGGGACTTTTGCGTGCCATTACTTTCACTTGAAGAAATCAACGATTTAGCTATTTCGAAAAACGTTGACTTAAACAAATTACTTAACGAACTAGAGCAAGATGACAAGCAAAATATTTTTATTGCTAAAATAAGAGATATTCGTCTTCGACTGACAAAAATTCCAAAGACACAAAAGGAAAGACTTGAAACAAAACCTCCTTTGCCTTTGGGACCAACTGGAAGTTTCCCTAAAATGTAAAAACAAACTTTGTGCGCTATTGCCTTCAATAAATTAGACTTATGATTAACGAAAGGCTTGACAATTACAAAAAGATTGAGGAATCAAGAAAATCCAAACTGCTTGTTTATATAACTGGTGACCGACCGGGAATGGAGACTCAGATAAATAATGACATACTTGAGTTCTTTGTTGACCACTTGGACAAGTTGGGTAAACCAAAAAAAATATCTCTTCTTCTTTATACAAGAGGAGGCAATACTTTAACCGCATGGAGTTTGACAAATTTAATAAGACAATTTTGCGATGAGTTCGAAGTAATAATTCCATCAAAAGCTCATAGTTCGGGGACTCTTATCTCACTTGGTGCAAACACCATTATGATGACGAAGCAGGCGACCTTGGGGCCAATTGACCCGAGCTTAAATAGCCCATTAAACCCACAAGATCCAACTCAACCTAATAATACGTTCGCAAGAATACCAGTGAGTGTAGAGTCTATTAAGGGTTTTTTTGGATTAGCTCAACAAGATTTGAAGGTTAAGGACCAAAGTGACTTATCACATTTACTTAATAGCCTTTCTGATAAAGTACACCCGTTAGTACTTGGGGATGTCTATAGGTCACGGACGCAAATACGAATGCTTGCTTCCAAACTCCTTTCGAAACAAATGAAGGATAAAAAGAAGATTGAAAAAATAACATCCTTTTTGTGTGGTGACTCAGGTAGTCATGATTATACAATTTATAGACGTGAGGCACATGAGGAGTTAGGGTTAAATATTGAAAAACCTGACGACAATTTTTATAAAATTTTAAAGGAAACCTTCGATAATATAAAGAAGGAGTTGGAATTACTGATACCTTTTGATGCCGCTGTACTAATCGGTGCTAATTCATCATTAAACTATTCAGCCCGAAGAGCTTTAATCGAAAGCATTGATGGTGGCGCGGATATTTTTTTAAGTGAGGGCACACTTGTGAAACATGTTCAGATAATAAATCAACCGGCTCCATTACCACCAATACAAAGAATTGCGGTTGAAGACCAAAGGAGATTTGAGGGTTGGAAACATGAATAAAATGAGTAATTTGACGCCTGATATGGACAAAAAAGTGGTAAAAACAACGAATATTGACAAATTGGTTAACTACACAAGCCATTCGTCAAGTGGTTCAATGTATTCGGACCCTTATCAATCAACTTCGAACCCAAGAAGTTTATCGTTTCTAATTAAGAACAATCAAATAGTCTACTACAAGCTTGAGACTCTTGTTGACAAAGATGCGACAATAGGCAAGGATACTAAGTAAATCTGGCTGTGAAGAGTGGTCGGTATACGTCATTGCCTGCGTTCAGATTAATTAGCAGTTTCGTTTCTTAGCACAATTTGGTTACAGTGATTATATCGTCAAGGTCATGTTAAACTTTAATTTAACTTCGACCCTTATCACGGCAATCTCATATCACAAGTGCATGACAGCAAAATAAGTTTGCTATCAATGATGCATGTCAAACTGCTGGCTCAACCCCCTCCACCATCACCACTTCCTCCCTCTCCACCACCACCGCCCCAGCCGGATCTCCTTTTCTTTTTCTTACGTACTTCTTTAACGTATACGCCACAGGACAAAGGCTCTCGGTCCGGCGCTTGGAGTGGTAGGCTGCCAGTTGTGCTGCATAGGTGATCACGTCTTTGGGGAAGGGGTGACCGGGGTGATGGACAATAACGACATGGGAACCGGAAACGTCTTTGGCGTGGAGCCATAGGTCGTCTTTGTGGGCGTACTTCAGGGTGAGTTCGTCGTTGGCTTCGGCGTTGCGACCCACGCGGATCACAAAGCCTTTGAAGGTGTATTCGCGGTAGGGAAGGGACACGGCCTTTTCGGCAACTACTTTTTGATGCGCGCCTGCCAGGCGGCGGATGGTGCTGAGGTCTTCGGTGGAGGAGGCTTCCTGGATCTGCAGGTCGAGGTTGGTGACTTCACCTGCCTTGGCGGCGATGGACTCCTCTAATTTCTTTACTTCTATCTGCTGGTTGCGGCTCTTGCGGTAGTAGACTTCGGCGTTCTTCTGGGGGGGCAACTCGGGATTGAGCTTGATCTCAATAGGGGTGTTGTCGTTATAGAAATTGGTGAGCACGACCTTGGATGCTCCCACCGGTATGCTCTGCATGTTGGCCATAATCAGGTCGCCGCGCTGGGAAAAGGACTCACGGCTGTCGAGTCCGCTCAACTTCTCTTTACACTTATCAATATAGGCCTGGGCCTGGTTCCGTTTCTTCTTCAGGGCACTCAATAACTGTCCCTTCTCTTTGCCCAATGACTCCGTGGACGTCCGGGCATAGAAGAACTCATTCAACGCTTCCACGGGATCGGTCAATGTCTTCATCACCTCACCAGGCAACAGGGACAACACAATGCCCTGGTCACTGTCCATGATCCGAAACTCGGGATCCTCTAAAATCTGTCGCAGGTCACTGAGTAATTTCCAGCGGGTGTCCACGGTTGCGGTCTGAAATCCTCTCTCGTCCAGATACTTCCACACGCGCTTGCCAAAGGTGAAGTAGGAGGCATGTAAATCGCTCTGATGCTGATCAAAGTACTCCCGGCTCCAATCAATGTAGCGATTGAGTTGGGATAACCTTAATGCCCTGTCGTTTTCAATACGCTGCTGGAACAAGTCTTCCACAACATCGCCACTGAACCAGATCACGTTGGCCTGGAGTCCGTGCATCTTGAAAACTATAGTCTGATCACCTTCCAACTCCAGGGCGATACTGCGCTCGTTGTCAAAACACCGCACGCCTTTCACGGCTTTCATGAGGAGTCCGTTGAAAAGGTCCACGCTGTTCTTCCGCGCGCGGTGAAAGCTGTTGGGGAAACTGAGGCACTGCAGCTCCTGGCCGAGGGTGACTTTGATAAAAAACGATTGCCGGCTGTCGTTGAACTCCATCACGAGTTCGTCGCGGAACTGGCTGAAGCAACT
>DAOMGC010000086.1:8883-12821 GCA_035430125.1 Cyclobacteriaceae bacterium | reverse complement strand
TGGGATCTACCGAATCACCGGACAATGCCTGGGTGACCCGGTTGATAAACACGATACCGGTGGGCGAGGTGGTTGGCGTACCCAGAATTTCTGAATTGAAAAAGTTTCCAAAGCGGATGAGCGCACCGGTCAATGCCACCAGGATCACGATCCGATCCAGGGTTTGTAAATAGTTTTGGCCGGGTTTATTCTTCCGGGAATACAGCCAGAGTCCAATGAGGATACCGATGGCAGCACCATGGCTGGCGAGTCCCTGCAGGCCGGTGAACCGGAACTCTGGTGAAAACTCGAAGGGAAGGAAAACGCCGAGCGGGTCATTCCATAAAATTTCAGGTTGATAAAAGAAGATATGTCCGAGGCGGGCTCCTACGATGGTAGCCACCACCATATAAATCGTCAGGGTGTCCACATCGCGGGTCGGCTTGCCTTCCTGCTTGAACATGTAATACAAAATCTGCTGGCTGATGAGGAATCCCAGGGCGAAGAGCATTCCATACCACCGCAAAGTGAGGGGGCCGATGGTAACGACTTCGGGGCTGCCATTCCAGATGATATAGTTCAATACGTGCATAATTGTTCAATATATTAAGCGGCAAATATAGGGCGAATCGCCGGTTTTTTCTAAGACCTGACAGGTCTTAAAGACCTGTCAGGTCTTTGTATTGTTTTCAGGACGCGTCGACAAAAGATTGCGTTGGTTATTCCAGTGATTGCAATTCCTCCCGAAAGCCACCGGAGAGAATCGGGAACCGACACCAACTGCGGGGGTCAACATTCAGATCATCGACGTGAAAGGATGGAGCAAGCCGCTCGCGCTTCCATTGATTGGCGGACCAAAGTTGATAAAACTTTTTGATCCAGGCTTTAAGTTCTGTCGGTGCGTAACCCGACTTCAGGGCCTCATACACTTCGCGGGGTGTGCGCCGATCGCGGATGGCCAACTTTTCAATGTCAACCAATGCGGGGTAGGGCATCAGGTCTTTCTCATCGGTCTGCGCCCGGTTCACGGGTCGCAACTCTGCAGTAGGCTGAAGGTGGTTAACACCCGCTAACCCGGCATAACCCTGAGACTGTGCCCAGCGCAGCCATTGTAAAATAAATGGCTTGTCAATACCAGCGATGGGTGCGAGGCTGCCGCTGGTATCACCGTCCATGGTAGCATAACCCACGTCACCCTCACTGCGGTTGGAGGTGGTGAGCAACACTGCGCGCCGAACATTGGCCAGCAACCAGATGATCGGAGACCGCGAACGTGCCTGAATATTTTGTAACGCAATATCGTCCTGTTCCCATGTTAGGGCCCGACCCAACACGGTCTCGATTTTCCTGCGATAAGCGGATGACTCTTCCTCGATTGACCATTCATGAAACTGTGCACCCAGAGAGGATGCCAGATCTTTTGCTGCATCGCGTGTTGTTGTTGATGAATTCACGGAAGCCTGATAGGCACACGTCAATAATTTGCTAACGGCCTCTTTTTGACTGACCGGTGCTGTGGCAGGATCAACTCCAATGGCCGACCAGAATGCAGGCCAGCCCAGGGTGTCACTTGCGCGACGAACCATCTCCGCCACCAATACGGCACAGCATGCACTGTCGGCTCCGCCACTGAGGCTAAGCACAAATCCACGGGACTTGCTTTTGCGCAGGTAATCGAACAGGGCCAGGGAAACAGCGCAAGCAAACTCTTCGTTTCGCTCCCGGTTGTCGGTGATGGGCAGGGCAATGGTCTTTGATGCGTCACTTACATCTACCGGGCAGGTCATCACCACAAATGGTTTGAATGAAAGCCTGTTGTTCACTGCCACCAGTTTTCCGTTCTGACCTACAACAATATCGCCGTCATAAATCATCCTCCCAGCCTCGTTACCAAGGTGGTTAACGAAAAGATAAACACACTGAAATTTGTCGGAGCCATCGATGACCACATCTTTTTCACGGTGGGTACTCTTGCCTAAGGCAAAGTGACTGGCGCTGGGGTTCAGGATCAGTTGCACACCGCGTTCTTTAAGTCGGTATCCCGGCCGGTTTTTACGCCATGCATCTTCACAGATTTCAAATCCAAACGTAATGTCCCGGTGGGTGTAGATCAGATCACCTACCGCTACTTCATGACCTCCGATGTTTGTTGAAGTGACTTCGCCGGATTTCCAGGCGCGAAACCAACGCGGTTCATAATGAACGCCTTCGTCCGCCAGATTTTGCTTGAGGGTGATTCCGAGTATCTGCTGGTTACGGATCACGCAAACACCGTTGTAGGTGACGCCATTCATCCGGATGGGAAGACCTACACATACAATAATATTGTCGCACAGCGGCACCAGCGTCAGGAGCTTTTCGGCTGCTGTAGCAGACAGCCAATCGGAAAGAAACACATCTTCGCAGCCATAGCCCGAGATGCAGAGTTCGGGGAGAAGTAGAATTTCTGCCTTTTGCTTCTTTGCCTCGGTGATGGCACCGCGTATGTTGCCCAGGTTATTTTCCCAGTCGAAAGGAATCTGGTTCAAAGTGGCACCGGCAAGAATCAATTGGCTCATGAGCGGCCTTTGGAGGTATAACTAAAAACGATCATACAATGTTCAGCAAGGTGCATGTTTTTAGTGCCGCATCCTGCTCGGCTTTTTTCTTGGTGTGGCCGAAGCCAATACCCTGAGGCGATTCGTCAATGAATACCTGCACGGAGAACTCTTTGCTGTTTCGGTTACCGGACTCGCGCATTTCAAACCGAACCGACTTGCTGTTGCGTTGCGTCCATTCGATAATCCTTGACTTGTAGTTGACGTTATTCTGTATCACCACCTCCAGGTCAAAATGAGGTTGTATGAGTTTGTCGATGACAAATTTTTTGCACCGCAGGTACCCTTTATCAAGGTACACGGCGCCGACAATCGCTTCCAGGGTGTTGCCCAACACGACCTGTTGCAGTTGGGCGTTCTTCTGATCGAATTGTACGATATGACTGATACCCATTTTGCGGGCCAGGGCATTGAGGGAATCGCGGTTCACAATGCGCGACCGTATCTCGGTGAGGAAGCCTTCATCCTTGAAGGGATACTTCTTAAAGAGGTAGTCCGCAACGGCTGCGCCGAGGATTGCATCTCCCAGATACTCGAGCCGTTCGTTGGACTCGCGGAAGCCATTGGTTTCTTTCGCCCGACTGGTGTGCAGGGTAGCGAGCTGGTATAACTTGAGATTAGACGGCGTGAATCCGGTGATGGTCCGGATGGCCGTAATGAGTTTCTGATCTTCTTTTTTAGTTCTGGCTCCGGGGATTTTCAGTAAGTTCCACACACGGTGTCTTACTAAACCTTCTTGATAATGACAGAGGCATTGTGGCCGCCGAACCCGAATGTGTTGCTCAGGGCAATGTTCACCTTGCGCTGTTGCGCCTGGTTGAAAGTCAGGTTGAGACGTGAATCCAAGCCATCATCATCGGTGAAATGGTTGATGGTAGGAGGGATCACACCTTGTTGCAGGGCGAGGATACATGCAATTGCCTCAATGGCACCAGCAGCTCCGAGGAGGTGACCCGTCATCGATTTGGTTGAACTGATGTTCATCTTGTAGGCATGATCTCCGAACACCCGCTGGATGGCTTTGATCTCACCGATGTCTCCGCGCGGTGTTGATGTGCCGTGGGTGTTGATATAGTCTACTTCCGTAGGCGCAATGCCTGAGTCCTGTAGCGCATGTTCCATTACTTTGGTAATGCCAGCGCCTTCCGGGTGTGGTGCTGTGATGTGGTAAGCATCGGCCGACATGCCGCCGCCGAGTATCTCACCGTAGATTTTAGCGCCGCGTTTTTTTGCAGCTTCGTATTCTTCGAGGATAAGGGCACCCGCACCTTCTCCCAAAACAAATCCATCGCGGTCCTTATCATAAGGACGCGAAGCTGTTTCTGGTGAGTCGTTGCGTTCGGAGAGTGCCTTCATGGAATT
>DAOMGC010000086.1:0-8783 GCA_035430125.1 Cyclobacteriaceae bacterium | reverse complement strand
CCCGATCCCCAGATGACCCCAACCCGGTCAGGGTCGAGGCTGTCAAGGGGTAAGGCGGAATCCAGGATGGCTTCGTCTGCAGCCACCAGGGCGTATTGAACAAACGGGTCCATCTTGCGTGCTTCTTTCCGGTCCATAAAGGTGGTCGGATCGAATCCCTTCAATTCACACGCAAACTTGGTCTTGAAAAGAGAAGCATCAAATTTGGTAATGGGGGCAGCTCCACTCTTACCGGCTTTTAGTCCATCCCAAAAGGATGGGTAGGTGTTGCCGATAGGCGTGAGTGCACCTATCCCAGTGATTACTACCCGTTTAAAGTTCATACGGAAGGGTTAATTCAGGAAGTGGGTGAGAGAGAAAAGAGAGAAATCCTGATTATTTCTTCGCATTTTGCTCGAGGTAGGCGATCGCCTGACCAACCGTCGCAATGTTCTCTGCCTGGTCGTCTGGAATAGAGATGTTGAATTCCTTCTCAAACTCCATGATCAACTCAACGGTATCGAGCGAGTCAGCACCGAGGTCGTTGGTGAAGCTTGCCTCAGGCGTAACTTCAGATTCTTCTACTCCCAGTTTGTCGATGATGATCTGCTTTACTTTTTGTGCGATGTCAGACATGATTGTAAGGTTTAAGGTATTTTAAAAATCTGCGCAAAGTAAGAGATTTGGAGCCATATTGTCAAACTTTTTCCCGGAGGGGAGAATTGGCCCATGGCGGCGAAAATCAGGAAAAACACACTTGAAATTGAGTACTCCTACGATTTTGAATTGTTGGGAATACGCACGTCCCTCAAGGGTTATAAACTGGCCTGGGAACTCAACAACGCCCTTCAGGTGCATCTGGTAAAACAGGCAGATCTGGTACTGCATTTCAAAAAAGGCGCTACCAGTTCGCACGACCACTATAGTTATCAAACTCCGCTCAATAACCTTCATTTATTCAGGAACCGCGCCGCCGATAGCGAAAACAATGCACCTGATCTGGTGCCTGAATTCCCACACTTTGATTTCATTTTGATGACGCAAAGTGAGGAAAACCTGTCCGGCAATCGATTGCAGGAATACTTGCGGGCGATTTCTTCTATTGAATTGGCTACTTTGATACCTTTGGCGACCTTAAAATCGAAGGAAAACTTTATTTTCTAGCTTCGGTCAGGTCAGAACGTTTGTATCGCATGGAAAAAGTCTCTTTCAACAAGACCAAGATTGTTGCCACGGTAGGCCCCGCCTCCAACTCCAAAGAAATGCTGCGCGCACTCGCTAAAGAAGGCGTGGATGTATTTCGACTTAACTTCTCTCACGGTTCACACGAGGATCACCTCAAGGTGATCAACTACGTTCGTGAAATCAATGAGGAAATGGGGACCCACATTGCACTCCTCCAGGATTTGCAAGGCCCCAAGATCCGTGTCAACGAAGTGAAAGAGGGTACAGTAATCAAGGCGAAAGACACGATCACCATTACCACGCGCGAACTGCTTGGTAATCATGAATTGGTCAGCACCAGCTACCAGGGCCTTCCCAAAGATGTGAAGCCTGGCGATATGGTACTCATCGACGATGGCAAGATTGAACTGAAAGTTATCGAGGCCCGCGACATCGATGTGGTTTGTGAAGTGGTGTATGGCGGTCCGTTGAAATCACGCAAAGGGATTAACCTTCCTTATTCCAAAGTATCTGCTCCGTCATTGACAGAAAAAGACCTGGCTGACCTGGAGTTTGGTCTGAAACATAAAGTAGACTGGGTGGCGTTGTCGTTTGTGCGCAAAGCCAAAGACATCGATATCCTTCGCGGAATTATTGATAGTCATAAGTCAACAACCCGCATCGTAGCCAAGATTGAAAAGCCGGAAGCACTCGAGAACATCGACGCGATCCTGCAGGCAACGGATGCCGTGATGGTGGCCCGTGGCGACCTCGGGGTAGAGATCTGGTTGGAAGAAGTTCCCATGGTGCAGAAGATGCTCGTGGAGAAGTGCAATAAACTGGCTAAGCCAGTGATCGTAGCTACCCAGATGATGGAGAGCATGATTGAGAATCCGCGTCCGACGCGTGCTGAAACCAATGACGTGGCCAACGCCGTGATGGATGGTGCCGATGCGTTGATGTTGTCGGCCGAGACTGCGGCGGGTAAGTATCCCATCGAAGTAATTCGTTCCATGGTGCGCACCATTGGTTCGGTAGAGAAGCAGGCGAATGTGTACTACCGCTTCCGCGAAGTGGATGTTCATTCACCCATCTTCATTCACGACAGTCTGATCCTGGCCGCGTGCAAGCTCGCGAAGGAAGTGAATGCCAAAGCAATCGTTGGTATGACTGCTTCTGGTTACACGGCATTCAAGTCGTCATCGCACCGGCCGAATGCGAATATCTTTGTCTTCACCGGCAACAAAGCCGTATTGAATACCCTGAACCTCGTGTGGGCCACCCGTGCCTATTATTACGAGAAGTCCAACAGTACCGACGAGACCATTGCCGACGTTTCAGAGATCCTGAAGCGCGATGGTCATGTGAAGCCCGGTGATATCTTTATCAGTTTAGCGAGCATGCCGATTCACGAGCGCAGCCGCACGAACATGATGAAGGTGAATGTGGTGAAGTAGGACACGTAGATACCGCAGAAAAAGAACAGGAATACGCAGATCGAGCTGTGTGAATTTTGAGAACCTGTATTGATTGGTCAGATTTGATATGACCTTTCTGCAATGAACCCTGAAGGGGTGAAATTCTTCTAGCCATGAAATTCATAACCACACACAACCCCGAAGGGGTGGCATATTCGCTTTGACGGTGGTGATACCTTTTATCCCCAGATCATATCATTCGACTAGCATGGAGAATAGGGGAATTGATGGTAAATTTAGTATCAGCAGATGATGATCTGCATGATTAAATTAAAATGTTATTATGAAAATAGTAATGCTTCTTCTTTGCGCAACGGGCTTTGCGTATGGACAGGACACTGTTTACTTTGATAAGGATTGGAAAGTAACTGATAAGAAATCATCCAAGTTCTATCGTTTGGAGCGTAAGGAAAATGGCCGCTGGATCAGGAGGGATTTCTTTGTTCAGGGTAATCAGTTGCAGATGGTTGGACCACTTAAATCAATCGACCCTGAGATTAAGGATGGTAAGTTTGAGTACTACTACGTTAATGGTAAACTGAAGCATACTGGGTCATTCAAAGACGATCAGGAAGTTGGAGAGCACCGCTGGTATAACAGTCAGGGTACATTGGAGGCTATTGAGAATTACGCTGATGGCAAATTGAATGGTAGATTTGCCGAGTATAATTCGAATGGTACACCTTCTACTGAAACTAGCTTTAAGAGTGGTCTTCAGTATGGTAAGACGATATACTACCGGGAGGATGGTTCGAAACACTCCGAGGGAAACTTTGTGGAGGGCCAGCGCTTTGGTATCTGGACTTTTTATGATGAGGGGGGAAAGGTAAATGGTACGCGGGAATTCAAGACCGACTACATCATACCGGAGGCGAATCTGTTTGTGCGGATGCCCAATACGGAATGGTATTTATTCGGAAAAGAAGGTGAGTCCAGGGCCAGCTACACGTTCAAACGCAATCCGATAGAAAACAAGAAAGGTGTTCAGATTATCCCAGCTATTCTGGTTGTCGTTGAGGATGCCGCAGCCTACAAGCAGGATGTGACAGTTTATTCCATTGAAAAAAGATTTCAATTCACTGGAAAAGGGATTACTGTTGACCGGATTCTTATCCAATCAGACAATGACTATCCGTTGAGTTATAAGAATGGTTACCTGACGCTGTGCAGCTACACAAAAGAAGGCGAGGATCATATATTATATATGGTTCATATCATAGATAAGAACAATAAGGGTATTCAGGTTTATCTGGATATGACCAAGGATATTGCCGATGACTACGCCAAAGAGTTTTGGTCTGTCTTGAAGTCGATTCGTGAAGGTAAATGATACTCATTAAGCACTGTCTTAATTTAGGTTTGAATAGTTCTTCATTGAATCCCGGGTTTTTTCAAAGTTTGTCGCGATGGGCATCGGAACTGGATGCCTTGTCAGAAGCACAACTGACGGTGCGTCCGGCTTATGGCGGATGGACCCTCGGCCAACTCTATATGCACCTGATTGCTGATACCCGATTCTATGTAGAACAAATCCGTATCTGTTTAGCGAGCAACGACCACGCCGACGGAAAGATGACTTCCGAAGCTGAAGAAATGTTCCGCAACAATTCCTTCCCGGATATCCGCATCGAAGGTGATCCTTCTCATGCCAGCATGCGACAGCCGGAGAGCAAGAGGGAAATCATGCAAGGATTCATGGATGTCAGGTCCGCCATGGAACAGGTGGCTGAAGAAATAGCCGTGGCAACGCATCACGGAAAAACCCGTCATCCGGGATTTGGATACTTCAGTGCACAGGACTGGTTTCAGTTTGCGGACATGCACCTGAGGCATCATGAGCGGCAGAAGCGGAGGATTGTTGAGGGTTCCCGTTAAGTCCTTCAATACTTAACCGCAGTGACGCGGAGCGCGCAAAGAGTCCCTCGCGCCTTTGCGCCTTAGCGGTGAAGAAATCTGCGGCGCATTCAATCCCAGTTAATCTGCGGGAACTGTATTTCCTTTCTCTTTCTCAGCGCCCTCTGCGTCTCCTTTGCGCCCTCTCCGGGAACCCGCATTTTGCACCGAAGGTGCTTCTGCGTTTTCCCCTTTCATGGATTATGGTTTTATCCGCGCTGATCTGCGGCGCATTCAATCTGCGTTAATCTGCGGGAACTGTATTTCTTTCGCAGCGCCCTCTGCGTCTCCTTTGCGCCCTCTCCGGGAACCCGCATTTTGCACCGAAGGTGCTTCTGCGTTTTCCCCTTTCATGGATTATGGTTTTATCCGCGCTGATCTGCGGCGCATTCAATCTGCGTTAATCTGCGGGAACTGTATTTCTTTCGCAGCGCCCTCTGCGTCTCCTTTGCGCCCTCTCCGGGAACCCGCATTTTGCACCGAAGGTGCCCCCTGCAGGAACCTGTATTCCGGAATTGAATTAAATTGCTTTAGAAAATAGTCAGCAAGTAAAAGCAATCCGTACATACCCCATGAACAAACCCAACGACCACGATGCCCGCATAGCTTCAATGACCTTCGCATCGGTGTATCCGCACTATGTCACGAAAGTGGAGAAGAAAGGCAGAACAAAGGAAGAATTGCATCAGGTGATGCAATGGCTCACGGGCTACAGCGACAAGGAACTAAATGCCATGATTCAGTCAAAGGCCACTTTTGAGGACTTCTTTAAGAAAGCCAAACTCAACAAGCATGCGCGACTGATCACCGGCGTCATCTGCGGATACCGCGTGGAGGAGATCACCAATCCGCTGACGCAAAAAGTCAGGTACCTCGACAAGCTGGTGGACGAACTCGCCAAAGGCCGCGCCATGGAGAAGATCCTCCGGACGGAGAAATAACCCAACCCAACAACCCCGAATTTTATGAGCACCCTCTTCTCGCTCTGCAACTCCCTGGCCATGTTCAGCTGGATTGCGCTGGTCATTCTGCCCCGCAACGTTTGGACATCATTCTGTTTGCGATCATCTATACCGTGATCGTGTCGCGCACGCTCAAACCCGGAGACCTGTCCAGCTTCGGTTCGCTGGAAGGCGTGATGTCGCTCTTCACCCAACCCGAAGCCGTGCTGGTGGGGTGGGTTCACTACCTCGCGTTTGACCTGATGGTGGGGCTGTATATCATCAACAGCGGACAGAAACACAACATCCCGCACCTGATCCTCGTGCCTTGTTTGTTCCTCACGTTTATGCTCGGACCCATAGGATTGCTGGTGTTCACCATCATCCGTACAGCCAAAACAAAGAACTATTGGGTGGAGTATCTTTGAGAATAAGTTCATCCCATGAAATACTTCTTTACCGAACTCCTCAGCCGCAACGCGGTGTTATACTATTTTGGCTGGATATGTTTTGCGGGCACGGCCATCACAGCGGTATTGTGGATGACTACCAGCCTGCAGATCAACAACATCAATGCCTGGATCAAGCCGTTGAAGTTTTTTCTAAGTTCAGCCATTCTCATGTGGACCCTCGGGTGGTATATCGGTTATCTGGCGCCGTCCAGGGCTGTTGATGGCTTTGTTTGGGTGACCGTTTTAGTGTTTGTCTTTGAGGTGGGATATATCAGCCTTCGTGCGTCGCAGGGACAATTGTCTCATTTCAATATCAGCACACCCCTGAACGGAATGCTATTTGCGTTGATGGGAATTGCCATCACGGTGTTTACCCTCTACACCGCATACATCGGGTGGTTGTTTTTCACCACCGATTTTCCCCAACTGCCTGCTCATTATGTATGGGCTATCCGTCTGGGCATTGTGCTGTTTGTCATTTTTGCTTTTGAAGGAGGGATGATGGCGGCGCGGCTGGGGCATACGGTTGGTTCCGCCGATGGCACGCCCGGGTTGCCGTTGTTGAATTGGTCCTTGACGCATGGCGATTTGCGCGCTGCTCATTTTGTTGGCATGCATGCCTTGCAGGTGCTTCCGTTGTTGGCGTTTTATGTGGTTCGATCCACCAATGGCGTGATAGCTGTTGCTGTGGTGTATGGGTTGCTGGCCGCTTTTCTGTTGTGGCAGGCGATGCGCGGGATGCCGGTGTGGAGTTAGGGATTAGATCATAGGTGTCAGGTATTAGTGGGTGGGAGGAAGGGATTAGGGATTAGGGTTAGATCATAGGTGATAGGAGTTAGGTCTGTGTTAATTATAAGTCTGATTGTGGTGGCCTGAGATGGTCATACACAGATAATGGAAAGATGAGTGAGTTTTGAAATGAAAGAACACCCTTAAGTTAACCGTCAACCCGGAGGAGTCCGCCGAAGCGTTGCGGAGGTGGACGAATCGTTAATGGATTGAATGAGTCCGGAATTTTCTAACTTAGTTTAGCCATCCGGATATTCCTGGTGATATTCTGCAGAATCCCTAAACCCCATGTATATGAAAAAAATCATTTTTGTTTTTCTGATGTGTTTCGTTGGTGCAACCAATGCAGGCTACGCGCAACAACCCAAGTTTGTCTACTGCCAGATTGCTTCCCTGGATAACCTATCACCGTTATCGGTGTCTAAAGTGGTGATTATTTTTGGAGACAACATGAAGCAGTACGAAAACCGGATCATGAATGACGCATCGGGGAAGAAAGTAAAAATCAATGGTATGGTGAATGCGTTGAATTTCATGTCCAAGCTCGGTTGGGAGCTCGATCAGGCTACGATGGTTCCGCAGGCGGGTACGTCAGGTACTACTTCGCATTTTCATTATTCTTATGTTATGAGAAAGAACTTTGCTGATTTGGAGGAGAATGAGAAACAGGAGTTTCTGAAGAACTAATTACGTGTCAGTGCCAATGGTTCCCGCTGAAATCGCAGAGGAGACGCAGAACCCGCAAAGAAGTTCAGTGCTTAACGCCAAATTTCCAATGTAAAATTTCAAACTACCAAGTGCGGCGCTGCACCGAAGGTGCTTCTGCGGCATCTTTTTTTTGTTTGTATTTTTTTCTGCGCTACTCTGCGCGCATTCATTCTGCGTTCTCTGCGGGAACTGCATTAATTTCATTGGTTCCCGCTAAGACCGCAGAGGTTACGCAGAACGCGCTAATGAATGATTTTTGGTTAATCGCACCAGCCCGAGAGGGGCTACGTGTTAATAGCCAAATAACCAACCCTGCACCACCAACCCCAGCGGGGTGGCATGTTGATGATCCAAACCTAAATCAGGGTTCCTCATGAAATTGCAAAGGCATGACTCATGTCAATTGCCAAAAGCTAAATTTTCAATGTGAAACGTTAAATGTAAAATGATAAATGCAGAAGGGCCATCGCCACACCGATGGTGCCTCTGCGGAATCATTTTTTGTTTTAAATTTTTTCTGCGTTGCTCCGCGCGCATTCATTCTGCGTTCTCTGCGGGAACTGTATTTTTTTCTATTTCTCTGCTGCGCCGTTCCTTTTCCAAAAACGCAACCGCGTGCGAATGCGCTGCATTTGTTCTTTGCTGATCAGGCCGTAGTAGGCCAGTGCAATAAGCACCAGCCATACCATGCCTTTTATCAGAAAGAAAAGAAAACCAAACAGTCCGAGGTCTTTCAGGAGTTCCATGCAGCCTGAGGTTGGTTGATACAGTGAAGTTCTAATTCCTCGAACAACGCAATGTTAAAATCAAATCCTTTGTTCACCTCATCTGCCCACGCATCCTGTTGCACGGCGCGTATGGACTGAATCGCTTCCTGTACGTTGTCAAAGTCATAGATCTTCCCGGAGGAGGGGACGCTCTTTTTCATCATCTGCCCGCCAAACATCAGGGCCATATAGTTGAGGTAGATGTGCGGCAGCACTTGTTCGTAGGTCATGGCTGCCAGGTAGTCGGAATAGGCGCGGGTAGCATCCAGCACGAGCGGGTTGGCGTGACCGGCGTTGTTTAGTTCGGCGAGGTCGGCCTGTATCCGGGAGACACGGCTCAGGCTGGGGTTTGGCAGACCCAGGTGCTCGATGGTCTGGAAGATCAGCAGTTGTTGATTCAGGTATAAGGCGTACTGGTCTTTGGTGAGTTGTCCACGGAACATCCGTACGTTGAACGGCATGCGTTCTGCCTGCTTGTGTTTTGTGCTTGTTGCTTCTTTTAGGGGAGTCATTTTGGTATCAGTTAGATTCTGACGCAATTTAGAACCATTCTAAATAAGAACAATAGAGATTCCAGGTTTCCTCAAAAAGTGGTCAATTTGGCCTGAATTT
>DAOMGC010000085.1:0-12992 GCA_035430125.1 Cyclobacteriaceae bacterium | reverse complement strand
CGAACAGGCACAAGGCCAACAGGAGGAGGGGTGGTTTTCTCATTTCGGTAGGTTCAATAAAGGCAGCATGTTGCTCATGGCAAAATGCGTGTTCCCGGTCTTTGCCTTGCGGGCAGGATTGGGGAAGTACCAAAACTAACAGGATATTGATAATGACACAACCTATCCAGGTGACGTTGACTGTTTTTCAGGGCGAAGAACTTCAAGGTCTGTTCCATTCATACCGGTGTTCTTTTAAGGACACCCCGAATCCGGTGGATTCAACTTCCTCGGTTAACTGAAAACCGTAGGCCAGGTACAGGTGAGCAGCTGCTGGAAGGGAATCGGTGGTGAGAAGATAGCAGGAGTTATATCCCAGTTCATTCAATGTAGACATGAACTGATCCATGAGTTTACGCCCGAGACCTATCCCGCGATAGGCAGGGGCAAGCAGGAAGTAACGCAGCTGGGCCGTGTCGCCGCGGTTGACGAGACCAAGAAATCCGATGATGGTATCCTGATGTATACACACCCACACCCGGTTACGGGTTGGTTCGTAGGCTTTGAAGAACTCCGCCATTCCGGAGGCCACGTAAGTTTCAAAGGCAAGGCCGAAATGATGTTCACGGCTGTACATGGTGCCGTGCATGTAAATCACGTAGCCGAGGTCGCCCGGTTGGATGGTTGTCCGGATGGTGATGTCATGAAGATTAATCCTGTTCATATCGGTGATGTTGTAGGAGTTGGATGATGGCTTTTGTATGGCGTACAAGGCTCTTGCGGGCAGCCGGAGTGAGGCCTTCGAGCAAGGCACGCATCTGATCTTCGGATGCTTTGTTGATTTTTTTGAATTCAGTGCTTCCCCTGGGACGGAGTGTGATCAGCAGGTAGCGGGCGTCGGCAGTACTGGACTTGCGCTGAATGAATCTGCGCCGCTCAAAGGAGTCGAGGGTGCGGCTGAGGTAGCCCTTGTCCAGTTGCAGGATGCGAAGCAGATCGCGGGCGGTGCAGGGTTGGTGTTGATGCAGCTCAAACAGCACCCGTGCTTCGGTGAGGGAAAGTGATCCCGTGAGTATGGTGCGATCGAGCCACCCCAGGTGGTTTGTGTAAAACCGGTTGAAGGCCCTTAGTTCTGCGATGTCAGGTGAAGGCATTTTCGAATTTCTGTAAAATAGTTGATAAAGTCAACTAATGACATAGTGACCACAATCCGAAACAGGTATTTTTTAAAAAAATGATTATCTTCCATCACCAAATCCCTTGTCCTATGAAGCCTTTTTTCCTTGCCCTATGCTGCCTGCTGCTGCTCAACGGCCCCGCCTACGGCCAACCTGCTGATACCATGCAACTCAAAGCATTTATGTCGGGGGTGGTCACCACGCATTTGCGCGATAAACACATCGCCGGCGCTACGGTGTCGGTGATCCGTGACGGTAAGATTCTCCTGGCGCAGGGTTATGGCTATGCCGACGTCGACAAACAAATTCCGGTATCGGCCAGCAGTACGCTGTTCCGCATCGGCTCGATTTCGAAAATGTTCACCTGGGTCAGTGTGATGCAGTTGGTGGCTCAGGGTAAGTTGAGCCTGGACGAGGACATCAACCATTATATGGAACCGGATGTGCAGGTGCCCGCCACCTTCCCAAAACCGATCACGCTGAAGGACCTGATGACCCATACGCCTGGTTTTGAAGACAAAGTGCTTGGGCTGTTTGCCCGGGATTCCAGCAAACTCAGATCCTTGCACGATATATTATTGGCAGAAATGCCGGCCCGCATTCGGGCTACGGCCACGTTTGCCAGCTATTCAAACCACGGCACCGGCATTGCAGCTTATATCATAGAGCGTGTCTCGGGCATGTCGTTCAATGATTATGTTGAAAAGAATATCATCGGTCCGCTGGGAATGACCAACACTTCGTTCCGGCAGCCGCTTCCGGCTCCATTGAACACCCAGCTCTCCACCGGGTATAAATTTGCAGGCGGAGAATTCAAGAAGCAGTCGTTTGAATATGTGCCGTTGTATCCGGTGGGCGCAGCTGCCTCATCCGCAACGGATATGACGAAGTTTATGTTTGCCCTCTTGCATAACGGAAGTTGGGAGGGGAAGTCCATCCTCGACAGTGCAACGCTCGCCCTGATGGTAACGCCGGCCCATCGCCATCACCCGGCCGTGAATCCCATGCGATACGGTTTTATGGATGTGAGTCAAAATGGGGTGAATATCATTGGCCATGGCGGTGACACCTTTTGGTTTCATTCCCTTATGGTGATTTTCCCGGAAACTCAAACGGGGTTATTTATTTCGTTCAATACCGACAAAGGGGGTGGTGTGGTGATGGACGTCCTCGATCAGTTCGTAAAGCAGTACTATCCGGAGAAGGCTCCGCTGAAACCTGCTTTAGCACCTGACCGAAAATTCCTGGAACAATTTGCTGGTTACTACCGGGCCAACCGGTATGCGCACTTTGATATCACCAAGGTGGCATCTATGTTCGGCGATACCCATATCACGGTAGCTGACAGCACACGCCTGCGCATCTCAAGCGGCGAGAATGTACGCTATGTGGTGCCAATCGACAGCCTGACATTCCGTGAAGAGCATGGATCCAAGGTGATTGCATTTGGTAAGAATGACGAAGGGAAGATCGCCAATATGTTTATTGGTGGATTGCCTGTATTTGCATTCGACAAAGTGGACGGACTTGAAGCGGCTGACCTGCATACCATGCTTTTTGTGATTTCGATCGTTACCACCTTTCTGGTATTACTTTATTGGCCTTTTGTGAATTGGGTTCGCCGTGGATTTCGTTCGTTGCGAGATCATCTTCCGCTTCCCATAGCGGCCCGGCGTGTGGCCTGGATTAACTATTTATTGCTATTGGTGTTTATCGTGAGCCTGGCCTCACTACTCAGCGATGCAGAAGACGTGGTCTATGGTGTGGGTACTTCATTCAAAGTGGTTTTGGTGATGCCACTGATGATGATTGGACTTACTTCCTGGATGACCTTCCATGCGGCGCGTTTGTTGCCCGACAACCGCTACAGTTTCTTGGGTCGCATTTATTATGTGCTCATTACCCTGGTAAGCCTGGCATCATTATGGCAATTGTACCACTGGAATTTCCTTGGCTTTAACTATTGATCAGCGTGCTGCGATAATCAAGATCAATCCTAAAGTATAACACAGGAGCATCCCAAGCAGGATGCTCTTTGTGTTTGGCGCCTGGCTAAACTCCTTCCAGACAAATATTCCCCAGCATGCGGCTACTACGGTGGCCCCCTGACCAAGTCCATAGGAGATAGCCGGGCCTGCCTGATCTGCGGCAATGATACTCAACGACATACCCACGCACCATATGGCTCCGCCGAGTATCCCCATGGCATGGCTCTTGAAGTTGCCACCAAAATAATCAGCGTAGCTCACCTTGTTGCCGGTGAAGGGGCGTCTCATTAATAAAGTGTTGAACAAGAAATTACTTACCAAAATACCCAGAGAGAATACGACCACCGCTGTGTAGGGACTTAGCTTCCCCGATTCAGGAACCGTAAAATCAATGAACATCGATGCAGCGACAAACTGATAGAACAATCCCATCAGACTTCCACTGATTACGGCCAGCCAAATACCGCGTGTTGGGGCTTTGGAGTTTTTCTGAAGTAACTGATAGGACCTTGCGTTGAGCATGATGGCAGCCGTGATCAGGGCGACACCTCCGAAGAGGTAGATGGGATTTCCTTCGGGTGCCCGCAAATAGTTTACAACCACTCCAATGACCAGCGCTAATCCGATGCCTACCGGGAAGGCAACTGACATGCCAGCAATCGCAATGGCAGCACCGAGTAGAATGTTAGCAGCGTTGAAAATTACTCCACCCATCATGGCCGATGTGAGGCTACTGGTGTTTGCCTGCTTGAGATCAACAATGAAACTGCGACCCTCTTCGCCAAAACTACCCAGGGTCAATGCGAAAGCCAGGGAGAGGAGTACGATGCCGATCACATAGTCCCAATAGAATAGCTCAAAACGCCAGCCAGCTGCAGCGAGTTTTTGGGTGTTGGCCCATGAACCCCAGCAGATCATGGTGATAATGCAACAAATAACAGCGGCGGTATATGAGGGGAGGATGAACATAGCGGATGTTAATTTTTGTCGCTGTAAATGAGTACTTCGGTGATCCGGACTTCGAAATCGGGTGAAGGGTTGCGTAGTTTGATCTCTACGCTATGCTCCTGATTGGGCAACTGATATTTCCAGAAAAGTTCATGCCTGCGGTGAATAAAATCTGCAGGCAGGTTGGCGGTTTCAATCAATACCCCATCCACAAAAAGATCAGCCACGAAGACAAAGTTGCCTGTGTAGCTTTCTGCCGATAGGTTACGCGGTTTGGTATATCCCTTGACGACAAAACCTTTCCCGGTAAAGCGGAACGCCTCAGAAGTTGTCAGATTCTTGTTAATCACTTGCTTGCCAATCGGATAATGGCCTTCAAAACTTTGTTCCAGACGCACCGCCCTCGGCACTTCACGGTTGATGGTGATCATTTGTGGTCCCACTTTACCACCATTTTTTTGAATCACCTGCAACGCGTGTTTAAAGCTCAGGGCATAGACCTTGTTCAGGGATACGTTGGTGAATTTGAAGTTGATATCTTCTGCTTCTCGTAGCCCCATCTTCCAGTAGGCTGGAATCTTGTCATAGCCCAACAAGGTCCCTAAAATGCCGCCAGCAGAGGACGGGTTGCAATCGGCATCCTGTCCGGTGCGGGTGGCGATCTCCAGGGTTTTGCCAAAGTCACCGTTGCCGTAGAGGAGTCCCATGACTACGTAGGCAGCATTGATGCGCGCATCAATATTGAAAGCGCTGAATACGCCGTCGGGGCAGCCCAGGTCATCTGACCATTTCTTTTGTACTTCAAACCAGGTCTGCTTCCAATCGGTGGGGTATTGATCGTGCCATCGGATTACATCGCTGATACATTGATAGAATGTACTTTGTGGTGGAATGGTGTTAAGTCCCTGACGCACGACGGTTTGGATGTTTGTTGATGTGAATGCAAGGGCATACATCGCACCGATATACACGCCTCCATACCAGCCATCGCCATAGTTCATGATGTGGCCGATGCCATCCCCAATTTGGGCCGCAGTATTGGGCATGCCCGGTGACATCAGACCGGAAAAGTCGGCCTCAATCTGAAAGTCGATATCATCAGCGTGTGGATTGTTGAGCCAATGTCCGGATTGTGGTGCCGGTTTGCCCTGCAGGATATTGTATCGGCCGGCCTGGTTTGCATGCCACAACATATAACCAGCCTGCGCGTAGGCGCGCGCATGTTCAGCAATGGGTGCATCAAGGCCCTGGGTCTCAAAAACGTCGACGAACGTAAGGTCCATGTACAAATCATCATAGATGCCAGGTGCTTCGAGCATCGACTTCTTGATATAGCCATCGTACCAGATGATGGGTTGATAGTCGTTGATCATGGATCCCTGAAAATGAAACTCAACAGGCGCACCGTAAGTCACACCGATGGTTTGGCCTGCCCAACCTCCTTTGATTTTGTCCTGAAGTGAATTGGGGGTGATTTGAAATGGTTGGCCGAATGATCGGACGACGATAAAAATGAGCGGCAGGAAGTATTTCATAGGTTAGATGAGTTCGTGTCTGAAGGGCATGGCTTGTTGGGCGCCCATACGGCTAACCGATTGTGAGGCAGCGGCGCATGCAAATGCGGCGGCTTGTTCTATCGAGAGACCTTCGGACAGGGCGACAGCCAGTGCGCCGTTGAAGCAATCCCCGGCGCCGGTAGTGTCGACGGGAGTTGCCCGGGGTGCGGGCACAAAAGCTTGATGGTTGGCACCGTGAATATAGGCGCCTTTGTCACCGAGCGTAATAATTACCGTGTCGACACCCCATTGGTGCAATGTTTTAGCTGATGCGACTATGCCAGCCGTATCTGATGTCGGTATGCCAGTAAGTAGTGTAGCTTCAGATTCGTTGGGAGTAATAATGGAAATGTATGGGAAAATGTTTTTAGATAGTTGTTGGGCAGGAGCGGGGTTAAGGATGATCCGGTGACCGGCTTTGCTGCCATTGCGAATAGCATATTCCACGGTGCCGACGGGGATCTCCAGCTGAAGGAGCATGATAGCGGGACTTGCGAGCGCATGGAGGGCCAGATCTACCTGATGTTCATGCAAGGCTGCGTTGGCACCGGGAGCGACAGCAATGCTATTCTCACCATGTTCATCCACATTGATCAGCGCGACACCGCTGGGTTGTAAGTCGTCGAGCAGCACAAATTCGGTATTGATCTTTTCGGCCTGAAAATGTTTTTTGGCTTCGCGACCGAAGAGATCACTGCCGACACGCGCTACAAACATTACTTCTCCGCCCAGCCTGGCAGCAGCAACGGCCTGGTTGGCACCCTTACCGCCAGCATTCATGAGAAACTGTCCGCCGAGTATGGTCTCTCCCGGCTTTGGAATACGGGAGGACCTCACCACCATATCTGTATTTGAACTTCCGATTACACAGATGCGCATGCCGGGGTTGTTTCCTTAAAGCTACGCTTACCCGTCAAAAACCAACCAACGGTGAATCAAAAAAAAGGCCCCGATTTCTCAGGGCCTTTTATAATTAGCTGCGTTCGCTGTGGCGCGGAGTCCAGTTGCGGCGCCCGCGTTGAAAGTTACCGGTGTTGCCTGGTTTTCTGGCGGGGCGTTGATGCTGGCTTTCACCAGATCTTGACTGACCAGCCGGAGCTGCTGCTACTGTCTGATACGGATGTTCAACAACAGGAATGTTTTTTCCAATCAACTTGTGAATATCCCGAAGAAACTCGCGCTCTTCGGTATCACAGAATGAAAAGGCAATTCCGCTGGCGCCCGCGCGACCCGTACGACCGATGCGGTGCACATAAGTTTCCGGGATATTGGGAAGCTCGTAGTTGATTACATGGCTCAGATCGTCAATATCAATGCCGCGGGCTGCGATATCGGTAGCCACCAATACCCGTGTCTTGCGGGCTTTGAAATTAGTAAGGGCCCGCTGGCGTGCATTTTGTGATTTATTTCCGTGAATAGCTTCAGCGGTGATGCCGGCCTTGGTAAGATCTTTTGCAACACGATCCGCGCCGTGCTTGGTACGAGTAAAGACAAGTGCGGTTTCAATGTTTTGATCTTCCAGCAGGTGGAGGAGCAGTTGGCGCTTGCCAGGCTTCTCTACATAATAAAGTTTCTGCTGGATCGTGTTGGCGGTGCTTGAAACTGGAGTTACTTCAACACGAACCGGGTTCGTCAAAATGGTATTGGCCAGTTTAGAGATCTCTGTCGGCATGGTCGCCGAGAAGAACAAAGTCTGACGTTTAGTCGGAATCATGGCGATGATTTTTTTTACATCATGAATAAAGCCCATGTCGAGCATGCGGTCGGCTTCATCCAATACAAAAATTTTTAGGTGCTTGAGATTGACGTACCGTTGATTGATCAGATCGAGCAGACGACCTGGGGTAGCGATGAGGATATCAACGCCAGCGCGCAAGGCATCGGTTTGTGACTTCTGGGAAACTCCGCCAAAGATCACGGTGTGCTTCAGGCGCAGGAACTTTCCATAGGCTGAGAAACTGTCGCCGATCTGAATCGCGAGTTCGCGGGTAGGGGTAAGGACAAGGGCTTTGATGCCGGCCGGTCCTTTAACGTATAATTCGTCCTGGTGCAGGAGTTGAAGAATAGGCGTGGCAAAAGCTGCTGTCTTGCCAGTACCCGTTTGTGCGCAACCCAGCAGGTCGCGACGTTCCAGTAATACGGGTATGGCTTGTTCCTGAATGGGTGTGGGCTTGGTGTAACCTTCTGACTGGAGAGCCCGCAATATGGGCTCAATGAGATTTAATTTTTCGAATGACATGATTTGTGTTTAGCCTTTAGATCAGGCGTTTTAAAAAAATAGAGTTTGCCTCTTAAGATCAACGTAGGGCTCTGATTGGCACGAATAAGGCCTTTTGACGGGAATTGAGAGGATCAGGGTGCAAAGATACAACAATTCTGCTGAACAGTGGGTTAATGACCATGCCTAGAAACAAAACGGGGAACGTCATCGCTGAAGTTCCCCGTTTGTGAACGATGGTTGCGCTATTGTTTCCCTTCGCGCTTGGCCCGCTTCTCGGCTCGCTTTTCTTTGAGCGTTTTTGTGGGCTTCTTCTTATCTTCTTTCTTTTTGTCCATTCCTTTTGACATAGGTCGTTGGATTTAAGTTTTTCAAAAGTACGCATAAAACCGGCAAGACATCAACTTGCTGATGGGTTTTTGTGCCCTTGTCGGGTATCATATAATTGAATAACTTCCTTACCATGAACAAATCCATCTTTCGGGCAGTGGCTTTATTGGTGCTGCTTGCCCACGCAGGTCTTTTCGCGCAAACGCCCGACGCCTTTCCGGATATGCGGCTTCACATTTCATCCGGACAATACACTGGATTGCTGCAAAGCAAGGGGCGTAAGGTGACCCTAAAAAATCCGGTATTGATCGTGCAGGGCGACACGACCAAAGTAAAGGAGATACACAGCCGCGGCAATAACTCACTCACCTTTGAGCACAAGTCCTTGTCGGTTGACCTGAACCATGCGGTGAAAGTGCACATCGGCGGGAAAGCAACCAGCCTGAAGAAATTTGATTTGCTCAACCTGGTTATGGACAAGAACCTGTGGCATAACCGATGGGCGTTTTTGTGTATGCAGCATGTGTCGTTATTCCCGTTAATGCAGACCTATAGTCCGGTGTGGATCAACGATCAGCCCCAGGGTATTTATCTCCTGGTAGAGAAACCCCGACATTATATTACCACAGCTATCAAGAGTCCTTATTTGTTGCGACGCGGTATTGATCATGCTGTTGCCGATGAATACATCGAAACACCTTCGAAGGAGGAAGCCAAAAAGTATAAAATGCAATTTACGTCCCTGTATGATGATATTAACAAGCTGCATGGCCAGGAATTGTATGATCGACTGAACGGGAAAATCAATCTGGATCACTACTTCAAGTGGGTGGCGTTTAATTACCTCATCATGAATGGTGATTACGCTGACGAATTATATCTCTACATCTCACCTGCCGATACGCGCTTTGAAGTAATACCCTGGGATTATGATGACATCCTCCGGCCGGTGCCGCATGAGGGCATGGCCGCACGCAATGCCGTGGAAGGATTCAGGAGTAAGTACATTTTCTCCAGCGAAGATCCTTTGGACCGTGCTATCGCTGCCGATGCAGTACTGTACACCCATTACCTCCAGTCGTTCAAAGATTTGCTCACTAACCTTGACGAGGCAACCATCACGCGGTTTGCTGATCAGGTACGTGGAGAGCTCCATACACTGGGAGCTGGTGAACAGGGACGTGCCTCGTTGTTTTTGGGCAAAGAACCATGGGCTGAGGCAGAGGCGATGGCGGATATGGACCGATCACTTGATTTCGTTCTCAAGCGTCGAAACGCCCTGCTCAAGGAATTGCAAAAGTGATCATCCGGCGACAGCCGACATGCTCACGATCGCTGATTTGTTGATGGGGCCGTACACATGGGGAAAGAATTCTCCGTTGGGAGCCTGGTCATATTGCAACCTGGCACTTAATCGCCCTTCATCCAGGGTAAGGAGAATCAGGTCCTTGCGATTGGCATAATATCGCTGCAACACACCAACCAGTTGTATCTGCGTGCAGCAGTGAATAAATCCTTCAGCGGCAAACCCTGCAGGCTGATAGAAGGCATCAGTTTCCTGTTTATTCCATTCAGATTGTTCAGCAACGTGTAAAATCATAGTAAATCACGCGTACATTTTTTCGATATCGTTCTTGTAATGTTCCATCAACAGGTGTCGTACAGGCTTAAGGGTGGGAGTGATCTCTCCGTTTTCCGTGGTCCACTCTTCATGACATAGTACAAAATTGCGAATGCGCTCATGGTTTGGCAGTTCTCCATTAAGCAGGTCAATTGATTCTTCATATTTGGCCCGCACCCGGATGTTGTGCACCATGAACGTTGGTGATGTCCAGTGGATGTCCTGTTCCTGGCACCACAGTTCAAGGTGAGCGAAGTTAGGTACGAGCAAGGCGGTGACGAAGGGACGCTGAAAACCGATAATCAGACATCGTTGAATGAATGGCGATGTACAAAAATGTTGTTGCAAGGGAAGGGGAGCAATGTACTTTCCTGCGCTGGTCTTAAAGATGTCCTTCTTCCGGTCGGTGATTTTAAGAAACCGCTGATGTTCCCAGCGCCCCACATCGCCGGTACGAAACCAGCCATCTTCGGTGAAAGCTTCACGCGTGAGGGCCTCCTGCCTGAAGTATCCGGATGTGACATTGGGCCCTTTCACCAATATCTCCCCTTCACCTTCTTCATTCATCTCTTCCAACTTGATCTCTATGCCGGGCAAGGCCAGGCCTACGGTGCCAAATCGGTTTAGTCCAGGCTCATACCGGTTCATGGTAATGATGGGTGATGTTTCGGTCATGCCATATCCCTCCACCACCAGGATCCCCGCAGCGGAAAAGAGGCGGCCGATTTCCGGACGCAGGGATGCTGCGCCCACGGCGATGTATCGGATGGATCCTCCCAATTGTCTTCGCCATTTGCGTAACACCAGCAAGCGTGCCATCACCAACTGCAGCCTGTACGTCAGGCCCGGGTTGCGGCGGTGTTGATATTTCTTGCCGATGGACATGGCCCATTGAATGATCTTCTTCTTAATGACGTTGTGCCGGACCATCTCCTCCTCCAGATACTCTACCATCTTTTCAAGTACACGAGGCACACTGGTACAAAATAATGGTCGGGCCGAATGAAAGTCCTGTGCGAAAGTTTCCTTTCGCTCGCTGAAGTAGACCGATGTTCCAAAAGCGAGGTACGCATAGCAGGTCGTTCGCTCGAAAACATGACTGAAGGGCAGAAAACTTAGCACGCGATTGCCCGACTCGAGGGGAAGCAGGGCCAGAATAGACTTGATGTTGTGCACTACATTGCGATGGGATAACTGGACACCCTTGGGTTTGCCCGAACTCCCCGATGTATACAGAATGGTAAAGATGTCGGAATCTGATATGGTGTTCATCCGTTCCCGGACCCTGGATAAACTGTCGGCATCCGTTGTATTGGCCAGGAGAGGTTTAAAGTATCGATCTCCGGCGGTGATCAGGTGATAACTATGTTGAAAGTCTGGTGCGAAGGCCTGAAATTTTTGATAAAGGGTTTCGTCGGCACTGACCCAACATCTGGCCTCAGTTTCGGTAAGGATGAGATGGAATTCTTCGGCCCGTGCCGTGGGATGAATGGGCACAACGATCATTCCGATTTGCTGGCAGGCCAGGTCCAGCACTACCCAATCAATTGATCCCATGACGGGAATAATCAGAATTTTTTCACCGGGAATGTATCCTTCTTCAATCAGTGCTGCACTTACCGCGTCCACTCGTTGTTGCAACATACTGACGGAAGTAGCCTGCCACTGACCATCTTTTCTTTCATTCAGGGCCTGATTATTGGGATAGCGAGACGCCTGGTAGGCAGGAATATCGAATACCCGGGCAAAATCGTGTGTATGGGTTATGGGTGTACTCATGACTTTACCGGCTTCACGTATAAAATCTGGTAAAGCTCTTCAAAGAACTCTTCAAAGTCGGGGAGGTTGTTATGCCTCGCGCCTTCAATCGCATGGAGGGTAATCTTATCCGGATACAGTGCCTTGAGTTTTACACTTTGCGAAAAGGAGATCAGTCGGTCGCGGGTGCCATGGATAATATGAATCGGGCAATTGACAATCTTCAGGTATTGATCAGTACGGATGTCGTAACGGAGCAGGAGAGAGAGTGGTACAAAGAAAAGGTATTGATGAATGGTGTAGTAGAAGCTGAAGTAGGGTGAGTCAAGGATCAGCAAGCCAGGTTTGTTCCAGGAGGCAATACGGGCTGCTACGCCACTGCCCCACGAGCGACCATAGAGAACAATTTTGTTTTCAGGATAGGACTGCGTGAGCCACTTGTAAACGTGTTGTGAGTCGCTGAACACGATGTTCTGGGTTCGTTTGCCATGACTTTTTCCAAAGCCCCGGTAGTCGATCATCAAAAAATCATACCCATTGCTCAAAAAATCCTTTGCGAATTTGCCCCACCCTTTGATGCTCTTGGAGTTTCCCTTGAGGTAATACACCACGCCGCGGGGATTGGGTACGCGAAAGTAAATGGCGTTAATACGACCGCCATCTTCCATGTCGAAGTCCAGTTCCTGAAACGGGAATGGATACTTGTACTCAAAGGACCGGGTGAGTTTTTCGGGCCGGAAGAAAACCAGATGTTGAAAGAAATAAAATAGCAGGCAGATTGCCGTGTACAATACAGCAACGGAGATGAGCACCGTATACAGCATACCTGATTCCAAAGTATTCAAGTATACTAAAATCCCCTGATTTCAGTGCAGTGTTTTGGCGAGTGCTTCGTGGTATGCGGGAAAGTCGCGCAGGTTGCGATGGCTACCGCCAGGAATGACAATAAACTGATCGTTTTCTTTCAGTAAGGGCCTGAGCTTTTCGGCCGACGAAAGCGGCACTACCCAGTCATTGGTGCCGTGGATGATGGTGATGGGACTATACACGAGGTGCATGACTTCGTAAGTTGGAAACTGATGTTCCAGGGGCAAAACATACAACGGCCATTGCAGGGGTATAGGAACGGCACCCCGCAATTGATCGAATGGTGTTTCGAGGATCAGTTGATCAGCCGGACGCAGAGCGGCCAGTTTGGCGGCCACGGCAGTGCCCAACGAGCGACCATATATTATAATGCGGGTATCCGGATACGTTTTCTTCACCCAGTCCCATAATAACAGCGCATCTGCGTACAACTGCACCTCCGAAGGTGTACCCGTGCTTTTGCCATAGCCCCTGAAATCCGGCATCACTACGTTATAGCCGAGTCGGGTGAAATCAACGGCATAGTTGCCCCAGCGCTGCAGGTTGTCG
>DAOMGC010000084.1:0-13780 GCA_035430125.1 Cyclobacteriaceae bacterium | reverse complement strand
AATCAGCAGGTTGCGTGATGGTGCGGAAGTTGGAACTCAGCAGGATGCGTTCGATAGGATATTTTATTCTGTTTTTTTGTGCTTCAGTAACTGCATTTGGGCAGAGCCTGGAGCAATACAACTGGTATTTCGGCAACTCGACGCAGGCGATCCGGTTTAATCGGATAACCGGACAGCCGGGTCTGGTCACGAAGGCAATTCCGATGGGCACAGGAGGCAGCGCTACCGCCTCAGACCCCGGCAATGCCAACCTTTTATTTTATACGGACGGGCAATTGATTTATGATGCCATCCACACCCGGATGCCGGGAGGGCTGGGCCTTACCGCCAATACTTCAGCTAATCAACCTGTGGCTATTTGTCCGGTGCCCGGTGCAGCCAACAAGAACAAATATTTCGTCTTTACCAATACAGCCAATTTCACCACGGGCGGAGCGATCAGTGTGAGTGTAGTGGACATGGCCTTATTTGGCAATGCCGCATTTCCATCACCTCCACTTGGTGATATAGAATCAAAGAACTTACCCACCGGACTTTCCAACCGATCAGAGGGTATGATCCTGGTGCCACACAGCAACGGCACAGATTATTGGTTGATTACCCAGCAGGTCAGTTCACAGAGTTTTTCATCCACGCTTATAAACGCTTCAAGCTATACTGGAACCTTTACAACTAATACGGTTTCGGGACTGGCCTACCCTACCACGATTGCTAACTTCGCCTATCACGCCGGCAAGAAAAAACTGGCTGCTGCCGCGCAGGATCCCAACACAGATGCAATCATTCTTGATTTTAATCCTGCAACAGGTGGTATCGCCCTTGACCGGTACATTCTGAATTCCGGAAAACCTACAACCACCAACCAATCAATCTATGACATTGAATGGTCATTGACGGGTGATTACCTGTACTTGTCCCGATATGGTGAGGCTGGTCTGGCCGCCGATGTTTTGCAATATGATTATGTAAATCCCACTACGACGCTTACCTCCATTCTGCCATCGTCTGTTTTCAGAAGCTATGGATTACAGATGGCACCAGACAGTAGTATCTATCACTTATACCAAAAGGTTTCAGGGGGTCCTTTCCTGATCGGAAAATTTACCAAGCCAGATACTATTGCATCGCAGGTAAATTATAAACCAGCCCAATTTGGTTCAACTGATTTTGCGGGCACTCAGTTTTCGTCCTTTTCACCCAAAACAAATCCTAACCTGGTTGTCAGTTTTACTTCGATTGGCACGTGTCAAAATAACAACACCACCTTCTTCCCGGATATTCAGCCTGGCGCCGATAGTGTGCTATGGGATTTTGGAGACGCCCAGACCTCCAACGCATGGAGTCCGGTGCACAAATTTGTACAAGCCCAGACTTTTAATGTCAAGTTAACCGCTTTCTATCAGGGACAAAGTCAAAGTACAACACAGCCTGTTACGATCACCGCTTTTGCCCTGAAGATTCAGATGACCCAGGATACCACCGCCTGCCGGTCTGAATTTCCTCCCCCTCGTGGCAAGTCGTCTCCAAAACAATTTTCAGTAAAGGCAAGTGTGCAGGGTGGAAATCCTGTGTCTTATACCTGGTCCAATGGAGATACAGGCCCCACACTGACGCCCGATTCAGCAGGTTATTATTATGTGGTCGTGAAAGACGCATCGGGTTGCTCGACCTATGCCGGTGTAAACGTGAAGGAATACAAACTGCAGGATCAGCGGGCCAACATCTGGTACTTTGGCAACAAAGCAGGGATTGATTTTAATACAATTCCTAATCCGCCCAAAGCACTTAGCAACAGTGCTATGAATGCACCTGAAGGTTGTGCAATTATTTGTGATCGAAACGGAAATGTCATATTCTACACCGACGGAGATAAGGTGTATGATAAGAAGGATGCTCAAATAACTTCTGGCATTGGTGGAGATCCACTGGCCTCGCAGTCAGCGATTATTGTGCCGGTACAAGGTGATGAAACACTGTTTTACATATTTACCAATGAGGCCATCAATGGTACCTCGGGTAACATTGTAAAATATTCCCTGTTTGACTTGAAGCAAAATAATGGACTGGGTGCTGTGGTCAAGCAAAATCAGATCTTGTTTAGCAAAGGCACTGAAAGAATAACTGCCAGTGGAAAGTGGCTCGTGATTCATGAACTGGGAAATAACACTTTTCGTGTTTACCCGGTATCGGCAGCCGGTATTGGTGATCCCATTCTCACTGCCATTGGAAGTGACCATCCCTTCAGCTACCAGCAGGCCGGTGAGGGTTATATGAAGTTAGGACCAAAGAATACGCTCGCCGTTACCTTGTCTTTGTCACCGAGTAATAACCTTATTGAGTTGTTCCACCTTAATGACACGACAGGAAAGCTGACTAATTACCGGAAGATCACCCTTAAACAGAATGGTATAAATGGTCAGATCTACGGACTTGAATTCGGTTCTGGTGGCAATAAGCTGTTTGCCACTTTAAAAGGTTCACCATCCCCTTCACAGGTTCATGAGTATTTCATTGACTCTATTGGCCATCCTTATTTTCGCAACCGTACACAAAATAATAGCGAATTAGGCGCATTGCAGGTTGGTCCCGATGGACAAATCTATATGGCCATCAATGGCAGTGGTGTATTGGGCACCATTCAATCTGTAGGTGACACTACCAAATCATCGCCCATCAATTTTAGCGGCTTTACCCTTGCAGCCGGTACAAAGAGTCAACTGGGCTTGCCAAACTTTATCCAACAAATCTCAACTGCCTTTGGAGGGCCCTCCATTGATATCACCGGCTTCTGCCTGGGCAGTCCAACTAACTTTGTGGGTACACCTACGGATCAGATTGATGTATTCGGATGGTTCTTTGGTGACGGTGGCAGCGACACACAAGGCACTACCACGCATACATATGCAGCTGCAGGACCATATACAGTTTCACTCCACCTCACCAATCGATGCGGCCTCGACACGACCATGGTGAAACCAATCACGATCAACAATCCCCCCAAGAAGCCGACTTTGCCCGGAGCAAGTGCTTTATGCAATGGTCCGGTAACGCTGGATGCAAACACTGGCAATTTGCCGGGTCTTACCTATTTGTGGAGCGATGGTCAAACCACCAAGACCATCAGTGTAAATCAACAGGCTATTGTGGGTGTGACCATCACTGACGTCAATGGTTGTACCTCCAATGCCACCACGCTGGTTGCCGATAACCAGCCTAAAGTAGACATCGGACCTGATCAAACGCTGTGTCAAAATTCATTTACCGTTGCACTCAACGCTCAGAATCCCGGTGCCACCTACGCCTGGACTGTAAATGGTGCATCCGCCACATCTGCACAAAGCAGGCCCCTGGATACTACACTTCCCGGTACATTCACATATAAAGTGACCGTCACCGATCCGGTTACAACCTGTTCCGTTACCGATCAGGCCGTGTTTACGATAGTGGCCTCACCATCATTTACGCTGTCAGGCACCAATCCAACTTCCTGTCTGGGGTCGAACGGTACGTTAACGATTCAACTTAACACCACTGCGCCAGCTACGGGTCCTTATCAATATTTCATTACAGGTCCGGGTGCATTCAATTCACAAGCCATAGATCAGTCGGCACCCAAATCAGTGACCTTACCTGGCCTGAAAGCAGGTACCTATTCAGGCGTAGTTGTTGACCAGGTTTCCGGATGCACCATCTCTCAATCATTTGGGTTGACAGACGCTGTTTGGACCGCAAATGCGGTACCTGTTACCAATTGCGATCCCGTGCAATTTAATGTTACCACTTCAGCCGCACCCGCGCCTACCTTGCCTATTCAATACACCGTCACCAATGGTGCAACCAATCAGGCAGTCGGGCCTGTCTCCAGTGCTGTAGCCAACTTTACTACTACACCTGCCATCGCCGCTACGGCAGGACAAACATCCGCGTTCACCATTCAACTCACGGACAATGCAGGTTGTATCAACACCATTAACCTCCCCGTAACACCCAATTTGCCGGTACCCGTTACAATCAATACAGCAGGGATTTGCAATGTTTCACCGACTATTACTGCTTCGGGAGCAACCAATTACTCCTGGTCTGGACCTGGTATTGTAGGCCCCACCAACGGACCCAGTATTGTAGTTAGTGGTCAGGGGCAATTTACCTATACCCTGGTGGCCTCCGCTGCGGGGGCTTGTACCAACACAATTACTACCACGGTTGATCTTGATGTGGTGAGTCCCACCTTTACACAAAGTGATCCTTGCCAGAATAATGTGGTATTGACAGCAGCGCCCACCGGCAACTATACTTATCGCTGGTATAAATCTGGTGTGTTTCAACCAACGCTACTTGGGCAGTTTATCTCGCTGGGAATAGCCGAAGATGGAGCTTCTTATCAAACCGAAACATTCAACACGGTGAATGGATGTTCCACCAAGTCGCCTGCGAAGACCATTTCCGTTACTGGAATTGTGGATGCCGGCCTTTCTTCCACCCCGGTGTGCGATGACAATAAACCATTTACCCTCACCGCCACAACGGTAGCCACTGGTGTTGCTTACACGTGGTCGCGCAATGGTGCAACACTCACCGGGCTTAACACCGCGTCCATTTCACAAACCAATGCCGGTACCTATCAGGTAGACATCACAAAGGCGACCTGTAAGGCTACTGCCAAGCTTATCATTAATAAAGCACCCATTCCCGTTGGATCGCTACCCAATCAGGTGATCATCTGCAATGATCCAGAAAACAAAGATCCAAAGACCAACCAGATAGACCTCGACCCGGGTGCCTTTACGAAATACGATTGGTTTAAAAACGATCTTAACATTTCCTATTCGTCAAGGGTATACACCGCCACCAGTCAGGGAACCTACAAAGTAGATCTCACCAACTCATTCGGCTGCGTAGCTTCCGATCAGGTGGTGGTTCGCAACGAGTGCATTCCCAAGATTGATGTCCCCAATGCATTCCGGCCCGCCTCATCAATCACAGAGAACAAGGAATTCTACATTTTCAGTTACTTTATCACCGATGCCAACTTTCAGATTTTCCTGTATAACCGTTGGGGAGAGCTCGTGTATACCTCCAATGACCGCTACTTCAAGTGGAATGGCGGGTATAACAATCAGTTGAATTTGCCTGTGCCCGGAGGTTCCTATGCCTATGTTATTAAGTATGTAAGTGCCTTCCATCCGGAGCGCGGTGTCCAGGAACAACGCGGTGGTATTCTGTTGTTGCGCTAGTTCTCCCTTTCAAATATCACAGCGGTTGCTTAATTATGTGGGTCGAAATACCCATAACTCCATATTGCCATGAAAAGATTCCTCCCAGCCTTTCTGCTTGTTTCCATGATGGTATTGCCTGCTGATGCCCAGCTATTCAAAACGTCACTCACCCTGACGATTATCGATGAGCTCGGAAATTCAGTTGAAGGAGCAACTGTGATGATTTTCGAAAAGAAGGACGATTACCTTGCTGAGAAAAATCCAGCCGCACAAGGAGTTACCGATGCCAAGGGTGTCGTACGTCTCAAAGAACTTAAGCCCATGCAGTATTACGTGCTGGCGCGTAAAGGGGACAAGGACAATATTGGAGGCGGCGAGCAAGTAGGACCGCTGGAAGAAAAGAAATTCAATAAGGCGCGGGTTGTCATCCAATGACAAAACCAGCCTTTCACCTCTCCGGTGCGCTGGAATCATATGCCCGTGTGGCGACCGGTGAAATTTTAACCATCCGAAGATTTCAGGAACTGCTGCTTCATCCTGATGCATATCAACGGACCCACCTGCCGGGTCATATTACCGGATCAGCGTTTATCGTATCTGCTGACCTGCAACAAACTCTGTTGGTTCATCATGCTAAACTTAACCGATGGCTTCAGCCTGGCGGGCATTGTGACGGTGACCCCGATGTGACCCGGGTTGCCTTGCGGGAAGGTAAGGAAGAGACTGGTCTACAGACCCTCCGTCTACCTACATCCGCCATATTTGATCTTGACATTCATCCAATTCCTCAGCGGAAGGATTTTCCGGCGCATGACCATTATGATGTGCGTTTTCTGGTCTATGGCGATCCGTCCGAACCTATTGTAGTTAGTGAGGAGTCCTTTGATGTCCGGTGGGTGGCGCTTTCTAAGCTGGAGGATTATTCAAAAGAGGAGTCTGTGCTGCGGATGCGGACCAAGGTTTTGCATCCAAACATCAAATAAAGTTTATTCATCGCTTCGTATATGGTTGCACCCATCGGACAAGATTTGGACAAGGCACTCCATTTGTTGGAAAGCGGTGAGTTGGTGGCGATTCCCACTGAAACCGTTTATGGTCTGGCAGCAAATGCTTTGAACGGTCGGGCGGTAGCCAAGATTTTTGAAGCCAAGAACAGACCATCGTTTGATCCATTGATTGTGCATGTGGCTTCCATGCAGCATGCGCGAAAATTCGCCATTGAATTCCCCCTTCAGGCCGAAGCCCTCGCCCGTCGTTTCTGGCCTGGCCCCCTAACGCTGCTTTTACCCAAGACCTCGGAGATTCCTGACCTCGTAACAGCGGGTCTTGATCGCGTAGGGCTTCGTTGTCCCGCGCATCCACTCACGATATCATTGCTGGCCCATGCATCATTTCCTTTAGCCGCACCCAGTGCCAATCCTTTTGGGTACATCAGCCCCACCACCGCGCACCATGTGCAGGATCAACTCGGGAACAAAGTGAGTTATATTATTGATGGCGGACCCAGCCGCGTAGGCATTGAATCCACCATTGTGGGATGGGAACATAATGAACCTGTCATTTATCGGCTGGGCGGCATTAGCACAGAACTCATTGAAGCTGTTGTCGGAGCCGTGCTGGTGAAACCACACTCCACTTCTCATCCTCAGGCCCCTGGACAATTGACCAGTCACTATGCACCGCGGAAGCCTTTCCTTCTTGGAGACCTGATGTCACTGGCTGCTGCTCACCCGCACAAGCGGCTTGGGGTCCTTTCCTGGAAGGGATTCGATAGAATGCCAGGTTCAGTGCAAATGGTATTGTCCCCCAATGGAGACCTTACCGAGGCAGCCCATCACCTGTTTTCAATGATGCGGACACTGGATGAATCACCTGTCGAACTTGTTATTGCAGAAGAAGTTCCCAATCAGGGGTTGGGACGGGCTATCAATGATCGCTTGCGTCGCGCAGCAGCCAAAGTATAGTTTTCTACTACCCCCAGACCGAACAGCGCAAAGTCGTACTTAACCGGATCTATAGGGTCCAGCAGTTTAAGTTTGGCTGTCAAGGCAAGGGCTGTATTCCAATTCATGGCTTTGGCACGAATCAGGCCAAGCTTGCTGGCCACACGCTCTACGTGAAGATCAATAGGGCAAATTAGTTGATCTGGGCGGATCGAATTCCAAAGTCCGAAGTCCACACCCCCTTCATTGCTACGCACCATCCAGCGGAGATACATGTTAATTCTTTTGCACGCCGAATTTCTGGCCGGCGTTGCAATGTGCTTACGCGTACGCTGTGGGGCATCTGGCAAGCTAAAGAAGGTTTCATGAAAGCGCGTCAGGCCGGAGGTAATATTGGCTTCACCAGCCGCCGGCGAGAAAAGTGATTCCAGCGACTCATACTGTTGGTACCAATATTTCAAAAAGTAAACGAAGTAGAGCAGGTCTGTATCGTTAAAGGTGCGGTGGACAAATCCCTCCAGGCGCTTCAGATCGTGCGAAGAATGGTGCACAATAAAATCATGCGGCTTGTTATCCATCCGGTTGAGGATTTCACCAGCATTTCGCAAAATCACCGAACGCTGTCCCCAGGCCAATACGGCCGCGAACAACCCCGCGATTTCTATGTCGGCTTTATGGGTATAGCGGTGCGGTATTGATACCGGATCATCCACAATAAATTCAGGTCGTTCGTAGCGTTGAACGCGTTCATCGAGAAATTCCCGAAGGTCTGTAAGGTTCGCAAAGGGTTTTCGCACCGGGCTTACTTCAAGAATTTTATTTCAACCCTGCGGTTAATGAAACGCGAAGCGTCATCGCGACCCTCAACAAGGGGCCTTTGCTTTCCATAGCCATGCTGGCCAAGTCGGTTGGCCGCAATGCCTTTGCTTTTCAGGTATTCGACGACCCGCGTAGCCCGGTTGCGGGAAAGTTCAAGATTATATTCTTCCGTTCCCACATCATCGGTATGGCCGCTGAGTTCTGCATGCCAATCCGGTTTGTCGGTCATGATGCGGACGATGCGATCCAGCTCCGGAAAAGACACGGGCAATAACTCATACTTATCAAACTCAAACTGTATATTCTTCAAGATATACGTCTCCTCCGGCTTAATTTCGCGACCATCGGACCATACCAAAGGTTTTGGTGCAACCTCAGAAACAGGTTCAGGATCAATGGCACTGACCGACACATCATCCAGATAGATATAGGCACTTCCCGACAACATGGGGCTCTTTCCTTTTCGATGGTCCAGTGATGTAAATTGGGTTGTCAGGTTATCAAAGAAATTGCCGATGGTAATAAATTTCTCGCCACCGTGGGCTGTGTAAGTCGTTTGGGCCAATTCCCAGCTATTCTTTGAGAACGGCTCCTGGTGAATAACGGATAGTGTAGGTTTACGGTTAATGACCAGGTCATCCTTGATCGTAAAGGAGGAGTCGGTGAGCAGCAACCCGATCCGATCCACGGAGTAGACCGAATAAGACGCGAGTTTGAAATAGAACTCAATGTTATAACGACGCCCAGGCTTCAATGGCTCCTTTAGTTCACCCTGGACGTATTCGCGATAACTCCGAGGCTTGCTGGTGGGTCGGTTCCATACATATATTCCTACATAGGCAGACCCGCCATGTGGATTTGATTCGCCGGCCCAATTGAACGGTACGTCACAATCTCCCCAACTGCATTGGTGAAAGTAGTCCGGTGTGCCGAGATTTACCGAAGCCCAGCCGGGTAAATTAAAATCCTTGCTCTGCGTACTGAAATTATTCGGACACCGGATATGATCTTCAAAACCAGGATTGTTGACCAGATTCTGTGACAAGCCCGTGACTATGCCTGTTGCGAAAAGCCCAACCAACAGCCCACGAAACATAGTCATTTATAATAGGTGACCTCAACCTTAAAGGGGGCGCAGTCGGTGGAGCCGAGCCTTTCACAGGCTGATCGCGAAATGCGCAGCATAACGGATGGGTCAGCGGATGTTGGCGCTCCGGTTATACGAACAAATACTTCCTGATTGGTGGTCAGGTTTCGGACTTTGAGAATCGTGCCAGGCTTCACGGTTCGATGTTGCCCCAGGTATTTTCTGGTTCCCTCTGTTCCTGGTATTAATTCTACCATGCCGGTTTCCCGAATTTCATCCGTACCCGTTATGGATTCAGAAATGGTTACCGGGTTGGCCTTTACCTCTGCTGGCTTCATCTCCGTCACGGGCTGGTCCTTTATCATGGTCGGCTTGTTTGTCGATTCTGCCACCGTGAGTACCTGACCGATTTTCAGTTCATTTCCATCCAAGGCGTTCCATTCCTTAAGCTTGCTAACCGTCATTCCATATTGCCGTGCAATGGAGAACAGGGTCTCTTTCGGTGCAACCGTATGCGTGCTGGCTGAGGTGGGGCTTGTTGTCTCGGTCACTGCGTCAGTAATGGTCTTCTTCCGAATAACAATTTCCTGTCCCAGATTCAAGGACGTCTCTTTCAGGTTATTCCAGGTCTTGATGTCATCAACGGAAACGTTGTATTGCCGGGCAATTGAAAAGAGTGTCTCTTTTGCGACCACTTTGTGCACCACGCCATCTGCGGTCACTTTAGGCGGTTGCCCCTTGACACGCGGTGTGTAGGGTACTTTCAGGATTTGGCCAACCTCGATGCCGGCATCTGCGGCAGGATTTTGGGTCAATACATCGGCAATGCTGGCACCGTACCTTTTGGCAATACTGTATAGGGTCTCTTTTTCACCGACCTGGTGGATGACATACACCTTTCCGTTTATGGTTTCACTGCGAAGTGAATCCGGCGTGGACGACAAGACAAGGCTAAATAGCAGTAATTGAAACATAGTGTGTAATTCTAACGAAAATTACCACTTCCGTTGTACCCGGAGCAACCCAAAAGCGTTGAATTACTTACTATTTTTACAAAAACACGCCTATGAAGTCCTTCCTGTTCACCCTGCTATTCTTTCTGGCCTGCTTTGGCCTTTCTGCCCAACAGAAGACGAAGGTGATGGTCATGGAAATCAAGTCAGAAATTGATCCCAGGATGATGCGTTATGTAACGCTCGCCCTGGAGCATGCCGAAAAAAACAATGCCGACTACATCATTGTGGATATGGACACCTATGGTGGAATATTGACGGATGCCAAAGATATCGTCGACAAGATTATGAATGTGAAGAAGCCGATCTGGGTGTTTGTTAATTCAGATGCCGCCTCCGCAGGCGCATTGATATCTATAGCTTGTGACAGTATCTATATGGCGCCAGGAGCCAGCATCGGAGCTGCCACGGTGGTAGAAGGTGCCGGAGGTAACGCTGCACCCGACAAATACCAATCCTACATGCGGTCCATCATGCGGTCTACTGCCGAAACCAATGGACGAGACCCCCGTATCGCTGAAGGCATGGTGGATCAGGACCTCGTTATTGAGGGTGTAAAAGAAGAAGGCAAAGTGATCACGTTCACAACCGCGGAAGCGCTGAAACACGGTTATTGCGAAGCCAAAGTAGAGTCCATTGAAGAAATTCTTAAGCGAAACAAAATTGACAACTATGAAATTGAACGGTTCAAGTTATCCGCCACCGAAAAAATCATAGCCTTCTTTCTCAATCCGTTTATCAGTGGCCTGCTTATCCTTGTCATTATTGGAGGAATCTATTTTGAGCTTCAAACTCCTGGTATCGGATTTCCGCTATTTGCGGCCGTCATCGCATTGGTGCTTTATTTGGTTCCTTATTACCTTAATGGACTTGCCGAATATTGGGAAATCCTCGCCTTGCTGGCGGGTCTGATTTTGCTGGCCGTCGAGATATTTATTATTCCTGGGTTTGGTGTGGCCGGGGTGTTGGGTATAGCGTTTACCGTCGGATCATTGATTCTCATCATGCTGAACAATGACTTGTTCAATTTTGATTTTGTTCCACTGGGTGATATTGTGGTGGCTATGTTTGCCACCCTGGGTGGAATTTCTGGTAGTGTCCTGCTCTTGTTTTTGGGCGGCGCCCGATTATCCCAAACGCGGGCCTTTTCACGGATTGCCCTCACCGACACACAACAAGCCGAGAAAGGGTACACATCAACAACGCATTCAGTAAGCTTGCAGGGTAAAGTTGGCTCCGCCTTTACGGTTTTACGTCCCAGCGGCAAGGTGATCATTGATGACGTGGTGTACGATGCTTACACCCGGGGCGAATACCTGGAACAAGGTGATCCTGTTGAAGTAATCAGTACAGAAAGTTCTACCTTGCGCGTACGGAAAAAAGTCTGATGAAAATCCTTGGTGTAATCCCCGCCCGATATGCATCGTCCCGGTTTCCCGGGAAACCCCTGGCTGATCTGCTGGGCAAGTCTATGGTTGAGCGTGTCTATCTTCAATGTAAAAAGTCCAAAAAATTGACGGAGGTGCTCGTCGCAACTGATCATCAACAGATACACGACCACGTAACGGGTTTTGGTGGCAAGGCATGCATGACTTCGGAGCAACACCCGAGCGGCACTGACCGGTGCTTTGAGGCACTGCAAAAGCAGGCCGAAGCATTTGACTTTGTGGTTAATATTCAGGGGGACGAGCCATTTATCAATCCCCTGCAAATTGATCTTCTGTGCAGTTCTTTGCATGAGCGGACAGAACTGGCCACCCTTATTCAACGGATAAGAACCCTCGACCAACTTCACTCCCCCAACGAAGCCAAGGTGGTGCTCAATCACCGAAAAGAAGCTTTGTATTTTAGCCGGTCACCCATTCCCTTCGTGCAAAAAACAGATCCCCAGAGTTGGATTTCATCCACGACTTTCTATCGCCATGTGGGGTTGTATGTTTATCGCAAGGATATCCTCGAGCGAATTACCGAGTTGCCGGTATCTCCGTTGGAAAAAGCAGAATCACTCGAACAACTCCGATGGTTGGAGAACGGACTTACCATTGAGACCGTAGAAACCGATCTCGAAGATGGGATGTGCATTGATACACCCGAAGACCTGGAGCGTGCTCGCCTTTACCTTCGCGAGATCACTCACCACGGGCCTTCAGCCTGAGTTTCTTCTCTGCAAAAGCGTTGAACGCTGCTGAAACGGCAGGAATATCCTTCGATACCAGGTAAGATCCCAACACATGACCCCCAGCTCCCGGAATTGCTGCAATCTCCTTCAGTGAATCGGGGGTTGCCAGTTGACCATGCATCTCTTTCATGGCACTAACTTTCACCGTCCGGTCTTGTTCCTGTTCGCTTTTATAATAATACAAGGTGACACTTGGACAGTGTACTGCTGCAAAAGTCGCAGGGGTCATCTTATCCTCCAGCATTTCCTGCAATTGCACAACCGCTTCCATCCGGTAAGGATTATTCCAATATCTGTTAATCACCGAGTCCTGCCTGATCACGCGGCTCTTGCCCCCCACCACAAGGCGCGCAATTTGCAGTCCCCAGGGATCATTCACCAAATGTGCATTATCATCGTTGATAGCAATATTCGGAGACATGTTCATTATGGCATACACATCTTCCGGATAGGTAGCGGCAAGAATCAAGGCCATCGTCGAACCGGTTGAGGTGCTCATAACAATCACACGATCGCCGATGGCTTTGCCAATAGCAAGCGCTTCACGCGAACTTCTCCACCATCGGTCGGGCGTGAAGTACAGCAATTGCTCTGTCGTATCAATGCCATGGTCGGCGAGGCGTGCGAGGTAGAGGTTACAACCATAGCGGCGTGCAAATTCCTTATGGACAGGATCGCCTTCGGCCTGGCTTGCTGAAAAACCATGCAAATAGACGATGCTGAATGGCGTCTTTTTGCGGGATGAATCTGCCCAAACAATACGTGCTTCGTTATCTGGCTTCACACGGTGTTTTGATTCCTGATCGGTGATGTATCGCTCGAGGTCATCCGCTGCTTGCGGGACCACTATGGGCGCAGGATCCCATTGCGGACGGTCCGGCTCAGGTCCCAAAAAGTATAGGCCACCAATCAGGATAATGGGAAAGGTGAAGTAAATAATTTTCTTATTCATAGGCGTAGATAATATAAAGATAGACAAACCAATGCATTCCGCACGGGAAACGACGAGGCTAGAAATAAGAAAGCCGGACCATAGTGTCCGGCTTTCCAGTTTAAAAAAGCATTCGGTTAGGGGCGGCCAAAAATTCCTAAACCTGCCTAAACTGACGCGCTGACCGACAAGCGATCATTGCGTGACCTAACCAAAAAGAAGGCACTCCGGCACCGGCAAAAAAATATTTACCACCAACAACCACTACGAATGGAGTAAATAACCAGTCATGCCGGAAATGCCATGTCATATGCACAATCAAACGACACAACCCCGACAGGTCATGTACAGCCGATGAAATGCCGTTTGTGTGCTTAGTCCACATTGTCGTGCAGGAATTTATTATTGCCCAACAAATTGTTATCATCATTCAAATTGAATTTGGATATGAACCGATCTGATGAGTGCGGTGCATTTTCCATTTTCACACCACGGCGCAGGTAAGCGGGAAGGGTCCATTTCTCATTGAACTCCTCTTTGCTCATCTCCTGCTTGCGGGCTGCCTTGAGTTTCTCACGGCGCTCACGGGCCT
>DAOMGC010000083.1:0-14288 GCA_035430125.1 Cyclobacteriaceae bacterium | reverse complement strand
CCATCAATATCAATCCATGAAAAAAATCAGAATCATTCTTATTACCGTACTGTCCCTGTTCATGATCAATGCATATGGACAAGTACAGGTTGCGTTTGGGGTCAAAGGCGGACTTAACTTCGCCAGCCTGAATGGGACGACATCGCTATCTTCAGCCTGGAGCAACAGCACCGGCTACCATGTTGGCGGGTACTTCCTTTTCAAGTTCACCAAGATCGGTATTCAGCCTGAGTTCCTGCTGTCGCGTCAGGGCCATGAATTCACATTCAATGGTTCCAAAGGTGTTTCAAATTTTGACTACATCAATATCCCGGTGATGCTTAAGTTGTATCTGGCCGGTGGTCTTAACCTCCAGGCAGGTCCGCAGTTTGGATTCCTTACCAGCGCCAAGGGGGACCTGATCAACGCATCTGGTACCGGATCAAGCGGATTGGTGACTGGTCAGGACCTGAAGAATTTCCTTAAGTCCTCTGACATTTCAGTTGGTGTCGGCCTGGGCTGGGACCTTCCTTTTGGTTTGAACCTGGCGGCCCGCTATAACATTGGCGCTTCCGACATCAACAAGTATACGGGTAGCACTGTACCAGGCGCATTGGTGTCTTCGATGGGAACAACGTCGGCCAAGAACCAGGTGTTCCAGTTTTCCGTGGGATACCGATTATTCAAACTAGGTCACTAAGCGATCAGCAAACATAAACAAGAAGCCGTCCGGCATTGTCGGGCGGCTTTTTTGTTGTGTAGATTTGCACCGCTATGATGGACGCCTACGCCGAGACCCTTCGGTACCTCTACCAATCTCTGCCGATGTATCAACGCATCGGAGCGCCGGCGTACAAAGCTGACCTCGTTAACACCCAGAAGCTCTGTCGGGCCCTGGGCAATCCGGAGAACCGATTTAAGTCCTTGCACGTCGCGGGAACCAATGGAAAAGGCAGTTCCAGTCACATGCTGGCGGCCATTCTCCAGGCGGCAGGGTATAAGACCGGATTATACACCTCACCACACTTGCGCGACTTCACCGAACGAATCAAAGTAAACGGACAGGAGATCAGCCGTTCTTTCGTGATAGACTTTGTAAGGCGACTGAAGCCTTTACTGGAAGACGTTCAGCCTTCCTTCTTTGAGACTACTGTCGCCATGGCATTTGATTACTTTGTGCAGCAGGCCGTGGACATCGCGGTGATTGAAGTGGGGCTGGGCGGAAGGCTTGATTCCACCAACGTGATCACACCGCAGTTGTCTTTAATTACGAACATCAGCTTTGATCATAAAGATTTGCTCGGTGATACCTTGTACAAGATCGCTTCCGAAAAAGCTGGAATCATCAAACAGCAAGTACCGGTTGTAATCAGTGAACACCAATCCGAAGTAGAGTCCGTATTTGTAGATCGTGCCCGTTCACTCGAAGCACCCATTGTATTTGCTTCTGATCACCTGACATTGGCACCAACCTCCGAAGGGTTTGATGTATATCGCGACAAGCAGCTGTGGCTGAAAGATATTCGTCCTGCCTTGCGTGGCTTATACCAGCAAAAGAACATTCCAGGTGTCCTGCAGAGTGTAGTGAGGCTGAAGATGATGGGGTACCGCATCTCGGAAGAAGCATTGCGCAACGGGATTGCCAATGTGGTGTCGCTCACCGGACTGAAAGGCCGTTGGCAGACATTGTCTCAAAAGCCTTTGACGATTTGTGATACAGGCCACAACCCTGCCGGAATTCAAATGGTAGTAGAACAGATCAGAGCAACACCCCATCGCAAACTGCACATGGTATTTGGTGTGGTAAAAGACAAGGACCTGAATGACGTCTTTGGCTTACTGCCTGCCGACGCGGACTATTACTTTTGTCAGGCCAACATACCTCGGGCCCTGGACGCTTATGACCTGGCAGCCAAGGCAGGCGCTGCCGGACTCCGTGGTGTGGTGGAGCGCGATGTCAACCAGGCACTACGCCGTGCGACTGAAGCAGCCGGGCCGGACGATTTGATTTTTGTCGGAGGCAGCACATTTGTGGTGGCCGAATTGGAGAACCTTTAACAGCACCCCTTGAAGAATAAATTGTTTCGCTTTGCGGTGATTGCCAACCGCGATAACGTGATCGAGCCAGGCAAGCCGTTGTACACCGCCATCAAGAATAAATGGGGCACTGACTATTTCCAGAATGATCATCCCATCACCATCGAACTCGCCTGTGGCAGGGGTGAATATTCAGTGGCGCTTGCTAAACTGTTTCCGGAACGAAACTATATCGGGGTAGACGTGAAGGGAGACCGCATTTGGAAGGGGAGTACCCTGGCGGTTGAACAAAATATCACCAACATTGGATTCCTTCGCACCAACATCCTGAACATTGACTTCTTCTTTGGTGAAGGCGAAGTAGATGAGATATGGATTACGTTCCCGGATCCGCGTCCCAGGAAAAGAGACATCAAACGCAGGCTCACCAACCCGAGGTTCCTGGACTTATACAAGAAAATACTCCGGCCGGGTGGCATGGTGCGATTCAAGACCGACAATACGGGGCTATTTGCATACACGCTTGAAGAGTTGCAGGGGCGGACTGATGTTGTGGATTTACAACATACCGATAATGTGTATGCCAGTGCGTTGAGGCCCGAGTGTTTTGATGTCAAGACCCGGTATGAAGAGATGTTTGCCCAGCAGGGAGAGACGATCAAGTACCTTAGGTTTCGGTTTGCCTGATGGTGATCTCGACCGGCATGTGGCACTACACGGCATTTCATACCGTGTTATGTAATTCAATCCCTTCGGGATTGGGCAGGCGTATAAGGTCGGGATTACAAATCCCGACCAGCACAACTGCTTGGCGTTGTTAACAGTTTCTTAACATGTACCCCCGGCGGGCACCACGGACGTTTCCCTTATCTTGGACTAAAATAGTCTCCCTTGGCGAAGCAAAAACGACGCGATGTTCAACTGGTGGTGATTTCTGATGTTCACCTGGGTACCTATGGCTGTCACGCGGAAGAGTTAATCCGTTATCTCAAGACCATAAAGCCCGGTATGCTGGTGTTGAACGGCGACATTATCGACATGTGGCAGTTCTCCAAACGCTATTGGCCGAAGTCGCATATGCAGGTGGTGAAACATATCACGGGCCTGATGGCCAAAGGCACCAAGGTTATCTACCTGACCGGAAATCACGATGAGATGCTCCGCAAGTTTGCAGGATTCCGGATGGGGTCACTGCAGATTGAGAACAAGAAAGTCATCACCCTCGATGGGCAAAAAGCCTGGATCTTCCATGGCGATGTATTCGATGTGACGATGCAGCACTCCAAGTGGCTGGCCAAGCTGGGTGCAGTAGGATACGACACACTGATCCTGATTAATACGTTCGTGAACTTCCTCCTCCGGCTGATGGGCCGCGGCAAGATATCCTTGTCCAAGCGGGTGAAAGACAGTGTCAAATCCGCGGTGAAGTTCATCAATAATTTTGAGGAGACAGCCGCGAAAATAGCCATAACCAAAGGATATGATTTCGTCATCTGTGGTCACATCCATCATCCTGACATGCGGCCGGTGAAGACCAATGCCGGCGAAGTGATGTACCTGAATTCCGGCGACTGGGTAGAGAACCTTACCGCCCTGGAATATAACAACGGACAATGGCAGATATACCGGTATCATGATGACCCGGTCGCTCAGGCCATCAAACTTTCCAGGCACCTCAAATCGGACCGTGATAATGATGAAATTTTTAAAGACCTTGTTGATGAGTTCTTACACAACAAACCTACTGGAAGGCCATCATGAAAATACTATATGCTATTCAGGGCACGGGGAATGGTCACCTGAGTCGTGCCGTTGATATTATTCCGGAGTTGAAACGCTATGGCGATATTGACCTGATGGTCAGTGGTGCGCAGTCTGAGATCAAGTTACCATTTGCGGTGAAATACAAGTCAAAGGGATTGAGTTTTCATTTTGGCAAACACGGTGGCATCAATTTTTACAATACCCTGATTGAAAACAGCTCACGCGATGTGCTCAAAGAAATCAAGACTTTTCCCATAGAAAAATATGACCTGGTGGTGAATGATTTTGAACCCATCACGGCTTGGGCGGCGCACAGAAAGGATGTACGAATCGTTGGCCTCAGTCACCAATCGGCGATGTTGTCCAAAAAGACACCGAAGCCCCGTATCAAAGATCCTTTTGGTGAGTGGGTATTGAAGAACTATGCACCGGTGAAAGACTACATCGGCTTTCATTTTGATGAATATGATAAGAATATATTCAAACCCGTTGTGCGTAAAGCTATCCGGGAAGTGAAGGCTACGGATAAAGGCCACTATACCGTGTACCTGCCTGCCTATGATGACAAGAAGCTGGTGGCCCTGTTGATGAAATTGCCTTCGTTAAAATGGCATATCTTCTCCAAGCATACCCAAGTGCCATACCATGTAGGGAAGATTTCTGTCTATCCGGTTTCCGGTGATGATTTTGTGGCCAGCATGGTGTCCAGCCATGGCGTGTTGTGCGGTGCTGGTTTCGAGACTCCGGCAGAGGTACTGTACCTCAACAAAAAGTTGTTGGTGGTGCCGATGAAGAATCAATATGAGCAGGCCTGCAATGCCGCAGCGTTAAAGAAATTGGGTGTGCCGGTGTTAAAACGGGTAAAGAAGCGCAGCCTGAAGAAGATTGAAAAGTGGCTGGATAGTGCTAAGACCGTATCGGTTGATTATGGAGAAGTGGCACCCAAAGCAGTTGATCGCCTGATGAAGAAGTTTGGGAATGATTGACGGCTCTGGTCTACACAGCATTTCATGCCGTGTTATGGAATTCAATCCCTTTGGGATTGGTGATCCTTGTTGGGATCGGGATTGCAAGTCCCGACCAGCTCTTTGCGGATCCCGACCAACTCCAGCATCGATGCAGAACTAATCCTTATTCCTCGAGGGCTTCAAGGATCTGGGCCAGATGATCGTAGTCTTTCAGCCCAGGTGCCACCTCACTGCTGCCTTGCAATGCCAGGCCTGCGGCACCGGTATGGTGCAACAACTCCTGGCTATTGATATTACCAGGAACAGAAAGCAGTACCGGCAGTTTAGTGGAGTTTGGAATAGTATGGATGTTCAATCCGTCGCGGATGATCAGGTGGGTAAAATTGGGGCTAGACTTTAATGACGGCAATTCAGAGGCATCGATTTCCACCATCAACGGAAGGGCAGGAGCCGTGGCAATGCCCCGGAGGGGAAGGTGAATAAGATCTGGTTTATAGGCTTCTAGCAACTCATCCCAATCGGGTGAGGAAGTGGAACACCATTCGATTACCCGCTTCGGACCCGATATCCAACCAACCATTTCCTGATACAGTTTGGGAGTTACATAGTCAGGATCGGAGGGATCAACAACAAACCCCAACATATCCACACCCATACCAGCACAGTAACGGGCATCGCTGAGGTTCGTAATCCGGTGAACGTAGATGAGCGGGCGTTGATTCATGGCCAAATATCAAAAAGAAAAAATAACTTTGTACACTAACCCAGTCGTGTGCGGTTGAAACTTTTCATTTCATGGCTCTTACTTGCACTGGTCGCGTGTGAATCACACACCTCATTCCCCAAAATAGACAGTAGTGGCTATTACCCGATTCAAAAGGGGAGTCAATGGACATACGCGGTTGTGGAGACGCAGTTTTCACCGGTCACCGGCCAGACCACGGCTTCGTATGATTTGAAGGTGATCGTTTCAGATACACTGGTGGCTTCCTCCGGTGAGGTAATATATACCCTCCAGCGTTTCCGCCGCGTAGATGACACGCAGCCCTACACGGCCACCGATACGTGGTCTGTGCGCAAGAGTGACTTTACGGTCGTGGTTCAACAAGGCAACATTCCCTACCTGAAACTTTCCCTTCCGCTCAGCGCAGGAAAAACTTGGAATGGCAATGCGTATAACAATCTGGGTGGCAAAGACCGCTGTACGGACGGCACAGTGAATTGCGACGCCTATGCCGTGAAAGCTTTAGCACAGGGCTTTCAGTTGGGAACGCTGTCCTACAAGAATACGGTCACCATCGAAGAAAATAGTGCACAAGACCCCATCGTTGGACAAGATGTGCGCACCTCCGTATATGCCTTCGGCGTTGGTTTGGTTTATTATGAGAGCAATGTATTTTCATATTGCACCGTTGGCACATGCATCGGCAAGCAGATTGTGGAGTCTGGTGTGGCCTACAAGCAGACCCTGAAAGACTATGTGGCGCGCTAGTGGTCTTCTTGTCGGCCTGCTTTGCGCGATTTCCACCCTGGCGCAAACCAATCGATACATGGTGTTCTTCAGGGATAAATTGAACACGCCCTATTCGATTGCGCAACCCCAGTCGTTTCTTTCAGCCAAAGCCATCGCCCGAAGGAATCACAGCGGTGTCTCCGTCAATGCTGAAGACCTGCCTGTCAATCCCACCTATGTGGCCCAGGTGAAGGCGAGCGGCGCCAAGACCTTCTTTACCAGCAAATGGTTTAACGGAGTATTGGTAGAGGCTACACCTGGTCTAATTGCTACGATAGGTGCATTGCCATTTGTCAGAAAAACCGAACTGGTGGCACCAGGTCACAAACTATTGGGTGGCAGGAAATCAAATAAGGTCGCACCACTCAATGCGTCAGCCGGTGCAGATGCGGAGACACAGTTCGCTCTGGCCGGAATTGTTGACATGCAGGCCGACGGGTTTACAGGGAAGGGCGTCATGATAAGTATCCTTGATGCAGGATTTCCGGGCATCAACAATGGGCAATTCGCCTTTCAGCCGGTAGTAGCTGATGGGCGGGTTTTAACTACCAAAGACTTTATTGGCAATTCAGGAAATGTCTATCAGTACGATGCACATGGAACAGAAGTGTTTTCGGTGATTGGCGCCCGACAAGGTTATTGGCGGTGCACCGCGAATTGTGGTCCATACAATTATGTGGGAGCTGCTCCGGAGGCAACCTTTAATTTTTTTGTGACCGAAGACGTGTCATCGGAGTACCGAATAGAGGAATACAACTGGACTTTTGCTGCTGAGAAGGCGGACAGTGCCGGTACGGATATTATCCAGTCATCTTTGGGATATAACACCTTTGATGACCCATCCATGGACTACAAGATTACGCAACTGGATGGAAAAACTGCTGTGATCACCCGTGCGGCCGGGATGGCCCGCGACCGTGGAATCATCGTTGTCGTGAGCGCTGGCAATGAAGGACAGTCGGCGTGGCGATACATTACTTCGCCGGCAGATGCAGATGGCATTATTGCCGTTGGTGCCGTCAACACAACGGGTGCCAAAGCGGGCTTCTCTTCGGTTGGCCCTACAGCCGACGGCCGCATCAAACCGGATGTAATGGCCATGGGCGTTAATACCCAGGTGATTCTGCCAAATGCCCAACCGGGAACCAATAGCGGGACATCCTTAGCCTCACCGATAGTTGCCGGATTGATGGCGGGGATGCTGCAAGCGTTTCCAGAACACAAACCCGGTGAGCTTATTGAGGCGGTGAAAATATCCGCAAGGCAAGGAAACAAACCCGACAACAGTTTCGGATTTGGGATTGCCAGCTACACCGCAGCAAGTAACTATTTGAAGAGCAAGTCGGCCTATACCGAAGTTCTCCTGTATCCCAATGCAGTCGCGAATGTCTTCCAATTGTCCTTTAGGGATTTGCCTGAGGGTACAATTGTGCTTTCCTTTTTTGATATGGCAGGTCGTCAGTTAAGTACTAAAACAACCACCCTGACCTGGGAGTTGGACCCGCTGCAGATTGATGTCTCCGAGCTTCTACCGGGCTCGTACATTCTGAAGGTTCAGGCCGGAGGGAAGAACCTAAGTCTTCGATTTATGAAGCTTTAATGTGCTATTTTTGGTGCCATGAAACCCATCATCGCACCCTCCATCCTGGCCGCCGATTTCGCCAACTTGCAGCGCGAAATTGAAATGATCAACGGCAGCGCGGCCGACTGGATCCACGTAGATATCATGGATGGTGTTTTCGTACCCAATATTTCCATGGGTGTGCCGGTGGTCGAGGCTGCCAACAGGCATGCCAAAAAGCCACTGGATGTGCACCTGATGATCGTGCATCCTGAGAACTATGTAGAAGCCTTCCGCAAGGCTGGCGCCGCTATCATTTCTGTACACCTGGAAGCTTGCCCACACCTGCACAGGAACATCCAACAGATCAAAAGCCTTGGTGCACAGGCGGGCGTAGCCATCAATCCACACACGCCGGTTCAACACCTGGAAAGCATTATTCGCGATATTGATCTGGTGTGCATGATGTCCGTGAATCCGGGGTTTGGTGCACAAAAGTTCATTGAGCACACGTATGAGAAAGTAAGGGCCCTGCGGGCAATAATTGCATCTTCGGGGTCCAGGGCATTGATAGAAATTGACGGTGGCGTAAACCTGAACAATGCCCGCCCGTTATTGGATGCAGGTGCCCACGTACTGGTGGCCGGCAATCTGGTGTTCTCCGCAAAAGACCCAACCGGAGTGATCCAACAGCTTACGCAGGTGTAGTGTGACCCCTGGCAAGGAATTTGATCTAATCTCTTGAATTCAAACCCCATGAGAACCGTTGCCCTTGTAGCCTTGCTTTTGTTGAGCGCTTGTGCCCGCACCGTTACCCGCATCGATCCTGCAACTTCCACCGACCTCAGCGGAAGATGGAACGATACCGACAGCCGGGAAGTGGCTACGAGTATGATCAACGACCTGCTGAACAGCGAGAAATTTAAGGAGTATGCCAAGACCCTGGGTCGAAAGCCTGCCATCCTGGTAGGAGAGGTTAAGAATAAAACAACGGAACATATTGATTCGGAGAACTACATCAAGAAGATGGAGCTGGCCATCTACAACTCCAATCTCGCTGACCTGATTGAGTCCGCAGCCTTTCGCGACAAACTCAGACTTGAACGCATCCAGCAGCAAGACTTTGCAGATCCGGCTACCGTTGCAAAATGGGGAAAGGAAGTAGGGGCCAACCTGATGTTGTTCGGTGAAATGACTTCCGAAGTCGATACCTACCAGAAGCGCCGCACCGTGAACTATATAACGACCTTGTTCCTGACGGATATGGAGACCAACCGGCGGGTGTGGTACAGCCAAAAAGAGATCAAGAAATACGTGCGAAACTAACCGACCATGCGTCGCGCCTTACTTATCCTTTCGCTTGCCTGGCTAACGGGTTGCGCCACCTATTATCAGGCCAACTTTAGCTTCAACGAGCAATTCGAGAAAGGTGACCTGCAGAAAGCGCTGTCCACTTTACGGGCCAGGCCATCGGAGGGAGCGGGCAAACGGCAGTTTCTATACGATGTCAACAACGGATTGCTGCTTTCGCTGATGGGCAATTATGAAGAGAGCAATACCTGGTTTGAGAAGGCCTATCTTTTTGGGGAGGATTACCGAGTAAATTATCTCAATGAGGCCGTTTCCTACCTTACCAATCCCAATTTTACGGTTTATGCGGGGGAAGATCATGAACACCTTATCCTACTGTATTTCAAGGCTTTAAACTACCTGAAGCTCGGTAACTATGACGATGCGCTGGTGGAATGTCGCAGGCTGAATGTGCGCCTGCAGCAGCTGTCGGACAGGTATTCATCCGATGACAAATACAAGCGCGATGCCTTTATCAATACCCTCATGGGCATCATCTACGATGCAGACCGCGATTACAACAATGCCTTTATTGCCTATCGCAATGCGGTGGAGGTCTATGATACCGACTACAGCCGGATGTTTGGTCTGCAGGCCCCAGAGCAATTGAAAAAAGACCTGTTGCGGACGGCAAAACTCAGCGCGTTGGATGATGAGTTTGAAAGCTTTAAAGAGAAGTTTGGTATGGCTGATTACACGGTGCAACCTTCCGATGGTGACCTGGTGTTTTTCTGGCACAATGGCCTGAGTCCGGTGAAAGCCGAGTGGGGCATAAGTTTCTTCATTGTGAGGCAGGGTAACCGGCTCATCTTTACCAACACAGAACTCGGCATCAGCTTCCCATTTGATATGTCGGGGTATGACGAAAAAGAACGATCCGGACTTGCCAGGATGGAAGCGTTTCGGGTTGCCTTTCCCAAGTATATCGAGCGGCCTGAAGTGTTTACGGCAGCCACCATTCAGATTGGTGACCAGATCATTCCCCTGGCTATCCTCGAAGATGTAAACCAGGTTGCGTTTAAGTGCCTGAACGAACGCATGATGCTGGAGTTGAGCAAAGCCTTGGTGCGGGTGGCGTTGAAGAAGGTGGAAGAGTATGAGGTGAGGAAGAGTGACCGCAATTTGGCCTCTATCCTGAGCGTTGTTAATGCGATTACCGAGAAGGCTGACACCCGGAACTGGCAAACACTACCCCATAGCATCTACTATGCCCGTGTGCCCCTGCAGGAAGGACAAAACCAGGTGGTATTCAGCGCCCGCGACCGGCGGGGGCAAAACCAGACCCATGACTTTACCTATTCCGTCAGGAAAGGGCAAACCCTTTTTCATACCTTTAGCAGCCTTGAAAGCGGCTATCCGAGCTACGGATATTATTAACGTTGGTAAAGTAATTTCTTTTTTGACCCCGAAACTGACCATTTCCCGATTGCGTGTGCTCACCCTGTTTATTCGGACAGGGTTGATCGTAACGGCCCTCTTGGTGGCTATTCCATCCACAACCTGGGCTCAGGAGGAGGATGAGTCCACCACCTTTCCGCTCAAGAACTTCTATGCTGAGATCAAGAAGCGGCCGCAGTCCATCTTCCGCAACTTTAGGTTTGGGGCGAGTGTGGGCTATGGCCAGACTTATTTCAGTCACAACCTGAATGGTTATGTAATTTACCAACCGACGGCCGGTTCCCCGGAGTTGTTTGGAGTCAAAGACACAGGTGCCAGCCGGTATTCGAATTGGGTAAATCAGTCGGCAGTAGACAATAGTGCGCTGGTGCCCGGCAGTTTCCGGGTGTCATCGGATACAGCCAAGCTCGGGTTCAGGGGAAAGGCGTTTAACATCCCGCTAAGGCTTACCATCCATTACGAGTTTTTGAAGCGTTATCGCATCGGTGCGGGCTACAGCTATGAGTTGATGAGCATCGGCGCCTTGCAACCTTACAGCTATGGTAATAAGATCAAGTCCTTTCAGCCACCCAATGCATCGGGTTGGATGAGCAAGTACTTTGGGTACGCGGGTGTATCTTTTTATCGCACGGGCAATTATCTGTTCACAGGTGATCTGCAGGTTGGGAGCTATAACCCTGGCAGTAACTTTGACGCAGGCATCCAGAAGGGTGTGTTTTTCAATGTGGGCGTTACCGTTGAACGTGAGTTGTCGGAGTACTTGCGTGTGTTTGTGCGTCCGTCATTTGAGATCAAGAGCTACACCCTGAATTTGCCGGCAGGCCCGGCCCCGATATCACACAGCATGAACGCGGCCTACCTGAACATTGGCCTTACCTATAGCATCCCCGATTTGCCCAAGTGCAAAAAGCACGACTGCAAGATTCAGATGAACCATGCGCATGGCGACCGGGAGTACCGGAGCAGGGTACATCCCATCTACAAAAAGCAGAATCCGCAATACGGCGAAAACCACCCTAACCTCTTCCGCTACAAGGGAAAAAACAAGAAGAAACTCAACCCCTATTGAGGGTCGGGTAAATCCTGTTTTTTGTGCCTGAATTCGCCCATTTTTCACCCATTCTGCGCACCTAGAATCGAGCCTTTTTGCCTATCTTCGCACGTTATTTTATAGACCTATAATCGAACTAAAACGTGGCAGAAGAATCTACCGGCCTACCCACCAGGCAGAACATCATTCCGATCAACATTGAAGATGAGATGAGGGGAGCCTACATCGATTATTCGATGTCGGTAATCGTCTCCCGTGCGCTACCGGATGTGCGCGACGGACTGAAGCCAGTACACCGTCGGGTGCTTTTTGGCATGCAGGAGTTGGGGGTAAACTACAACAAAGCCTATAAGAAATCCGCCCGTATCGTCGGAGAAGTGTTGGGTAAGTACCACCCGCACGGCGACGCTTCGGTTTATGATACCATGGTGCGTATGGCTCAGGATTGGTCCCTGCGCTATACCCTGGTGGACGGTCAGGGAAACTTTGGTTCAGTGGACGGTGACTCGCCTGCCGCGATGCGTTACACGGAGGCTCGCCTGCGCCGCATAGCAGAAGAGATGCTGGCCGATATCAACAAGGACACCGTCGACTTCCAACCCAACTTTGACGACTCACTCACCGAGCCTACGGTTCTACCGGCTAAGATTCCAAACTTGTTAATTAACGGATCTTCAGGGATCGCCGTAGGTATGGCCACCAACATGGCTCCCCACAATCTCAGCGAGGTGGTAGATGGCACCATTGCCTACATCGACAACCATGAGATCACGGTTCAGGAATTGATGAAGTACATCACAGCTCCTGACTTCCCCACCGGCGGTATTATCTATGGCTTGTCGGGCGTGCAGGAGTCATACCTGACCGGTCGTGGCCGCGTAGTGGTTCGCGCCAAAGCCGAGATTGTTACCAACGCGAAAGGCAAGGACCAGATCATTGTTACCGAGATACCCTATCAGGTGAACAAGGCGATGATGATTGAGAAGACCGCTGCCCTGATCAATGAAAAGAAACTCGAAGGCATTACCGATATCCGTGATGAATCAGACCGCGACGGATACCGGGTGGTTTATGACCTGAAGAAAGATGCCATTCCGAATATCGTACTGAACAACCTGTTCAAGTATACACAACTACAGTCATCTTTTGGGGTGAACAATGTGGCGCTGGTGAAAGGCCGACCACAGACGCTGAACCTCAAGGATCAGATCGTATATTTTGTGGAGCACCGCCATGAGGTGGTTATACGCCGCGCCAAGTTTGACCTGGCCGAGGCCGAGAAACGGGCCCATATTCTTGAAGGCTACCTGATCGCCCTCGATCACCTGGATGAAGTAATTGCCTTGATCCGTAGCTCCAAAGATCCGGATGTAGCCAAGGTCGGCTTGATGGAGAAATTCACCCTGTCGGAGATTCAGGCAAAAGCCATCCTGGAAATGCGGTTGCAGCGCCTGACCGGACTGGAGCGCGAGAAGATCCAGAACGAGTACAAGGAAGTGATGGCCCTGATTGCTGAATTGAAAGAAGTATTGGCCAGTGAGGCCAAGCGGATGGGCATCATCAAGACCGAGCTGCTGGAAATGAAAGAGCGCTATGGCGATCCGCGCCGTACCCTGGTGGTCGCCAGCGAAGATGATATTACCGTTGAAGCCTTGATTCCCAATGAGGAAATGGTGATTACGATTTCCAACCAGGGATATATCAAGCGTACCCTATTGTCTGAATACCGCACGCAAGGTCGTGGTGGGGTAGGATCGAAGGGTGTATCGACCAAGGAAGATGATTTTACTGAGCACCTGTTTATTGCCCATGCACACCATTACCTGCTCATCTTTACGGCGCAGGGTAAAGTGTTCTGGAAGAAGGTGTATGAGATTCCCGAGGGTACAAAGACATCCAAAGGGCGTGCCATCCAGAACCTCCTGAATATTGAATCAGGTGACTCCGTTCGGGCTGTATTGAACGTGCAGAACCTGGAGGATGAGAAGTACGTGAATGAGAACTTTGTGATCCTGTGTACCGAGCAGGGCACTATAAAGAAGACTGCGCTGGAGGCTTATAGCCGGCCCCGTGCCAATGGTATTACAGCTATTACCGTGCATGAAGGTGACCGCCTGCTCAATGCAGCGTTGACCAATGGCAAGAATCACATTGTGATTGCCAAGCGTGGTGGCAAGGCCGTTCACTTTGATGAAGCCGATGTTCGGCCTATGGGTCGTACCGCAGCGGGCGTACGGGCTGTGACGCTGGAAGGCGCCGACGACCGGGTAATTGGCATGGTGTGCATTACCGGAGCAGATGCTAACTTGCTGGTCGTATCCGAGCTGGGCTACGGAAAACGTTCTTCGATCGACGACTACCGGATTACCCGCAGGGGTGGAAAAGGCGTAAAAACGATCAATATCACGGAAAAAACTGGCAAGCTTGTTGCAATTAAGCAGGTAGGAGACAAGGATGAACTAATGATTATCAACCGTTCCGGCCTCAGTATTCGCATCCGCGTGGAAGAACTTCGCGTGATGGGTAGAGCAACACAGGGCGTGCGGGTGATCAGGCTTAATGAAGACGATAGTATATCTTCGGTAGAGAAAATTCAGAACATTGAAGTAGTAGATAACGGAAACCTTAACCAAAACGAAAAATAAACAGTCCAATGAAAAAGTTAGT
>DAOMGC010000082.1:0-14542 GCA_035430125.1 Cyclobacteriaceae bacterium | reverse complement strand
CTTCGGGTTCAAAAGGAACCAGGCTGCGGCCCTCGTAGTATTCACGCTTCAAGCCGGTACCTGAGGGCGTAATCACCAACGAGCGGCGGCTCCCGAAGACGGTCTTGGTAATCTCGAGATAACCATCCGACGAAATGGATTTGACATCCTTGTCATCATCAGAGATTTCAATCTTGCCGCGGCTCTGAACATTGAAGTTTCCAATGCCGTAGTCTCCAAAGGAGAAGTGGAAGCCCTTTTTCCGGGTGGTGGAGGCTACGTCCTGGGCGAAAGTAGTTGACACTACCAGGCAAAGGGTGAGGAGGGTGAATATGCGGATCATAAGCGTCTTTTTGGTCATAAGACGTAACAAAGGTGGCCCGGGGATACATACCAAGCCAATGTTATGGATCGAATTGTCGGATTTGTGTAGTGAGCGGGGAACTGGTGGGAATTTTCACCGCAAAGGCGCGAAGACGCTGAGGTATGCCTGCGGGAAATGCATTTTGCACTTGGTTAATGATGGGTTGCACTCACGTCTGGAGACGGGCGCGGTAGCCAACTTAGTATGTGACGGTGTTCTTCACCGGCACGGGTGCAAAAAAAGCCTTTTAGTTACACTCGCGTCAGGAGACGCGCGCGATAACATGGAGAGGCAAATTTTTCTCTGCGCCTTAGCGCCTCCGCGGCAAATATCATTAGGCTTTCGCCAGTTCGAGAATTGCCTTTACGAATGTATCCAGTTCCTCTGTAGTTGTATACACGTTGGGAGTGATCCGGCAGCCGTGCACATTGGCGCCATCAATGGCCACCGTGTAAACCTTGTACTTCTTTAAAAGGGTCTCGGCAAGTTCACCAGGTTTCATCGTGGAAATCCCGACGTTGGCAATACCGCAAGAGCGCGCAGCATCGGCAGGTGTATTCAACACGACGTTTGGCACGTTCCGTACCTTCGATGTCCAGTAATTCTGCAAATAGCGCAGACGGGCTTCTTTGCGTTCAACACCCAGGGTAAGGTAAAAATCAATGGCATTGTTAATGGCCAGGTCAGTGTGCACTGGATGTGTACCAATATGGTTCAGCCTCAGGATATCATCTTCCTTACGTTCACCATCGGCAATCAAAGGCCATACCTTTTTGATATTGTCCTTTCTGACATAAAGGAATCCTGCTCCCAGGGGCACGCTCAACCACTTATGCAGACTGGTGCCGTAGTAATCACAACCGAGGTCATTCATATTAAACTTGATGTGTGCGAAGGCATGGGCTCCGTCGACCATCACCTGGACACCCTTGCTGTGGGCCATGTCGCATATCTTCCGCACCGGAAGAATATGTCCGGTGATGTTGATCATATGACCGATCATCATCAGGCGGGTCTTTGGTGTAATGGCGCTTTCATACACTTTTACAATCTCCTCATCAGAAGCCGGGTGATTGGGTACCGACACCATTTTATTGACCACTCCATATCGTTTCGCTACCAGCTTGAACATATCGAGCATGGCGCCGTAGTCTTGTTCCGCCATCACGGCTTCATCACCGGCTTTCCAGTCCATACCTCCGATAATCATGTCCAATGATTCGGTGGTATTTCTGGTGATGATCAACTCGTCTTCTGCGCAGCCTGCTACCTGTGCCAGTCGCGCCGCTACTTTCTTTTTATTGTCCCACTGCACCGTGCGCATGTAGTACGAACCCTGGTAATTGACCTCACGCACGTGGTTGATGAAATTCTCCAGTGTTTCCTGCGGGAGAAAACAATAGTATCCGTTCTCGAGGTTGATGTAATCGGGTTTGAGCCTGTACCCTTTGCGAACACCCGCCCAAAAGTCTTCGTCTTTGGCCAATTCATCAGGCAGTCGATGGCTGTTGTCGTCGACCAGTTTGGCAAGGGCATCCAGAGAGGTTAATCCGCCGAGGCCGGCAAGGGTCATGCTTTTGAGGAAGGTGCGTTTGTCCATGGTAATAGCGGTTAGGGGTTAGGACTTAGGAGTTAGGATGTAGGGGAATAGGAGGTGAATAAGGGTATTAGGATTTGGCAATGGTATTCATGCAAGCGATGACGCGGTCGATTTCTTCGTCCGTGTTGTAGACGGAGATGCCCATTCGGGTGACGCCGCCTTGTTCGAGCAGGCCCAGTGATTCAATGGCGCGGATGGCGTAGAAGTGACCATCCCATGCACAGATGTTCTCGGCGGCCAGCGCAGCACATACCTGTTCGGGACGTTTTCCTTTGGTGGTAAACGATACCGTGGGTGTACGCATGGCGGAAGAGAAATCCTGACCGATGATGGTAATGCCGTCAATCTTCTTAAGGCCATTGTATAATTTGCTGGCCATGGCGTGTTCATGTTTGCTGATCCCGGTAAATGCATCGATTAACTGACTGCGGGTATCTTTTCCTTGTCCAAGGCTAGCCAGAAATTCAACAGCGGCTCCAACGCCGGCAATCGCGGCGTGGTTGAGGGTACCCGTTTCAATCACATACGGTGCAACCTGACCAGCCGTGCGCAGGCGATCCGTGGGGATTCTGTCGAGGAGGCCAGGTTTGGAGTACAATAAACCAACATGAGGTCCATAAAATTTGTAGGCAGAGCAAAGCAGAAAATCACAGCCCATGGATTGAACGTCTATGCTAAAGTGTGGTGCATAATGAACAGCGTCGAGCAGCAGCCAGGCGTTGTAGCGGTACGTTAGTTGTCGAGCGAGGGCAATATTATTGACTGTGCCGATTGAATTTGCTGACATGCCCATGCACACCATGCGGGTGTTCTCATTGATCTTGGCTTCGAAGTCGTTGTAATCGAGGACGCCGGAGGGTAGCAGTTTCACCTCACGCACTTTGATAGCAAAATCACGGAGTGTAAGCCACGGACCGCGATTGGCTTCGTGGTCAAGCTGGGTGATAAGCACTTCATCGCCAGGTTTGAACACCCTTGACATGGCGCGGGCCAGGGCAAAGTTGAGGGTGGTCATGTTCTGTCCGATGGAAATGGTTTCTGGACCTTCTGCGCCAAGCAGACTTGCCATTAACGAACGAGTCTTGTCAATTGCCGCATCGGTTTCATGCGTGGTGATGAATGCACCGTGGGTATTTGCATTGGATGTTTCGTAATAGTGCGAGATGGTATCAATGACCGATCGTGGCACCTGCGTACCCGCGGGTCCGTCGATGAACGTCAAGGGTTTGTTGTTGTGCTTGCGCTGAAGCGAAGGGAACTGGCTGCGAACGCTGGAGGTAGAAATAGCTGACATGGATAAGGTTCAAAGTGGAATTTAGTAAAAATTCACCCGCTGGCCATCGGGTTTGGTGCAGACTGACTAAGGGAGGGGCGGAAGGAAGATATTAGTGAGAGGCATTGGGAAACATGATTATATTAGATGGTCAATTGTAAATAGACGACTAACACGAAATTATGGCAAAGTCAGTCAAAAAGAATCTGTCAGACAAAGAGCAGGAAGGATTGCTGGCCTTGCTCGCAGAACGATTCCGGAAGAATATCATCCGACACAAAGGGATTGAGTGGCCGAAAGTGCTCGCACGGCTTAACTCCAAACCGGACAAACTCTGGTCACTTCATCAAATGGAGAGCACGGGCGGCGAACCTGATGTTGTAGGTTTCGATAGAAGAACGGGGGAGTATATCTTCTTTGATTGTTCCGCCGAAAGCCCCTCGGGCCGCCGGAGTTTGTGTTATGATGACGCAGCCCTGAAGTCCAGAAAAGAGTTTAAGCCAAAAAGCAGCGCGATGCAGATGGCCGCTGCCATCGGGGTAAGTGTATTGAGTGAAGAACAATACCGCAGTTTGCAACTCGTTGGTGAGTTTGACCTCAAGACTTCCAGTTGGGTCCTGACGCCACCGGATATCCGCAAACGAGGTGGTGCTTTATTTTGCGATCGCCGATATGATCATGTGTTTACTTATCACAATGGAGCAGAATCATACTATGCGGCCAGGGGTTTTAGAGCTGTGCTGTCAATTTGAGTGCAGTTCTCCGCGCAATTGACTATCCAATAATATTGTGCACTGCGGGCGCATAATATTCAAAATTGTCATCAATATGATTTCAACGCTATCAAAACGAGCCTGGCTGCAACACTTGATGTTTGTTGCCATATAATCAGCCGAGCTCCAGCGGAGCGATATGTTTCAATCTGGGATGAGTTAGCGACGTTGTATTTCCATTGTTGTATTAAACTATCGCCACCTATTCCTCAAACATTTAGAGGATCGTACACCGTTGGAATATTGAAAACAAATTGGGTGATTTTATGCCCAATCCTTGTACGACTTTAGACGTAGATGTGTAAGGTTTTCAAAAATATTCAATCAATGATTGACTCAAGCTATTGATTATCAAGCAGCTTTAGTTTGACCTGTTTGAGTTTAGATGTATGAACGATTGCTAATAGTTCTTTGATTAATAAGCCCTCAGGTGCAATATTTACTGAAGTTCAAACTCTTAGACGCATGGTAGTAAAGATGTCACTTCTGAATAAATGGACCAAAATGCATTGCCAGTCATATTCGAAAGTTATTCTTACTTATTTGTTTTTTAGTTTTTGTTGCGTCTATGGATGGGCCCAAACCGTGGACCCTCTTACCGGACGAGCCATCATCAACTTGCCATTGGCCAGTATCAGTGCAAATGATCTCAGTGCATCAGTTACATTGTCGCACCACGGAGGAGCGCTTCGCTTAACGGATGGTCAAGGCAATGCAGGTATGGGTTGGAATATTTCCATGGGTGGATATATCACTCGGGAGGTGAGGGGGTTGCCGGATGATCTTAATTCGCCTACTCAAAAGGGGTGGCTTTTTAACAATGTCGCATCTATTGTTCAGGGTTTTACCCCATCTGCAGACCATGCCTTAACAAATTGCACCAATGAGCAAATCGATTGGTTCTTCATGAACTCTACTTTAGGAAGTACAGCCGACAGTGAGCCAGATATTTTCTTTTTTGAAGCGCCTGGATTATCAGGTAAGTTCATTTTTGGAGCTGACGGACTCCCAAAGACCATTCCGTATCAGGACATAGATATTGTTTTTGCCAATGGCAATTTTACCATTAAGAACAGACAGGGGATCACTTATGTGTTTGATGTGCAGGATCTTGTTACCAGGCAGGCCATCCAAACCAACTCAGCCGCTACGGTTAAATTCTTTCGAAGGGAATTAGAGTACTATTTGCCAGGTGTCTCGTTTGTGTCGACTTGGAATCTTTCCAGTATGACCAGCGTAGCCACAGGCACAGCATGCAATTTTAGTTATGAAGGCAGTGAACTGGGGGTGGGGGCCAAGTTCGTGAGTGTTGTACGACCCAATGCCACGCAAAAGGCGGATACGTTATACATCATTAGGGACGAATCTGCTCCACATCACCTTACTCAAATCCAGCTGAAGAACTTTACCATTAGTGTTTCCTGGGCAAATGACATGGTCCAGAAGATAGTTACCACCGAATCGGAGACTCAGGAGACGAAAGGGTATGAGTTTGTTTACGCCTCTATCAAGTCTTTGAATAGCAATTTCAGTAAAGCCGCGTATCGGACGTTCCTGTTGAAAATTAAGCAAATAAATTCCTGCCTGGCATTCCCCCCTTATGTGTTCACCTATCAGGATGTGGATACAGTCTCTCAAGCCGCGCCGGTAAACTGGGTTGATTTCCACGGGCAGGACCATTTCGGGTACTTCAATGGAAAGACCAGCAACCAGAACATACCTACCCTGTACTTTTATCAGAATCAGACCGACGAAAAACGCTTAAGACTTGGGCCTTTGGCAGGACAAACACCTACGCAGCAGCTTAATGGTACCGATCCACTTGGAAGTACCATGCTGACATCTACTTCGTTCTTGCTGCGAGGCGCCCTGATCGCAATTGATTATCCTACCGGGGGGACAACAAGTTTTGCCTATGAGCCAAATGTTTACGTGGATGCTTCAACAGGCGAGGAGGTGGTTGGCCCAGGGATAAGGGTTAAGTCTGTAACCAATACCGGTGGCGAAACGGCATTCGGGCAGTCCTCCTATAGCGGGGGCACCCATTCCATAAAACGTACCTATACATACCTGGACGATACGGGCACCAAGAGTAGCGGCAAAGTGGTCTACCCACCCGTTTATGGGTTTGTGCACCTTGATTCAATCTTCAGGTCGCAAAGCGATCTTGGTCAAGGTTCTCAGGTGCTTTACGCTAAAGTGCGTGAAGATGCTCCTGGACTGGGGTACCGCATATTCAGATACGATATCCCCAACATGTATCCGGATGCCCAATCAGTTTCGAGCCGCGTAGCCCGTAACCTCACGGGCCCTTGCAATGCCTATCTGCTTCAAAATGGACGGTATACTTATCCATTTGCGCCAGTGAAGGCCCTTGACTTTGCTCGAGGGTACCTGACAAAACTATCTGAATATGACTCTGCTGGATTGCTCAGATCTGAAAAAAGGATGTCTTATTCTCAACCCAGTGGCGGAAGCATCATTACCGGGCTTCGCTTTGATGCACACCTTGATGCACAGGGTGTGAAGGTGTTCTACTTTGCCCAATATCAGATTCCGGTGAATCAGTCCAGGTTGTTGATGACCGAAGTGAGTAGCCAGGTAGGAGATCAGTCTCAGGCGGATTCCGTAAAAGTAACTTCAACTTATCTGTACAATGCAAAGAACATGCTGGTTCAGAGTACCAGAACCAACAAGGACTTATCGGTTCAGACGGACTATGTCAAGTATGCAAGCGATTTTCCCCTGACTTCCGGAGCTACAACCACTGCGGCAAAAGGTATATTCAAACTCAATGCCACCAACCGAAGTTCCGAAGTCATTGAGCGTTATCAGTACTTTACACCCATAGGAAGTACCCCATTCTTACAAGGAGCCTCACTTCGCGTTTTTCAGGACACACTGGGCCAGGCATTCGTATTCAGGCAATTTCATTTTCCTCAGGGACTTGCATTTACTCCTGCTACCTATTCTGGCTCAACATTTACGTATGACTCCAAATACTTGCTGGATGCTACGGTAGAGTATGCCAATGCCCTCCCGGTGAATCAGAAGGGCATAGACCTGATAACAAGTTCTACACATTACTCTACAGGTACTGGTATGCCCTTGGCATCTTTTGTCAACTGCAAGGCGGATGCTGCCATTTATGATGGATTTGAAATGGCCACTTTGAGAGGGATGGTTGGCACCGGCACAACCATAAATACCTCATCCGCACAGACGGGGAAGAAGTCCATACAATTGCCTGCCAGCTCATTTCTGACTTCAGCAAGCATTTCTAAAGGCGCTGATCCAGTGTACAGGATTTCCATGTGGGTGCTAGCTGCTAACGGAACTATCATCACTGTTCAGCCCATTGGCGGAACGGCCCCATCAGTAACGCTAACCTCCACGGGCAATGCAACCACTTGGACATACTTGGAACGAACAATGGATCTGACTCAAGCGACAGGTTCGTTTACTCTTAAGGTGACGGCAAATGCTGCAATAACACTGGATGATTTTGTGGCGCTGCCGAAATCGGCCAGGTATTCGGCTCAGACCTTTCTGCCACTAACCGGGCTTACCTCACAGACCGATGACAGGGGCAATAGCACGGTGATCAACTACGACGTGATGGGCCGAAAAACCACCGTTCTTGATCGCAACAGGAACCTGGTCGAACTCACCGAATACGGTTTGCAACAGCAAGGCAAGATTTACCTGTCAGCAATGTTCAAGTCCGGCACCACCGAATATTTCTATAATCAACCGGCAACGTTTACCCCCGTGCCCTCCTGTGTTGCTCAGTCGACCTACATATGGACTGTATATAGGGGCACCACGCAGGAGTACCGGGTCACGATGACCGGTGTACAGCCTGCTTTGGTATACGCATTCAAATCATTTGGTCCTTACAACATTGAACTCAGGGTCACCAATCCGGCGTATCCCGATGCAGTCTACACAGATCCTATCTGTGTAAGTGGCGATAACTTATTTGCTACTGTCGTAGGTACGGCTACCAACATTGGTCACAGTTGTGATAATAACCAGCTGATAACAATGAAGGCACAGATTAACAACCTTAATCCTAATCTACCCGGCTGGAAACTTGTATTCAACTGGACTGTAACCGACATCAATGACATTCCGGTTCCTCAATACATAGCGGCAGCCAGTACGGGAAATAGAATTAATCTAAACTTCACCGGTTCGCCTACTATGAACTATGTGATCAAATGTGCAATTAAAATAGAGCCTACAGTCTATGCCGACGCACAGCAATGTGCGATGATTGGTCAATCCCTGGGTGTGGCTACCCTAACTTATTCATATATCCATGATGCACAATGCCAATGAAATACTTAGTCACCATATTGGTCTGTTTAGCGTTCTTTACCGCACCTGGCCAAAATATTCAATCGTCCAACCTCAAATGGAATGTTTCAGGTTTGACTGATCTTGGTTCAAATACGATGAATGCAGCCTACACATGCTCATTCAAAACCAGTGGGTCAAGTACCATAGTTTGGGAGCAGAACAGGGGGTATAATGTAACTTTTATTGTTACCAGCATGAAGGGTAGTTGGACGGATGTCTCGAACCTCGGGAAGGTTGTCTATTCAATTGCAGTGGATGGCAATTCGGGCACTTTAACCTTTGAAAAATCTTCTGTCGGTACCTTCATTACAATGAGCCTCAGTCAGAAGTCGGGCAGGCCACTAACGCTAAAGTATTCCGTAAATCAGGTCACCAATCTCTAACACAGCAGTATGCGAATTGAGCGATATTACTTTCTGAAATCTGCGGTCATCGTCTGCCTTATAGTGGGTGGTGGTATCAGCAGTTTTGCTCAAGGTACAATCAACGGAAACGCAAATCCACCTATTGGTACTAAGACGTGGGTTTACTCATTGGTGGACGATGTGGTATACCTTGATCCAGGTTGGTCACTGGACAATGGTTCTGTGGTCCCTTCAAACGTCACTGGCAGCGGACCTTTCACCTATTCTGCAGGTTTTGTGTTCTCAGGTCCGACCGGAGCACATACGATAAATTTCTGGGCAAGTGGCGGCATTTTGCAAACTTTTCCAATTACCGTCACGTGCCCTACGGTAAACAGTCCTGTGGCGACGTTCAGCTACACTAACCTTTGCGGCTTCACAAATGTAACCTTTACACAAACTCCCACGACAGGCGATACCTGGTTTTGGGTAACCAATCCTGCGGCTCCAGACACAAATACGCCTGCTTCGGCTACCACCAGTTTTAGCACACCGGGACCATTTTATTTAATGGCACAGCGTAACGCGGCCCAGGGATGTTGGAGTACAGGCTATTCTGTTACAAATACACTTACAATCAATCAGTTGCCAGCTACTCCTACTGCAACAGTTACCTCGGTTGTTTGTTCAGGATCGTTGACTGCAACTGCAGGCTCGGGTGGTAATAGTGTTAAATGGTATGCAAATCAGAACGACGTCAATCCGATTACCACGTCGCTTACATGCCCTGCACCAGCCAGTTCAACCACATATTGGATTTCAACTGTAAATACAACTACCAATTGTGAATCAAGCCGGGTATCCGTTCCCATAACGGTAAACTTCCCGGCAACACCAATTTCAGGAATCATTACAGTACTCTGCAGCGGTACCATGTCCATGACTCCGGGAGCCAATGCTGATGGGATCAAGTGGTATACCTCAGCCGGCGCACCAACTCCGTTCTCCACTCAAAGTTCCATTCCTTCTCCACCTTCCACAACAGTATATTATGTCAGCAGTTCCAACGCTCAGGGTAACTGTGAAAGTGCCAGAATACCAGTGACTTTGACGGTTAACCTGCCTGGTACACCTATTCCGAATATCACAAACGTTCAGTGTGGCGGCACTTTGACCGCAATCATTGGAAGTTCCGGAGATAACATCAAATGGTACTCATCCCTGGCTGCCCCCACGCCTATAGCCATTGGAACCTCTTGTCCTGCTCCGCCGACCTCATCAACCTATTACATCACCACCTTCAATACAAGCCTGAACTGCGAAAGCCCCAGGGTGGCCGTGAATGCCGTGGTTACACCATTGGGAAATCCAATCCCCGGAACCACCAGTGTGGTCTGTACCGGCACCCTTACCGCCACTCCGGTTGACGCCGGGAGTATCAGATGGTATGCCAACATAGGTGATGTGACACCTATTGTGTCCAGCGTGGCATGCCCTGCACCGCCGTCATCAACCACCTACTACATTACTTCCTATAACCCGCTGACAGGTTGTGAAAGCAACCGGGTTTCTGTACCGATTACGATTTCGCCAGCAGGTGTGCCAACCCCTGTCAATACAAATGTTGTTTGCGCAGGAAATTTTACCGCAACGCCAGGTAACGGCGCTAATAGCATCAAGTGGTATGCGAATTCGGGCGATATTAATCCTATAGCGACCGGGACAAGTATACCATCAACGCCTTCTTCAACCACATACTATATTTCGAGTTATCATACTTCCGCAGCTTGCGAAAGCCCAAGGATGCCGGTGGCACTTACCGTTTCTGCCCCGTCGCTTCCTGTGCCTGGCACTACGTCACTCTTTTGCAGTGGCAATATGACCGCCACACCGGGGTCTGGAGGAAACACGGTCAGGTGGTACGCAAATAGTGGTGATGTGACTCCACTTCAGACGGGTACCAGCTTTCCCGCACCTGCCTCTTCGGGTACCTATTATATTTCAACCTATAGCTCCACACTTCTGTGTGAAAGTCCGAAAACTCCTGTTGTACTCACGGTTACTTTGCCTGGAAATCCCATAGCTAATAATACTACAGTATTTTGTACGGGTACACTTACCGCATCTCCTGGTGCCAATGGAGATAACGTGATATGGTACGATTCTCCCACCTCCGATAAAATTGTTTCATTTGACGTTAATTGCCCGGCGCCCCCTAATTCAACTACTTATTACTTCTCTTCATACAATGCTTCGCTGAATTGCAAATCGCTTCGCGTACCAGTTAATATCACCGTCAATAAACCTGCGTCGCCTGTTGTCCCCCTGCAACCATTAACCATTTGCGGTCCGGGAACCATTCATGCCACTAAAGCGGCTAATTCAACCACTATTCGGTGGTATACAGTGCCTTCCGGAGGAAAATCCATACGGCAGGACACCATTTCTCCTGTCACATCAGCAACCACCACCTACTACCTGGCCAGCTATAACGCAGACCTTGCAGCTACCTGTGAAAGTTCCACCCGCACAGCCGTGACTGTTACCATATCGACCCCACCAGTTGTATCCATTACAGGGCCTACCGTGCTGACCTATGGAGCCAGCCTGCCTACATTGAGTGTTCCAACTCAAACTACCTACCAGTGGTTTAAAGATGGGGCAGCCTTAGGTGGCGCCACTTCGAGTTCACTGGCCGTTTCTGGTCCGGGCGTGTATGCAGTCAGGACTTCTTCTGCTGCCAATCCGCTTTGCAATTCTTTCCCCACCACCATTACCCTAATCGGAGGCCAGAGCGTGAACCTGGTCAGCACCACCAAGATTCTTAAGGAAGGTGTAGGATTGGCATCGTCACTGTTTGCACTCAGTGCTTCGGAAGTAGCTCAACACGTTACCTATCAGGATGGCCTGGGACGAACATTTCAGGCTGTGGATATTGGTGCGAGCCCTCAGGGTACTGACATTGTAAGTTCGATGGCCTATGGACGCCAGGGACTTGTGGACACCACATTCCTGCCTTATGTGACCAATAGCAGAAACGGATTATTGCAATTAAATGCCATCCGCACGGCTCAAAGAAAGTACAGTGGAAGCGATCAGCAGAAGTTCTACAAGACACCAAATAACGTAAACCTCCCGACAGACTCACTACCAATCGCGAGGACCTTACGAAGAAACAGTCCGGATGCAAAAGTGATAGCCCAGGGCGCTCCCGGCCTGTTCTGGCAGCCTGGAAAGAAGACGCCTGGCGCGCATACTTTGCGGGATACAGCCACACTCAATACAACACGTTATCCTGTGCGTTATTGGGACCATACCGGTAACACAACCCAAAACTATCCGCAAGGCACTGTCATGGTGAATGTGACCTATGACGAAAACAGCCACCAGGTCAGGTCCTTTACTAATGCAAGAGGCCAAATGGTGCTCAAGCAGGTTCAGTTGGATACAGTCATCAACGGAGTTACGGTTGCATGGCTGGAGACCTACTATGTCTACGACCAATTTGGAAGGTTAACACATCAGATTCCCCCCAAGGCCGTTGCAGTCATCGGATCAGCCACAACTTTCAACGTAGCCAATAACCCGCTTACCGACACACTGATATTCAAATATAAATACGACAGTGTAGGGCACGTCATTGAAAAAAAGACACCAGGAGCTGCGGTTGAATACCTTGTCTATGACAAACTGGGGCGTGTAGTGTTGACACAGGATGGCAACCTGAGGGCAGTAAACAAATGGAATTTCATCAAGTACGACTTCCTCAACCGGCCCGTCCTAACGGGAACATATGATTATAGTGGTACACGGTCAAACGCCCAGTTCACGATGAACGGGAAAAATTACGCTTCAGAGCCATATTATGAAATACCTTCCGGAGCAGGTGCACAAGGGTATACTAATGTTGCTTTTCCTACGACTAACATAACGGTGCTGAGTGCAAACTATTACGATAACTACGATTTTAATGTCAATGGAGCTGCGGACTATCATTATGACAGCGCGCAAATGACTGGTCAACAAGAACTCAATTCCCTAAGGATAGTACGGGGTATGGCTACAGGAAGCACCCGCGCGGTGCTGGACGCTATCGGCAACCCGGTAAACTGGCTGGTGAATGTGGTTTTCTATGGCAAGTACGACCGCCCGATACAGACCCAAAGTAACAATCACTTATTCCTGACAGTAGCCGACAAGAAGACTATCATTTATGATTTTGTTAAACCCATCAAGTCAAAAACTGTTCACAACCAAAGTGCAACGGTTTCCGTGAGCATGGTGGATCGGTCAGACTTTGACCACGTGGGACGACCCTTGCGCATCTATCGAAAGATCAATACAGACCCGGATGTGTTGCTGGTGGAATACACCTACAATACTTTGGGCAAAGTGGTGGAAAAGAACCTTCACTGCTCGAATTGCGATGTCAACGGTGTGAAGCCGGGCGGGGTAGGCACCTTCCTGCAGTCCGTGGACTACCGGTACAACATTCGGGGTTGGCTCACATCGATCAACAATGCCCAGCTGAGCAATGACGGTGCCATGAACAATGATGCCAACGATTATTTCGGCATGGAGTTCTTCTATCACAACTCAGAAACCTCCTCGCTAGGCAACCGACACTATTACAACGGCAACCTCAGCGCCATGAAATGGAAGAGCATGGGAGCGGCCGGCACAACCGATCAGCGCAGCTACAAGTTTACGTATGACAAAAGTGACCGGCTGGCTTCAGCCACCTTCGCGGCCTACAGTGGTGCATGGACCAAGGAGGCAGGTACCCTGGATGAAAGCATGAGCTACGATCAAAACGGGAATATCCTGACACTTAAGCGATACCAGAACTTTCGAAGCCTTTCGGGCATCACCCTGGTAAATACACCCCAGCTGATGGACAACCTGACCTATGCTTACACAAAGGGTAACCAGTTAGCGAAAGTGGAAGATGCAGGCGTTGTAGGTGCAGGATTTAATGACGGTAATCACGGTTCAGCCCTGACTGAGTACAAGTACAATACCAGTGGAAGTCAGATTTCTGACCTTAACAAGGGCATCTCTGCGATTGCCTATAACATCCTGGGCAAACCCCAGCAGGTAACCTTCTCCGATGGCCGGGTGATGGTGTACACATACGATGCCGCAGGAACCAAGTTGAAAATGGCTTTGACGGTTGGCACAACGACCACCACCACGGACTACGTGAACAGCTTTGTGTACACCAACAACGTGCTCACATTCTTTTCTTCACCCGAAGGCAGGGTAATAAAGAATGGCACGACCTATGAGTACCAGTATGCCATTACCGATCATCAGGGCAATACCCGGATGATCTTCAGTTCGGTGACGCCAGCAGCAGCGAACTACATCGCAACATTTGAAAACGTTGCTAACGATATGTTGGTGTTCAGGAATATCGTTAGTACCAACGTTGTAACCAGCGCCGGCAATCACACCGCCGGCGGCACCAAGGTAGTACGCTTGAATCAGACCTATAAGATCGGCCCTGGCAAGAGTGTAAAGGTCTATGCAGGTGATAAGGTAGACCTTAGCGTATGGAGTTACTTTACCAATTCATCCGGTTTTGGCACCTCAAACCAGACGTTAGCGGCAATGCTTACCTCCCTGGCGACGGCTTTTGGAGGGGTCAGCGGCGCAACAGGCGAGGCAGGCCAGATTTACAATGGACTCAACAGTGCGCTCACCAATTTCGGTCTTGGTCCAAACACCGGCAACACGGCACCGGCGGCATACCTGAATTATATCCTGTTCGACCAGGCCTATCAGGTGGTGGATATGGGTTGGTCGCGTGTGCCAGCCAACGCACTCAATACCAAACGACAG
>DAOMGC010000081.1:0-14974 GCA_035430125.1 Cyclobacteriaceae bacterium | reverse complement strand
CGCTTGCCGAGAGTGTTAAATTTGATAGCTAATCTTTATCCAACCGAACATGAGTCAATCTTCTTCCAACGACATCTCACGCCGGAATTTTATCCGGACCCTGGGCCTTGCCTCGGCCGCTTTCAGTATTGTACCACGCCATGTCCTCGGTGGTACCGGATTCACCGCCCCCAGCGACAAAATCTATGTTGCTGGCATCGGCGTTGGCGGCAAGGGTGAGAGTGATATCGCCAACTTCGCCAAAAGCGGAAAGGCTGAGATTGCCTTCCTCTGTGATGTGGATGACCGACGCGCTGCGAATTCGGTAAAGAAATTCCCAAATGCGAAGTACTACAAAGACTATCGCAAGATGCTCGACGCTGAGCATAAGTCATTTGATGCTGTTTCCGTATCCACCCCTGACCACATGCACGCCGTGCAGGCCATGGCGGCGATGCAGTTGGGTAAACACGTATACGTACAAAAACCACTCACCCATGATATCTATGAGGCACGCGTTCTCACCGAAGCCGCACGGAAATACAAAGTGGTTACCCAAATGGGAAATCAGGGAGCATCAGGCGATGGCGTTCGACAACTGATGGAATGGTATAATGCCGGACTCATCGGCGAAGTACACACCGTTTATTGCTGGACCGATCGCCCCGTGTGGCCACAAGGCATCCCCTGGTCTACCGCCAAGGCCGACGTTCCCAAAGAACTCGATTGGGATTTATGGTTAGGAACAGCACCAGCAAAAGACTACGTAGAAAAGCTCGTGCCCTTTAACTGGCGCGGATGGTGGGACTATGGCACGGGTGCATTGGGCGATATGGCATGCCACATCATTGAACCTGCGTTCAGGGTATTGGGGCTTAACACACCCACCGACGTTGAATGCAGTGTAGGTAGTGTGTACGTTGATGAATTCAGACGCGGCTACTTCCCGGATAGCTGCCCTCCTTCTTCCCACGTAATCATGACCTACCCAACCAAAGATGGAAAAGGAAAGATCAAGCTGCATTGGATGGATGGCGGTATTCAACCCGAACGCCCCGAAGAACTAGGCCCTAATGAAGTTATGGGCGATGGTGGCAATGGTGTAATCTTTATCGGAACCAAAGGGAAGATGATGTGCGGCACCTATGGTCTGGTGCCTACCCTGCTGCCCACCAGCCGGACCAAAGAAGTTAATGTACCTCAAACCATCAAGCGGGTTCCCAATGGCTCCGACGGTCACTATGCACAATGGGTGGAGGCCTGTATTGCCGGATATGGCAAAATAGAACTCAGCTCACCTTTTGATACCGCTGGCCCGATGACAGAGTCTATCCTGATGGGTAATCTTGCCATCCGCAGCAACGACTACCGAAAACCAGATCCGAACCGACAGGGTCGTTTTCTCTATCCGGGTAGAAATATTAAACTGATGTGGGATGGACCTAATATGAAGATTACCAATTTTGATGAAGCCAACGCTTTTGTGAAACGTGAATACCGCGCAGGCTGGTCCCTGGGCATTTAATCATCAACTATGACAGAGAAGAAGAAACAAATGGCAGTATCATCAGCATCCCGACGTAATTTTTTAAAGACCCTCGGACTTGCCACGGCTGGATTCACGATCGTACCCCGTACAGTAATTGGTGGACCCGGATTTCTGGCTCCAAGTGATACCCTATATGTAGGATGTATCGGCGTAGGTGGTAAAGGTGAAACGGATGTGTCCATGACCGGGGCTTGCCCCAATGCCAGAATTGTTTCACTCTGTGATGTTGACGATCGTCAGGCTGTAAAATCAAGGGCTGCATTCCCTAAAGCAACATACCATAAGGACTTTAGGGTGATGCTGGACAAAGAAAAAGGCCTAGATGCCGTCACGGTTTCTACACCCGACCATACCCACGCTACGGCTACCCTTGCTGCGATTACCCGCGGCAAGCACGCCTATGTTCAAAAGCCATTGACCCATTCGATCTTTGAGGCACGCGCACTGACCGAAGCAGCAAAAAAATATAAGGTAGTCACGCAAATGGGCAATCAATTTGCATCGGCGGACTATGTACGTATTACCAAAGAATGGATTGATGCCGGTCTCATCGGTGACGTGACCCGCGTTTACACGTGGACAAATCGACCCGTGTGGCCGCAGGGAGTACCTACACCCACCGGCAAGTTTGCAATCCCCAACGAACTGGATTGGGACCTTTGGCTCGGTCCCGCCAAAGTAATTGACTATAACCCGGCGTATCTGCCATTCAACTGGCGCGGATGGTGGTCTTTTGGTACAGGTGCACTGGGTGACATGGGTTGTCATATCATGGATGCCGCATTCCGCATTCTCCCCATCAACTTCCCCAACGAGGTGGAGTGCAGTACAACCACCGCGTGGGCTGATTTCTTCAAAGAGGCGCACTATGATGATAGTTGTCCCGCGTCGTCAATCATTCATATGAACTTCCCCCGAACAGATGGAAAAGGTAATATCAAAATCACCTGGATGGATGGTGGACTGCGCCCGGAGCGGCCTGTTGAATTGCTGCCCGACGAACCGATGGGTGACAGCGCTGGTGGTTACATCTTCGAAGGCACTAAAGGAAAAATAATTGGTGACTATGCCATCGCCCCTACCCTCTTGCCCAGTAAGCGAATGAAGGAGGTCTCTTTCCCTGCGCCAACACTCCCGCGCGTTAAAGGCCAGCAGGATGGTCATTATCAACAATGGGTTGACGGATGTATTGCAGGATACGGCAAGACCACGCTGAGTTCATCATTCGATTATGCCGGACCATTTACAGAGGCTGTCCTGATGGGCAACCTGGCGATTCGTAGTTATGGGCTCCGTGGTGCAACAAATAATTTCCCCGGCCGTAAGAAGTTACTTTGGGATGCACAACAAATGAAGATTACGAACTTCGATGAGTCCAATGCCTTTGTGAAGGACGCGTATCGCGCTCCCTGGACACTGTAAACCGTTTGAATGGCACGTCAGGTAAAGATTCTCCGGGAGGATATCCTCTCAAAAAATTGGTATACCCTAAAAAAATCACTTTCGAGTATCAGGAGAAGAACGGAACGACCCACACCTTGAGCCGTGAGGCTTATGATCGGGGTAACGGGGCAACAATTCTACTCTACAACAAAGAACGAAAAACAGTCATACTCACCCGCCAATTTCGGATGCCAACGTTTGTCAATGGCAATCCCGATGGCATGCTTATCGAAGCGTGTGCAGGCCTGCTCGACCTAGACCAACCGGCTGAAGCCATCCGAAGAGAAACACGCGAAGAGACAGGCTTTCAAATAGACCATGTGGAGAAGATTTTCGAAGCATACATGTCTCCAGGATCGGTGACCGAGATCCTCTATTTCTTTGTGGCTGAATACACGCCTCAGGATCGCAAAGACGATGGTGGTGGCATCGACAATGAAGATATTGATGTACTCGAACTTCCTTTTGAAAAGGCCATACAGATGATCTCCACCGGAGAAATTAAAGACGGAAAGACCATCATGCTGTTATACCATGCTCAGATTAATAACCTACTTGGATAGGTCGCGCTAATTCACAAAAACAGCGATATTGCGGGCAGCTCATGCTCAAAATCGATAGCCACACCCACCTGCTGCCCAAGTCCATTCCCAACTGGACCCGTAAGTTTGGCTACGGTGATTTCATCTCCCTCAAACACCATAGGCCGGGGTTCGCCAACATGATGCGAGGGAAAAAATTCTTTCGCGAAATAGAAGAGAATTGCTGGAATCCGGATTTGAGGCTTAAAGAATACAAACTACACAATACATCGGTACAAGTGGTATGCACGGTACCGGTAATGTTCTCCTATTGGGCAAAGCCTGCGGACGGACTTGAAGTATCTCGGTTCCTAAATGATGATCTGGCACAAGTTGCTGCAAACGACCCCGCGCATTATGTGGCATTGGGAACCCTGCCTATGCAAGATACTCGACGGGCTATCCAAGAACTGGAGCGTTGCAAACAACTCGGCATGCCTGGCATCCAGATTGGCTCAAACATCAATGATCTGAACCTGCATGAAGCGCGCTTCTTCCCGGTGTTCGAAGCATGTCAGGAACTGAACATGGCCATTCTCGTCCACCCCTGGAATATGATGGGTGAATCCAGCATGACCAAATACTGGCTGCCCTGGCTGGTTGGCATGCCGGCCGAAACCACAAGAGCCATCACCTCCATGATTTTTGGCGGAGTCTTTGAGAGACTGCCAGGTTTACGTGTAAATTTTGCGCATGCCGGTGGGTCCTTCCTGCCAACGCTCGGTCGTATCAGGCACGGTTTCAACTGCCGTCCAGATTTAGTTGCCATTGACAACAAGATTGATCCCGCGCATTATCTCGGCAAATTCTGGGTGGATAGTATCACCCACGATGCAGAAATGTTGCGTTATGTAATCAGCAAAGTTGGCTCGCGCCGGGTCACGCTGGGCTCTGATTATCCTTTTCCTTTGGGTGACCTTGAGATTGGCAAGTTTATTGAAGAAGGAAAATTCACAAAACGGGAGAAAGAGGATATTTTTGTCAACTCAACATTGGAATGGCTCAACCTCAGTCGCAAGAATTTCGAATCATGAAACAGGCGCTCGCCATCGTGTTGATCTTGTTGTCGGTCGAATCCTTTGCGCAAGGAAGTGAGTATGAACGCGAGAAACTTCGTGAGATTGAGCAAAGCAAAGAGTTCGCTCGCAATCGCCAGATACGGCAGCAGATGGATTCCGGAATATACCTGCTCGAGCATGAAGAATATGCAAAAGCAGACATCAAACTGCGGTATGCGCTGGATAATATGAAGTCCGTGCCCTCCGACCTTGTGTACTATTTCGGCAAAAACTCGTACTACATCGCGAAGTACAAGCAAAGCGTTGACTGGCTCAGCAAATACATTCAGCTCAAAGGAACCACCGGACAGTATTCTGCCGATGCCGCGGCCTGGCTGGCGAAAGCAGAAGCTAGTCTGATCGCCGAACAGCAGGTGGGTACCCAGAAAGCATCCGAGGTGTTGTCTAAAGATTATATGATCGACTGCGGACCCAGTGGAAAAGTAACCTGTCCGGTATGCAATGGCACTACCGTTATCATTAAAAAGGACTACCTCGGGGAGAAATACAAAAGCTGCCCTTATTGCAGCAAGCATGGCTACCTCACCTGCGAAGAATACAATCAACTGCTCCGTGGGCAGCTAAAGGCGCACTAATAACACCTTGTCATTTCGTAGCGCAGAAGCTACTTTTGTGCTTTATTTTGTTATGGCAACCCTCCACAACCGTGTTAATAAGCGGGCATTAAAACAGGCCCTGCACAGCCAGCCACAAAATCGATTAACCCTCTCCTTCTACTGCTATCACTATATCCCGGAACCCAATACGTTCCGCAATCAATTGTACCGAACCCTGGCTAACCTGGATGTATTGGGGCGCATTTATGTAGCCAATGAAGGTATCAATGCGCAGATCAGCGTACCCAAAGACAATTTGGACAAATTGCGGGAAGCTTTGTACAGCATTTATTTTCTCAATGGCATTCGCCTTAACATTGCCATAGAAGACGATGGTAAATCATTCTTTGCATTGAAAATTCAGGTGAAAAGAAAAATTGTCGCGGATGGACTGAATGATGAAACCTTTGATGTCACCAACTCAGGCAAACACTTGTCAGCAGCAGAATTCAATGAACTCACCAGCAAGCCAGACACCGTGGTGATCGACATGCGCAACCATTATGAGAGCGAAGTCGGACATTTTCAAAATGCCCTCCTACCCGATGTAGACACTTTCAAAGAAGCATTGCCGGCAGCAGAGGCCATGTTGAGTGAACATAAAGACAAGCATGTCGTCATGTATTGCACCGGCGGTATCCGTTGTGAGAAGGCAAGTGCCTGGATGAAGCACCGCGGATTTAAGCATGTTTACCAACTCAATGGTGGTATCATCGAATATGCCCGACAGGTGAATCAACAAGGACTGGAGAACAAGTTCCTGGGTAAGAATTTTGTTTTTGATGAGCGCCTCGGCGAGCGAATATCCAACGTGATCATCAGCGTCTGTCATCAATGTGGAAAGCCGTGCGATACCCACACCAATTGCAGAAATGAAGCTTGTCATCTCCTGTTTATTCAGTGTCCAGAATGCAAAGCCAAATACGATGGCTGTTGCTCCGACGAATGCAAAGAGGTTGTAGCTCTTCCTGAAGAAGTGCAGCGTGAAATGCGCAGGGGCAAAGCACAATTGCGCAACGTGTACCACAAAGGACGCTCGCAGAACATCCGGTTTAAAGTCTCCCACTAATCCTCAGCAGATTCTGCTTGCGTCTATGATCAAAATCGGAATCATCAATGTATCAGACCGGGCAAGCCAGGGTATCTATGAGGACATTCCCGGGAAAGCTATTGTCGCTACCCTCACGGAATACCTTGTTTCCAATTGGGAGCCGGTTTACCGTGTAGTACCCGACGAACAGCCCATAATCGAAAGCACCCTCCGGGAAATGGCTGATCAATTGGGCTGCTGCCTTGTCGTGACATCCGGGGGTACCGGCCCTTCCAAACGAGACGTAACCCCGGAAGCCACCATGGCAGTCTGCGACAAAATCCTCCCGGGTTTTGGCGAGCAGATGCGGCAGGAAAGCCTGAAATACGTGCCTACGGCCATTCTTTCGCGACAATTGGCCGGAATCCGGGGAAAAACCCTGATCCTGAACCTGCCTGGAAAGCCCCGTTCCATACGCCAATGTCTGGACGCCGTTTTTCCGGCAATCCCATATTGCTTAGATTTGCTGGATGGGCCCTATTTGGAATGCAACGAATTGGTAATAAAAGCGTTCCGACCCCCGTCATCCTAAGTTGACATGGCAAAGATTAAGTACTACTACGATACCGAATCCTGTAAATACATCCGGGTACAGACCTCTACCAGCGACGTTATTCTGAACGCACTGGGAATCCTGTCGCTCGTCATGGCCATGGCCGTGGGTCTGCTGCTCCTGTATAGCAACTACTACGAGTCTCCAAAGGAAATGGCCTTGCGTAACGAATTGCGCGAAATGGAATACTATTATAACGACCTGCAGACCAAAACCAGCGAACTGGATAGGATCCTGGCTGATATGGCCCAGCGGGACGACAACATTTACCGCGTTGTTCTTGGATCTGAACCCCTTGATAAATCCATTCGTCAGGCCGGTATTGGTGGCTATGACCGATATAGCGAAATCCGAAGTAAGGACATCGTACATGAAGATGTCATCATTAAACTCAACGAATCCCTCGACAAACTGCGTCGTAAGGTATACATCGAAACAAAGTCACATGACGAGGTCATTGAATTAGCTAAGCGTAAGCAAGATCAGTTCGCGGCCATTCCCGCCATCGAACCTGTTCCGCGGCAGGGTTCTGTCGTGCTCGCCTCTGGATTTGGTATTCGAATACATCCGATTTATAAGGTAAGAAAGATGCATACCGGCATTGACTTTGCTGCACCGATTGGAACTCCGATCTATGCAACAGCCAATGGTGTAGTTGTTAACATGGACAGTAATTCCGGATATGGCAAGCAGGTGGAGATTGATCACGGATTTGGTTATCGCACACGATATGCACACATGCATGGATTTGCCGTTCGCCAGGGACAAAAGATAAAGCGCGGTGACCTGGTAGGGTATGTAGGAGACACTGGATTGTCCACAGCACCTCACCTCCATTATGAAGTATTTCTTAACGGAATTCATGTCAACCCTATCCACTATTTCTTCAATGACCTGACTCCCGAGGAGTACGCCAAGATTATTGAACTGGCCTCCATCGAAAACCAAAGCTTGGGAATGTAGCGGAAAGCGATGGCAAAAATTCACTACATATACGATACTGAATCCTGCAAGTACGTTCGCGATGAGCGATCTACGAGTGACATCATTCTTAACACCATGATGTTCCTGTCCGTTACGATTGGCTTGGCGGTAGGCCTTATTCTGTTGTACATCAATTACTTTGAATCACCTAAAGAACTGTTGCTGCGGAATGACGTGCGCGAAATTGAATTTGAAATCGCTGAACTTGAACTGCGAATCAATACCCTCAACACGGTTCTTGCAGACCTTACTTACCGCGACGATCGCGTTTACCGTGTGGTGCTGGGGGCTGAACCCATAGACAAAAGCATCCGTGAAGCTGGTGTTGGTGGTGCAGCCAGATATGATGACATCCGGAAAAAACAGTTCGCCCATAAGGAAGCCATCATTAAGCTGTCCGAGTCGATCGATAAGTTGCGCCGGAAAGTATACATCGAATCCAAGTCCCACGATGAGATCGTCCAGTTGGCCGTGAGTAAAGAAAAATTGTTCGCCGCGATACCGGCTATTCAGCCCATTTCAAAGAATAAATACACACTGACTTCAGGTTTTGGAAACCGTATTGACCCCATCACCCACCAATTTGGACCGCACCCCGGCATTGACTTCGCTGCACCAAGCGGTACCCCAATTTATGCCACCGCTGATGGTGTGGTCGATGTTACGGAGATTGCTTTTACGGGCTATGGGAAAAAAGTTGAAATCGATCACGGGTATGGATACCGCACGCGCTACGCGCACATGAATGCCTTCATCGTCAAAGTAGGGCAATCCGTCAAACGAGGTGAACTTATTGGATACGTTGGCAGTACAGGTCACTCAACGGCACCGCACGTGCACTACGAAGTTTTCATCAATCGTTCCCAGGTAAACCCGATCTACTATTTCTTCAATGACCTCAATCCTACCGAATACGCCAAAATAATCGAATTGGCATCCGTTGAGAACCAGAGCATGGGCATGTAGCCTCTCCTTGGGTGATTTCGCGAAAAGCTGCACTACCCGACTATCTTCTTTTCAATTTTGTGCCCTACTTTAGGGACATGAACCTGTCCTTTGTCCGAAATGTCCTGATCATAAGCTGGTCTTGCTTCTCCATCGGCGGGCAGGCCCAGGGTTGCAGCGACGCAGGCTTCTGTACCATGGGTGCCATGAAGCCAGATCAACCCTACAACAAAAAAATCCAACTCCGGCTGCTCACTATGGAATTGAGTTTCTACCGGGGCACGACGACGCTGACACCCATAGTTTATGTTGCCACAGCAGACATGAATTTTCGACTGAACAGTCGTAATACTTTCCAGATAAAGCTCCCCTACCAGCACGTTGAAGGAAGGCTCGCTGCTACCGGGTCCATGGGTGACATCTCCCTCTGCCTTACCCGAAACCTGGCCAGCACAGATCGGTTCGACGTAAACCTTTCCGTGGGTGCCAAAATCCCGACTAACAATTCCGATCAGAAGACATCCGAAGGCAATGCACTACCGATGTACTATCAAACCAGCCTGGGTACCTACGACTTTATAGCCGGTTTATCTGTAATCAATCGCAAATGGTTATTCGCTACAGGTATTCAGGTCCCCCTTAACCAAAACAAAAACAACTTCGATTGGCACCGGTGGGTGGACAACGACCCCGATGAACTAGCGTACGTACAACGCTATGCCAACGCCACGGACCTCCGTCGTGGGATTGACCTCATGCTTAGGGTGGAACGCAATTTCCGACTCAACCGATTCAATTTTTCCCTGGGCCTCCTGCCCATTTATCGCGTGAAGGCAGATGAGATTACCAACTTCACCGGTGTGCGAACTTCCTTTGATCTGGCTGGCCACGAAGCACGGGGCCTGGCCTTGTCTGGCATCCTAACGACGGGCTATAATTTTAATGTCCGCTCCGGCATCAAGCTATTGCTGGGACATAAAATTGTACAGCGCGACTTCAGCCCGGACGGCCTTACCCGCGAGTTTGTTTCGTCATTTACGTATATCTATCGTTTTTGATGAGACACCCACTGCCCTTACTCGCACTCATTCTGCTGTGCGCACCTTCATTGGCGCAGCACACCACAGAACTTCGCAGGGTTGATTCCCTGATTAACATTCCGGACTTCCAGGCAGCAAGAGCTGCCCTCCATGATTTGGAATCTGGCGCCGATGAGGGCCTGCGAATCGCTTGCAGCAACCGTTCAGCAAGAATACTGATCGCTGAAGGCAAACTGAACGAAGCCAACAACCTACTCGACAAACTATCATCTTCCGATGCGTATTTATCTGGCCTGACACACAGCACGCAGGGATATCTCTTCCTGAATAAATCAAGACAGGATTTGGCTCTGGAAAAGCTTGAACTTGCATGGTCTGAGTTTCAGCTAGCCGGCAAATCAGCTACAGATGAGGCTGCCTTGTGCCTGTCGAACCTTGGCCTGGTATACCTCACCACGGGCAAGTCTAATCAAGCCCTTGAGTTTTCCCGAATGGCGCTGTCCACCCGACTCAAGTTGCATGGGGCAGAAAGCGAAGAAGTAGCTGCAGCTTACAATGACCTGGGCCTGGTACTGAGCCAGTCCGATCCCGATGCCGCATTGGACTATTACGATAAGGCGTTGGCCATCTACCAAAAGTACAGGGGCAACATGCACCCCAGAATTGCGATCGCGAATACAAACCTTGGATTCATTTTCCTGGGCCAAAAACTCTATGGTGATGCTATTAACAATCTAGAAACAGCCGAGACCATTTGGAAGTCAGTGTATCCCAACGGGCATCCCAATCAGGCATTGGCGCTCACCAACCTGGGCAGGGCATATGCGCAAATGGGCAATACCAAGGCTGCGAATGGGTACTTCCGGCGGGCCATAAACTTATACCACAAAACCGTTGGTCAAAAACATCCAGACCTTTCTTTCGTCTACAATCAGATGGGCTTGATCAAACAGAGCGATCAGGCGTATGACAGTGCGCTATATTTTTTTCAGGAGGCCCTCATCGCCAATTCGCCAGACTTTAATAATCATGCAATACCTACCAACCCCTTGCGAGAGGATGCATTCAATCAAAAAGTATTGCTGTATACCTTTCGCCTCAAGGCCGAAGCACTTGAGGCCAGACACTACGGTAAAACCTTGTCTATTCTCGACCTTAGACTCGCACTTGAGGTGCTACACCGTTGCGACTCCCTCCTCGACGACATTAGAAACCACAGCACCAACGAAGCCGACAAACTCGAATTAGGCAATGCCGCAACCGACGTTTACGAATCCGGGGTTCGGCTAACGGTAGCACTGAGCGAAATGTCATTGAAACCCGGACCTTATCGGGAGGAGGCATTCTATTTCGCTGAAAAGAGCAAGTCAGCTGTGCTCCAGCAATCCATCGCTGACGCAGAAGCAAAATCATTTGCCGGAATTCCACCAGACCTCCTCAATGAAGAAAAGCAACTGAAAGCGGAACTGGCCTTGCTGAATCAGCAGTTGTCGCAGACGACTACCCAACAGGAAGGCAATCGATTACGGGAGCAACTTTTCCGCACCAATGAAACATATCGGCAATTCACGCAGAAACTGGAAAAAGACTTCCCAGACTATTTCAACCTGAAATTCAATACAACTGCACCATCCGTCGCCGCGCTACAGCGTAACCTCGCCCAGGACGTCACCCTCGTTAGTTATTTCGTTTCAGAGCACGATCAGCAGTTATATACGTTTATTCTATCGAAGGGTAATTTCAAACTGATCCACTCCAGACTACCGAATGACTTTGATCGTTTGGTGAAAGGCTTTAACAACAGTTTATACTATTCGGTATTCCCTTCCTATCAGGAAGCCTCAGATCGGCTGTCCCAAATCCTGCTGCGCGGTCTGACGAAGTCAACAAAAAAGGTAATTATTATCCCTTCCGGTCGGCTGAGCACCCTCCCCTTTGAAGCATTGCCCGTAAATAAATTGACCAGCGCAAACTGGAGCACAGTAGATTATCTCATTAGGCACACCGCCATCAGTTATGAATTTTCAGCAGGCCTCCTGTTGCAAAAAAAGAGGATCGCTGAACAGCATAATTCCAATTCCATTTTTCTCTGTGCACCATTGACTTTTAATGGGCGCGACAACCTGAGTGACCTGCCCGGCACGCAAGATGAATTGCGTCAGATATCAACCCTGTTCGGCAATCAAGCTAAAGTGATTCAGGGAACAGAAGCCAATGAGTCTGCTGTAAAATCCGGCGACCTAAGAAATTATCGTTTTATCCATTTCGCTACCCACGGCATTGTAGATGAAGTATCTCCCGAACTTTCCAGGATTTACCTCCAGTCTGGCAATCAAGAAGATGGCAATCTATTCTCAGGTGAAATCTTCAACCTACAGTTGCACGCTGACCTCGCAGTACTATCAGCCTGTCAGACAGGACTGGGTAAGTTTTCCAAGGGAGAAGGGGTAATCGGCTTGTCGCGCGCACTCGTATACGCCGGCGCCAATAGCTTGGTGGTGTCCTATTGGTCAGTGGCCGACCAATCCACCTCGCAATTGATGACCAGCTTTTACAAAGAGATCATGAAGTCACCAACAGATGGTTTTGCAACTTCGTTACAACGGGCCAAAATAGCCATGATAAACCAACCCGCACTGGCGGCACCCTACTATTGGGCGCCGTTCGTGCTGATTGGTAAATAAAAATTACTTGATGCGGTAACGAAATCCCGCATACCCCATTCGTCCAAATACAGGGCCCCACACCATGGATGTGTCGAAGTAGGCACCAAATGGATCGTTGGCTGATACAATGGGATTGGATAATTTGAAATCAGTGAGGTTCTCCACGCCCACATAAACGCTCCACCGGCTACCCATATCCTTGGATACCTGAGCATTCATCATCCAATATGGGTCCGAATAGGCACCAAGTTGAAAGGCCGCAGGACTGGATAATGTTTGCGGTAAACGTTGCCGGCCAATTCGTTGTATGGTATAATCAAAGGCCCAGGCATTCTTGGTCTTATACGATACATTCACGAACGATCTGTCTTTCGGAATCAACGGCCGCTCTCTTCTGCCATCCAGATAATCGGTCTCCACATCGAGCCACCGGTACGCCAGGCGAACATCCAATCTTCGGATCAATTGATAGTCCAATTGTACCTGTACACTGTGTGAGAATGACTTCCCCTGAAGGCCAAAGAAGTTCACCTCCTGTGTATTGTGATCCAGGTCCATTACAACCTGATTCTTGAAATCGGTGAAATAATAGTCCACACTGAGTGAACCCGGTCTATAATCAAGGGTGAATTCCTGAAGCACATTAAGTCCATAGTTCCAGGCCACGTCGGGATTGAAACCATACGCATGCGAAGACTGAAAGCGACTCAACACCAGCGCACGCGATGAAGCCATGAAGCCAGCATTCTCATTCAACACATTGGCCACCCGAATACCTTTACCAATCGTTCCGCGTATCGTGGTCGTCTCCGTAAGGTTATAACGGGTATGAAGGCGCGGCACGAACAGCGTTCCAAAGAGGTTGTGCTGATCAACGCGTACACCAGCAATCACCGACAACTTACCCCCGGCGTCGTAGGTATATTCAAAGAATGCACCCGGAACCCGCTCAGCCCGATTAAAGCCCAAAGACCCGCTTGAAGCCTGCGCAAAGTTCTCATCATAGTCATCCGCCAGAAAGCTAAGTCCGGTTTTGAATTTATGCTGCGTACTTCCAATGATGGACTGGTAAATCAGGTTCGCGTATAAAGACTGCTCTTTGGCACCATACGTGGTAAATCCAAAATAGCTGTCATGGTCATGCTGCAGGGCATTGAATTGAAAACCAAAACTCTTGTACGGTTTGCCCGCAAATTGATAGCCCAGTTTCCCCACCAACTCAGTCCGCTTGGTATTGATTTCAAATCCATACTTGTTGGTGGTGAACTTGTCGCGCTCCGGGTTAAATCCTACCTGTCCACCCTGTTTGGTGTCATCGAGATATTTAATCGCAACTTGTCCCAACCAACCTGTACCCGAGTTATAGGTCCAGCGGTTAACAAAATTCACTTGTTGACCCTTGGGGAAATCAAGAAATCCATCATGGTTTTGATCCATGTCCAGTGGCCGGGTACTGCCATGCACCAGAAAGGTCGTGCCCCACTTCTTACCCGTCTGTGTTGTGTAAATCAGGTTGGCCTCTGAACGCCCGGAGTTGTTAACATAGCCATTTAAGAACAGCTTGTCACTTTCCTGTGGCTTCTTCAACTCAACATTGATCTGGCCTGCAAGACTTTCATAGCCATTAACCACCGATCCAGTACCCTTTGTTACCTGAATTGAATTAATCCAGGTACCAGGAATGAATTGAATACCCTGACTGGAAGCCAGGCCCCGAACTCCAGGCATATTCTCCAGACTAATCATGGTATTAGGTCCGGATAATCCCAACATCTGGATCTGGCGGGTGCCGGTAATGGCATCGGTAAACGCCACATCTACAGAAGGATTGGTTTCAAAGCTCTCCGACAAATTACAGCAGGCGGCTTTGAATAGCTCTTTCTCTGTCATCACCACCTGGTTGATACCGGAGGCAGGATTAAAGTGGGTAGCTGGCCTCCACCCTTCCACCGTAACCTCATTAAGCACCTGTTCGGATTGCAGTTCAACTTTTACGTTGGCCTGATCGGTAATGGTGAGGGTGTCGGATTTATACCCGACAAAACTGATCACCAGCTTTTGGTTTCCAGCAATCCGATCGATCAGAAACACACCATTATCACGAGTTGTAGTACCCTTGGTCGTTCCCGACCAATACACGTTGGCACCCGGTAGTGGTTGATCTTTTCCGGTGTTGTCTTTTTCCACCACAACCCCCATCAGTTTCTGTGCCTGGACAAAAAGCGGCAAAAGCATCAGCAAACTGACGCTTATTATAAGTCGCTTCATACCACTTACGGGTTATGGTCGTGATCGCGATACAGGCAGCAGAAAGGAAGATTGGCGTACACTTCTTCTTTCGCTTTCACTTTATCGGTATCGTGCCCGGCGGAGGCCACCAGTTGATGGATCTGGTCTTCGGTGATTTTTTCCTGGTTATACACCACCACCAACTCTTTGGTCTTGGTATCCCAGGTTGCCTTCTTAATG
>DAOMGC010000080.1:0-15023 GCA_035430125.1 Cyclobacteriaceae bacterium | reverse complement strand
GAAAGTCGTAAAAACAATAGCCCCAGGTCAGTGGCCCAGGGCTTTGTACTCCAAAGTTTTGAAAACATTACAATTTAATTTTATCCATGATGGCTTTGTCCATCGGCTTTACTTTCGAAGGAAAGAATCCCAACACTTCGCCATCTGGTCCGATGAGGTACTTACAAAAATTCCAGGAAGGCGTCTCACCCGTCTTGGCTTCAAGCCATTTGTACACCGGCGCTTTGTCCTTTCCTTTCACTGAAATTTTTTCAGCCATCTGGAATTTTACGCCATAGTTCTTTTGACAGAAAGTAGCGATCTCATCATTACTGCCTGGTTCCTGCCACAGAAAGTTGTTGGCCGGAAAGCCAAGGATAGCAACTTTATCACCCAGTGTTTCGTGGAGTTTTTCCAGGTCCGCGTACTGCGGGGTGTATCCACACTTGGAGGCTGTGTTCACAATGAGGAGGTATTTTCCTTTGTATTGTGCCAGCGGCAAATCCTTTCCATCCAGTGCCTTCACTGTGAAGTCGTAGATGGTGCCGGAAACAGGTTCCTGCTTGCCCGACGACAATTGGGTGGATAAGAATGTGATTAATCCCACGAGCAGTGCGCCTCCGAAAATAAAGCGTTTAGAGTTCGCTGGTAATTTCATTCGACATCGGATTTACGGAAGACTTAAAGAACTTCACAGATCCATCCGCTTTGATCAGGTACTTGCAGAAGTTCCAGGAAGGCTCCTGGCCTGTCTTTTCCTTTAACCAGGCATACAAAGGATGCTGGTCTTCGCCTTTCACCGATATTTTTTCAAACATCTGGAAGGTTACGCCATAATTTTTCTGACAGAAAGATGAAATCTCAGCATTGGTTCCGGGCTCCTGTGCGCCAAAATTATTAGCCGGGAAGCCAAGAATGACCACTTTGCTTCCAAAGGTGTCCTGTAATTTCTGGAGGTCTGCATATTGTGGGGTATAGCCACACTTGGAGGCCACATTCACAATCAACACGGTCTTTCCCTTATACTGGGAAAAGTCTATGGACTTGCCATCAATGGCTGCCATTTTGAATTCATACAACGACATGGGGGATGCGGGCATGATCAAGAGGGTTAGGAGGACAAGGATTTTCATAGTTTGTTGAGTTTATTTCTAATAACAGACTTTTTCCGGGAATGTTCCCTACCGGTTAGATAAAAAACGGCCTCTAGGGCTTAGCCAGTCGCGCGGAAACCGCATCCCGCAATGCACGGGCCTTGCTTAACATCTCAGCATAGTCTTCGGTGCCGTTATTCAACTGCCCTTCGGCCACGAGCAGCAAGTTCCGGGATTGGACCATTTTCACAACCGAAGGGTCTGTCATTTTGCGTTTGGCAAGGTCGATGTAGGGGTTGAAATGATTTAACAACCGGTAGACCACTTCGGTATAAACTTGTTCAAATCGGCGAATGGCATCATATCGTTTATAATAATCGCTGATTTGGTTGCGCAGCGAAAGGTCGTTCAGACCGCTGAGCCCATTGCCGGTGAGCAGGCTGGTGTAGGTATCCTGGTGACCACGGAAGGTTTCAAATTCCATAATATCCGTAACCACCATAGCGAGGGTATCAGCAGATGGCTCTGGTCGATCGAGGGTAGGCAAAACCTGATGCACAGATTGGCGGTCGGCTTCGAGGGCCTTTGATATCATTTGAATGTTGTCAATGTCTTTATCTAAATCAGCGGCCATGTTCTCGAGATAAAACTCCTCCAGTTTTTTGGCATCCGCTTCATTCTTGAGGTTATTGAGTTGAAAGGCAATGGTAACACCTGCAATCACGATCATGAGATCGAATACTTTGTTGAGGAACAGATCGCGCCACGAAAATTTCTTCTTCTCTTTGGAACGCTTCTCCTTCTTATTTTTTTCAGGCTTTTCCATTTTATCGTTTTTCATCGGTTCAGGAACCTTCGCCCCTTCGTCAAACGCCAGACGTTTCTCGAGCTTAAAGTTTAAGAATTCTTTTCCGTTAAGGAGTTTGCGATTGTCACTCACCCAGGAATATCCTTTTTGTTCAAAGAATGTTCTTGCCGTGATGCTCGCCTCCACATGTGTAATAGCAACACCCTTCTTACGCAGAAAATCTTCCAGGCGATTGAGCAACAAGGTAGCTGCGCCCTGACCCTGGTGGTCTTTGTGCACGTACAGCATGCCGATGTCCTGGCGATCGTTTTCGAGATTACCAAACCCAACAATCTTGCCTTCGTTTACCGCAACGAAAGTCTTTGATTCTTTGAATCGCTCCCGCCATTTCTTAATATCAGGATGGGGCGGAGCCCATGCATCCAGTTGCTCGGGAGAATAGTCACGGCTGTTAATCTCGTGGACGGTGTCATGGAAGAGAGTCACCAACTTCTCGGCATCGGGTGTTTCGTACGGACGGACTTCAATGGGCATAAAAAAACCGGGACAACGTGCTAAGGTACAAAAATGACCTACATGCGATCCGGTACCGCAATGCCCAACAAAGACATGGCATGCTTCAATGCTTCCGCTACCTGGTGAGAGAAGTCAAGACGGAATCTAAGCCTGGCAGGGTCTGTCTCTGTGAGAATGGGTACGGTCTGATAGAATTGATTGTATTCTTTAGCTAAGTCAAAAGCAAAATTTGCCACAACAGCCGGTGAATATTCACGGGCAGCCTCTTCCAACCGCCCGGGATATTGTGCCAGTAAACGGATGACTTCGCGTTCTGATTTTTCGAGTGCGGTCATCGCAGGTGTCGACGCGGGTACTTGCAATTTTTCTGACTTGCGTAGCAGCGATCGGATCCGGGCGTGGGTGTACTGAATAAACGGACCCGTGTGGCCTTGCAACTGAATAGATTCTTCCGGGTTAAACAGCATCCGTTTCTTGGGATCCACTTTTAACAGAAAGAATTTTAACGCCCCCAGGCCGATCATCTCCGACAACTGCACCAACTCATTCGCAGGCATGTCATCAATTTTGCCTAGTTCTTTGGTTTGCCGGGCTGCCTCATCTGTCATCTCTTCCATCAGGTCATCCGCATCCACTACGGTGCCTTCCCTCGATTTCATCTTACCCGATGGAAGGTCCACCATACCATATGACAGGTGGTAGCATTCTTTGGCCCACGCATAACCCAGTTTGGACAAGATGAGGAACAGCACTTTAAAGTGATACTCCTGCTCGTTGCCAACGGTATATACTTGTTTCTCAATCTTTGGGAAATCACGGAAGCGCAAAATGGCCGTTCCAATATCCTGCGTCATGTAAACCGAGGTGCCATCAGAACGCAGCAACACCTTTTGATCCAGTCCGTCGCCGGTAAGGTCTACCCAAACGGAACCGTCATCCTTCTTAAAGAACACGCCCTGTTCTACACCACGCATCACTTCATCCTTTCCCAACAAATACGTTTGCGATTCATAGTACAGCTTTTCAAAGTCAACGCCCATGCGTTTATAGGTCACATCGAATCCATCATACACCCAGCCGTTCATAGTCTTCCACAACTGAATGATCTCCGGATTCTTTTGTTCCCATTGTTGGAGCATTTCCACGGCGCGCTTCATGATGGGCGCTTCTTTCTCTGCCTGCTCTTGGTTCATGCCGCCTGCCACCAGGTCAGCACATTGTTGTTTATATGTCTTATCAAAGATTACATAGTATTTCCCAACCAGCTTGTCACCTTTGAGTCCGCTGCTTTTCGGAGTCTCTCCATTGCCCAGTTGTTGCCAGGCGGCCATCGACTTGCAGATGTGGATTCCGCGGTCGTTGATGATTTGTACTTTGTGCACCTTATATCCAAGGGCTTTATGAATTTCCGCTACACTCCATCCGAGGAAATTATTTCTCAAATGACCCAGGTGCAGCGGCTTGTTGGTATTGGGAGATGAGTATTCCACCATCACTTCGCGACCATTGTCAGGGCGCTGACCGTAGTGCTTATCTGCCAGTATGGATTGGAATACCTTTAGCCAAACCGCGTCGCTGATGACCAGGTTGAGGAAACCCTTTACCACGTTGTAGCGGGCAACCACACCGGAATGCGCGACCAGATGATCACCCAGTAGCCGGGCAGTTTCTTCCGGACCTTTTTTCGAAAGTTTGGTCAGGGGAAAGCAGACGAGGGTATGCGAACCTTCGAACTCCGGGTTGGTGGGCTGCAACTGAATTTTATCTGCCTCGGCGCCGAATACGGTGCGGGTTGCGCTGCTGATGGCGTTCCGGAGTACTACTTCTAAATCCATGTCCGCGGGCGGGTTATAGCCAGAAAGGCTGCAAAGGAACGAAATCTGGATGAAAAAGGCGAAGGCGTCACAAAGCAGATTGATCCCTGTATTAGCACAGTCAATAAGGCGTATCGATGGCTTCGCTCTTCAGTCACCTTTCACTCATCCCTCGCTCGTCGTTCGCTCAAGTCAAGTCTTTTTCGACAGTAGGGGGCAGAACAAAATCAGAATCGTTCAATAGAATATCATTTGGTCAGACAGCTGAACAACGTAAGTATTCGATACAGTGCACAAACCAAATGCGAGGCCAAAAGTTTCGCCAACAAAGAATCAGCGTTCATCCAAATTCTCCTAACATTTGTCATGAAAAAAAAGTATGTTAAGTCTGTATTTGCCTGTAAGTAACCTGCCATGACCCGAACGCTTTTCTTAGTGGCACTACTGCTTTTGGAGCAGTCCTGCCAAAACTCCCAGCCTGCCCAGGCACCTCTCCTGGAGGTACCTGTCGTTGAGGTTCAACAACGGGCTGTCCCGATCTACCAGGAATTCGCCGGCCAAACCTATGGCCAATCCGACATTGCTATTCGCGCCCGCGTCAATGGATGGATCACCGGTGTGCATTTCAAAGAAGGCAGCGAAGTAAAGAAGGGACAGCTGCTGTACACCATGGATCCGCTTCAATATCAGACCAAAGTAGATCAGGCCAAAGGACAATTGGGCGCCGCGGATGCCAATCTTGCTAACGCAGAGGCTAACCTTAAACGCATTCGCCCCCTGGCAGAAATCAATGCGGTAAGCAAACGCGAACTCGATGCCGCCGTGGCCGCCTTTGAGGCCGCAAAAGCACAATCGGCAGCCAACCGCGCCAATGTTACCAACCAAAGCATTGAACTCAGCTATACCCGTATCCTCTCTCCCATTGATGGTGTTATCGGGCTTACCAAACTGCGGGAAGGCGATTACGTCGGCAGCCTCTCCACTGCGGCACTTACCACTGTTTCAGACATCAGTCGGATCAGGATACGGTTTTCCATCAGCGAAAGAGAATACCTGCGGATTCAGAAGGTGGTACAAACTCAACCCGATGCCCTGGCCAAAAGCAAGGAAGCACAGCTAATCCTCAGCGATGGATCTCTCTTTCCGGAAAAAGGATCGCTCAACTTTGCCGATCGCGAAATAGACCCGGCAACGGGAACACTTACCATTCAGGCAACTTTTCCCAATCCGGGACAACTCATTCGCCCCGGGCAATTTGTCCGGATCAAACTGATCCTGGAGGAACAAAGCAATGCCCTCCTCATTCCACAACGAGCCGTGATAGAGATGCAAGGAATCTTTCAGGTCTTTGTGGTTGATTCAGACAATAAATTGGCAGTGCGGATTGTAGAGGCCGGACAACAAGTCGGCAACGACTGGATCATTAATAAAGGCCTGAGCCAAGGAGATCGGGTGGCCTTGATTGGCTCCGTTTTCATCAAGCCAGGCTCGGTCATCAAGCCGGTAGCGGCAGAGTGGCCGGCAAAAACCCAGACCAACTAATCAACGGAGCCATGGGTGATTTCTTCGTACGCCGGCCAATCGTTGCCATAGTCATATCCATTTTTATCGTAATTATCGGGGGGCTCGCCTTGCTGGGAGTGCCTGTTGCACAATACCCGGAAATAACGCCGCCATCTGTTGAGGTGCGCACCAGCTATACGGGAGCCAATGCATTAAACATAGAGCAAGCCATCGCTACGCCCATTGAACAAAAAGTAAACGGCGTGGAGAATATGCTGTACATGAAATCCACCAACGCCGGAGATGGCACCATGAACCTGGTGGTAACTTTTGAAGTGGGTACAAATCTTGACAATGCCAACATGCTCACGCAAAACCGGGTGACGCAGGCCACGCCCACACTCCCACTGGAAGTAAAAAATTTCGGTGTTACTGTACAGAAATCAATGTCTTTTCCATTGATGCTGGTAGCACTAACATCCCCGAAGGGAACATACTCAAACAGCTTTCTATCGAACTATGCCAAGATCAATCTGCAGGATAACATATCACGCATTCGTGGCATCAGCCGGGTGAATCTATTCGGAGGCAGTGATTATTCGATGCGCGTATGGATTAAACCTGACCGACTAATGAAGTTGGGGTTAACGGTCGGCGATATTTCCCAGGCCATTCAGGGACAAAATCTGATTGCGCCTGGTGGCCGGTTTGGAGGCAACCCTGCCCCTCCGGGTACCGACTTTACTTACACAGTTCAATTGCGCGATCGACTTAAAACAGAAGCGGAATTTGGGGAGATCATTGTTCGCGAGAACGAAAACGCACAACAAATACGGCTCAAGGATGTAGCACGGATAGAATTGGGTAACGAGAGCTACGACAACATTGCACGGATGAACGGCGCACCCGGAGCCGTGATGGCTATTTATCAGACCCCCGGGTCAAATGCGTTGGATGTGGCAGAACAAGTAAAGGCAGCCATGGAAGCCGCGTCTGAACGCTTCCCTGAAGATGTAGTTCACAACATATCACTGGACACGACAAAGGCGGTAACCGCAGGAATCGAAGAGATTATTCATACGCTATTCGAAGCCGTCGTACTGGTCCTCATAGTGGTATTTATTTTCTTACAAAACTGGCGCGCCACCTTGATTCCATTGCTCACGGTACCGGTCTCACTCATTGGTGTGTTCTCTGTTTTTCCCCTGCTCGGATTTTCAGTAAACGTACTCTCGTTGCTTGGACTTGTGCTGGCGATTGGAATAGTAGTTGACGATGCGATTGTGGTGGTGGAGGCGGTGATGCACAACATCGAGCACGGCCTGGATCCCAAGGAAGCTACCCGTAAGGCGATGAAAGAAGTGACGGGTCCGGTTATTGCCATAGCCTTAATTCTGGCAGCCGTGTTTATCCCCGTGGCGATGACACCTGGTATTACCGGAAGATTGTATCAGCAATTTGCTATTACGATTGCTGTGTCGGTATTGTTTTCTGCCATCTGCGCTCTTACACTGAGTCCTGCCCTGAGTTCCCTATTGTTAAAGCCCCATCAACAGTCTGGTGGGCTACTTGGAAAGTTCTTTACTGCTTTTAACAAACTGTTCGATCGTTTCACAGGCGGATACACGGGTGTGGCGGGTCTTCTCATCAAAAAGTCGGCCCGCAGTGTAATCATCATTGTGCTGATCACAGCAGGCGCAGTGTTCCTGGGCATGAAAGTGCCAGGAGGCTTCGTGCCCGAAGAAGATCAAGGATACTTCATAATTAGTGTAAACCTGCCAGATGGTGCTTCGTTACAACGCACCGATGCAGCGTGTAAAAAAATAGAAGGGCTGCTGGCTAAAATACCTGCGATTGAATTTGCAACCACAGTTGCCGGTAACAGCCTGGTGACAGGTACCAACTCACCGAGTGCAGCATTCTTCTTTATTTCCTTGAAAGAATGGAACGACCGCGAAGGAACCGCAAAGGAAATTGTAGGGCAGGTTAACCGGTTACTGGCCACGAGCCTGCCGGAAGCCACCGCATTCGCCTTTGGACCTCCTCCGATTCAAGGTCTGGGAGTTTCGGCAGGATTCAGCCTGATGCTGCAGGACAAAGGCGGCAATGATCCACAGTACCTGGCTGCCATGACACGCAAGTTTATGGAAGCTGCCAGTCAACGGCCTGAGATTGGCAGAATCTCCACCACCTATCGGGCATCAGCGCCCCAAATCCGGATAGACATCGATCGGGACAAAGCCCTGAAACTGGGTGTGCCCTTAAATGAAGTAAATGCAGCCCTTGCGGCCAATCTGGGAGGGCAATATGTGAACGACTTCAATCGATTTGGTCGGCAATACAAAGTATTTATCCAGTCTGAGCCGGAATACCGTGCCAAACCTGAAGACATCGCCAATTTCTTTGCTCGCAATCGCGATGGAAGGATGGTGCCTATCGCCACGTTTGCGGCTGTAGAGAAAGTGAGTGGGCCCGATTTCACCTATCGCCACAATATGTACCGGGCAGCGGAGGTTACCGGGGCACCCGGACCTGGCATGAGTTCCTCCCAAGCCATGAAGGCATTGGAAGAAGTTGCAGCCCAGGTTCTGCCTCGCGACATGGGTTTTGAATGGACTAATGTGAGCTTTCAGGAAAAACAATCAGAAGGGAAAGGAGGAACCGTATTCATCTTCGCCCTTTTATTTGTATTCCTTATTCTGGCTGCGCAATACGAGAGCTGGTCACTCCCTTTCAGCGTGTTGTTGGGGACACCCTTCGCAGTATTTGGTGCCTTTCTGGGACTATACCTGAGCCGGCTGTTCAGCGAAAGCTATGTCAACAATGTCTTTGCCCAGATCGGTTTGGTGATGCTGATTGGCCTTGCTGCAAAAAATGCAATCCTGATAGTTGAGTTTGCCCGCGAAGAATACGAAAAAGGTAAACCACTCATTGAAGCTGCATTGTATTCTGCACGACTCCGTTTCCGTCCTATTCTGATGACTGCGTTTGCCTTTATACTCGGTGTGGTGCCTCTGCTCACAGCCACCGGTGCCGGCGCTGAAGCGCGAAAAGTAATGGGCATGACCGTGTTCAGCGGAATGTTGGTGGCTACCATTCTCGGCGTACTGCTGGTGCCCTTATTATTTGTTGTGATTGAAAAGCTGGGTGGCAAAAATCATCCGACAACAATCACATCACCAAAATCAAACCCGGAGGGTCATTGAAATGAAAAAGATCATTCTCCCCCTCCTTTCGGGTATTATTCTGGCCGGCTGCTTGGTAGGTCCAAATTATCATCGCAGGAAGGTGGCCGTCCAGCCATCCTTTGTTAATGCAAATCCCCTTGTAACAGATCGCGATTCCGTTCTCAACCTGAAGTGGTTTAAACTATTCGGCGATCAGGTGCTGATTGGTTTGATTGATTCAGCCCTTAAGAATAATCTTGACTTACGCTCAGCCATCGCGCGCGTGGAACAAAGCAGGGCACTCTATGGGTTTGCCAAAGCCGACCTCTTCCCCGCCATCGGTTATGCTGGCAAGGCAGGCACTTCAAACCAAAGCAACCTGATTGGATTGGGCAATCAATCTGGAGTGTCCAGTTACCAGGCCCTCGGCAACGTTTCCTGGGAACTTGATGTGTGGGGCAAGATCCGTCGCAGTAACCGCGCCGCACTCAACCAAATGTTGGCCAGCCTGGAAGCACGAAAAGCGATTCAATCAACAATCGTCAGTGATGTGGCTTCCCTCTATTTTCAATTGCGCGATTTCGATAACCGGCTGATCATCGCTCGCAGCACCTTACAGTCCAGGCAGGAATACTATGATCGGATGAAGGAACGATTCAAAGGAGGAGATATTTCGGAACTTGATTTGTTGCAATCCGAACAGCAACTACGAGAGGCTCAGGCGGCCATTCCAAACTTCGCGAGGCAAATCGCTTTTACTGAACACGCCCTTAATGTTGTGATGGGGAAACATACCGTTGCCATTCCCCGAGGCCTTACCAATTTCGATCAGCCTGAGTCGCCTGTTATTCCCTCCGGGCTTCCTTCCACCTTGTTGAACCAACGTCCGGATGTTCGCCAGGCTGAGTATAACCTGGTGGCCGAAGTGGAGCGGATTGGTGCAGCACAGGCCCTGCGATTGCCTTCGTTTTCCCTTACCGGTGCAGCAGGTATCGCCAGCACCGAGTTATCCACACTGACTTCCGGTGATGCGTTCACCACGAACCTGTTCGGAAATATCCTCGGTCCGATATTCAATTTCAACAAGAACATCCGTCGTGTGGAGGCGCAAAAGAAATCAGCTGAAGCAGCCCTGTACCAGTACCAAAAGACCTACCTCGTTGCTCTCGCCGATGTGGAAAATTCACTGGTAGCCAATCAGACATTCAGGACCGAACTGGAGGCAAGACAACAACAACTGGAGGCCACACGCAAAAACCTGCAGTTATCAAGGGCGCGATATGACGAAGGCTACACTTCTTACCTCGAAGTATTAATTGCTGAAACCAATTATTTCAATGCAGCATTGGCTACCTCGGCAGTCCGAGCACAACAACTTACCTCAACAGTTACCCTATATAGGTCACTCGGAGGCGGTTGGGAATAAGCTGATGATTTCTTGGTATCGGAAAATTACATATCCAGGATATACGCAAACATCAACGGCGCTACAATCGTGGCATCACTCTCCACGATGAACTTCGGCGTGTCAATGCTGAGCTTGCCCCAGGTGATTTTCTCGTTGGGCACGGCACCGGAATAGGAACCGTAGCTGGTCGTTGAATCGGAGATCTGGCAGAAGTAACTCCAGAACGGAACACCGTCGCGTTCAAGATCCTGGTGGAGCATGGGCACCACACAGATCGGGAAGTCACCGGCAATACCTCCGCCAATCTGGAAGAAGCCAATGCCGTCTTTACCTGAATTCTTGGTGTACCAGTCCGCAAGCCACACCATGTACTCAATACCTGACTTCATGGTAGACGGCTTCAACTCTCCAGTCACACAATATGACGCAAAGATGTTACCCATGGTAGAATCTTCCCAACCCGGCACCACCATCGGCAGGTTGCGCTCTGCAGCGGCAATCATCCAGGAGTTCTTAGGATCGATTTCATAATACTGTTTCAAATCACCGGAAAGGATCATGCGGTACATGAACTCATGCGGAAACAACCGCTCACCTTTGTCCTCCGCATCTTTCCATACTTTGAACAAATGCTTCTGCAATCGACGGAAGGCTTCCTCTTCGGGAATACAGGTGTCGGTTACCCGGTTGAGGTGGTTCTGCAACAGGTCCCACTCCTGCTCCGGCGTGAGATCCCGGTAGTTGGGAATACGGCGGTAGTGGCTGTGTGCCACCAGATTCATAATGTCTTCTTCGAGGTTGGCACCGGTAGAGCTTACAATGTGCACCTTATTTTGGCGAATCATTTCTGCGAAGCTGATGCCCAGTTCGCCCGTGCTCATGGCGCCGGCCAGCGTCACCATCATCTTTTTGCCGTCGGCGATGTGTTTTTTGTAGGCCTTGGCAGCATCCACCAAAGCGGCGGAGTTGAAGTGGAGGTAGTTCTTTTCGATAAAGGCGGAGATGGGGCGATTCTGGCTCATAGTGGGTAAAATTTCGGGGCGAAAATACGAAAAGAATGGAGTAACCCCACAGGAGTGAGGGCCATCTCCTGAGGGGCAAACACCGGGCACATTTTATTTATATTTCGATATGAAAAGATTGATGCTCCTCCTGTTGGTGTTGCCTTTATGGTTACAAGCACAAACCAGCGATACGCTTCGTTCCATTGATCAACTCTTCAGCGGCTGGAACAACGCCACCCCTGGCGGTGCCGTATTGGTGGCCCGTGGCAATCAGGTCCTCTACCAAAAGGCATTTGGTCTTGCCGACCTGGAACACAACACGCCCAACACGGTTGAAACCATTTTCGAGTGCGGATCGGTTTCCAAACAGTTTACTGCTTTCGCTGCCCTGCTCCTCGCGCACGAAGGTAAAATCGCTTTGTCTGATCCCATACACAAGTACATCCCCGAGTTGCCCGACTATGGCAACCCCATCACCATCCAACAACTCATCAACCATACTTCCGGACTCAAAGACTGGGGAAGCATTGGTGAACTGGCAGGCTGGCCACGCACCACCAAAGTGTACACCCTTGAGCTGGCTATGCAGATATTAACGCAGCAACACAGCCTCAACTTTGTTCCCGGCAGTCAGTATTCATATTCAAATGCGGGCTATACGGTGCTGGTTGCGATCATTGAGCGCGTTACCAAAAACACCCTCGAAGAATTTACACGCACACGCATGTTCGAACCCCTGGGCATGACCCACACTCGATGGAGATCCAACTTTCGTCAAGTGATACCCAATCGTGCGGTGGCCTATCGATCCGCGAAGGATTCGTTTGAACAACTCATGCCGTTTGAGAATATCTATGGGCACGGTGGATTGCTTACTACTGTTCACGACCTCATGATCTGGAACCAACAACTCGCCCACCCTACCCTGGGCGGGAATGACATGCCCCGTTGGCGCGCGGAACAAGGCGTTCTCAATGACGGATCAAAAATTGGTTATGCTAACGGCTTGTTTATTGATTCATACAATGGCTTTCATGAGATCGGTCACAGTGGTGCCACAGCCGGTTACCGGGGCTGGCTGGCCTATTATCCAGCCAAACAGCTATCTGTGGTCCTGCTCAGCAACGATGGTCGTTTCAATCCACAGGACGTCGGAAGAAAGGTTGCTGCTGTATTTCTTGGACAGCCGGCAGTCGTTGCAACCAAAAAGATTGATCGCAACCTGAAACTCACGGAAGCAGCCCGGCAAAAATGGGCGGGCGTATGGCGTCAAATTGATGGTTATGAAACCCGCGTCGTTGAGGTTAAAGACGACCAACTCTATACTAACACCACGCCATTGCAACTGCTGCATCCCGATACCTTGTATCAACGAGGGTCGTGGTGGATCTCGAATGGTCAGGAGATAAAAATTCAGAACGGAACCTCGGTAAATCGCTTTAGAAAGGTAGCAAGCGCTGAACCCAATCCTGCGCTGGTCCAATTTGCCGGAAGGTACTGGAGCGATGATGCTCAAACCGAGTTGCGGATAGAAGTTAGCGGTGAAAAATTGTGGGTACATCGCGGTCCGACCGAACGATTCGCACTTACACCCGTTTTCCGGGATGCGTTTCTCACGGACGAAGGATTACTATTTGAATTCACCCGATCAAAGGGCGCGGTTGCGGGGCTTCACGTAAGCATGTCCCGGGCTTACCTCGTTCCGTTCAAAAAAGTGATCAAATAATGAAGCAGAAAGTTCGATTCGGGATATTGGGTCCCGGCAAGATTGCCAATCGGTTTACAGATTCTTTTGTTCATGTCCCGGATGCAGAAGTCGTGGCTATTGCTTCCCGCGATCCGGAACGGGCCCGGGCCTTTGCTGAAAAGCATGCGATTGCCAGATACTATGATTCGTATGAAAAACTGGTGAATGATCCGGAGGTGGACATCGTATATGTCGCCACGCCGCATCCTTTCCATTATGAGAACACCCTGTTTTGCCTTAACGCAGGCAAGGCAGTTCTCTGTGAGAAGCCATTGGCGATGAACTTGCGCCAGGCAAAAGAAATGATCGATACCGCCCGGCAAAAAAATGTGTTCCTGATGGAAGGAATGTGGTCACGATTCTTCCCCGCTACTCACAAGGCGCTGGAAATCCTCAAGGCGGGAACCATTGGTGAGTTAAAATTTCTGGAAGCTGATTTCGGATTCAGTGCACCCGTCAACCTCGACGGCCGGGTGTATAATCTCGCCCTCGGCGGAGGTGCTCAACTTGATGTGGGTGTGTATCCGTTGTTCCTGGCATTGCTGATCATGGGCAAGCCTTCAGCAGTTAAGTCATTTTCCCAGTTGGCCTCCACAGGTGCAGATGCCACCACCAGTGTGTTGCTTCAATTTGGCAACGGTAAGTTGGCGCACATTTATTCCTCAATCATCACCGATTCGCCCAAGACGGCCCACCTGCTCGGTACCGAGGGCAGGATCACCATCAGTGCACCATGGCACAAGTCACAGGAGGTTATTGTGCGGATGAATTCCGGCGAATCCAATCATTACAGTTTTCCGCACTCCGGTAACGGGTTTGAATTTCAGGTGGAAGCTGTAGCCCAATGTATACGAGATGGAAAGAAAGAATGTGAGTTGATGCCACATTCCCTCAGCCTGATCATGGCCGAAACCGCCGATGAAATTCTGCGCCAGGGCGGCGTTAAATATTAATCCAACTTCCAACTTCCATTTTTCCAACTTCCAACCTCCAACCTCCAACCTCCAACCTCCAACTTCTAACTTCCAACCTCCACTGCCCTCCCCGCGATCACCTTCGCCGTTGCCTCCATCACTTCGAAGCCATTCTCGGCCATACTGTTTTGTGAGTCAAGCGTAGGATTCACCTCGGCGATTTCCCAGGCACAGACCTTTGGACTTCTGGCCAGTTCAACGTTCAACACCTTCGCTTCTTCTACCGTGAGACCATTGGGTACCGGTGTACCCGTCCCCTGGGAAATACGACTGTCCATACTGTCTACATCAAAAGAGACATAAATCAGGTCGCAATGGTCGAGCAGCTTGAGTGTATCCTGCGCAACAGCCATTGCACCGCGTTTATGCACCTCTTCTGCCGTAAAGTTGGTAATACCGTGTTTATTGATCAGGTAGTTTTCAGCTTTCTCCAGGTCGCGCAAAGAAATAAATACAATGTCCTCCGGATAAATTTTAGCACCGGGTATACCCACACTGCGGATCTGATCCCAGTATTCAATGGTCTCACCGCGCGGGTCGTTCACCTTGCACTCGAGGTTGTCTATGTCGCACGCCATGGCCAGGGTCATGCCATGCATGTTGCCCGACGGGGTGGTGTACGGGGAATGGAAGTCAGCATGGGCATCAATCCAGACCACGCCCAATCTTTTTTTCGGATGCGCCTTTTTGATACCGGCGATGGTGCCGTAGGCGGTGCTGTGATCACCAGCCATCACCAGGGGGAAGAAATCATCCCACATCTGCTCATATACTTCCAGGCAAACGCGCTCCTCCATGATGAGCACACCGTCAATAAATTTGGCATAGGTATGCTCGGCACTGTTGAAGAGGAGTTCGTTGACGTTTTCTACTTCAATGCTTCCGTTTCTGCGAAAAAAATCAGATTTCAGGTCGAGGCTGGCAATCTTCATGGCCTCCACGCCGAGGCTGGCGCCGCGTGTTCCCGCGCCAATCTCAGATTTTACCTGTATGATTTTAATTTTCTCGC
>DAOMGC010000079.1:0-15247 GCA_035430125.1 Cyclobacteriaceae bacterium | reverse complement strand
ATGAACTTCGGAGAAGCGTATGGCGGTGCTGCCCAGGGTTCCGCTGACCAGATCTTCACAATGATAGCGGTCGCCGCCGGTGGTAAAGATTCCGCTCTGTACGTATTCATCACGATTGATCCCGGATTGTGGTTGGTAGGTGAGGCTGGAATCCACGAACTTCACCATGCCTCCGATTACATCGTTTTTATACCGGTTGCGAAGCCCCCGGCGCTTAGGCAGGAACCAGAAGAAATAGCCCAAAGCACCTGCCCCGGCGCCCAGCAAAATAACGTTGAAGATACCCGACGATACGGATCCACCTGAAACAGGCTGTGGCCCCTGGTTGGTAACTACCTCAACAGGCACGGCCGGCTCATCCGAAACCATCGCGATGACAACCTGGATCAGGATGAGCACCACGACGGCCAGTACAAAAAGGTAGATGGGCTTGATCAGTTTCTTGCGCTCGGCTTCCAGTGTTTCAAGTACTGGGAGTAAGCTGGACGTATAAAATGTTTGGAAGTCGGCGCTGGATTTCATATCGACTAGTTTTGAAAGAGGTTCTTCGCGCTGATGTTCTGGCGTTCAGTCTCCGGTATTTCAAATACTTGTTTGCGCTTGTGTCCGAACATAGAGGCGAAGAGGTTGGAAGGAAACTTCTCAACCGCATTGTTGTACTGCGTTACCGCGGAGTTGTAGGCCCTGCGGGCAGCCGATATTTGTTCCTCCACTTCATTCCAGCTTCGCTGTAACATGGTAAACTGTTCGCTGGCTTTGAGGTCGGGATAGTTTTCAGAAGCCACCAGGATGCTCCGCATGGCGGTTGAGACCTGGTTCTCCAACCCCACCTTTTCGTCTGACGTGGTTGCGCCGGAAATGGCCTTGGTACGAAGTTCCGTGAGTGACGTCAAAGTGGCTGACTCATGCTTCATATACGCTTTGGCCGTCTCTACCAGATTGGGGATAAGGTCGTAGCGCTTTTTCAGCATGGAATCGATGCTACCAAAGGCAGTTTCTACAGCGTTTCTCGAGCCGATGAGATTATTGTACGTAGCTACGGCAAGTACAATTACAACGCCAATGACAATCAGGAAAATCATAGTGGATTGAGTTAGCTGTTAAGATAATAAAATCCGAGAATACGGGATGGCACGTTGGGAACCAAGGCCCTGCCGGGAGTGGCGACAGCCTCTACTTGTTGGTCTGCTTCTTATATTCTTCCACATTCCATACAATGCCCCAATGTTTAACATAGTCTGCCAATTTGCCCAGACCCACTTTCTCACGTCGCTCATCCACATGATCAGGGTCTTCGAGTGGTAACACGTAATACTTGCCCGATTTTTCATCCCTTCCGATCTGACTTCCGTAAGTCTGCTTTCTTCCTTCACCCAAAGCGACGCGGTCTTCGAGCAGTGCCAACGCAGACCCCATGGCATCACCGCGCTGCACGGCGTCGCGCATCATCGGCAAGTATTTCTGCTGGGAAGCGAGATCGGAATGTTGTATCACCAAAAACAGCGCCTGGCTGGCCTGACCTCCCACCACCCCGGGTCCGACCCATCCGTGTTGATCCAATATGGATTTAACTTTTTTCAGGTTCACGCTATCGATGTGCATGACCACTCTCGCCAGGCTGTCAACCTGCCTGCTCTTGAATCCATATTTGTTTTGCGCCTCGATGTAGGCAAAGCGCACAGATTGATCTTCTTTGAATATCTGCAGTAACTCTTTCTGCAAGGGCTTGTCATAGTTGGCTTCGATACGGTCAACCTCCCTCCTGGCAATGGCTACCAGCTCGTCCCAGGCTTTTGAATTGTGTAATGAGGTAAGGTCGGTATCGGATTGCAGGTGATCAAGGTTTGCCCAACCCCGGCTGATCGCTTGGTTCAACCAGATAAATGCCTGCTTCGGGTCCCCCGCGAGGGCAGCGGCACAACCGGCGTTGTACAAATCACCCGCATTGTCCTGCCGGAACTTGAATGCGTTGCGATATCCTTGGACGGCCAGCTGGTAAGCCTGTTTTTCGTAATGACCAAATGCCTCGTCAATGATTGACTGATACGTCTGACCAACAACCGTCTCAACGGCCAACAACAATACTAGTGTAACAATGTATTTCATAAGGAGTTTTCATTACCTACAACCAGATCAGGAAATATCCGCACCACGCGACGAGTTTGATCTTTTCTATTCAGCAATAACCACCTTACCGGTCTCTTGGCTGCCAATCGTAATAACCACAAATGCATTACCGTCATCATCTTGTTGTGCCCGGGTCTTGGTGCCATTCACAATCAGGTATTCGTGCCGGCCCGACACAATTGCCTTCCAATTCACTGCTTTGTTCAGATGGTTGGTGAACACAGTGCCGGAGCCATCGTGACGCACTGAAATTTTTCCACCGAGTAAACGGATATCATTCAATTCTGCCCAGTCATCACGCTGAGCAAGCCGCGCCCGGGTTGAAATCGTGTTGGCAGAAGCCATGGCGTTGATGCCCATCAGTCCGCGGGTGACATGCTCCATGATGGTGAAGGAGTTTTCTGGATAATCGCGGCGCTTGTTGCCGGGTTGGCACAATTCTATGATCATCCGGGTGGCCAGGGAGGATTCACCGTTTTCATAGAAGATAATGGGTAGATAGGATTTAAGCTCAACTATGATCTGCGGGTACTTTTCACGATAGGTGTCCACAATCTGCCGAATACGAGATGGATCTTGAATGGCTCCGAAGTAAATGGGATATTGTAAAAAAGCTTGGTTATCGCCTACCATGAAGTAGTCGAAGGTGCCATCCATATACTGAACGGACCGGTATTCTTTCTTTTCTTTGTCCCACCAGAAGTAGTCAAGGATTTGTTGTTGCCGTCTGGCGTGTTCTTCCATGATCTCAGCTTCACTTTCGCGGTGGGTCAGGTTGAGCATCGCCGCGTAGGCGCGATAGGCAGCCACCAGGGAAGCAGTCATGTCGATGCCTAACTTCGTTTCACCCCGCCCCCCTTCGTTGTAGGTTGGAATCCCCCGGTTGATACCAAACCGTTTGGATGCTGCACGGTGAAGATCCCGCTTGCGTCCCAACACCTGGTCGTAGCCGAGTTGCCAATGATGTACATATTCATTCATGCTCAGCGAATAGAAATTCCGGAAGGCCGCATGGTTGAGATAGGTAACATCACCTGTCCACTCATATAGGCGATATGCATTATACACGACATCAAAATTGGCGGGCAAATTATACCAGAAGTCTTTGTCGCTGGTATAGTCAACGGGAGCCGGTTTGTTGTAGCGATTGATTTCCCAAAATGAACAGTAATCCTTTTGAGCGCTGATGTTCGAAGCGAATTTGGTAAACATGTTGAGGTTGTGTTTCCCCAATCCGAGAATTTCGGCACCGATAGCCTGATGCGAAACATCCCGCATGCAGAATGCTTCACGGTTTGGCAATGCGGCCTCATACCACGTGCCTACCGGGTCGCCGCCGTTGTGAGCGAAAGACAAGGCCTTGTTGCGCGCCCAGTCAAACGCTGCGTCTAATTCCGAGTTGTTGCTGTGGAAAGTTTGGGCTTGTCCAGTGTATAGGATAAAACTAAATGCAATGATCAGTATGGGCTTCGTCTTCACATTTTCAGGTTTAAACTTGAAAGTAGTGAAAAACCCGATATCACGGCCTCCCCAGAAACTCATTCAGGGTAGGATGCTGATTCGTAAGCAGCCAAGTTGTGTCGGAGGGAAAGTGATCACGAAGAAACACCTGCGGTTCAGCAAGGAACCACGCGTCATTGTACCGGGGAATAAACTTTCCGCTGCTTCCCTCGATGATACCACTCGACCACGTGGCATCGCACAGGTACCATTGGTTGTCGAGCAGCACGGCATTCCAGGAGTGGTTGGGAATGGCGGTTCCCCGAACCCCAATGCGGGTATTGCGGCTGTAGCCATCTACCACTTCACAGCGGATACCCGCCATCAGGGCAAGTTCGCGAACCAGGTAGGAATAGCCGGTACAAATGGTCTCGTGGGACGTAAACAATGTTTTGATGAGCAGTATCTGGTGCTTTTTGTTCCAATACGACAAGGCATGAGGATCATCGCGGTGACGGGAGCGTTTGCTTTTTACTTTCACGTACAGGTCATAGTTGGTCTCAATGTTCAGGCAAACCCACATGTAGATCGCCCTGAACTTTTCGGTCTCTGTAGACAGTGGTGTCGTAAGTTTGTCGGCCAGGGCTTTCATTTGGATCAGTGAATGCCCTGGGTACAATCGCGCAATACTGTCTGCACGAAAAAATGAAATAGCCTTCCGCCCCTGCCCGGTGGCACAATCAGTGGTGATCACCAGAATAAGCATGAGAAATCGCATACCAGCAAGAATTAATTTGGTAAGACAAATCTGCTGACGTCACTCGCGCAACGCCAGCAGATGACCAAACAACCAACCCGCTATTTGAATGCGTCCCGAAGTTTCCGGAAGAGTCCGGCATTGCTCTTATGGGCGGACACCATTCTCGGTTCGCCGGTGACGACGAGTTCAGAAATCATGTTGAGGTCCAGTCCCATGTCGATCACGGTGCCTTGCTGGTAGTCGTCTGGGACTACATATTCTTTGCGTTCCATGCCCACAAAGCTGAAGATGAGAATTTCGCCCGCTGCCAACGGCTTCGGATAGGTAAATCGGCCATTGGTGTCGGTAACCGTACCTTCATTCAGACTGCCTTTGCGCCAGACATTGACATTGGGCATAGGTGATTTGTCATCAGCGGATTTGACCACGCCGGTTACCGTTACCAGTCTGGGCTCTGCATGCTGGGCATACACGCCGCTGGCCAGAAACACAAATAGTGCCATCAGGCCGATCCGCGACACGTTGTTGATTTGAGTACACATCGTTTTCATAGGCTTTTGTATTTAGGTTTCCTATGAGATGCTGGTTATTGACCAATTCCATACGAACCATAGGATATTTTCTATGAATCCCTCCTCCTCGCATAATCATGCTAGGCAAGGCCATGAAATCGCATGCTTTGGTGATTGAACACGGGCAGGCTATTCTGGAAGTTTGTTTAAACCTAACCATACCTTCCATGAAAAGATTACTGCTCTTCGCCTTAATAATGATTGGTCATTGGGCTATTGCCCAACAAATAACCGATGAGGACAGGGAGAAATTGAATCCCTACCATTATCAAACCAAAGTGATGTTGAGTGCCCTTCCTGGCTACATTGAAATGGGAGGATTTAACTTCACCTATGGGTACGGGTTAAATGCAGACGCTTTTATCGGCAAGTACTTGTCGTTCAATGCCGGCATGACGACGGCGGGTTATGGAGACCACCAGCAAAGCAAAGGCAAGGACCCGTTTCAATCAGATTCTTATCAATCCATGAAGCTGACTTCCACTTCTCAATTTGCGGTGAATCTTCATTTCTTTGATAAGATCACGATGGGAAGGATACGAAAGGATAAATTGAAGGGATGGTCCACCAGTAATAACATGGATGGAGGGCAGACCACCACCTACTATTACGATGTATTCAAAAAGCGGGGCCCGGTGCGTCGCATTATGGCTTTGCGTGCAGGCCTTTACAACTGGAACACGGTGGTGGCTCCTGAGTCCAATGAAAAGTGGTTTATGAACAAAACAGGCACAACTACGCCGGTGGCCGTTACAGACCGCATGTACACCAACCTGAACACATCAGACATTTCCGTAGGATTGGCGTTTGGCAAATTTGTGGCCAATTCTGACCTCGCAAGAGGCGGTGTGGTAAGCTACTTCCGAAACCTCTATGTAGATGTTTTGCTGAATACTTCTGTTTCACTCGACAACAATAAGGATAAGACTGGTGCCAGTTATGTTTATCAATGGGGCACTGGCGATCTCACCAAAGCTTCTATGGGCTGGAAAGTAGGTTGGAAATGGATGGGACTGGGCAGGAAATACTGGACCGGCGGATATTACATGGAGTTTGGATCACGCCCTGGCCTTGGTGCTCGCGGGCCATTCCTTCAGATGGGACTGCTGCTGGGTACCAAGTATCCGTTTAAGCCGATGCAATAAGCTTAGCTAGTTGTGCGGATAAATCTTGTTCAGGGCCTCAATACGGCTCTGAACTTCCAGTTTGCGGTAAATATTGCGGATGTGTGAGCGGATGGTATTGATGGAAAGAAACATCTTATCGGATATTTCTTTGTATCGGTAGCCATCCGCCAGCAGGCGCAACAACTCCTGTTCGCGCGATGTGAGAAGCTTAATGGCTTCATTAGGGACCACCGATGACTGTTGGAAAGAGTTGATTACCATCCTCGCGATAGGCGCACTCATGGGTGAGCCACCGGCGTGGATCTCCCGTATCGCCTCCTGAATTTTGTGAGGCGGCATATTCTTCAGAATGTAGCCTGAGGCTCCGATCTTCAGGGCTTTGAAGACCAGTTCACTGTCATCGTACACCGTACACATCAGAAACTGCATGTCAGGATGAATGGCTTTTAGTTCCTTGACGAGGTCAATCCCGTTCATGCTACCGGGTAAGTTGATGTCGGTGAGCACCACATCGACGGGCTGCTTACTCAACACGGGGAATGCTTTCTCGGCTGTGGAGAAATTAGCGGTACATTCAATGTCCACACCTTCGTTGATAATCACCGAAAGACCCTTGCGGATGTCGTCGATGTCTTCTACGATGGCAACACGTATCATTTTGGCAACTTGCGAAGTATTCTGTGTCAAGTCAATCACATTAAAGTGCTACATCCGGCGCAGCAGGAATGGGGATCTCAAACTGGATACGAGACCCCTTTCCCGCGTCACTGCTGACTTCCATCGTTCCACCACAGTCCTGAACACGCTTTTTCATATTCCCCATCCCGTTGCCGGGGATCATGGCTTGAGGATCAAATCCAACACCGTTGTCCTGGACGGTGATACATAATGTGTTCGCCTTGATCAACACGTCGAGGTTGGCTACTGAAGCGTGAGCATGTTTTAGCACGTTGTGTAATGCTTCTTTCACCAACAGATAAACATTGCGCCTCCAGGTGGCTGGCACCAAGGTGTCTGCCTCAGGCTCCGGAAGCGTGATGGTCAGCGCGATACTGGTTTCATCGAAAAGCTGACCCAGATGCTCGCGCATATAAGCAAAGAGTTTAAGGAGGGAATCGTTGGCGGGATTATGTGACCACACGAGATTACCCAGGTTGGTGAGCAGTTCGGTAGAAGCAGCTGATATCTTCTCAAGCTGATGCTGGGTAAACGCCTGATCGCGTGTACCTGATTTTCGAGTCATCTCGCTGATGATGAATATTTTAGACAGGCCACTCCCTAGGTCATCATGAAGGTCCTTGCTGATGCGTTCACGTTCTTCCAGCAAGGCCTTTTGCTTTTCCAGCTGTTGCAACTTGCGGGCGATCTTGCGCCGTGCGTTGACTCTGGTGATAGCTACTACCGCCACCAGCAACATGACGCCGGCCACGCCATAAAACCAAGATGTCATCCAAAAGGGTGCTTGAATAAGGATGCTCACGGTTGCCTCTGGGCCCCATGGATTTCCGCCAGAGGACCCGCGTACGCGAAACGTGTAATCACCGGGTGGAAGGTTGTGGTAACGGACAAGCATAAATGGAGAAGTGACCCATTGGTCTTCCCACCCTTCCAGTTGGTATTGAACCTGATTGGACTCCGGTTGACTGTAGTCGAACACGGCCATTTCAAACGCGACGTCATTTCGGTGATAAGGAAGAATAAGTTGCCTGGTTGTATAGAATGTGCTGTCGTTGTGGGCCGGAAGGTTGTTCACCAGTACCGCCGTGACCGCGGCGCGTGGGGATGGCTGTCGGCTTAGTTCGGCGCCGGACCTGAACCAATTGAATCCATTTACACCCCCAAAGTATAAGGTTCCTGACTTTCCTTTGTGGAAAGCATTTCCATTGAACTCGTTGCTCTGCAGACCATCCTTCACAGTAAAGAGCCTGATGTTGCCTGTTTGCCGATCCATAAAGTACAGACCAGCATTGGTACTAAACCAATAGTTATGTTGGTCATCTTCAATGAGACCGTATACCAAATTCCCCTTAATGCCTTGGGCTTCATTGAGAATGGTGTATTGCCGGGTCAGCTGATTGAACCTGATTAAACCGGAGCCCGAGCTGATCCAAAGAATACTATCCATTAATTCATCCTGATGGATGTTTAGCAAGTTCATGCGGGCAAGTAAATTCGATGAATGGCGGTCTGCTAATCGATTGATGTGAACCCGGGACAGCCCAACCATCCTGGACGTGATCCACACCGAGTCTTCGCGAATAAGAAGACTTGTGGCGGCGCCCGAAAATGGGAAGGGATCCGCGTGCTTAAACTTGCCACCGGCCCCCAATACAAGCCTCACGATGCCGTAACTGGTAGCACAGATCAGGGTGTGGTCGTCTTCGCGTATCATTTGATAAGCCCTGAACTCACCGTTACCCTGATAGGAAGTAGCCGACAACACAGACTCCAGGATCCCTGACTTTTTGTTTAGCATGAATATTCCGTCGGAATGTCCCACCAGCAGATTTCCATCTGGCATGGCCAGAAGACTCGTGACCGAGTTGTTCGATGATTTTGAGCTGTGTTTAGAACCGGGTACCCCGAAAGTAGAAACCGTTCCTGTTATTGGATTGTAAACGCAGAGTCCGTGGTTCAGGGTACCAAACCAGATTCTTCCGTCCGGGTCCTCATACAGGCAACGAAAAAAATATTCATTAAGTCCCGGGTAGGTTTCGCCGGGCACAGGAAACCGATTGAACCGGGATGCTTTAAGATCGAGTTTGGCTACCCCTGCCCCATCTGTCCCTATCCAGAGATTACCTGTGCGATCCAGCAGCATGGCGGTCGTAAAATTGAACGGCAATGATGACTCAACATTGGGATCGTGTTTGAACGTTACTGATTTGTTGCTTTGGGTCCAATGTGTCATTAACCCCTGCCCTGGCGTTGTGATCCAAATGCGATTGTCATGATCCATGATAGCTGACCTTATCACGGCGCCAGGCGCCAGCGGCACCGATCTTAGTTGACTAGTCAGGGAATCGTACATCCATAATTGATTTTCTGTCCACAGCAGAAGACCTTCGGGTGCAGGGGAAGCTGAGGTCAACGGGAGCTCCTTCAGGATATTATCAAATTTCTCTTGACGGGTATTGAATCGGATCATGCCCGGTTGACCGGTGATGAATAAAAATATGTCGTCGCCGGATTTTTCAGCCTTGATAATAAGTTGAGCTTGGTCCACCGTTACAGGAATACGAAGTTCAGTTAATTGTCGGGTTAATGGATCGTATCTGACGAGCCCCTGGGTTGGATTTAACAGCCAAAACCGTTGGGCATGGTCAATCATGATGCCGGAGTAGTATGTCACTACATCGGTGTTGAAGTCAACCCACTTTCTGATTTGTTCGGTTGTCGGGTCGAAGCTATAAATGCCTGTTTCGTTGGTGTACCAGATGCTGCCGCCGTCGTCCTCACAAATGTTACCCCGGATGGTATTGTTATTTGCGGAATGGTCACCAGTATTAGCTTTGAAAACCCTTATGTTCCTGCCGTCATACCGATTCAAGCCATCGCCAGTACCAAACCACATGTACCCTTGTCGATCCTGGTAGATGGTGTACACCGAGTTTTGAGACAATCCGACGTCAGAATTAAGAACATTGAATCTTGGAATAAGTTGCTGACTTTGAGCATTTTGTGTATATAATATTAAAGTAATGAACAAGTACAAAAACAAGCGGGGAATCGCGATCGCTTTTTGATGAAAAGGCACGGGCATCGGGTGGGTCTGGCTACGATAGGTTGAGGCAAAAAAGTTACTAAGTTTTTGGAAGGATACACAGTTGCTCCGTCCGAAATACGCTCCGTGATTCAAGCTGTATGCCTACCCCGGTATTGGGGTTGGTGATTAACGGCTTGACGATTATCTTGTCCTTAAACCTGTCAAAACATGAAGTTCACCACCCCCCTTTTTTTCATCCTGGTTTTGGTTGCCAGTCAGGCGCTTGCGCAGCCTGTTGCTGAGGTAAATTTCGACGTGACGTTTAATGACAAAGTGATCGGAACGGTGAAGGCCACCGAGAAGAAAGAAGGCGGCAAGATCATTAAGGACCTGCGTTCGAATACCGACACCAAGGTGTTGATCATGTCTATCCACGTAGAATCCGAGGTGAATGCCACCTATGACCAGGAGACTTTCCTGAGTGGCGTGGCCTACCGGCATGCCAACCGTGGTGCCAAAGACATTCATGCCACCACCACGCGACTCGCCGCGCAGAAGTATCAGACCGACAAGGACGGCGCAAAAATGACTTTGCAAGGTAAGGAGGTGAAGTATTGTGTGATTGATTTATACTTTAAGGAGCCCAAAGGCCTCAGGGAGATCTACTCCAATATGTTTGCCACGTTTGTGGGTGTGAAAGAGCTTGCACCGGGCAAATACATGATCATGAATCCTGATCAGGTTAACGCTACCTATACCTATGCCGGAGGCAAGCTGATGAAGATTGAAGTCGATACGAAAGTGGGTAAGGTGACTTCGGTGAGGAAGAAATAATCTGTTGATCGCTTCGGGCTCGTATTGATGCCTTCCTAAGATTATCCGGTAAATCAGGCGGATCAGGAATTCCTCGCCTGATATTGAATTTTATTTGTCCGATCATTGAACCTCCCGGGAAGTCGGGTGTACTACGTTCTCAAAAACCAATCTATGTCCAGATCAATAATGGTATTCCTGTTAATGAGTTCTTTCAGTGCCTTGGCTTCACCTGAGAAAATTCTCCCTAAAACGCTGGTTATCAAATCATTAAACTATTATGCCACCCAGGCCACAGCCTGGACCGAAGAGATTTCGAAGGACCGGCACAGGGCCGACGCCTGGTTTAATTTGTATGCGGCCTCAAGCTATGCGCAGGTAGCTCCATCCCGCTTGCGTGACATTGTAGACAACATGTCCAAGGCCGTGCCCGACTCCTATGAGTGGCTCGTGGTAAAGGGATGGAATGAAGGATTGCAGAAGAGTGCCATACCCTACCTGGATCAGGCATATACCCGCAATCCGGAGAATCCGGAGGCATACTCGCTCTTGCAGTTTACCGCTGAACTAGACTTAAAGGCCGAACAACGTCAAGCGTTTAGCCGTCGGTTGTTTAACAGCGATCGGATATCATCCAGCTTATTGACCTACAGCTACAATGTGCTCATGTCGGTAGAACCTTCGTCCATATTGATCACCGAAGGTGAGAGCACTACGGTTCCATTATTTGTGTTACAGGATGTCTTCGGTATCCGAAAGGACGTTGGTATTCTTAACCTGGATTTGCTAGGCAATAAAGAGTACTTGAATCGCAAGCTGAGCGGACTTGGCCTTAGGGCTGCCGCTTCATGGGAAGGCGATCAGTTTCGGCAGGCCCTGTGCACGTTGCTTCCCAGGGAAAATCAGGGACGTAAGTTCTACTATGCATTGACCGTCTCGAAAGACAACCTGAGCACCATGAAGGAGTCATTGTACATCGTAGGACTCGCTTCCATGCATAGCCTGACCAACGTCGATAATGTGGCACAAATCAGAAGGAATATGGAGAAGGAATTTCTGCTGGACTACCTGCGCGTTGACTTCAATGGTGAATCTCAAGACGCAACCGGAAAAGTACTGAGCAGCAACTATCTCGTTCCCATGATATTGTTGTATGAGTCGTATCTTAAGGAGGGCAACGTGACCAAGGCTTCCGAACTGCGTCATTTGATGGAGCGGGTTGCCCAGGAAAGTGGCAAGGAGTCGGCGGTTGCCCGCTTTCTGAAGGAGGGCGAATCAGTAGCTGTACCCTATTTTCCATTTCCCCTTGACCTGAAAAAGGTGGAAGGCCGATTCAGGTATTTTACCAGTACACTGTACGGAGAAGAATCAGAGGTGACCAATGAGCAATACAACCAGTTTTTGAATTACCTCTCCGCCAACAACCTGACCGATTTGCGGAGCCGCTATGATTTTGATTTCAGTGCGTATTCCGAGCCTACCCTGTCCATGATGAAAAACTACGCCGCATACAGGCCGGTGGTTAAACGCAAGACGAGCAATGGTTATATGAACTATCCGGCAGTTAACGTATCGTATGAAGCGGCAACGGCCTATTGTGCCTGGTTGACTGATCAATACAACCATGCGGAAGGTCGTAAGTATAAGAAAGTAAAATTCCGACTGCCAAGCATTGCAGAATGGCAATTGGCTGCTGCCAGCATTAAGGATCCTGCCGGTATGACGTGGGAAGATCAGATCGTAGAGGTAAAAGTAACACCACCAGGCGGCAACTGGATTAAGGATGGCAAGCCCGAGAAAAAATCACTCAATGATCCCTCTATACTTTATCCCTGGTTCAGGTATTGGGATTTCCGTAACAGTGCCATGAACAACAAAGGTTGTTACCTGGGGAATTTTAAAGTTCCGGACAACGGTCCCTGTCCGGGTATTAAGAAGTATGGTGTCCTGGCTTCCGATGGATTTTCGAGCATGTCTCCCACAGAGGCCTACTTTCCAAACGATATTGGGTTGTACGATATGGTTGGTAATGTGGCCGAGATGAGCCTGGAAGAAGGCAAAGCTTGTGGCGGAAGCTGGAATCATAAACCCGAAGAGTCCACCATGCGAAGCACCAACAGTTATGATAAGCCGGAAGCCTGGATCGGGTTCCGGGTATTTATGGAAATCCTGGAGAAATAAGCTGGCATGCTGTTTAGAAAATCGTTGTCAGACCTGTCCGATGAAGAATTGGTGATCAGGTTTCAACAAGGTGAGAGCCGGGCGTTGGATGTACTCTACCAACGCTACGGCGCTCCCCTGTTGCGCTTCCTGTACCGCATGCTTTGGCGCGATACCCAACGCGCCAAAGATGCACTGCAGGATATCTTCATTAAAGTGCTGGAACGACCGATGCAAGTGGACCCTGCCAGAAAGTTCTCGACCTGGCTATATGCTGTAGCCCACAATTATTGCAAGAACGAATATAGGAAGGAGGCCAATCGCGATGCGGCGATGTTGAATCAGATCATGCCGCCAACGCACGCCGACCTCGCGGGTGATCAGATGGATCAGACTGTCTTCAGAAAGGCATTGGACAAGCTGCTGGATGAAGAAGGAGAATTGGCGCGCACCATCATTGTGCTTCGCTATGAAATGGAACTGGAACTTGGTGAAATTGCTACGGTATTGAATTGCCCGGAAGGTACCGTGAAATCAAGGCTATTCTATTTGAGACAACGCCTGGCACAATCGTTGGGGCCCTACAAGATCATATTGGAAAAATAATACCATGAAAAAGAACCAAGATAAACTATCCCATCTGCTGCGCTCATTTGCCTGGCACGAGCTAAGCGAATCAGATCGTCAATGGGTCTCAACCCTGGTTTCTGGAGAAACGGAATATGAGGCGTTACGTTATGCCGAGCTTGAACTACTCAGGCATTTTGCAGGATCTGAAATTCAACCAGATGAACAATTACTACACGATTTGAAACAGAGAATAAATCCTTTGAAACCAGTTCAGACCCGATCGTTGCCGTACTATTCCATGGGGATGGCCGCTGCTTTATTGATTGCCTTCGGTTGGTGGATGGGACTGCAGTGGAATCAAAAACCCCAAACCATCATGCCTGTCGCTTCTCGGGTGGATACTGTTTTTATCACCAAACAGCCGGATACAGTCTGGAGGGATCGGGTGGTGTATCAGAAGATTGTGGTTGCATCTGCAGATTCCAGCCGGATGCAGCCCGTTGTACAAGGTAGCTTACCCGAAACCCGGCGTGGGATTTCCATGAAAGAAAAGGAAGAGTTGGAGAAGTTGCTGGTGTCTGGAGGATTTTGAAAAGGTATCACTTCTTTCGTACGCCCGTGAATGTACCTTCCGCCAGCTTGCCAAATTTGATGGTGCCCTTCACGTTGTCGCCATCAACGGTCCCATCATATTCAATCCGCGTATCATTGATGGTGAACTCCAGGTGAATCACATTGCCCTTCACGGTTCCCTTTACGTCTGCATCCCCTAACCTTCCCTTATAGTTTCCGCTCACGGATGTTGGCGTTTTGTGCTTCAGATCGAATACCGGTGTTCCGGTACCTGCAGTGGATCTTACCTCCATGTTCCAAATGCCAGTAACATCGGCATTGGTCTGGGTGGCTGGTGCAGGTGTTTGACTCCATGCCACATGAGATGCCACAATCAAGAGGAAATAGATAGCGTGCTTCATATCATTTCAGCTGCTTTACTAAAGTTAGCACATAATCCGGAACTAATCGCGTCCGGTTCAGTTCAACTTTCGATCCAGACTCCAAATGCCCCCGCCCGCCACTAGGAACAGAATTCCAACCATCAGAAACATGAATGGATGCTGATCTTCGTACCAGAATTTTCCTCCGCCAATGAAAAACGTGATGTAGGCAAACGTGCCTATGGTTATTAAGGCTGCCAATCGGGTTAGGAACCCGGCCACCAACAACAGGCCTGCCACAAACTCCGCTCCTTTGCCGAGGTAAGGCAACCAGGTGCTGCTGCTGAATTGTGTCCACTTTTGATATTCAGCCATCAGCGCACCATCAAATACTTCTTTGCCATGGTAAACCAGCAGCAAACCGGTTATGATCCTGAAGATGGCCAGCGCCTGTTCCCGGTAAGAAGAATCGCCAAACAGTATTCTTTTCATCGTCGTTTATTTGTCTTTTGTTAGACTGCGTGAGGCATCTAATTGTTGCTTGACTTCTTGTGCCTGTGCGATCATGCCCTCCAGTTTCTTGCGGTCGTAGTAAGTGCCGCGAGAAATAACGCCACGAATACTCCGCAATGCAGTGATGTGCTCCAGCGGGTTTTGTTCCAATAGGACCAAATCCGCCGTCTTACCGGCTTCAATCGTGCCGACCTTGTCGCTGAGATGGAAATATGATGGGCCTGCCAGCGTTGCAGTCTGCAGTATCTCGAGCGGCCTTAATCCGGCCTCTTCAAAAATCTCCAGTTCCTGAATCAATGACTCGGCGGGATAGACGTAGGTGTTCAATGCAGCTGCATCGCTGCCAGCCATGATCTTGATTCCGGCAGCCTTCATCAAGGGCAACTGCTTCAGTAATAATTGGTAACGTTCCTTGCGTTGCTGCTTTTGCTCCGGGGTGTCGCCGGACATACGCTGAATCCGCCATGCATAGTTCGCTGTAAACTTGTCGGTCAGCCAGGTCAGTGAACGATCCTGACTATGGT
>DAOMGC010000078.1:0-15446 GCA_035430125.1 Cyclobacteriaceae bacterium | reverse complement strand
TCTTGCCGATTTCGTTGTCTTTGTCTGAGAAGGTAATCAGCACGTCGATGTCGTATGCCATACAATTGTGTTTAAAAAATTATGCTTCTGCTTTCTTGGTTGAAGTAACGTTTCTGACAAGTCCTTGTACCAGTTCGTGGTGCTTGGCCATGACGAAGTAAAAATCAGCGAGGTTGATTCTGAAGACTACAGATCGTTCGCTGGCTTCTGCCTCCGTGATCTGGGCGGTGGGCCCTTCCTGAAAGAGATCTCCAAAAACGGAGCCTTTGGTCATTACTTGTGTGACCTGTCCGTCTTCGCGGAGGGTAACATTGCCCTGGGCCAAAATAAGGATCGGTCGGCTTTCGTCAGGATTGTTAAAGAGTATTTTGTCCTTTGGTTTCAGGTCAATGGGTATGATTTTATCCGCCAGGTCACTGAGGATCGATCCCGGGATTCCGTCAAAAGCGGGTAGGGACTTAATGAACATAACCATTTCAATGCCAAGGAAGAATCCATCGTCGAGGCCATCCAGCAATTGATTGTTTTCAATGGCTGAATCCAGAAACTTCTTGTCGCGCAAGGGCAAGCGATCTGAGACAACACGGTATTGGGCCTTGTCTTTGTTGTAGATTACCCATGCTGCGGTTTCCTGAAGCAACCGGTCCGGATTGAACATCTGCCCGATCAGTCCGCGGCTGATCCTGAATTCAGGAATGAAGGCCGATGAATAGACGGCACACATCTTGGTCCACCGGTTATTCAGGTTAAAGTCGCGATTCAGGATGTAATTGACTACCTGCACGGGGTTGTAGCGTTCGCGCGGGAAATAGACCTGGAGGCGATCCATGCGATCTTTGATGGAGATATCATCATAGATCGGGAAGAGTTTTGGTTTTAGTTCCTGGTCTACGAACAAATCCAGAAGCTCAAGGGCGTATGCAATACCATCCGTGGTACCGGTTTCTACATTTTCACGAACCAATTGAACCGACTGAGGATCATACAGGATGGACAACAACAAGGCCATTTGGTCATAGTTGTCGCGAAGTTCTTCCCGCAGGGCAGCCTTGAGATAGCCAAAGTGAGGTTCATCCGGCAATTCATCCTGCGCGCAGAGATTCCAAAGTGTCTTACCGATTTCAGTATCCAACAAATCCATTACCTGATTGCGCTCCCTGCCTTTGGCGGCATAGTTGGTGTGACGCAGAGAGTAGAAGATTTGCTTTACAACGCGCTTATCCGGGTAGTCTGATTTTTTCCACAGAAGTTGCCAAGCTTCAGCCCCACCAATGTGGCCAATGATCTGCACGATCTTCAACATCACCTGGTCACTCTGACCTGATTTGTAAAAGGCACTATCCAATACCGGGAGTGCGGCTGCGCCCGATTCTTTAAGGGCAGCGGTGACCTGATTGCTGTACAGGGGAGACACCAGCATATCGATCATCACCGGCCATGTTTCTGGTCGCTTTACCTTGCGGGCTGTCAGGATAGCTTCATTGCGGACTTTAGGATCGGCATCGCGCAACAACTCGAGCAAAATGAATATCGTACGTTGGCTGATTGACTTGCGAAGTAACTTGGCTGCGAGTACGCGGTCCGACTGCTTGATGGACTTGCCCAACTTCATCAACTTATCTGCAGAGATAGAGAGTAAGTCGCTGTCCTCAGCAGCACCTACGGCCTGGCGTGCGAGACCGGCTATTTCACTTTCGTTGGATTGTGAGTCGATATCGAGTTCTTTGATCTTATCCTGCGCGAAGTGCTTTACCTTTTTCAGGTTGCTTTCAGCAAGTTTAAGAATTGAAGTTTCAAAAAGGGCCGGTTCGAGTTTTTCCATCAACTTCAAACCGTAGATTACTTTATCCTCAGCGGTGGAATTTACTTCCTTCTCCAATACTGAGTTCAGTGTGAATTCACGAACCACGTGCCCTTCAACTGAAGAACGGTTGCGTTGCAGTGAGTTTTGCAAAGTATCCCGGTAGCCATTATACATCCTGCTGATGATGAGGTACCACACAAACAACAACGGAAGTGTGAAAAGAGTAATGGACAAGAGGTCAAATATCTTGAACTGGTTGATGATGATGAGGAGTCCACCGGAAATGATGTAAGCGAGGGCGGTAACGATTCCTTCGATTTTGGTTTGCGCATCCAGCTTGATTGATTTCTCAATGGGTACATAATAGAACTTGAATACCGGTGTATCCAAAGCGTCCCGCAGTGAGTTGGCGATGAGCTTGCTCATAGCCACCATAATAAAGAAGAAGATAATCGGGCCTTTGGCGGGGTCGTATCCAAAGAAGAAGCCCAGCGCCAGGGCAGAGGCGGTAAAGATGAGGGCCAGGAGCGGATTCAAGAGCAAGGAAACACGAAGTCCATATTCTTCCTGAATCTTGTCTGCAGCAAACGTGGCAAAGAGGTAACTGAAAATAACGATTGTCGCCTCAAAAAGAGAGAGAAACACGGGTAGTCCTTCATTGGAAAAGGTCGTGGAGGAGACCATCAGGAAGGAATAGTCAATGAATCGAAGGGCGGCGAAGGAGAGGATTATGAAGCCAGACAGCAGGAAAATGTACTTCGTGCCGAAGAATTGAATCAGGTTGAGCTTCTTGTTCTCTTTCTCGTTCAAAAGGCCAACCGCCGCCTCCATGGCGGCATGGGTCAGGTATTTCCCGGAAAGAATTGCGAACAGTAAGAGGAAAACAACAAGGCTGAAAAGTCCAATTGTGAAGAGGGTCCTTACTTCAACCCCAAAGTTCAGCATGACGGGAATGGTAAAAAACGCGAGGATTTGGGCGATGTCCATACCGCCGTCCACGCTTCCGATTACCCTTTTCTGCTGCCGCAGGGTAAACATTCGGTTAAATGAGCCCCAGAAAACGAGTTGAACGACGAATGTGAAAGGCAAAACCAGGGAGAAACCGATCTGATACAGTGTTTTTTCTGGCACATAAGCGTCCCCAAATTCCAGGAAAGCGGTGCCGCCTATCGTCAGGAGGAGGAAGAATATGGACAAAAAGCGAAATGGGATACGGCCAACCAATATATTAAAGAGTCCGGAGGCGATAAAACCAAGTCCACCACCGATAAACAGGGCCTTAGGAAGCTCTTCTTTCTCGATAATCCCTTCCAGGTTCAGGAATTCGGTCTGCGCAGCAACAGACACTGTTGCCAGAAAGAGCCCCATGAAAAAGCTGATCGTCAGGAGAAGGGCGACTCGGGTCGTTTCATCCGGTTCGACACCCAAGAACTTGGTTAGCCTTTCGTGCATGACACTTGTTGGTTTAAGTTCAATAGTGAAATATCAGACAATTCACCGAAAAATCCAATAAAGCCAAGATTTCACAGGACTTTAATTAATGCCTGGTGAAGAAGGAGTTACCCAAATGCGGTAAGAAGTACTTGAGGTGTTCGTCGAATTGCTTTTGGCAGTTCAGGCAAACAATAAGTACGCATTTCCCTTAGCGGGGAAACCCGAAAAATTCAGGCTGTCAACAACTTAGATGGGCATTAATAAGGAGCTATCGCCATAGCTAAGGAACCGGTAGCCATGGTCCAATGCTTCCTGGTATACACGCTTCCAATCTGGTCCCACGAATGCTGCAATCAATAACAATAAGGTAGAACCTGGTTGATGAAAGTTGGTGACCAGTGCATCGCACATTCTAAATGAGTAACCCGGATGTACATATAAAGAGGTAGAACCGGTAAGTGTGTCAGTCCCCCGCCTTCGCATCGCACGTAGCAGAATGTAGGCAGCTTCTGAACGACCAGGCAAGTGACGATGGTGCTGATAAGGGAAGTCGCTCTTTACCTGAAAGGGCGCATCCGGTTGTTCGTCCAGGGCGACAGCATACCAATACAGGCTCTCCAGTGTGCGCATGGAGGTGGTGCCAACGGCGACAATTTGTTTGCCGCCGGCCATATTTTCAACGTTTTTCCGATTAATAACGATCTGCTCGGCATGCATGGTATGGTCCAACGCATTTTCTGTCTTGATGGGCTTGAACGTTCCTGCGCCAACGTGCAATGCAACAAAGTCGATGGTCCTGCCGCTATCCCGTAGTTGATCCATGATCGTCGGGGTAAAATGCAACCCGGCCGTAGGTGCTGCGACAGCACCTTCTACCTGGGAATAAACGGTTTGATAACGTTCTGTATCCATCGCAGTAGATTTTCGATGGATGTAGGGCGGCAATGGCATTACGCCTGAGCGATGAATTACTTCACCAAAACTGAGGTCATTCGGTTGCCAATCAAATTGAACAAGGCCTTGCTCACGGTCCAACAGTTTTGCCGTGAGCTTAATGCCGGCTTGATCCATTTCCAACATCACGCCATCGGTCCAGCGCTTGAGATTACCCACCGTGCACAGCCAGGTTGCAGAGCCGCTTACTCCCAGCGCGGTGGCCAGCAGGGTATCGGCAGGGAATGGACTTAACAGGAACACCTCAATGGTAGCGCCGGTGGACTTTTGAAAGAGAAATCGGGCCTGAATTACCTTGGTATTATTAAAGAAGAGGCGGCACTTATCAGGTAGTAAATCAACTAGTTGTGAAAAATTCTGATGGCTTATACGTCCCTTCTTGTAAACAAGCAGTTTTGACTGGTCACGTTGGGCCAGGGGTTGCAGCGCAATGCGATCTTGCGGCAGGTCGTACGTATAGTCTTTGGTGAGAATTGGTTCAGGCATGGGAGCGGCAAAATTAGGCAGTTGATTGTATTTACCGCCGGACCGTCCCATATTCGTGACTGGATGGCGCTGAAAGCAGTATTTACCAAGCGAACGTTTCACTTTTCCTTCCGCGCCCGTACGTCGCGCGGGGCGATGTCGCAACGTGATTCGTGGTTTCTCAAAATTTGGGACGACAAAGATCCGGCGGTTTTTGGGTTGGGAGAAGCCGGTCCATTGCCTGGGCTAAGTCAGGAGTCACCGGAACAGGTAGAAGCCCAGCTTAGTGACGTGATGAGCCGGTTGACTAAACTTTCTGTTTCCTCAGCTCCGAATCTTGAATCCCTCTATCAGGCGATTGGAGTTTATGATCTTTCTTCTTCGGTGCTCTTTGCGTTGGAAACGGCCTGGCTCGATTTCATACAGGGAGGAATCCGTAAAATATTTGATAACAGTTTTCTGAAAGGAACCCCGATACCCATCAACGGATTGGTTTGGATGGGTGGACTTGATGATATGCTTCAACAAGTGAGCATTAAGCTCTACGACGGTTTTGATTGCATCAAACTCAAGATTGGGGGGATTAATTTCGAGAAGGAGCTCGATATCCTGCAGTTTATCCGTCGTAAGTACTTCCGGGACGTGGTTACGATACGGCTGGACGCCAATGGGGCATTCAAGGTAGAGGACGCGATGTATAAGTTGATGGACTGTGCGCGATACGATATTCATTCTATTGAGCAACCGATCCGGCCTGGTCTGTCGAAAATGGCTGAGTTATGCCGTGAAACGCCCGTTCCCATCGCACTCGATGAGGAACTTATTGGTGTGAATAAACGGGAAGCCAAGATCGCCTTGCTGGATCGGATTCGCCCCCAGTTTATTATTCTGAAGCCCAGTTTGCACGGAGGTATTGCCGGCTGCAAGGAGTGGGTGCGGCTGGCAGAAGAACGTCAAACCGGTTGGTGGATGACATCCGCCCTGGAAAGCAGCGTCGGCCTCAATGCTATTGCACAGTTTAGCGCAGAATATCCCATCGATACCCATCAGGGATTGGGCACTGGCATGATATACACCGATAATATTGCCTCGCCGCTCAAGGTAGAAAAGGGCCATTTGAAGGTTGATTCTCAAGAAATTTGGGACCTGTCAGAATTCTAGCTAATATTTTTAGTTAATTGCTTGCATTAAGCCAATTCGTGCATTTAATTTGACTAAAATATTTAGCGTATGAAACTGAGGCTTTCAAGCAAGCGACTGGCTTCCGGTCGTTTTCAGGTGAATTTTTCGGCCGACGGATTTGAGCAACCGTGTTATGGTTATTTGCTCGCTGATGCCACATCTACTGTTTCTGATGTGGTGAGCAAGATTTCCAGGCATGTTCAGGCGATGCAAACGCGGGACACGTATTTTCAGCGAAATCTTTACTCTTTATCTACCCGGAATATTCATTCAGGTCGGATCTTAGTATTTCCAAAATAACAACCCATGGTGAAGCTCAACGAGAACATCCGATTCCTTCGCAAGCAACTGGCGTTGACGCAAGATCAGTTTGCGCAGAAGCTGGACATCAAACGGTCCCTGGTGGGAGCGTATGAAGAAGGAAGGGCTGAGCCTCGATTGGAACTGTTGCAAAAGATGGCAGCACTGGCCGGTCTATCAGTTGATGTTTTGATCGGTCGCGACATCAGTCAACTCAAGGACTATGAGAAGAAGGCCATGGGCACCAAAGAAGTCCTCGTCGTTACTGTTGACGATCAATCCCGCGACAATATTGAATTGGTTCCTCACAAGGCAGCGGCAGGCTATTTAAATGGATATGCCGATCCGGAGTACATCAAAGAGCTGCCGCGATTCAAACTGCCTATGTTGAGCAAAGGCACGTATCGGGCGTTTGAGATAACAGGCGATTCCATGTTACCCATTCTTCCGGGCACCATTGTCATTGGAGAATGGGTGGAACATGTGCGTGATATCAAGAGCAGCAAGCCCTACATATTGGTAACGCACCGCGAAGGAATTGTTTACAAAAGGGTATTCAACTATTTGCAGGAGAACGGTAAGCTATTCCTGGTTTCTGATAACAGACAATATGCACCCTATCAGATCGATGCCACTGAGGTTATCGAGGTATGGAGTGCGAAGGCCTATATCAGCGTTCAATTCCCGGATGTGGCTTCCAAGAATGATATATCGATGGAACAGTTGGCCAGTATGGTGATGGAATTGCAGCAAGAGATTCATTCGTTGCGCAGCGATAAGGGACTGAAGAAATCCTCCTAAGGTTAACGGGAGATTCTTCTTTTTTTGCCAGTAACACCTGTCTGCAAAGGCGGGTGTTATTTTTTTGACGTATTGCGTATGGTTGCGAGACGGTTCACTTTTTGAGAGGCAGTTTCGTTAAACTGTTCCAGACAGATAATGGATTTCGGAGCCCCATGGCGTGTGAGTCTGCTTTCAAGTGCTTTCAGCATGTGATCCTGCACGTCACGGGCTAGTATGCCCTCTATAAATAAGGTCACGGATTCTCCCAGCAGGGGATCAGGCAATCCTGCAACAAAGAATCGGTTGTTTAATCCTTGGTTGCCCAACAGCGATTCAACAATTTGTTCAATGTATTCTGGTTGTATTTTCTTTCCTCCTGAATTGATCACGCGATCAATTCTCCCCATCCAGACAAATGTTTTGTCGTCTATTAATTGCACACGATCATTGGTGATGATGGGTGGTTGACCCAGATGAGGGGCATGAATGACCAGACATTCCCGGTTATCAGTAGACAGGCTAATGGTGTTCAGGGCATGAAAGTGCTCTTGGGGTGTCTTGCCGGATAGTTGTTGCAGGGCAATGTGCGTAATCGTCTCTGTCATGCCATACGTTGCATAAACATGGTTGGTAAAAGTTTTCAGTACTGCAAGGGAAGATGCCTGCAGGGGAGCGCCTCCGATAATAACTGTTTTAATTCTTTGAAGGCTGGCGGGATTAGTCTGAAGTATTGAGACAACCTGATAGGGCACCAGGGCTGCAAAGTGCATGGGAGATGAGGTGCCCTGTACCGGATTGGCGGAAGGTTGTTCGAGGAGGATATTCATACCTACTACCATGCTGCGCACCAACATCATGGCACCGGCGATGAGACGCGTATCTAAACACACCAATGCAGTATCTCCGGCCTGGAGGTTCAGCGCTTCTGCCGATAAGCGTGCGCTGGTAATCAGTTGACTGCGGGTGAAAGAAATTTGTTTGGGTGTACCCGTTGATCCGGACGTATGAAAAGTAAACTGGTCACGTTGAGCGATCCAATCCCGGCAGAATTGAATAGCGTCTGCATAGAACGGAGTAGGGGCAGCGCGTAAGGCCTCGTCCAGTCTGTCCAGCGAGTACCGGACCCCGTTCATTTCGAGGAACGAAGTCATGGATGTTTGCGTGGAGTGACAGTCAGTTCTTTGTATCCGTACGTAGAATCAACAACACGGTCAAAGGTGACGTCGGTTAGTTCTCCGATCACCAACTCGAGCGTTGTGTATACCCGGTTTTCATCGAGCAAATGGCCGCCCACGGTCTTGCCTTGTTCATCGGCCACCGAAATGTGCAGGTGAGCATCCGAAGATGTGAAAAGTCCACTGAGCGAAACGACTTCAAAATGTCCTGCCTGCAAGACTCCCTTCTCCTGGTTGGCGAAGCGGATATGGTATTGTTCCAGACTGCCAACCGCCGCAAGGATACAAGCTGCTTGCAATTTATGTTCGACCGCGAACTTCATGATGGCCACCTTCACATCTTCGTGTGGCTTAAGCCGTAAGGCGTAAGTTGTCATGGCACTTGGTTTTGTCTGTGACAAGGCGGAAAGGCTTAACAACAATAACGCAACGGTGATTATCCGGGACATGTGACCTGTTATGGGAACTTGGGAAACTTGGAGAAATCAGGTTCCCGCTTCTCCAAAAAGGCGTTTTTGCCCTCTTTGGCCTCATCACTCAGGTAGTACAACAAGGTGGCATTTCCGGCCAATTCCTGAATGCCTGCCTGACCATCGAGTTCTGCATTGAATGCACATTTCAACATGCGAATGGCCAGCGGACTCTTCTTCAGAATCTTGCGCGCCCAGGCTACGTACGTTTCTTCCAATTGATCCAGGGGAACCACCTTATTGACGAGGCCCATATCAATGGCTTCCTGTGCGTCGTATTGATCGCAGAGATACCAGATCTCGCGTGCTTTCTTTTGGCCCACAATGCGGGCGAGGTAAGAAGCGCCAAAACCGCCATCAAAACTTCCAACGATAGGTCCGGTTTGGCCGAAACGGGCGTTGTCGGCAGCAATGGTCAGGTCGCACACTACATGCAATACGTGTCCGCCCCCGATGGCCCAGCCTGCAACGGCAGCGATAACTGGTTTAGAGATGGACCGGATGATCTTTTGAAGATCGAGCACATTAAGGCGCGGTACAGTGTCCTTTCCTACATAGCCGCCATGACCCCGCACACTTTGGTCACCACCACTGCAAAAAGCTTTGCCACCTTCGCCGGTAAGAATAATCACGCCAATAGAGGTGTCTTCCCGGCAGATGTTCATTGCGTCGATCATCTCCTGCACCGTGAGGGGTGTGAATGCATTGTGTACGCGAGGGCGATTGATGCTGATACGCGCAATTCCTTCAAACTGATGAAAGAGAATTTCCTGATAGGTCTTAACGGGTTTCCAGTTGTACTTAAGCTCCATACGTTAGCTTTAGGTTATGTCTAAACTCCTCAAAAATCTTCTTGTTCGCTTCCTGCGAACCTTCTATTTCCAATATGCTCGTTTGTTCAGATGCTCCGAAGTAGGTTGACAGCTCAGCTGAAGCATCATGATATGCCAGGTTGAATTCGCGGGCCAGTGAACGGGCATTCAGTTTCTGTTCGGTAATAAAAAATTCCGGAGCCTCCGGCTGACGGGCGGGACCATCAATGAGGTTGAATATGATGCCGCCGTGGTTGTTGATCAGCACCACCCGAAGGTTAGGTGTAGTGTAGTTATGCCAGAAAGCATTGCGGTCATAAAAGAATGCCAGGTCACCGGTAATCAATACGACCGGCGCTTGGGTAACCCATGCGTGGCCCGTAGCTGTACTGGTGCAGCCATCAATGCCACTGGTTCCCCGGTTCGCGTAGACCACAACATCCTCGCGATCCGTAGCGAGGCCGATGTGGTTGGCATATCGCACCGACATACTGTTGGCTAAATGCAGGTGACATCCTATGGGAAGACTAGTCATCACCCTATAAATCAATTTGAACTCACCGCCATCTTGCTTATCCAAAAACCGTTTGATGGTGGCGCGGGCCTGCGTTTCAAACCTGGTCCACTGCTCTTCATAGGCCTTGTCACCTTTGGGTAGGATTTGCCGGAGCAGGTTTTGGAAAAATACTTTTGCTTCTACCGGTATAATCCGTTTTAGCTGCTGGTACGTATCGGCGCTTTCTCCCTGCGCCTGAAGATGCCAATGTTGTTTGGCAGGGTAGGCACGGAGAAACAGCTTAAGATTTTTTGCGATGACTGATTTGCCGAATGTGATAAGCAAGTCTGGCTGAAGGGATGACTTGTCTGCGGTTGTCAATTGCCCCAGGAACGCATCTGTACTGCGGCAAAAGAATGAAAGTCCGTGCAGGTTACTGAGAATATCGCCGGCCACGACCCACGACGTATGCTCATGCAATTGGCGAAGGGTATGAAGCAACGCTGCATCATAGTCCTGCTGACCGGCAACGATCAGTATTCGCTTGAATGACTTGAGTTCGGTGAGCAATGCCTGCAACGACGCGTCGGTCAGGGCGCTATGCGGTTGCCATTTATCAATGACACGAACCAGTGTATCGGAGGGCGGATCAATGTTGTACAGCGGCTCGCGGAAGGGTGCATTCACATGTACCGGACCCTGATTATCCGTGGTGGCCAGGTTAATCGCTTCATTGATGATCCGGTTTGCAAACCACCGGGCATCGGGATGAACATAATCCAGGGGAAGTTCGAAGTACTTCTTCACGTGCTTGCCGTACAATTCACCTTGCCGGATGGTTTGACCATCCAACTGATCGATCCATTCTGCAGGACGATCTGCGGTAAATACAACAAGTGGAATTTGTTGAAAGTAAGCTTCCGCAACAGCGGGCGCAAAGTTGTATGCAGCGGATCCGGAAGTACACACCAGGGCAACAGGCTGTTTACTGGCTTGTGCCATACCGAGTGCCATGAAGGCGGCACTGCGTTCGTCGCTGATCGTTCGGCAGTGGATCTTTCCCTGCCGAGCGAAGGCCAGGGTCAATGGAGCGCTTCTTGACCCGGGACAGAGCACAGCTTCCCTGATCCCTTTTCGGTAGCAGAGTTCAATCAGCTGAGGGAGCATGCTATTCACGGATGCAAGGTAGGAGGCAGGACTTACTTTTGAATGATGCGGAGCAGGGTGCTCATTTTCATTTCTGTCTCATTCCATTCTTTGAGCGGGTCAGAGTCGGCTAAAACCCCGGCTCCGGCATACAGAATGATTTGATTGTCAAGTATTTGCGTGCATCTGAGGTTAACGTAGAGATTGGTCTCTTGCTTCAGGTTGACGGGTCCAAGGTATCCGCTGTAGAATTGCCGGTCATAACCTTCATGCTCCCGGAGGAAAGCCAGACTGGCATCCAATGGCATTCCGCATACGGCAGAAGTAGGGTGTAACAGTTGAAGCATGGTGGTACCGAGCAACGGGAAGTTGGTGGCCACCATATCCACATCAAATTCTGTTTTCAGGTGAAGTACATTGCCAGCCTGTATGGTACTTGGACCTTGTTCTTCGTATTCGCGCAGGCGGATTTTCTTGAAGCAACTGATGATGTATCGTTCCACCAATGCCTGCTCCTGAATTTCTTTTTGCGACCAGGCGATTTCACGGCGGTTCATGCCTTCATGCCAGGCTTGCGTGCCGGCGATCGCTACGGTCTGGAAATGTTGATCAGGCGTAATGCGCACCAGCATCTCGGGTGTGGCACCCATCCAGGTTCCGAGCGCTGGGCTCGACACTACCGAGACCATGGCGTGCGGATATTGCGCACACAGGGATTGAAATGCTTCCAGCAGGTTGAATGATTCAGGCAGTTCAATCTTTTTGCAACGGGAGGGGACAAGTTTTTCGAATTTTCCTGCGGAGATATGCTCGATACACTGTTCCACCAACTGTGTGTAACTGTTTGCGTCTGCTGATTTAACTACACGATTGGGTGCCGGGTAGAACATCTTAGCATGGGGCTGGGGTTCACCCACTTCTCGTTGGACGGAAGAATACGAGAGTTCACCCTGCTCGAATGTGTGATACTCGTCTGCCGGGAAGAAATACTTTTCGCCTGAGGGATCGAATGGGGCGAAGAGGAAACCGGCAGGTGACTCTTCGAGGTTGGTTTCCTGAATAAGGGTTGGGCGATCGGTGGCGAGCAAATGCAGCGCAGTGGTATTGGGTAAACGCCACAACGCATAAGAAGTCTTTTTGCCTACCCAGTCTGGCAATAAGCCCGAAATAAAATCAATCTCGTTTACCCGACGTACGGGTTGAATTGTCTCCATGCAAGTTCTACCGCTTATCAATTACGGCCATCGTTATACGGCTAACACATACCAGCTCCTGTTGCTCATTGGTGATCTTGATCTCCCACACTTGCGTACTTCTGCCAATGTGAAGAGGCCGGGCTGTCCCGGTAACAAATCCGCTCCTCACGCTGCGCAAGTGGTTGGCGTTGATTTCCAATCCTACACAATACTTGTTTTGGTCATCAAGGGTCAGGTGAGCGGCGAAACTTCCAAGCGACTCCGCCAAGGCTACCGACGCTCCTCCATGTAACAACCCAAAGGGCTGGTGGGTTCTGCGGTCGACGGGCATTTTTGCTTCCAGGAAGTCATCCCCGATCAGGGTTAGTTCGATGCCCAAGTGTTCCAACAGCGTGTTTTTGAACATGCTATTGACCTGTTCAACAGTCACCGCATGGAATAGCTTCTTCGGGGAGGCTGACATTAGGGAGAGGATTTGATTTTTCTATATTTGCGCCCGTCTTCGGACACCACCAAAACACGCCCAAATTAGAAGAATTTGATCTCCCAAAAAATATATTTGGTCAGGCACGGGCAGACTGATTTCAACTTACAGGGAATCGTTCAGGGATGTGGTGTCAATGCATCAATCAATACGCGCGGTCGCCTTCAGGCGCAGGCATTTTTTGAGACCTATCAGCATATTCACTTCGATCGGATTTACACTTCCGAACTGGTGCGCAGCCAGGAATCTGTTGATGGATTTCTGAAAAGAAATATTCCCTGGCAACCGATGAAGGCACTCAATGAAATCAGCTGGGGTTATCGGGAAGGTCAGCGTATTACGCCAGAAGAAGATGCTTACTACCGTTCTGTGCTGCGGCAATGGCAGGAAGGTAACACGGCACTTCCAATCGAGGGGGGACAGAGCCCGGATGAGGTGGCCCGGCAGCAACAACCTTTTCTTGAGTTGATCAAAACCAGGAAGGAAGACAAAACCATACTGGTTTGTATGCATGGGCGCGCCATGCGCATCCTGTTGTGTCAGTTGTTAAACTATCCGTTGCGATCGATGGATATGTTTGAACATGAAAACCTGGGATTGTACCTCTTGCATTACAACGGTGCTACATACACGGTTGAGTCATACAATGACACGCGTCATCTGCAGCTGTTGGATGCAGCGGTTGAAATAAAGAAATAATAAGTCCTATTTTTTGAGCTGATCCAGTGCCGACTTGGCCTTGGCGTCGATTCCGTTTTTGTATTCGTAGTTCGGGTAGCTCAGGGTCTTCTCGAAGTGTTTTTTGGCTCCTGCGATATCTCCCTGACTTTGAGCAATATAACCCAGCTGGAGCGCGGCATTGGGAGCAAAATACCAGGGCTGATCTCCGGTGGCTTCAATAGTCTGTTGGTACAATAATTTGGCATTGACCAGGTCACCGGTCTTATGTGCCAAACGAGCCCGGCGATATAACCATTCAGCATTGTCCTTCGACTTGGCAATGTCGTTGGGTGTTATCGCCTTCAACATTTCACGGGCTTCCTTATAGTATCCGCCATCGGTGAAGAACCGGATCTTCAATATTTTGGGGTTGGGGAATGTCGTCTCTTCGAGCATCGCCGCTGCATACTTGTCCGGATCGGCAGCGGTGCGTCCCGTCTTGCGCGCAATATCAAAGTTCTTCCTGGCTTCGCCGTTGTTGCCTGAGAGGTAGTAACAAAGTCCGATCTTGTAGTAGGTATCCTTGCGGTAACTTTGACTTTTGTATCCTTTGAGAAACTTCTGGTAGGCGAGGATGGAGGGAACGTAGTCTCCCCGCTGCATCAGGGCTTCCGCACGGAGGTATTCAATATAGTCCATGGGAAGGCCTTGCGGTTTGGCATCCAAGGCCCGGATCAGCCGCAGCGCTTCTTCGCTCTGTGAGTCCTTCATCAGCATGTTGATGGCCAGGAAAAGCAACAGACGATTGTCGGGTTCCTTTTGAAGAATCTCCTGAAAGCCACGGGCAGACTCATTAAATTCCTGGTTGATAAATCCTTTGATGGTGAAGTACAGGATCGTGGCTTCCTGATTGAGTGAAGATTTGGACAGCCGTAGTTCTTCAAGTTGTTTTTGCCCCACCTTCACAGATCCTTTCATTCCCAATAAGCCCATAAACCATTGGTACTTGTCGGGCACGGAGCCCACCATCACCTGGATCACACCGTATGTCTTTTTTATGGGAACGAACGTTGGATACTTCTTCAGGCATTCCTGGGTGTATTTGTACGCCTGCCGGATGGCCAGTACTGCATTTACTTCCTGGCTGAGGTTCAGGAAATTGAACCCGCGCTGCAGACTGAGTTCGGCCTGCAGGAAGATGGTCTCTGCCGACTCAGGCATACGGCCTAACTTCTCAATGCGGTCTTTGAACCGGTCGTTAACTTTATCAAATCGCTTTTCATCTTCGGTAATAAGAATGTCTACCGTTTCGAGAAGGCTTTGAACGTACAGCGTATGCAATTCCTGTCCACCTTTCAGTGCGGCCAGTTCGGCATAAGCCTGATCGGTCTGCAGGTTGAGTACCAGTTTATAGATGCGGTCCAGGGAGGGATCAAATGTCCAGACATTGTCGGCTGCCATCGCGGCCGGGCTGAACAGCAAAAAAAGGCAAACACGGAGTGCTGCCTTTCTTGCAAAAGATATAAGGCCGGATTTAGCCAACTTTCTTGGTACGACGAACCGGAGCTGCCTTCTTGGGCTTTACTTCCTCTTCCATGGACTCCATGTCCACATCGGCCAGGATACGACCAGAGTGCTCATCGATAACAATCTTCTTCTTCTCGCGGATCTCAGCGATCTTCTGGGGCGGGATGATGATGTTACAACCTTCAGCAGCACCACGAACAACACGCACTACGGCGAGTCCGTTGGACAGGTTATTGCGCAGGCGCTCGTAGTACTTCAGGAATTTGTCTTCAATACGCTTGGCTGCTTTTTCTCGCTCGGCCAGTAACTTCTTCTCTTCTTCCTGACTTTCACCAGAAATTTCTTCCAGTTCACTCTTCTTGGTAGTGAGGTCTTCACCGCGCTCTTTGATCAACGCCTCAATCTTGGCGATCTCGCCCTTCTTCTCATCGATCTTCTCTTTGGATTCCTTGATGCGCTTCTCGCAAATCTGCACTTCAAGTTCCTGTAATTCTATCTCTTTCGTGATCGCGTCGAATTCGCGGTTGTTCTTTACGTTCTTCTGTTGCTCGTTGTATT
>DAOMGC010000077.1:0-15497 GCA_035430125.1 Cyclobacteriaceae bacterium | reverse complement strand
GTTCGCTGGTAGCAAATGCTTTCAGGTTGTAGCTGTACATCAGGTTCCAGGCCGTAATATCGTATGTCGCAGAATCCGATAAATGGGAGGTGGGCTCGAATACGGCGGTAATAAATCGTGATTTGGGTTGGTGTACCGGGACAATAAGGTCTTCAGCGCCCAGGCTAACGTTGGTGACTGTTTGGGTTTGATAGTCATATCCGCGCAACGGTGATCTTGCAGCGCCGGACTTGCCGTATCGGATACCATGAATATCCATCCAACGGGTGAGTTGATTTACTTTATCCGGATTGTTATCTGCTTTGATCACGTAGGACTTATAGGGAGCAGCAGGATTGGTAACATTGTCCCGATAGTATTTTTCAAATTCATCCACGACGCGGCCGGCTTGCTGACTGGTAACTTCAACGGTAGAAATGCCGGCCGTGAAATGATGTGTAAGCCGGTCTTTCAAAGTCAGGGGATCACCTTCCCGAGTAGTGATTACGAGGCCACCGGCACCACCACCACCTTGTTCATAGGTCATTCCGATAGCGCCGCTGTAGGTTGGGTATGTGTCACCATAGCTGGGATAGTAGAGGTCAAAGACTTCTTTGGTAAAGTACAGCCACCCTTGTGCATCGAAGTAGCGAGCGTTGTTTTTTCCGATCATGGTCTGGAATTCGCGCTGCCAAGGTGTGATGATGTCATGGTAAGGTTCTGCGGCTGGGGCGAAGTAATAGGGATTATTATATCCCTGCTCGTGAAAGTCCACATGAACATGGGGAAGCCACTGATTATAAACAGATACACGCGCCCTCGACTCGGCTTGCGTTTGCCAGGCCCAGTCGCGGTTAAGGTCGAAGTAATAGTGATTGGTGCGTCCGCCCGGCCACGGTTCACGGTGTTCTTTGGCATCGAAAGAGGGGTTGGGTGGATTGTTGCCATATTGATTATAGAAGTTGGCATAACGATCCCTGCCGTCAGGGTTAATACAAGGATCCATAATGACGATGGTGTTCTTTAGAAATGCCTTGGTCTTTTCGTTGGCAGGATTCACTAATTCATACAATGTTTTCATGGAAGCCTCCATTGAATTAGCCTCATTGCCGTGCACGTTATAACTCAGCCAGACGATGGCCACTTTATTAGCTGATGGTGTACCCTCCATCATACCGGCACGCTTCAGGTTATCGGTGCGTATCTGTTCGAGACGCTGGAAATTTTCGGCGGAAGCCACAATGGCATACACCAGGGGCCGGTGCTCAAACGTTTCACCATACTGAGTTACTTGCACGTTGGGCATCGCCTCATCAACGTGACGGTAGTAAGCAACCACGCGGTCGTGACGGGTAAACCGATCGCCCAGCTCATACCCGAGGAATTCGGCCGGAGATTGAAGAGCAGGCTGACCAATAGCTGTAGTGGTGGCCAATACAAGAAGCAATAAAATACGACGCATGAAATGTGATTTTAATTAATGGTGGCGAAGCTACTGAAATGTTATGGCGATGGAGGTTGAAATTACAGGTTTGGCTGTTTGGCAAGCAACTTCCTGATTTGTGGTGTATGGTGGGTGATATGTTCCCGGAGAAAGGTCACACCCTGCGTTATGTTCAGGTATCCGGCAAACGGATGACGGGCCACTTTGCGGCGGATGTATTTGTCCGGGTACTTGTCCAGAAATGATTGTAATTGGGCACGCACGTCAGTCCAGGCCTGCTCAATTTCCTGATAGGTAGCGTATGCGACAGTCTTCTCTACAATCGCCTTGGGTGCCCTGAACTTTACGCCAGGAGATCGTTGGGTGATCGTTAGCAGGATGGATTTTATTTCTTCCCAGACCCCACTATCCTCGAGGGTTTCGGCTGCCTGAATTTTCTTGGTGACATAGTTAAGTGTCAGACGTTCGCTGGTAATGATGTGACTGAATACCTGGGCAAGTGACCACGCACCCGGTGACGGGCTTTGATTCAGGGACTCCGTTGAAAGACCTTTGAGTTGGCCCAAAAGTGCAAGTCGTTGGACCTCCATTTCCGTGAAAATTTTGTGCAGGGAAGCGTGCATAAGCTGGGCTTTAGTCAAAAATAGAAATGTTTCGGGTAAGGTTTTGTATATTGATATGATAACCTAACCCCCATCTTATGAATACCAATTACGCTTCGTTTCTCCGCCGGTTTGCGGCCCTTGTTGTCGACATTATAATCATCGGTTGCCTTCAAACCTTCGTTATTGTTCCAATTTTGGCTGCTTTAGGTTTCGGTATGTTTAGTTCGGCTTCAGCCATGGAGGCTTCAGGCGATCCTGATGCTGCCATAGGCATGATTGGTGCGATCATGGCGGCCGCTGGCGCAATTTGGCTCGTTTCCCTTACCATTCAGGTGCTCTACTATTCCTTTATGGAGTCATCAAATATGCAAGCTACCATCGGCAAAATGGCCCTGGGAATTATTGTGACGGATATGAACGGCGCCAAACTCACTTTGTCAAAAGCCTTTGTTCGTAACATCAGCCGCATTCTCTCAAACCTTACCATGTTGATTGGTTATATCATCGCTGCCTTTACAGAAAAGAAGCAAGCGTTGCATGACATTATCGCAGGTACGCTTGTGGTGAAGAAAGCGCAGTAAGAACTATTTACACCAACCGGATTTTTCCCGCCACGGTATCAACTGTGGCGGGAAGGTGTCCGACCAACTCGCCTTCTGCTTCCAGTAATACAGGCACATCGCTTGTCAGCATGGCCGAAGTAAATTCCCGGTAATGAATGTTAGGGTGATTTAATTCACGCCCACCTTTGATGCGCTGAAGGCAAACCAGAAAGTTGGGTAACGCCATGTCTGTAGCAATAAATGCATTGAGCCGACCATCATTAATTTGTGCGCGCGGCGCAATATAGATGGCATGACCAAAGGCCGGACTGTTCGCAAAGGCAATCACACGCGCTTTCCCTTCCCATGACCAGCCATCGGCAACGCACTTTAGAAATACTGCCCGTTGCTTGAAAAAGGCAATCAGTATGCTACTGAGGTACGTAAGTTGCGGCCCCATCCATCGGCTGCTGTGTTGAAGTTGTTCAACAACTACCGGGCCGAGCCCAACACTACTGGCATTGATAAAGTACTCCGTAACCTGTTGACCCTGAAGTCCGGTGCAATGAATCACACCTACATCAGCAAGCCGTTTTTCGTTACGGAGAATTTGCTGCCCCAAATGGTCTCCGTCAGCGCGATATCCACAGATTCTGGCAAAATCATTACCGGTACCCAACGGGATAATTCCCAGTTGCACCTCATTAAGTTCCGATCGAATAATTCCGTTGATGATTTGATGAAGAGTGCCATCGCCACCGGCTGAAATAATGACAGGATACTCTTCCCCCAGCGTTCGGGCGAGTTCCTCAGCGTGACCAGACCATTGGGTCTCCGCAACCACGACATCAACATGACGCTTGAGGGCGGGCAGGATCTCTTTGTAAAACTTCTTTTTCTTGCGTGAGACCCCGTTAAGGATGACGGCAACCTTCACTTGCAGTTTTTCTTGATCGCGGCTTTGGCTTCAGTGCTGCCGAGCTCGTCAGCTCGTTTCAAGTCAAGACAACCGTCATAGTTGTTATTCATCTGCAACTTCACCAGACCGCGCTGGTAATAGGTTTCAGGGTCATTCGGGAACAGCATCAGGGATGAAGAATAATCATCGACAGCACCAGCATAGTCTTCTTTTTCCGTACGGCTAAGGGCGCGGTTGTCGAAATAGGTCGGATTGGTTTCATCCAGTTCGATTGCTTTTCCAAAATCCACAATAGCCCCATCATAATCCTGCAGGGTATGTTTGAGCACACCGCGGAGGTTGTAGGTTTCAGGATCCTCTGCATTCAGTTCGATGGATTTGTTATAGTCTTCCAGCGCACCTTTAAAATCTTCTTTCGCGGTTCGTGCCAACGCGCGGTTTTCGAATTTTAGCGGATCTTTTGGATCAAGCTTGATGGCCTGATCATAATCCAATATGGCTTCTTCGTAGTTACCGGTTTGATACCTGGCTACACCGCGGTAGTTAAAGAGGCTGGGATCTGTCTTTTCGGTTTCGATCGCCTTCGAGTAGTCATCGATAGCGCTCACGTACTCGCCCAATTCGGCCTTGACTACACCGCGGTTGAAATACTTGTCAGCATCTGCGGGGCCAAGTTCCAGGGCTTTGGAGAAATCAAAGTAGGCTGATTGAAGATCTTCGAGGTTATAGAAGGCAAAACCCCGGTTGGTGTAGGCTTCAGCCATTTTTGGATTGTGGCGTATGGCCCGGTCAAGATCATCAATGGCGCTTTCATCATCGCCCAGGTTTGTCTTGGATGCGCCGCGATGGTTGAGGGCATCAGCATAGGTGCTGTCCAATTCTATTGCTGCGGTGAAATCGCTAATGGCTCCGTACCAGTCCTCCTGTGACATCCGAATTTGCCCGCGAAGGTCATAGGCAACTTTATTGCGCGGGTTGGAAGTGAGGTACTGGGAAATATCTGTCCTGGCACCCGGAAAGTCTTTAGCCACAAACTTCTTGCGCGCCGCGTCAAACAGCGCTTCCTGTTTTGGATCGGTAGTTTGAGCCAATACCACATTGGTGATGAGGCAACAGACAAGGGCAATACGTGTTAGCATGAAAGCAAGTTAGGAAGAAATTGTCACCTGCTCGAACACAAAAAGAGGAGCAGGTTTCCCCGCTCCCTTTCATCTTAACCCTGTGTGTTATACAATAAATTACCAGCGATTCCGGTGCATCCGCACGATGGGCCGGGCGACCACGACAGCCCGGTGATGGCGCCATACCCGATGGGCACGTACCCTGCAATGGCCGCCAATAGGAGATACGAACACCGTGGCTCCACCACGGATCATGACCTTTGCCTCGGCTGTAGATGGTGATGGCATTAAGGCAATGGTCATGGCAAGGAGCGAAATCGAAATGAGCTTTTTCATACAGTCGCCGTTTATGGTGTATTTTCAAGTTTAGATTCATCGGTCCGCTCCGGGTTTAATATTTAGTAGAAAATATTATCAGGCCGCTGACATAAAAAACACAAACATCCTCGACCGGAATTGCGTTTCTTTCGGTTATAATCCCCAAAACATGAAAAAAGGTCTCTTTACTGCCATCATGCTGTATGCTGGTATCCTCCTGGGCCAGGAAAAACCGTTGGATATGAAGATGGATTTTGAGGCCTACGATCCGCCTTCCTCCCTCGTGGTGGAGGAGCATAGACTCACCCGCTCCAAGTTTCCTTTTATTGATATTCACAATCACCAGGGTAATATGAACACATCCGATTTTTCGGATCTGATTGCCAAGATGGACAAACTCAATATGGCCATCATGGTCAACTTATCTGGTCGCGGTTTCCGCAGCAGCGGAGATCACCTCGAGAAGTCAATAGAAAATATCAACAAACGCTTCCCCAACCGGTTCGTATTGTTCACCAATGTTGACTTTACGGATATAGATCATCCGGAATGGGCGGCGAGAATGGCAAAACAGATCGAAGATGACGTCAAGCGGGGCGCAAAAGGATTAAAAATTTACAAGAGCCTTGGAATGTTCTCCAAGGATAAGAGCGGTAAGGTAATCCCTATTGACGATCCACGTATTGATCCGGTGTGGGCTAAATGCGGTGAGTTGGGAATTCCTGTGCTGATTCACGCAGCTGACCCAAAACAATTCTGGCAACCCATTGATGAAAAGAATGAGCGTTGGCTTGAATTGAAGTTGCATCCTGGCCGTCGTCATGATACGGATACCGTCAAGTGGGAGACCATCATAGCACAGCAACACAACCTGTTCCGCAAGCACCCAAAGACAAAATTCATCAATGCGCACCTCGGCTGGTATGGCAGTGATTTAAAGAAGTTGGGGAGTCTTCTGGATCAGTTTCCGAACATGTATACTGAAATTGGAGCCGTTATTGCTGAGTTGGGACGACAGCCACGTGCAGCTAAGGCATTTCTAACCAAATACCAGGATCGCGTTTTGTTTGGAAAGGATAGCTGGGTGCCGGAAGAATATGAAACCTATTTCCGCGTACTGGAAACGGAGGATGAATATTTTCCTTACCATAAACGCTATCATGCTTTTTGGCGAATGTATGGTATCGGGTTGCCGGATGATGTGCTCAAGAAAATCTACTATAAGAATGCCCTCAAACTCATGCCGGGTCTGGATGAGAAGCAGTTCCCTAAATAGCGTGTGGGTTTAGAGCGAGGCGCGATCAGTAAGCCAGCCCGTAAGGCTCAAACGTTCGCGGTGAGCTGGCAACACTTCATGTTCGATCATATCACTGCGGAAGCAAACCAATCGACCGGCTTCAGGCAGCACATCGCGATCGCCCTCCGGAAGATATAACCTCAGTTGACCACCATCAGCGCCGGTCCAGTGCTCATTGAGGTAGCAGATCACGGACAGTTTACGATGTCCGTCAGCACGAAACTGATCCAGGTGTCGTTTGTAGAATGATCCTACCGGATACGACGTCATGTGGATCTCGGCATCTTTGAGGCTAAGGAAAAGCTCCTGATTTACATAGCGAATCAGCGACTGAATACGCTCCAGGTATAGTTTGAGTGGAGGTGAAGCAATGGCGGGGTCAATCCACTGAATGCGATCGCTTCGGACGCCCTCGTTGATTTGTTTAGTTGCTTCTTTACCAATACCGGCTTTGTGAAATTGTAACATCCGTTGCCGGAATTCGTCTGTATGGATGATGGCATGAATTTCGTTAGGATTGAGGAAGTGATCCACAATGGCATACCCTGGCCCGGAGAGGCCATCCGCTATTTGGGCGAGTTGAAATTCCAGGGTAGTTTGCATGGGACAAAATTAGAATATTCCGATTGAGCATGAAGGTCGCAGCGATAATGATGGTGGTACTGATCAGCTTGTTGACTGGCTGTGTACCAAAACAGCAGGTGGTTCTGCGCACAATCAACATAAAAGAAGTTACGACCGGAACAGATGGAAATCCGGTGCTTCACGCCGATGCCGTTTTTTTTAACCCCAATACCTCGCGGATGCGGCTCAAGCGCATCAGCGTGGATGTCTTGCTGGATGGAAAGAAGACAGCTCGTGTTGATCAGCACCTGAACACCCTCATCAAAGCCAATGCGGAATTTACAGTGCCGCTTGAAATACAGCTGCATTTGAAGGAAGCGGGCCTGCTTGATACGCTCTTCAGTTTATTTGGCAAGAGCAGCCACGACATACAATTCAGTGGCAGTATGAAGGTAATCGTGAATGGGTTCCCCGTTCACTTTCCCATGGAATACCGGGAGAAGGTAAAGTTCTAATGCGCGTTTGTTTCTGGCGTTGCGGCGCGTTTGCGCAACTGGAAGTTCTGACCCAGATAGACTTTTCGTACCATTGGATCATTCGCGAGGTCTTCTGCTGATCCTGACCGGAATAATTTCCCTTCTACCATCAGGTAGGCACGGTCCGTGATGGTGAGGGTTTCGTCCACGTTGTGATCGGTGATCAATATCCCGATGTTCTTCTTCTTCAACCTGGAAACGATAGATTGAATTTCTTCCACGGCGATTGGGTCAACGCCGGCAAAGGGCTCATCAAGTAACACGAAATGTGGATCAACGGCCAGCGCGCGCGCAATCTCTGTGCGGCGGCGTTCTCCTCCCGAGAGTACCATACCCAGATTTTTGCGTACATGTGTCAGGCTAAATTCTTCCAACAGGCTGTCTACTTTTTCTTTGCGTGCCTGCCTGGACATTTCGCGCATTTCCAGCGGAGCCATGATATTTTCTTCTACCGTGAGACCGCGAAACACAGACGCCTCCTGAGCCAGGTACCCGATGCCGAGCTTGGCGCGCTGGAACATCGGCAGCTGGGTGATGTTTTGATCGTTGAGGAAGATTTCACCTCCGTTGGGTTTTATCAAACCCACAATCATGTAAAAGCTGGTGGTTTTTCCGGCTCCGTTAGGGCCCAGTAAGCCGACGATTTCACCCTGCTCCACATGCACCGACACATCGTTCACAACAGTGCGTTTCTTGTACTTCTTGAGCAGGTGTTCGGCGCGGAGAATCATAATCAGGCAAATTTAATGTCTTTGATACGGAGTTGAATGGAGGTATTTCCATTGAACGTATTTTCTTCAATAGTGAATGCCATTTGAAACGATCTTCCCTCCTTTAGTTTTTCATAATGGGCGATCAGGTCAAAGCCAACTGAACTAAACACCAATTGACGTCCTTCCTGGCCGGCAATAAATCGCAGGTGCCGGTCTTTGAAGGTGGCCAATGAATTGACCACGTATACATCGCTGGCCTCAAACACGGGGCGCTGGTTGTCGGGACCAAACGGAGCCATTTGTTTGAGAATCGACATGAATTTGGGAGTAATGGCATCGAAGTGGATGGGAAGGTCAATCTCAACCATGGGCGTGAGCATCTCTTCAGTAATGGTTGCAGAAACCACCTCTTCAAAGCGCTGTTGAAAGGCGGGGAGGTTTTCCGGTGCAAGGGTAAGCCCGGCTGCGTATTTATGCCCACCGAATTTTTCGAGCAGATCACCACATTGTTCAATGGCCTGATAAAGATCAAAGCCATGCACGCTTCGGGCGCTGCCGGTGATTTTTTCATTGCTTTCGGTGAGGATCACGGTGGGTCGGTAATAATGTTCAATACACCGAGCAGCAACTATGCCAATTACTCCTTTGTGCCAGGTATTTTTGAATAATACCGTTGTTTTGGCTTTTTGAAGCCTTTCATCGCTACGGATGAGGGCCAAGGCCTCTTCAGTTATACTGGTATCGAACTCCCTGCGCAGGTCATTCTTAACGTTAATCTTCTCCGCAAATCCGTTGGCCTCCTCTTCACTGCGAGAGATGAGCAGCTCCACCGCACCACGAGCATGGGCAACACGTCCCGCTGCGTTGATCCTTGGGCCCAGGGTAAACACAATGCCGTTTATTTCAAGATCATTCTTAATAGCGGCGATATCTTTCAATGCCTTAAGCCCGGGCCGGGGATTCTCATTCAATTTCCTGAGTCCATAGTGAGCCAGAATCCGGTTCTCTCCGTTGATGGGAACAATATCAGATGCAATACTCACCACAACGAGATCGAGGTAATCATACAATGCGGACTCATCTTTGTATTTGCGGGCAAACGCCTGGATTAACTTAAAGCCAATGCCACATCCGCTGAGTTCATTAAACGGATAATTGCAATCGTCCTGTTTGGGGTCAAGCACGGCTACGGCTTGTGGAATGCGTTTGTCCGGCAGGTGATGATCGCAAATAATGAAATCTATTCCTTTGTGGTTGGCTAACACCACCATATCCGACGCTTTGATACCAAGGTCAAGCGCAATGATCAGCGAAAAGCCATTGGCTTCGGCCCATTGTATACCCGCCTCGGATACACCATAGCCTTCCGCATATCGGTCGGGTATGTAGAAATCGCAATGGGGATAAAATTCACGGAGATAGCTGAATACCAACGAGACAGCGGTGGTGCCGTCAACATCGTAATCGCCATAGATCAGAATTTTCTCGCCGGTGTCAATGGCTTTTTTCAGCCGATCGACGGCCGCAGCCATGTCCTTCATCAGAAATGGATCGTGAAGATCCTCAAGGGATGGGCGAAAGAACAACCGTGCCGATTCAAACGTATTGATTCCGCGTTGGAGTAAAATCGCCGTAAGAAACGGGTTGATGTTCAGTTGTTCGCCGAGCTGCTGAATCTGTTCCTTTTCGGGTATGGGTTTATATATCCAGCGACGGTTCATTTATCCGGAAAATTTATTGTGCCGGGTTTACCCGCAATACCATCTGGTCCCCGTTGGCCTTTGCGTCCCGTTCTGCCGTCCATTTTGGTGTTTCCGGTTGGACTTAATCCAGCATCGCCACCGGCACCGCCATTTCCACCAAGGCCATGATTGCCTCCATAGGTCCTTATTATAATGGTTTGATCAAGCATACTTCGCAGTTCGGGAATGCGGGGGGCAATTAAATTCACGGTGCCGGCATTACCCCCATTACCACCCTTTGATCCCGGCCCGCCATTGCCGCCATTTCCTCCCGCACAAAGACGGGTGCCTGGTCCACCACCACCGCCGCGGCCTCCATTACCACCGTCGCCAGCATCTCCACCCGACACATCAATCACTAACTTGCCTTTGATTTCTATATCGGACAAGTACAATGAAATAGTCAGTCCGTTTGCACCATTTGTGCCTTCGGTACCAGCAAGCCCCACACCACCGGGAGTACATGGGGTTGATGGCGATGAGCCTGTTCTTCCATTCCGGCCGCGAAGCCCGTAAATACCGTGCCCATCAACAAAGGCAACACCATGTACGATCCATTTCTTAACGTGTAAAAAATTTTCCGGAACCTGATGATCAAATACCAACCGGGATGAGTCGTTCATGATCAGCGTATCGACAACAAGAATATCTGCTTTCTTGATTTCGTAGACCTCATGTTTTTTCAGTTCCAGTCGGGCAAGACGAACCTGGCCCATCATCAGACCGGGGATCACAAGCACTAACAGGAGGACGATTATTCGCATGTGGTAAAAGTAGTGAAACAAAAAAGCAGTGTCGATGGACACTGCCTTTTATTAGCCTTCTGTTTATGTGACTAATTCTTTTGCGCTTTTTCGGCCTTTTCAGCCTCAACGGCATCCATCACGTCTTTCAGCTCAACGCGGGCGCCATCTTTATAAGGAGAGATCCAGGCATCGCGAACGCCCATATCACGCATATATTTTTTAAAGGTGTCTGCTTCCCAATAATCACGGAAGATTCCGATTGTTATACGTTGTGGATCATTAGGGTCTTTTCCGGCTTCACCTCCGAAATTGGGGTTGTTTTCAAAATACTTCGCGAGGTTTTTATTCTTGAAAGCCCCTACCTGTACCTTAAAAATTACACCTTTTGAAAAGTCCATCGGATTGATCACAGGCGCTTCCTTAAGTTGTGCCAATTCCGTCTTGGCGGCTGTCAATTCGCTACGCATGCGTGCAATCTGATCTTCCAGTTCAGCGACCCGAGCATTCTTATCGCTGAGGGATGATTGTAATTGCTTTACCTGTCCGTTGAGCAAGGTTACGCTGTTATCTGCCTTGGATTTTGCTTCCGTGAAATCTTTCAGATTGGCAGGATTCCGGGCATACTCTTTGGCCTTCTTCTTCCATTCTTTTTTCTCCTGTTTGGAGAGCTGCGCGAAAACCTGAGAGCCGGAAAAAATCAACGCCAGGCAGACAAAAAGGAGTCTAGTTTTCATCATTTGGGGGTTAAGTGATTGTTAAAAATAGCAAAAAACTACCAATCAGGCCCTCAGACCATTTTTTCGGGCCTTACCCATTGATCAAACTGCTCTGAGGTCAGAAGCCCTAATTCTACCGCTGCTTCACGCAAGGTCTTGTTTTCCTTATGGGCCTTTTTGGCAATTTTGGCCGCGTTTTCATAGCCAATATGGGTATTCAGTGACGTCACCAGCATCAGTGAATTTTCCATGTGCTGTTTGATTATAGGCAGGTTAGGCTCAATGCCCACGGCACACTTATCATTGAATGAAACGCATGCATCGCCAATCAGTCGCGCTGATTGCAATACATTGGCCGCGATAACCGGTTTGAAAACGTTGAGTTCGAAATGCCCGGTTGCACCACCTATAGAAACAGCCACATCATTGCCCATCACTTGCGCACACACCATCGTCAACGCTTCGGGTTGTGTTGGATTAACCTTACCGGGCATGATTGATGAACCAGGCTCATTGTCCGGAATGATGATTTCGCCGATGCCCGACCGTGGGCCCGAGCTCAGCATGCGTATATCATTTCCGATTTTCATGAAGGAGACAGCGGCACGCTTTAGTGCGCCCGATAATTCAACCATGGCATCATGTGCAGCAAGCGCTTCAAACTTATTAGGTGCGGTCACAAAAGGATAACCGGTAAGTTCGGCGATCTTTTTAGCCACCAATACATCATAACCTTTTGGCGTGTTGAGGCCCGTGCCTACCGCTGTGCCACCCAAAGCGAGTTCACTTACAGCCTGCAATGCATTTTTGATGGCGCGCATGCTGTTGTCGATCTGCTGAACATAACCCGAAAACTCCTGACCCAGCGTAAGGGGCGTGGCATCCATAAAGTGGGTGCGTCCGGTCTTCACAATGGATTTAAATGTTTCAGCTTTCTTCGCCAGTGTCTCGCGCAGCTTTTGCATACCCGGCAGCGTAATCTCCATCACCTGCTTGTAAGCTGCAATGTGCATGGCAGTAGGAAACGTATCGTTGGACGACTGTGATTTGTTTACATCGTCATTGGGGTGAAGCACTTTTTTCTCATCCGTGAGTTTGCCACCCTGCAATACGTGTGCACGGTAAGCGATCACTTCGTTGGCGTTCATATTGCTTTGGGTGCCTGAGCCAGTCTGCCAGATGACCAACGGAAACTGATCGTCAAGTTTCTTATCAAGAATTTCATCGCAGACCCTGGCAATGAGGTCCTTTTTATCGGCACCCAAAACGCCCAGCTCATGGTTGGCCATGGCCGCCGCCTTTTTCAGATAGCCAAATGCATAGATGATTTCCTTCGGCATGCTTGACTCGGGGCCGATCTTAAAGTTGTTGCGTGAACGTTCGGTTTGGGCACCCCAGTATTTATCGGCAGGAACCTGCACTTCGCCCATGGTATCTTTTTCAATGCGGTAGCTCATACAATCTTGTTTAGGTAACAAAAATAAGAAAGCCCCATCAATGTGGGGCTTTCAATTGTCAGGTCGGGTTTTTGGTCAGGCGAGGCTCAGGATGCCTGTTTCTTTGGCTTCCAGTGCTGATTCGCCCATCAGCCAGACATCAACGGCACGAGCAGCCTCCCGGCCTTCATGAATCGCCCACACCACAAGACTTTGTCCGCGGCGCATATCACCGGCGGCGAAAACACCTTCAACGGAGGTGTGAAAGTGTTGACAATGAACATTGCCGCGCTCATCCAGATCAACACCCAATTGTTCAATCAACCCTTCGCGTTGTGGGTGAACAAACCCCAATGCCAGCAATGCCAATTCACAAGGGATAACTTTTTCAGTACCCTTGATTTCTTCTAACACGGGTGCTTTCCCGGGAACTGATTTCCATACCACTTCGGCTACACGCAATGCCTTGAGTGCACCTTGTTCATCGCCGATAAATTCTTTGGTCACCAAACTCCATTTTCGATCACAGCCTTCTTCGTGGGAAGTAGAAGTGCGCAGAATAAGGGGCCAGTTGGGCCAGGGGGTTGCATCGGTGCGTTCTTCCGGAGGACGGTTGAGAATTTCAATTTGTGTAACGCTACGGGCACCATGCCGGTTTGAAGTGCCTACGCAATCAGATCCGGTATCGCCACCACCAAGCACGACAACATTTTTTCCTCCGGCATGAATGGCTTCATGAGTTACGGTGCGTCCGGCTACACGACGATTCTGCTGGGTGAGAAAATCCATCGCAAAATGGATACCCTGCAATTGACGCCCGGGTATAGACAAATCTCGCGGGATGGTTGATCCACCGCATAGCAATACCGCGTCATACTCTTGTTGTAATTGTTTGGCGGGTATGGTTACACCAACCTCCACGCCGGTTTTGAATACAACCCCTTCCTGCTCAAGTAACGTGACGCGGCGATCGACCACTTGCTTGTCAAGTTTGAAGTCGGGAATACCATACCGCAGCAACCCACCAATTACATCGGAACGTTCATATACCGTTACAAAATGGCCGGCATAGTTTAGTTGTGCAGCGGCAGCGAGACCGGCGGGACCAGACCCGATCACTGCAATCTTCTTTCCGGATCGCGAAGCGGGAATCCTGGGTTTTACCAACCCTTGACTAAAGGCTACTTCAATGATTGACTTTTCTATATACTCAATGGTAATGGCAGGTTTGTTGATGCCCAATACGCAGGAGGCTTCACAGGGAGCCGGACAAATGCGTCCGGTGAATTCCGGAAAATTGTTGGTGGAGGATAGTATTTCATAAGCAAGTTTCCAGTTGCCCTGATATGCGGCATCATTGAATTCGGGAATATTATTGCCCAAGGGGCAACCTTGATGACAAAAGGGAGTTCCACAATCCATGCAGCGAGCAGCCTGTTTCTTCGTGAGGGACTCGTTCATGGCACCATCCACTTCCTGATAGTCCTTGAGCCTTTCCTTCACCGCTCGTTTAGCAGGAAGTTCGCGGGGTGTTTCCAGAAATCCGGTTGGTTTTCCCATGGCTTATGCTTTTACGAGTTTGGATTTTTCGGCTGTGCGCTTGCGCAGGACTTCTTTGTACTCAACGGGCATGACCTTCACGAAATGAGCCACGCTGGCTGACCAATCAGTTAGAATATCATTGGCCGTTTTGCTGCGGGTAAACTGCTGGTGACGGATGATCATGTTTTGGATCAGCGCTTCGTCATCCGCGTCGATCAGATCGAGCATCACCATATCCATATTGATGTTCTGTATAAATGTCCTGGCAGGATCGTAGACATAAGCTACGCCTCCACTCATCCCGGCCGCAAAGTTTCGCCCGGTTTCGCCAAGCACCACGACAACACCACCCGTCATGTATTCACAACCATGGTCTCCGACGCCTTCGACAACGGCATGGACACCGGAGTTTCTTACAGCAAAACGTTCGCCGGATCGTCCATGAATATACACTTCCCCCGAAGTGCCGCCATACAGTGCAACATTGCCGACAATGATATTTCGTGAGGGATCATAGGTCGAACGCTTGTCCGGATAAACAATAAGCCGTGCGCCGGAGAGACCTTTGCCAAAATAATCGTTGCTATCGCCTTCGAGTTCGAAGGTGATGCCTTGGGTGGCAAAAGCTCCAAAGCTCTGACCGGCGGTACCATGAAACTTGTAATGAATGCCGTCGGGAGATGTTCCTGCCTGAGGGGCGTAGCGTTTTGAGATTTCATTGGAAAGCATCGCGCCCACAGCGCGATCTTCGTTGGTGATAGAGAACACACCTTGAACCGGTGTCCGATCAGACAAGTAGGTGGCGGCATTTTTGATCAACTTCCGGTCGAGCACTTGATTGATGTCGTGATCCTGATCTTCCTGGTGATAGCGCGCTGTCTCCAGGCTGATAGGCTCCTTATATAATATAGTTGAAAGATCCAGGTTGGCGAGTTTCCAACGGTTTTCGGTGTCTGTAACCTCGAGGTAGTCGCTTTGCCCCACCATGTCATTTACAGTCCGGAAGCCGAGCTCAGCCATAATTTCGCGCAGTTCTTCGGCCAGGAATGAGAACAGGTTCACCACATGTTCAGGTTTACCAGTAAACAGGGCCCGGAGTTCCTGATTTTGTGTGGCTACACCAACAGGGCAAGTATTCAAGTGGCACTTGCGCATCATGATACAGCCCGTCGTCACCAGGGCTGCCGTTGCAACGCCCCATTCTTCTGCACCCAGCAAGGCCGCGATGGCGAGGTCTCTTCCTGTGCGAATTTGTCCATCAGTTTGAAGCACGACCC
>DAOMGC010000076.1:0-15684 GCA_035430125.1 Cyclobacteriaceae bacterium | reverse complement strand
GGACACCCGTGTTGTTCCTGCTCATCCTCGGCGGGCTCTTCTTCTTTTTCTATTCACGATTCATACATTATAAATACTTCAGTCATTCCATCGCCATCCTCAGGGGCAAGTACCACAATCCCAACGACCCGGGGCAGATCAGTCCCTATGAAGCACTCTCCACTGCATTGGCATCTACGGTTGGTATGGGCAACATCGCAGGTGTGGCAGCGGCCATCTCCATTGGCGGTCCCGGCGCTTTGTTTTGGATGTGGGTAACCGCATTTGTCGGAATGTCCACCAACTTCTTCACCAGCACCTTGTCGGTAATGTACCGTGGCAAAGACAGCAATGGTGTCATCCAGGGCGGACCGATGTACGTAATCCGCGAAGCATTAGACAAAAAATGGTATCCCCTTGCCGTGTTGTTTTGCCTCTGCTGTATGGTGGGATGTCTTCCCATCTTTCAGGCCAACCAACTGACCCAGGCCATCATTGACATCGGTGTGTCATCAGAAGAAACAAAAGCCATGTCATTCCAATTCCTGGGCTTCACCATCAATACCTTGAAGTTCATCATCGGCGTAGTCCTGACTATCATCTCCGGTGTAGTTATTATTGGTGGTATTCAGCGTATTGGTAGCTGGGCTGGCAAAATGGTACCCTTGATGATCGTGATCTATTTCTTTTCCGTGATCGCCATCCTTTTGGTCAATATCAGCCAAGTACCCCACTACCTCTGGATGATCATTACTGAAGCGTTCACTGCCTCTCACTATCATGGCAACCCAGCGTTAGGTGGCGTGGTGGGCGGACTGATTGTTGCCGGTGTGCGCCGGGCTTCTTTCTCTAACGAGGCCGGCATCGGAACGGCACCAATGGCCTTGGGAGCATCACAAAGTACCGAACCTATCCGTGAAGGATTGGTATCGATGCTGAGTCCCGCGATCGACACCTTACTGGTGTGTACCCTTACCGCATTGGCTATACTCGTCACGGGCGTATGGCAATCATCTGATGCCAATGGCGTATCCCTGACGGCTACCGCATTTCAAACCTCGCTGCCCGGCGTAGGCAAGTACCTGCTGCTGCTCTGCGCATTCTTCTTTGCCATCACGTCACTGTTCTCCTACTCCTACTACGGATCCAAAGCACTTGCCTTCCTCATCGGAGTGAAAGCATCGAAATACTACGATTACTTTTACCTGTCGACCATCATCATTGGTGCGGTTGCCTCGATGACAGATGTAATGAATGTGATTGATATCGCCTATGCACTCATGGCTCTCCCGACGATGATATCCGGATTTATCCTCGCACCGAAAGTGCTGGCGGAAGCCAGAAGCTATTTTGAGCGGATGAAAAAAGATATTTAAGACGTTGCAAGGTGAACCTTGCATCCGGACTTGGGCTGTCTGGAAAGTCACCAGCAATTCCCGATCTTTGTCTCAATGACTGAAAAACACCTGCACCTAACGGATGATGAATTCGAATATCAATTCGAACATTGTTTGCTGGATCCAAAATTGTTCAGTCACGAAGCACACCTGCGGCTGGCGTGGATTCACATCACCAAGCACGGAGAACAGGAGGCCATTATTCGCATTTGTGCCCAGATCAAAGCGTTTGCGCAGCATCTTGGACTGAAGGATAAATACAATCACACGGTGACGGTGGCAGCCATCAAGGCGGTACATCATTTCATGAATAAATCCCTGACGAATACGTTTCCGGAATTCATTGCTGAATTCCCGCAATTGAAAAACGACTTCAAAGCACTCATGGACTCCCACTACAAAATAGATATTTACCATTCCGCCAAAGCCAGGTTGGAGTACGTTGAACCGGATCTGGCACCCTTTGATTAATTGCCCCCGATTCTTCCATAACCGGATGAACATCGACTACCAGCCCTATTCTCCGCAGTATGCAGCCGAATTTCAATCGCTGGTACAGGGCCTATATGACCACAGTCCCGAAGGGCAGCCTATGAAACCTGGCAAGGTTGAGGCTACCATTGAGTACCTGACCCGCAACCCTGACAAGGGAAACATCATTCTATTCTTGCGTCATGATATCGTCGTTGGGTATTCCATTATCATCCCCTACTGGAGCAATGAATATGGCGGCCAGATTCTTTTTGTCGATGAGTTGTTTGTGAAGGAAGAGTACCGCAGCCAAAAAATCGGATCGCATTTTTTGCAGCACCTCTTCCAGAAGAAAGCCGAGGGCTTTAAGGCCATCCTACTAGAAGTGTTCCCCTCAAACACACTGGCCTACAGCTTCTATGCAAGAAATGGATTCGAGCCCAATGCAGGGAAGTATATGCGGCATTTACTTGGACGTTAGTGACTCTTCCGCTCGTTAACTTACTTCTTACTACTTACTACTTACCACTCACTTCCAACCTCCAACTTCTAACTTCCAACTTCTAATTACCAACCCCCACACTCACCCCCTGCCTGTCTTTTTGATAGGGGTAGTCAAATAAACCATGTTCTTTGATGGCAGATTCCACCTTATGGGGCACAAATTTCTCCCAGCCAATTTCACCTTTGCGAATCATTGCCAACACATTATCAGAAATGATGTGCAGGTTATTGACGTTGGCATCCTGGATGTCCTCCAACTTATTGTTGTCCATCAGATAGCGGAACAGGTTGCGGGTATTCTCCGGCAACTGAGACTCAAAATCTTTTAACGTGAACAATTCCCGGCTATCTTTCTTCCAGGCGGGATAGATGTAAAGCTTCACATTGGTACCAAACAGGGAAGCAAAACTCTCCATGAGTCCGCCGCGCAAATTGCTGTACGTCTTCTCTTCAAAGACTTTCTGCAGCGCATAAATACCCATGATGATGCCGATCTTGTGACCTTTGGTCGTCCGCGCCAGGTAATCGGTGAGGCGATAATATTCAAAATAGTTGGAGACGAGTACCGTCTGTCCCAATGAACAAATTATATCTGCGCGATATAGGAAATCCTTTTCATCAATGTTACCATCCGAACCCAGGTCATTCAGGGTAAGCTCGGTGAGCATCACGATTTTTGACTTGTCCACATCGGGCTCATTCTTGAAATGCCGACGCGACGTCAACAACATATCCACATTCACGTGGGTCACCGGTCGGAACCGGCCGCGCAATACGAGAACGTTTTTCTTATACAAAGCCTCGGAAGGTTGCAATACGGTCCCATCCGGACCGAACATCGCCGCCTTGGTCAATCCATTCTTCACTAGCTTTAACGCCAGCAACCGGTTGTCGACATGCTTGAAGTCGGGACCACTGAGGCGGAACATGTCAATCTCCAGTCGACGTGTGGTCAGACCATCCAGCAACGACATCATCACAATCTCCGGATCGGAGTGAAACATACATCCATAGATCATGTTCACCCCTACTGTACCGATGGCAAACTGCTGCTGAAGCGGGTCGTTGTCGTGCATCTTCACGTGAATGACGCATTCGTTGAATTCACCTTCAGGGTGGGTTTGAAACCGGAGACCTACCCAGCCATGTCCCTGATTGGTGCGATCGTAGTTAAGAATTTCCACCGTGTCAGCAAAAGCAAAGAACTTAACCGTTGCGGCCCGATGAGGGAGACGTTCCAGGAGCAGGTCGTATTCCTTCACCAGCATCTTTACCAGACGATCTTCACATACATAGCGTTCGCCCTGACCATAAATGGCGTCAGAGAACTTCATGTCGTAGGCCGAAATGGTCTTCGCGATGGTGCCTGAGGCGCCTCCAACCTTAAAAAAGTTAGCTGCTACTTCCTGACCGGCCCCGATTTCCGCGAAAGAGCCGTAGATGGACTTACTCAGGTTGATCTGAAGGGCTTTCTCCTGTGTGGTGAGCTTCTTGATTTCCTCCATGCCAAGTTTAAAAAATGCGGTTCTTCAAAGTTACTGTTCTTCGCCTATTCCATACTAAGGACGCCGGAACTTAATTCAGGTCACCCTCCCTTAACGACTTTTTGTTTATTATAGTTTAAGGTCTATTTTGCCCGCAAATCAATCCGCCATGTCCAATCGAGGTAACTTCTCCAGTAAAATAGGTTTCATCCTGGCCGCCGCCGGGTCCGCAGTAGGCCTTGGCAACATCTGGCGCTTCCCCTATCTCGCGGGAACTAACGGAGGTGCCGGGTTCTTATTCATCTACCTGATTTGTATACTACTCCTCTGCGTACCGGTGATGATCGGTGAAATTGCCATCGGAAGAAAAGTAGGATCGGATGCCTATGGCTCCTACCAAAAGCTGGGCGGTGGTAAGTGGGGCTACCTAGGCCTTTATGGCATCCTCGCTGGCGTGTTCATTCTTTCTTACTACAACGTGGTAGCGGGCTGGGCCTTCGGATATTTTCTGGAAATCTCGTTCGGTAGCCTTTTGTCCGAACCTGACTTTGCATCGTTCTTCGGAGACTTCGTCAACAACATTGGACCGCTTTTCTTCTTTTCGCTTGGCTTCATGATCCTCACTGCAGTAATCGTTGCTCAGGGTATTGCAAAGGGTATCGAGGCCGCCAACAAAATCATGATGCCCGGCCTCTATCTCATCCTGATCGGACTCATTATATATAGCCTCACCCTTCCGAATGCCGGTGCTGGCGTTGACTTTTATCTGGTACCCAAACTGGACCAGATAACATCCAAGACGATTTTCTATGCCCTGTGCCAGGCCTTCTTTTCCCTTTCACTCGGCATGGGATGTCTCATCACCTATGGTTCCTATGTTACCAAAGACCAGAACATCGTGAAGTCGGCGGCCATCATTTCCATTGCAGATACGTCCGTTGCCTTCCTGGCAGGCCTTATGGTGTTTCCCCTGGTATTCTCGCTGGGCGCCGAGCCCGGACAAGGACCGCGTTTAATTTTCGTGATCCTCACCCAGGCGTTCCAAAGCATGGGACCTGTCGTTGGTCGCGTTGTGGGAGGCTCCTTCTTTCTTTTGATATGTTTCGCCGCACTTACATCAACGATTTCTTTGTTGGAAGTGCCTGCAGCGTATCTCGTCGATCAGAAGAAACTGCCCCGCAAACCCGTAGTCTGGGGCGTCGCCGGCCTCATTTTTGTATTGGGCTTGCCCAGCATGTTTAGCCAGGGACTGGTACCCTTTCTCAACAAGCTCCCGATCCACAACTCCCCCGACTTTCTCTCGTTTATTTCCGACCTGTGTGACATTGCGCTGGTTACTGGAGGCTGTCTGATGTGCTACTTCATCCGCTTCAAGTGGAAAGTAAACAACCTGCACACCGAGTTATCCGTCGGCAACAGTGGTTATGCCGGTTCCTTCCTACAGCACTACGTGGATATAGCCATTACATGGATTTGTCCGGTGATCCTTACCGTCCTTTCAGTGCTGGTAATACTGGACAAGTTTGTTGGGTTGGAGTGGTTATTTGGATAAACATCTTTCAATGACTGAGCAGGAAAAAACTCCAGCCACCTGGATTCTGGTCGTGTCAGCACTGTTTGCTCTCATGGAACTGGTTGCGGGCATAACGCTCTTCTTTTTTCCGGAAACCATGGCCGACCAGATTGATCTCACGGCAATGGGTATTCAGTTTCTGATGTCCATGTGGGCCACACGTCAGTTTGCGCTCGGCGTGACTTTCGCAGTATCTGTTTTCAGGAAATCGGGTCAAATGCTGTCCCTGGCCTACCTCTTCTTGCTGGTGATGTTTCTCGGTGATGGTCTGGTTGGCATCACGCTCCACGACTACTCACTCCTCGCGAGCTCAGCCCTGATGAGCTTGATTTCAGCGACAATGCTTTACATGTTGCGCAGAAAGAGTTAACGGGTCCATGGCAGAGGCTTATTTCCATAAGCAGCAATTCAATAAAAGCAACTTTCTTGCTCCTGGCGAATATGAGAATTGTGTGTTCACCGGGTGCGACCTGTCCAACAGCAACCTTTCCGGGTTTATATTCATCGATTGTGCGTTTATCGGGTGCAACCTCAGCTTGATCAAACTCAATAACACAGCCTTACGGGAAGTGAAGTTCAGGGATTGCAAGCTATTGGGACTTCGGTTTGACACCTGCCATGACTTCGGGTTGTCTTTCTCCTTCGAAGGTTGTCAATTAAATCATTCGGTTTTCTATCGAAAAAAAATTATAAAGACCAGCTTTATTAACTGTCAGTTACACGGAGTTGATTTCACCGAGGCCGACCTGACCACCGCCGTGTTTGATTTTTGTGATTTGTCGCAGGCCGTCTTCGACCGCAGCATACTTGAAAAGGTCGACTTCCGCACGGCATTGAACTATACCATTGATCCAGAGGCCAATCGAATCCGCAAGGCCAGGTTCTCGTTGTCAGGAATCAGTGGGTTATTGGGCAAGTATGATATCAACATTCAGGAGAGATGATCGGCACTTATTTCAAGAACTCACTAATAACAATCTTCTTCTGCCCCATCATCACCTTCCACGCATTGGGTCGGCGCATCAGTTCACCCAGGTTTTTGGGTACCACCTGCCAGCGCACCCCGAACTTATCTACGCACCAGCCACACATGGATTCCAAGCCTTCTTTCGTGAAATAATTCCAGTATCGATCGATCTCTCGCTGATCGACGCAATTCAACACCCATGACACGGCATCATTGAACGCATGATGCTCCACGGCGGTAGTCATAAAGATGAACTTACTCTTGAACAGTCGGACCTCACACATTTCCGTATTCCCGCTTGGTGTAGTGCCCAATGGCATCACCTTCCCAGGAATAAAGTTGGTTTTGAAGATGCCTTTGTAATATTTTAATACAACGGACATTTTTCCCTCAGGGGTGGTAAACCATAAGTTGGGAACAAGTTTTTCTGCCTTACCTGCCATATGCAATCGGTTTGAATGTTTAGACCATCATCAATTATTATCAATTTGGAAATTATCACTATAAGACCAAATCCTATTCGTCCGCACATTTTCCACCTCGGTTAGGAGATTCCTTGAACATGTTTTGCCTTGGGTTACACAAGGCCACAAACGCATCCTTAAAAGCAATCAATTGACAAATCAGGGTTGGGTCTGAGATTTGACCTTCGGTATTAAATTTACCCTTAATACCTTGAATTAACAGGGTGGTATTGGTATTGAAATTAGCCATGATGGTATGCATGATCCTTTGCAACTGTTCATGGGCCTCTGTTCCGCTGGCAGCTGCCGTAATAAGTCCAACGGGCTTATCAGTAAACACCGTAGTCGCCACACACCACTCCAGCGCATTTTTCAATCCTGCAGGAATACTGAAAACATATTCAGGCGCACAGATGATCACCCCATCGGCAGCTTCAATTTGAGCACGGAAATTAACAATTGATTCAGGTGGTCTCCCGGAAGATAAGTCAGGGTCAAAGTGGGGCAACACTTTTAGATCACCCAACAGGGTCACCTCAAACTCACCGGCCAACTGATTCCCCAGCCATCGAATTATTCGTTCGTTAGAAGATGCATGACTAGCGCTGCCGTTGATCAGGAGAAGGTGCTTCATGACAAGCCTCAACGCAGCGAAACTGTCAGGGGTTTCAGACTTACCTGAGGTTTAGGAGTGCGTTACTCCACCCAATCCGCCACGAACAAATTCGTATCCCGTGTGCCGCCATTGTTGCGGTTGGAAGACCAGATCAATTTCTTGCCATCCGGAGAAAACATGGCAAAAGAATCAAAGACCTTGTCGTACGTGATCTGCTGCAACCCGGTGCCGTCTTCATTGATCATGAAAAGATTGAACTCAAACCCACGGGTTCCTTTGTGGTTGGAACTGAAAATGATGCGCTTGCCGTCTGGATGATAAAAAGGTGCCCAGTTGGCTTTTCCGAGGTTGGTCACCTGACGCAATCCGGTGCCATCCACATTGCAGACAAAAATTTCCATGGCAGTGGGCGCCACCAAACCCTGCTTGAGATAATCCAGGTATTCTTTCTTTTGCTCCTCAGTATTAAAGCGGGAAGCGCGAAAGACAAGCTTTTTGCCATCGGGCGAGAAGAAAGCGCCGCCATCATATCCAATCTCTTTCGTGATCTGCTTTACGTTCTTGCCGTCGATATCCATGGTATACAAGTCCAGATCGCCGTTACGGGTCGATGTGAAAACAATCTTGTCTTTCTTCGGTGAAATAGTGGCTTCGGCATCATAGCCGGGTGTATTGGTCAATTGCCTGGCCATTTTACCCTGGAGGTCGGCAACATAGATATCATAAGAATCATAAATAGGCCACAAGTACTTGCCACCGGGCTTGCGCTCAGGATCTGGCGGACACGCTGCACCTCCCTGGTGGGTGGAGGCGTACAGAATTTGTTTATTGCCTGGCATAAAGAAAGCACACGTAGTGCGGCCCTGACCGGTACTAATCAGTTGTGGCCGTTTGCCATCGCGCAGGTTGGACTTATCTACATTCAAATAAAAGATCTGATCGCAGTTCAATCCCCAGGCTTTATTGTTACTCTGGAAACTCACCATTTTGCCGTCAAAGCTCCAGTAAGCTTCTGCATTGTCACCACCAAAAGTCAACTGGCGAATGTTCTTCAGGTGCTTCTCTTCCGGGTACCGGAGTGAATCAACGGGACCATCAGTAACAGGTGCCGGTGACGGACCAAACGACAACAATAAGGCGGCGGCTGCCACCACCAGGATCATGGTGAATTTCATACTGAAAAATTTCGCCGCAAGATAAATGGTTCCGGCGAAAGAGCGATAGAAATCTAGGCCGGCTTGCCTTGTTTTGCGATCTCTTCGTCGCGCAGCGCACGGCGCAGGATCTTGCCCACATTCGTCTTAGGAAGCTCGGTGCGAAATTCAAAGTGTCGCGGTACCTTATAATTGGTGAGATTAGCCAGACAATAGGTGCGTAATTCAGTCTCGGTGAGTGAACTATCACGTTTAACAATGAATGCCTTTATGCACTCCCCTGACTTGGCATCTGGCAACCCGATAGCAGCCACTTCCAGCACTTTGGGATTAGAGGCAATCACATTCTCCACTTCATTCGGGAACACGTTGAACCCGGACACCTTGATCATGTCCTTCTTGCGGTCAACAATCTTGAAGAATCCTTCGGTGTCCATTACGCCAATGTCACCGGTGCGGAACCAACCCCCGGGAAAAAACACACCCTCGTTGTCCTTCTGCCAGTAGCCGCGCATTACCTGCGGCCCACGAGCGCAAATCTCACCGGTTTGTCCTTGCGGCAGTTGATTGCCATCGTCGTCAAATATCCCCACTTCCGTGCTTGGCATCGGAATGCCAATGGTGCCACGGCGGTGTTTCCCATCCAGGGGATTGCAGCACAGTACGGGTGATGTTTCACTGAGCCCATACCCTTCTACAATAGGTGTACCCGTCACTTCCTGCCAACGTGTGGCCACTGCGTCCTGCACAGCCATGGCACCGCCGATGGCACCTTGTAGGAAGGAAAAGTCACAAGTCTTAAACCCGGGATCGTTTAATAATCCATTGAAGAGCGTATTTACGCCGGTAATGATCGTAAATCTGTGCTTCTTCAATTCCTTAACGAAACCTGGGATATCACGCGGGTTGGTAATGAGCACGTTCTTTACGCCGGTGGCATACATCAGCACGGCATTCACAGTAAGGCCGAATATGTGATACATGGGAATGGGTGTAATCATCACATTGCTGTGGTTCGCCGACAAGTATGGCTTGAACCAATGCGTAATCATCTCATTGTGGGCCAGGATATTTCTATGCGATAATTGTGCACCCTTAGCAATCCCCGTAGTGCCGCCGGTGTATTGCAGGACAGCAAGGTCTTCCTGCGCGATGGCAGGTTTAGTCCACGATAATGTACTGCCCTCATCCAAAACAGACTTAAAAGAAATTGCGTTGGGCAAATGGTACGCAGGTACCAGCTTCTTGAGATACTTCACCGCGAGGTTAATGAAGGTGCCCTTGATTGGACCGAGCATGTCGCCCATGCGCGCGACGATGATATGTTTGGCCGGAATCTTATCAACTATTGCTTCCAGGTTTGACGCGAAGTTTTCCAGGATGACGACGGCAGAGATACCAGCGTCTTTGAATTGGTGTTCCATCTCGCGCGGTGTGTAGAGCGGATTGGTATTCACCACGATCAGGCCGGCTTTGAGCGCACCAAAGAAGGCAACAGGGAACTGCAACAGGTTTGGCATCTGAATAGCGATGCGGTCGCCTTGCCGCAAACCCAGTTTGTGTTGCAGATAGGCAGCGAAAGCAGTGGACAATTGGTCTGTCTCGACAAATGTGAGTGTGGCACCCATGTTCACATAGGCTACACGGTTCTTATACCTGGCACAAGACGTTTCGAATAAATCAACGAGCGAGTTTGCTTCAATCCTTCCGATCTCCGCAGGAATACCTGTAGGATATTTGTCAATCCAGGGGAATGCAGTTGCCATATCTCACGAATATGAGCAACAATCGTTTGTAATGAAAGCCCGCGCAGAAATAAGGATAGGTATGAAATAGAAAAGTCCCGTATGAACGGGACTTTCTTGCTGTAGAGGAAGGGTTCGAACCTTCACGAGGAGGTTAGCTGCAGGACATGAGAAAACATTTAGTGGTCAACCCGTTATCCTGCGTTTATCCCTGGCTCCTCACCCCCGAGACAGGAGGGCTTGTCTGCCAATTTCAACACCCTACATTTTGTGTTTGGTGCAACAAAGTAAGCACCATACTGATACTCCATTCAACAATAGCATAAATATTTAGCACATTTTTTAATAAATTGCCATCCATTTTATAAAATACTCCAAAAATGACACCTGAAAAGCCCACCCGTTATGAAATTGACAATGTCGATTTGAAGATCCTGGAAACTTTGATCCAGGATGCCAAGCGCCCTTATACCGAGGTGGCCAGAAAAGCCCATGTTTCACAAGGAACAGTGCATTTTCGAATGAATAAGATGCAGGAAGCCGGAATCGTTGAAAAAACAACCCTCCGGATCAACTACGCCAAATTGGGGTTCGATATCACGGCATTTATAGGTATCTACTTGGAAAAGAGCGCTTTATATGAGAGTGTGCTGGAAAAGCTGAAGGGCATACCCGAGATCACAAACATCCACTACACCACGGGTAACTACTCCATGTTTGTTAAAATCCATTGTCGCGATACCAACCACCTCAAGGAGGTGCTGCATGACAAAATGCAGCAGGTGGAAGGCATTGACCGCACCGAAACGATGATCTCTTTGGAGGAAAGTCTCGACCGAAGTGTGATCCTGCCTAATAATTAAAAGCCCTCCAGAACCTTATAAGCCGAATTTTGTTGATAATTTTGACCGCTATTTAAAATTGGTCTAAATACAGCAGATGGCGAAGGACAACCAGATCCTGGAAGAAATCACCTCCAAAGAGTACGAACACGGCTGGACGGTGAACATGGAGACGGATTCCGCCCCTCCCGGCCTCTCTGAGGACACCGTTAGGTTCATTTCACGTAAGAAAAACGAGCCAGAATGGCTGCTGGAGTGGCGCCTTAATGCCTTCCGGACCTGGACTGGAATGAAGGAGCCAAAGTGGCCTAACGTCCATTACCCGACCATCGATTATCAAAGCATTATCTATTACTCCGCACCCAAGAAGAAAGCAGCCCCCAAGAGCCTCGAGGAGATTGATCCTGAGATGCTCAAAACCTTTGAGCGACTTGGCATTTCACTCACCGAACAGAAGCGCTTGTCTGGCATTGCCGTCGACGCGGTCTTCGACAGTGTGTCCGTAGCCACCACCTTCAAAGAAAAACTGGGTGAACTCGGCATCATCTTCTGCTCCTTCAGTGACGCAGTAAAAGAACATCCTGAACTGGTAAAAAAATACCTGGGTTCGGTTGTTCCCGTTAAGGATAACTACTTCTCTGCACTGAACTCAGCTGTATTCTCCGATGGTTCGTTTTGCTACATCCCCAAAGGTGTGCGTTGTCCCATGGAACTATCCACCTACTTCCGCATCAATGCGGCGAACACCGGACAATTTGAACGTACACTCATCGTAGCCGATGAAGACAGCTATGTGAGTTACCTGGAAGGTTGTACGGCACCTATGCGGGATGAGAACCAATTGCATGCTGCGGTGGTTGAGATCTTTGCGCACGCGCGTGCTGAGGTGAAGTATTCCACGGTACAGAACTGGTATCCGGGCAACAAAGAGGGTGTCGGCGGTATTTACAATTTCGTTACCAAGCGAGGACTTTGCTCAGGCGATCACGCCAAGATCAGTTGGACTCAGGTGGAAACCGGATCGGCCATCACCTGGAAATATCCGTCCTGCGTGTTAAAAGGTGATTATTCCATTGGCGAGTTCTACTCCGTGGCGGTTACCAACAATTACCAGCAAGCGGACACGGGAACAAAGATGATTCACATTGGCAAGCATACCCGTTCGCGGATTGTATCCAAAGGAATCTCTGCGGGCAAGTCGCAGAACAGCTACCGTGGTCAGGTACACATCATGAAGCGCGCCGCCCATGCACGCAACTCTTCACAATGCGACTCTCTGCTCATGGGCGACCAATGCGGTGCCCACACTTTCCCCTATATCGACGTTGAGAACAGTTCAGCACAAGTCGAACACGAAGCCACTACCTCCAAGATTGGAGAAGATCAGATATTCTATTGCCTCCAACGCGGCATTGACGAAGAGTCGGCCGTGGCGTTGATTGTCAACGGCTATGCCAAAGAAGTGCTCAACCAATTGCCCATGGAGTTTGCTGTGGAAGCCCAAAAATTACTTGCCCTCACGCTGGAAGGAAGCGTCGGCTAATGCCCATGACACCTATCATCTCGATTAAGAATTTACAGGCCCGCATCGAAGAGAAGCAAATTCTCAACGGCATCTCCCTGGAAGTAAAACCCGGCGAAGTGCATGCCATCATGGGGCCGAACGGATCTGGTAAAAGTACACTCGCTTCAGTGCTCTCCGGACGCGAAGAATACGAGGTCACCGGCGGTGAAGTCTCCTTCCTCGGCAAAGACCTGCTGGCTATGGAACCAGAAGTGCGTGCCCGTGAAGGCGTGTTCATGGCGTTTCAATATCCGGTAGAAATACCAGGTGTGAGCACCGTCAACTTCATGAAGACAGCACTCAACAAGATCCGCGAACACCACGGACTCGCTCCGCTCGATGCCGTTGCCTTTCTCAAGGTGATGAAGGAAAAAATGAAATTGGTTGAAATCGATCAAGCCCTCCTCAACCGCTCACTGAATGAAGGCTTCTCCGGCGGCGAAAAGAAACGCAACGAGATATTCCAGATGGCCATGCTGGAACCGAAACTGGCCATCCTTGACGAGACAGATTCAGGCCTTGACATCGATGCCTTGCGCATTGTTTCGAACGGCGTGAATAAACTCCGCAATAAGGATAATGCCGTCATCGTGGTGACCCATTACCAACGGTTGTTGGAATATATTGTGCCCGATTATGTGCACGTATTGTACAAAGGTCGTATCGTGAAGTCCGGCACCAAAGAACTCGCGCTTGAGCTCGAGGCGCGCGGTTACGATTGGCTGAAAGCGGAAGCAACTCCTGCCTGACCTATGAGCTCGGCAGCCGTAAAACGCGATGTGATGCAGGCCCTTGAAGAAAGTGTGCAACGTCACTCCAGTCAAAACCCCGGGGCATGGCATGCGCTGAAAGCAATCGGCCTGCCCACAAACAAAACAGAAGAATACAAGTTTACCCCGGTTGTCCGGTTCCTTGAAAAGATTGAGGGACTGGAATTCGGCGCAACAAGAACCAATGCTGTATCTGTCACTCCGTTGATCCCTGCCCTAGCCACCAACCTTCTCGTGATTGATCAGGGTAGATACAACGCCAACCTTTCATCGTTCGTCGACCCCGTCAAGATAACAGTAAGACCGGTATCGGCGATGAAAGGACAGCAGGATTCGTTTGAATTACTCAACCTGACGCTGGCCACCGAAGAGATTGTTATTGAGATTGCTCCAGGTTCGGTGATAAAAAACCCCATCGCCATAGTACATACGTCGGCAGGTGTGACCAATACCGTGTTTATGCCGCGCATATTTTTCAACATTAGCCGTGAAGCATCGGTAACGATTCTCGATTACGCCGTGGGCAGAACATTGCTCAACAACGGTTATACCCACATTGGCGTCGCAGAAAATGCACAGGTAGAATTCATCCAGGTTCAGAACCAACCTGATGATATCCAACTCTGCCATACCCACATCGACCTTGAAGCAAATTCGCACGTCAATTGCTTTACCTGTTCTTTTGATGGGCGGCTTACCCGTAACAACCTGACATTGTCCATCAATGGAAGCGGTGTTGATGCACACCTGTACGGGCTTTACCTGGCCACAGGAAAGTCGCACATTGACAACCACACCGTCGTAGACCATCGCATGCCCAATTCCTATAGCAACCAGTTGTACAAAGGCATCATGGATGGTCAGGCGAAAGGTGTATTCAACGGAAAGATATTCGTGCGGCCCGATGCCCAAAAGACCAATGCATTTCAATCCAACCGAAACATTGTCTTGAGCGAAGAAGCATCCGTCAACACCAAGCCTCAACTCGAAATCTGGGCCGATGATGTGAAGTGTTCACATGGCTGTACCACCGGTCAACTGGACGAAGAAGCCATGTTCTATCTGCAGTCCCGCGGCATTGGCAAATCACAAGCCCGTGCCTTACTGCTTCAAGCCTTTGCAGCGGACGTACTTTCATCCATGAGACATAAGGTGATCCGCGAATACCTGGAAGAAAGAATCTCAACACGGCTTCACGCCGGCGCATAACCATGACGACGTCGACCGCAACGATCAATATCAAGGCCATCCGGTCGGCCTTTCCCATCCTGCACCAGCAGGTGAATGGAAAGAACCTGGTGTATTTCGACAATGCAGCCACCACACAGAAGCCAAACCAGGTCATTGAGGCCCTCAACAATTATTACAGCCGCGACAACGCTAACATCCACCGCGGTATTCACACCCTCGCCGAACGCGCTACGCGTCAATATGAAGAAACCCGACTTGCAGCACAGGCATTTATCCATGCTGAACATCCGGAAGAAGTCATTTTTGTTCGCGGGGTAACCGAAGGCATTAACCTGGTTGCTGCTTCCTATGGTCGGGCCTTTCTCAAAGCCGGTGATGAAATTCTTGTTTCAGGCCTGGAACACCACTCCAACATCGTGCCCTGGCAACTGATTGCTGAAGAAAAGGGATGTGTACTCAAAGTAATTCCGGTATTGCCAAACGGCGAACTCGACCTTACCGCATTCGATCAGCTTCTCGCTGACCGCACGCGCATCGTGGCGGTGAATCACGCGTCTAACAGTCTGGGAACGATCAACCCTGTTCAAACTATTATTCAGAAAGCCCACCAGTGTGGAGCCGTTGTGCTCATTGATGGCGCTCAGGCAGCAGCCCATTGCCCCATTGACGTACAACAACTGGATGCAGACTTCTACTGTGTGTCAGGTCATAAGATGTATGGACCTACTGGCATTGGATTCCTCTATGGAAAGAAGGCATTGCTGGAGAAAATGCCGCCCTACCAGGGTGGCGGTGAAATGATTCGCAACGTTACATTCGCCAAGACTACCTTCAATGAGCTGCCGTATAAGTTCGAAGCGGGAACACCAAATATTGCAGACACCATCGCTTTACGCGAAGCGATCTTGTTTATCCAGGAAACCGGAAAAGAAACGATGGCAGCCCATGAACAGCAATTGCTGA
>DAOMGC010000075.1:0-15825 GCA_035430125.1 Cyclobacteriaceae bacterium | reverse complement strand
TTGGCCATCTCAGCGCCCGCTACAACCACCTGCTGCTCCGGGGTAAGGACGTAAGGAGTATTCCCCCACTCCAACAAAAAGTCCAGCAACGTTGCATCATACACATAAGCGTTGTCCTGTGCATCCGGGGCAAAAAATACCTTTTGTCCGGATCGCAGCAACGCACCACCCTTGACGTGTGTCAACTGCTCCATTCCGGCCCGATCAACCCGACTCAGAACTACCTTATTCGATGACATCGCCTGACTCATTCAATTCCTATCCGCAATTGCCCGTAGGTACAAAATAAGAAATCACAGTATCGTTATATCGTTCGCCTTTGTAAATTCCTTCAATCTCAAACCTTATTCTGTCACCCTGGTGAATGTCCAGCGGACTCTTCTTCCACGCGGCATCAATGGAGAATGCTTGCGGCTGGTCAGTATCCTGAAGCAACACCCGCGCTACCGCCCGATCGTTTATATACACCTTGAAAGCCTGCACGCGGTTGTTGGCACGCCATAACTCCTTACTCTTAGTCAGCCCGTTGCCGATTTGATAGGAGGTTCCAATCACAAAGTCTTCGGTGACTTTGAATTCAACATAGGCTCCGATGCCGCCCTCACCCACTGCCCAACCGGTCGCTGCATCACCATCTAACACCTTGCCGGCATTATACCGCCCATCCGGAGATTGCAATTCCGCGGAAGCGGTAACAGTAACGCCTTGTGGACAATCAAAAGCATCGATACCCGGGCCATCGGGTGAATCCTCCACTATTCTTGCCTTCATTGGCGTCAAAACCTGAAAGCCGCTTTCTCCCACCAACCGCTTCTTCCAACCTTCATCACCATACACCCATACGATATAATATTGAATGTAGCCATCTTCCAACCCGGCATCGCTCTGGAATTGGTTGCTGACTTCGGTGAGAAACTTCCAGTTATTGGCCGAGTAGGTCATGCTGTCTGTAAACAACTCAACATCTACGTAGTTGGGATCGAAGCCTTCTGAATCCAGCACATCGGGCAGCTTGGCAGACTCGCAGACAAACTCATCGTGCGTGGCCTCCGGCAACATCTGCTCTTTCCATTCGCTGTCTTCAACCTTTTCCCAAATCCTGGTGATGATGGACTGCTGATTGACGGATTGAATAACCACCGTGGCACCCTTTTTTGAAACATACACGGCCACCACCATGTCGGCACCGGTTTCCGCCTCATGCCATTTCATGCGCCTTCCCTCGTTGGAAGTCACAGTCCACTGACCCGAGGCTTCCCCGCGCACCAACGCCCTCCAATGTTCTTCCGACATTTGCGGGTCCATCTCAGTCACCGGGCCTGTCGGAAAAGAAGCAAGGAGCTCAGGTATGGAGCCGGGCTCTTTCGAGCAACCAAGCCATGTCAGCATCAACAGCAGGCAAAAAATACGGGCCATAGTTATTTGTTTACTGGTTGCACACGCACAAGCACCGGTACCTGCACCATTTGGGCAGCTGGATTGTCATCAGAAAATTCGATGCGATATGTGATATTAAATGTCTTGCCCTGGACATCGGATCGGGCCTTGATGACAGGAAAGGGAGTTCCGGGATTTTCTTCAAGGGTACAAAACACAGATCGATCAACTGTGTCTTCCATCCTCGCGATCCAAACTTCCTCACCCCGGGCGTCCGTAAATACCAGGGAGACATTGCCTTCGACGGCGTCCACGTCTTTGAAGGTCACTTCCCGGGTGATAAGATTATCGCCAGCGGGTGCTTCCTGGTGGATCGTATCGGCAACAAACTCCTGTGTGGTGGCGGGCGGGTTGCATGCGGCCATGCAAGTGATGGCTAAGGTGCAGGTGAAAATCCGGCAGATCATAGGCAGGTGTATGGGGAGGTTAATACCAAAATTAAGATGTTTTCGCTACCGGAGCCTCCCGGGAGGCGGCTACAAATGGTATACTTCAATGATTCCTGACAGGTTAGGTAGTGTTAAAAGTCTGGTCAGATACGGTTGCCAAACCGTACTTTTACAAAAACACCTCAAAGATTCGCAATGGACAACAGTTTTGAAACCATCAGCGCGCAGGCAGGGCATGTGCCGGGCGGCTCCACAGACGTTACGTCGGCCATACACCTTTCCACCACTTTTCAATACCCGCCCACCGGCGAGGCACCCACAGGCTTTACGTACAGTCGCGAGAGCAACCCCACCCGCAAACAACTGGAACTTACCCTAGCGCAACTGGAACACGGCACCGATGCTGCGGCATTCGCCAGTGGTAGCGCCGCTGCCCAGGCGGTGTTCTTCAGCCTTAAGCCAGGTGACCACGTGATCGCCAACATCGATGTTTATTCCGGTGTGCGTTCCATGCTCAAAAATCTTTTTATGCCGTGGGGACTCGAAGTGACTTTCGCAGACCTAACCCGCATAGACAATCTGCGCGCTGCCCTGAAACCTAACACCCGCCTGGTATGGTCAGAGTCTCCCACCAACCCGCAATTGAATATCATTGATCTCGCTGCGATCATCGCGGTATGCAAACCACTTGGCATCCGCACGGCCATCGATAACACCTTCGCTACACCGGCATTTCAAAATCCATTGTTGCTTGGTGCGGATATTGTAATGCACAGCACTACAAAATTTCTTGCAGGGCACAGTGATCTCACCGGTGGCGCGTTAATCACCCGCGAGAAAAGTGAATGGTGGGATAGGATTCGTTTTATCCAACACATCGGCGGGGCCGTACCGAGCCCCTTTGATTGCTGGCTGCTCCTCCGGGGTATCCGATCGCTGGCCCCGCGCATGAAGCAACATGTAGAGAATGCAAAGGCGATTGCAACTTTTCTTAGCAACCATCCTGCAGTGGAGCGCGTGCTGTATCCCGGACTTGCATCACATCCGGGACATGCGGTTGCCATGCGTCAAATGAAAGAGCCCGGTGCCATTGTATCGTTTCTGGTTAAGGGAGATAAAAGTAAAGCTGTGAATGTGGCCAGTCGCGCGAAAGTCTTCACCAACGCGACCAGCCTGGGTGGTACGGAGAGTTTACTGGAACATCGCAAGTCAGTGGAAGGTCCCGATTCCCCCACGCCTGACAACCTGATCCGGTTGAGTGTTGGTCTGGAAGATGTTAATGACCTGATTCGGGATCTGGATCAGGCGTTGAGGGGGTAAGTAAGGGTCTCGACTCAAAGCCTTCAATGATTTACCCTCTTGCCAGCCTGAACTGGCTTTCTGCGGGTATTGACAAGTAGCTGCATGTAAATATGTCCAGGCAATGACCGTCGGGGCCATTCATCTTACCTGCATGTCTGGGTCCCCGGCCAAAAAAATTACTATATTACCTAATACCTACCCCTACACCCATGAAAAAAACCTGCCTCCTCGCCGCCCTATTGCTGGTATGTACCACCACATTCGCGCAAACGAAGCGGTATATCATTCTGGTAAAAGATGCCTTTGAGCAGCCGGTTGGGCAAAACCGCAACAGCCATTCCGATCGCACACGACAGCACGCCCTCAACAACAATGAGCGTCAAAGAAAACTTAACCGACTCAATGACATTGCATCTCGAAATCAGATCAAGCTCGTTGCAGACGATAACAAATTTGTCGATGGCCACATGGGCTTTCATGCCGATCTCACTGATCAACAACTGAGGTCACTCCAGGCTGATCCGGATGTCGAGCTCATCCACGAAGATTTTGTTATTCAGGGCAACCCGATTCAGCAAGGCAACCCTATCCAACAGGGTAATCCGATTCAACAAGGAAACCCCATACAGCAGGGCAACCCGATTCAGCAAGGTAATCCCATTCAGCAAAGTGCAAGTATTGCCAACATAGCCGATGTTTTTGACCCAGTCACCAAAGTATCCTGTTCGATCATGCGCGTGGGCGGTGGTAAGGGAACCGACAATATGAAATCATCGATCTGGATTCTAGATACCGGTGTTGATGCCAACCATCCCGACCTGAACGTAAACAAGCAACACAGCGTATCTTATGTTGCCGGAGAATCTGCTCTCGTGGATGAATCAGGCCATGGCACCCATTGTGCCGGCATCATTGGTGGGACTGGCAATGGGGTTCCGGGTGTACGGGGTATTTCTCCTGGTGCTGAAATCATTTCCATCAAAGTACTGAACCGCACGGGTGGTGGCAACTGGTCGAGTGTGATGAAGGGCCTGGACCATGTTCATAAATTCGGTCTGCCGGGAGATGTGGTTTTGTTGAGCCTGGGTTCATTGGAAGACAAGCATTGTCAGACCGCATACATGTCGGTGCATAAGATGATTCAATTATTGGAACGCCACGGTATCTTTGTGGTGATGTCGGCCGGTAACGACCGTGAGCCCGCCAACGAGAATTTTCCAGGCTGCATTACCGGCAACAACATTTATACGGTGATGGCCATTGATATGTCATGTAACGGATCCCAAACCTGTTATGACTATTCAAACTACGGCGCGCCGGTAAAATGGGCCACTGCCGGAGTGAACATCTTTTCTTCCTATAAGAATAAACAATATTGTCTTATGTCGGGCACTTCCATGGCGGGAGCCGTGATGGCAGGCATTATTCACGCTCGTGGCGGCGCCCCTGCCAACGGTGGTCAGATCTCTTGTAACGGAGGATCGTACATGATTGCTGTGAAATAGTCATTCGCGCATGCGAACGGTCTGACTGCGGACGCTGTCCATCAGTGCAAGAAAATCAGGATGGTGGCTTACCGGTTCAAACAACGGATTGTTGACGGCGAGGCTGTAGTCCAGCCAGCGACGGCCGCGTGCCACCCGCAGCCAGTCAATGGCTTCATCAACCTGACCCTTCGCTGAACAGATGGCTGCAAGGTAGAAGGCATGCTCATCATCGAGTGAGCCATTGCGCATCGCTTCGATGTTAAGATCAAAGGCGTTGTTGAGATATACTTCTGACTCCACACGATCCTTTCGCTTCTGCAACAGGTGTCCCAGATAGATGGGTGCGATGGCATTCACATCAGAACCTACGCCCGTGTGCAACTCCAAGGCTTTCCGGAAAAAAGTTTCAGCATCTTCGTCCTCCCCTGCCAGAAATGCAATCAGCCCTGCGGTTTCCAGGATGGCGTAGTCTTCTCCCAAATCCAACAAATCCGAAACCAGCGCCATGGCCTTTTTGTTCTGCCCCCGGGCTACATAGCACAAAGCCAATTGTTCATAGGTATCGCGGAAGGGGCGCAACGCCAGTGACCGCTTCAACCAGTCTTCGGCCTCATCGTATTGTCCCAGCAAGCGATACGTCCAGCCAACTATCTGATACGGAATAAAGCTTCTGGGATTCAGTCCTGCCGCTTTCTTCTGCCAGTACAGGGCCTGCTTTAGTTCACCACGGAGAAAATAGCTTGTTCCCAGGTTACCAACGGCTTGCGCATTGTTGGGATTCAACTCCACGGCCTTCAACAGCGGAGGAAAACCCAGGTCATAGCGGTTGATATAATTGTAAGCATTCGCAAGTGCTTTATGGCCTTCTGACAGGTTGGGGTCCAATTGCAGGGCACGTCGGCTGGCAATCAGACTAGAATCGATCCATCCTACATGCTTGCCAAAACGACCATGCAGTTGACTATAGGCATCGCCGAGACCAGACCAGGCCAGCGCAAACGCTGAATCGAGAGCAATGGCCCGTCTGAACTCCTCGATAGCCTGTGCATTGGACTCTTCATTGTAGGCGTAGTACAACTCCCGGCCGCGGAGGTAATAGTCATAAGCTGTAATGTTCCGGGTAGGAACTTTATCAATTCGGTTGCGTTCTACATCAGACGTGTTCGCTTTCATGGCCGCCGCAATGCGCTTGGCCATTTCACTTTGCATGGAGAAGACATCGCCCATCTTCCGATCATAGGTTTCTGCCCACAAGGGTGTGTTCGTAAACACGTCCACCAATTGAACCCTCACGCGCATCCGATCGTCAGCACGCTGAACACTGCCCTCCAGAATCTTGGCGACCCCCAGGGTGGTGGCGATCTCCACCAACGGCTCCGGATGATCTTTATATCCGATGATACTGGAACGGGATATTACTTTGATGGAGGAAATTTTGGACAGGTGTGTAATGATATCTTCCGTAAGGCCGTCACTGAAATATTCATTCTCACGATCCATGCTCATGTTCTTGAGCGGAAGTACGGCGATGGAATTCGGATCGATGTTGGCTGGCAGGTGCGATGATGATCCAAACCAGGCATCATACCGGAAGTAGAGCGTTTGACCTGCGAGGAGCACAAGCAACAGCAGCATGATCCAGGGCGAGGTCAGGGGTTTCCGGCGCGTGAAGTCAAAAGGATTCCTGGCCGACGAGTTGCCTTGAATGCGTACGATTCCCTGCGGGCTCCATTCATAATTCCAGGCGAGGTAAACAGCAAGGGGGAAAAACGCAGCGAGACACCATCCGAGGTATTGTACCCACTGAGCTTTTGTCGCCCAAACAGCTGTCTGAGTGATCAGCACTGCGACGGCGGCATACACCCAGGTTACGCGCAGAATCCTGCGCTGACGGAATCGGTTGAACAGCGATTCAGACCTTTCAGGAGCAACCTCTGGTTCTTTGTGCAGCTGTGGCTCCGTTTGCGATTCACGGCGCATAGCGTAGAGAATCTCTTTCAAGGCATTGGCTACCTTGTTTATTTGATCACGGTACACCAGCCCATCCGTGGAGCGGCCATCGTCTTTGCTACGCAAGGGGCGGTTGACGCCGGGAGATTGGTAGGTAAAATCGATATACCGGAGTTCGCCCCGAATGGTTTCGCTTAGCAAGCGCACATCCTGCTCGTCAATTGCATGGATTTTTACAGGTATCACGCGTCGCGCCATGTTGCCGGAAGGCAGCCGCACGATCAGTCCGAAGCGATCAGCTGCACTTTGCTCCACGAAGGGTACGAGTTCCGATTTCCAGGCGAAGCTTCTGGGGTCACAATATGTCTGGGACAGGATTGGGATGAACACCAGACATTTCAACTTGCCTTTCAGCGACGCGTCGACGTCGTGGCTTTCTAGGAGCCCGTCGTGCGGATTAACATCAAAGTAGACAGAGATTTCTTCCTTGAACGTGGCGTCGAGCTCAAGTTTGAGGTTGGTAACGAAGTCCGTGACCCATCCGTCATACTTGTTGTCCTTTTGCCGGTAGGAGATAAAGACATCATACTCATAGCCGTCAACTATAGCCGCCATGACCAAATATAGCAAATAGGGGGTATTTCGGAGCCCCTGGCAGAGACCTCCATTCAGTTGCATGAGTTCCGGAATCAGGCGTATTGTTATATTTGGTAATGCCTACCCTGCTACCCGGTTTTGAATACGATATTTTTATCTCGTACCGACAGAACGATAATCGTTCGGGCTGGGTGACCGAGTTTGTCAAGGCCTTGCAGGAAGAGTTAGCTGCCACCCTTAAAGACCCTGTCTCTGTTTACTTCGACGCTAACCCGCACGACGGACTGCTGGAGTCGCACAATGTGGACAAGAGCCTGGAGGTAAATTGAAGTGCCTGATTTTTATCCCCATCATTTCGCAGACCTATTGCGACACCCGGAGTTTTGCCTGGCAACAGGAATTCATGGTGTTCAACCGGATGGCGCGCAATGACCAGTACGGTCCTGACATCCGATTGAAGAGCGGAAACGTTGCCAGCCGAATTCTGCCGGTGAAGATTCACGATCTCGACGCGGATGATCAGGCCCTGATTGAAAAAGAACTGGGTCGTGTATTGCGTGCCATAGAATTCATTTATAAAGATGCCGGGGTCAATCGCCCGCTCAGGCAAAACGAAGAGGAACCAGCCAAAAACCAAAACCACAATACCTATCGCAATCAAATCAACAAGGTGGCGAATGCCATCAAGGAGATTACACAGGGCGTGAAAAATGCGGCACCAGCTCCCCGTCAGGAATCATCTGCTGAACGCGTAACCCCCGCATCAAAGCAGCCAACCGATCGAAAATTGGTTTGGGTGATTGCTGCCGCCCTGCTACTTGGCGGGGGCGTATTTGGATGGTGGAAATATGCCGCTACCGGAACGAACGCGTCAACGAATGAAAACAATTCCATTGCCGTGTTGCCCTTTGTGAACATGAGCAACGACGCTGAACAGGAATATTTCAGTGACGGGATTACCGAGCAGATCATTACCAACCTTGCCCATATTCAATCACTAAAGGTGATTGCAAGAACTTCTGTTATGAAATTCAAGAAGACCGACAAGAGCATTGCTGAAATCGGAAAGGAACTCAATGTTACTCATATTCTGGAGGGAAGCATACGTAAGTCCAATGACCGGATACGGGTCACTGCCCAGCTGATCGCCGTGAAGGACGAGGCACACATCTGGGCTCAGGACTACGACCGGAGCATTGCAGACATCTTCACGGTGCAAGATGAAGTTTCCATGGCGATTGCCGGAACACTGGAGCGACAGATGACCTCACGGGAAATGGAGAGTCTTAAAACAGAACGACCCAAAAACATTGAAGCGTATCAGCATTACCTGCGCGGGTACCATGCCCACATCGAAAAGTTTTATGTCAACTTGCACAAGGAAGACTTCTTTGAGGCAGAGAAAGAGTTTCTGACGACCATAGAACTTGACCCCGATTATGCACAGGCCTACGCCGGACTTGCAGACCTGTATGATACGTATCGCAACTTCGCCACCACGGATCCAAAAGAAATAAAGGCATTCGATACGAAGCGGGACTCGCTGGCACGCGTCGGAATCAGATTGAATCCGAACAATCCGTATGCATTGGTGGTCATGGCATTGTCCTTTTCGAATCGCCCGGATCGTACAGAAGCATTCCAGGATAGTGCCATGAAATACCTGAGGCGTGCTATCAAGATTGCACCCAACAACCTTGATGCCTGTGATGCATTGGGTGTTCTCTATTCCGCCATGGGCCTCCAGGCTTCTGCGCTGCAATTGAGGGAGCGGGTAATTGACCTGGATCCGACTTTTGGACAATACCACGCGAACCTTGCGCAGTCTCAGATCCTCATGGGCCAGTTAGACAGGGCAAAGAAATCATTGCAACGTGCATTGCTGCTGCAGCCTGATGGCATCACCGGACTCACCATTTGGTTGGCGTACAACATCAACACCAATAACTTTCAGGAATTACCTTCCATTCTTGAAAAAATTCCATCAGGCAGGACGACCCAAAATCTTATCAATATGGCTCAGGGTATTCTGCTGGCCCGGCAGGGCAAGAAAGCGGAGGCACTGGCCAGGAGTCACGCCCCACAAGTGTACATGGCGCAGAATATGCATGAGGAAGCAATTGATGCCATGGTCGAAAATCCGATAGGATATTATCCCATGTTGAACTTCCCTGTTTTTGATCCACTTCGAAATAATCCCAGGTTCATCCAACTGCTTGCCGAGCGAAAGGCCATCAACGAAGCCCGGCATGCGAAGTATGGCCTTTGATTACAGTCCAACCCGATCAATCACCAGATAGTCCTTTTTGGAAATGCTCTGACGAGCAATCAACTCGGCCAGGAAGCCGGTGAGGAATAGTTGCGTTCCCAGGATTACGGCCACCAGGGCCAGATAGAAGATAGGCTGCTCGGTGACGTCCCGCTTCAGCGGAATCTTGCTGATGAACACGGAGTCAACCTTGTCCCACAGGATCTTCACCGTAAAGAAGAACCCCACCAGAAAAGAGAGAAAGCCCCAAAACCCAAAGAAGTGCATGGGGCGTTTGGCGAAGCGACCAATGAATGTGATCGACAACAAATCGAGGAATCCGCGCATGAAGCGCTCCCATCCAAACTTCGTCTGTCCGTACTTCCGCTCTCGGTGTTCCACTACTTTTTCGCCTATGCGGGTAAAGCCCGCCCACTTGGCCAGCACCGGAATGTATCGGTGCATCTCGCCATATACCGTGATGTTCTTGACCACCACATGCTGATAGGCCTTGAGTCCGCAGTTGAAATCATGCAGCTCGATGCCGGAGATCTTGCGGGTAACGAGGTTAAAGAATTTGGAAGGGACCGTTTTCGAAATCGGGTCATGGCGTTTTTTCTTCCATCCCGACACGAGGTTAAATCCGCCTTCTTTGATCAGGGTGAACAACGCCGGAATCTCTTCAGGGCTGTCCTGCAGATCGGCATCCATGGTAATCACCACATCACCCTGTGCTGCTTTGAAGCCCGTGTGCAGTGCGGCCGACTTACCAAAGTTTCGATTGAACTTGATGCCTTTGATGGCAGGGTCAGAGGCGCCGATGGCGCGGATCTGCTCCCAGGTGCCGTCGGTACTCCCGTCGTCAATGAAGATCACCTCGTATGAAAAGCGGTGCTCGCTCATCACACGGGTGATCCATTGACACAATTCTGGTAAAGACTCAGATTCGTCCTTGGCGGGAATAACGATCGAAATATCCATACTAAAGTTCTACCGGCTCGGTTTTCCGAACAATCAGGGAAGTGATGGCCACAATCACTGCAGTAATAATAATTCCGTTAATAAAGAATGCTTTTAGCTGCCCCACCAAGGTAAAACTCTCCGCGGCATTGGCTTCTGCCTTGGCCATGGCGTCATCAATAGCATCGGCAGGTGTCCCAAAAGATTCCATCATGGCCCGGGCGTTTTCCATAGATGCTTCCAATAATTTGGAGGGCAGCTCAGGGTCAATAACATGGTACAACAGGATGTTAAAGAGTGTTCCAAGGAACATACCAGTAATCATCAAAATAAAACCGTGCTGAAAAGCTTTGCCATACGAGAGATATCGCCCATTCTGATTGCGGTATTCGATACCTGCATAGATGATGGCACCGAGGTAGCACAAAATGATCAAGAAAAAGAACTTGATCTGGACCATTAGAGCCAGGTCAATGGCGTACAGGGAGCCATACAAGAGAATAGAGATACCTCCTACAATCAGGCCCCATTTTGCTGCATGAGCCATCAGGGTCGGTTGTTCATTTGTTTCTTCCATGGAAATCAGGGTTTTGGTTGTCGTCTTAAAATTACGGAGATAATAATGCTAATAAAAAAGCCGAGTTGATAGGTTTGCCAGGCATAGAGACTGGCTAAGTCTGTTCCTTTAGTTGCAGGCAATGCCGATAAATTACGATCAATCACTTCTTTTCCTATTCTTTCAACGGTGTCAGCCGGCAGATTCCTGATCTGCGTCGTGAATTGCTCGATGTACTCGGTCACAAATCCGGGTTTTAGCCAGGCAAAGAGCGCAATACCTCCCGCCGAAAAGGCAGCGGTAATCGACAAAAACAACAAACAGGAGGCCATCCCCTGCCAAAAGTGCAATATGCCGTCCTGGTAGTAGTCGCGAATCTCCTTCAGGCAAAAGAACAGCAAAACAGCGAAGGCAAATACGCGGAAGTCCAAAAAAGGATTCACCAGAAAGGGATGCTTATGCATATAATACATCGACACCACAATCGCCACGCACAACAAGGCACTGATCAATCCATAGCGGACTGAAATCCTGAACAACGGAGAATCAAGAAATCGCTTAAGCATGAATAATACTCTTGCCGTTGTTAAACACTGCCACTGTTTTGCCTTTCACCGGCTGTCCGTACCAAGGTGAGTTCTTTGCCTTGCTCAGGTTTGTACCAGCATCAAGCATCCATTTGTGCTTCGGATCAAGCAGGGTAAGATTTGCCATCTGGCCCTCTTCCAGTAAGGGTGACGGGAGTCCTACCACCTGACGCGGATTGACCGTGACCTTGTCAATCAAATCTTCCATAGGCACATCCGCAGACAATGAAACCAGGTTGGCTGCGAAAGTCTGGAGGTTGACGATTCCGAAATCAGCCAGGTCAAATTCAAGTTGCTTACTCTCATCATCGTGCGGGCGATGTCCCGAAGAGATCACCCCGATCGTTCCGTCTTTCAATCCTTTGATCAGCGCATCGCGATCTGCCTTCTCCCGTAACGGCGGACTTACCTTATAATTGGTGTCAAAGTCTGCCAGCAGGCTGTCGTCCAGCAGGGCCTGATAACCAGTTATGTCACAGGTCACCTTCAACCCCCGCTTCTGCGCGGCGCGTACCAGGTCGATGCTCTTGGCGGTTGACAAGCGGGAGAAGTGTGCTTTGCCACCACCATAATTTAACAATTCGATGTTGCGTCCCAGAGGAAGTTCTTCGGCAATGCGCGGAATACCTTTCAGTCCAAGACGCGTACTGTTCACTCCTTCGTGCATCTGCCCATACATACTCAGCCAGACATCTTCCGGATGATCGATGAGTACACCATTAAATTTCTGCAGGTATTGGAGTGCTTTGAGATAAATGTCGGAATGCCAGATGGGTTTGAGCCCGTCCGTGAAACCAACAGCACCGGCTTCGTGCAAGTCGATCATTTCGGTCAACTCTTCGCCTTTGTTATTCAGCGTCACCGACGCCAATGCATGCATCTGAACCAACCGGTCGCTGTTGCCTGACTCCAGGTAGGCAACACCGTTCTTGGACTGGATGGGCGGGTTGGTATTGGGCAACACAGCCAGTCCGGTAAATCCTCCCGAAGCGGCAGTAGCCGACAGGGACGTAAGGTCTTCGCGCTGTTCATGGCCCGGGTCGCCCACATAGGTACCAAGGTCAAACCAGCCCGTGGTGAGAAACATGCCAGCGGCCTGGATCACACGATCCGCAGCAAATTTCTTGTCGCCGATCTCCATGATGCGGCCATTGGTGATGAGTACGTTTTTCTTCTTCTTATGAAACGGCGACTGCTTATCGAGAAGCGTAGCAGATTGAATAAGGATTTTCATGCCGGGTGGATTAACCGTTATTTCAAAAAGCGAATCAGCAGGACCTCCGCTAGCAAAAAGAGCAGGGCCAGACCGAGTGCCCATTTCCACAACGGAGTTCCCAAATATCTCTCTTTTATTTCGTTGCTGAAAGAATCTGTGGCAGCGGAGTCAAACAGGGATATGTTCTTGCCGCCTCCGAGGTGCTGCTTTATTTCTTCAGCTGAAAATTGGTCGAGCAACGATTCGCGTTTGTCCAGATCGAAGGCAATTAACCCTACCGTGTCTTCACGCATGGTGGCGTAGTAAAAGCCAGGGTCAATGGAGAATTTGGGCAGCTCCATCACCACACGGTCGATGCTCCTGCGTTGTGACGGAATTATTTCCTGTTTGCCGGTCAGTCGTACTGGCACCTCACCGTCGAGGCTATCGGCCTGAAGTACGATGGTGTTTTCCGACAGTGTATAATAGCTCTTCTGGCTGATGCGATGACTCGAGGCTGCCATGCGGTACATCACAGGCAGAAAAACACCATGTGTTGCCATGTCGGTAAATGCTGCCTCGAGGGGCGAAGCGAGGATATACGTGTTTTTTACACGGGCCAGAAATCCCTTACCATCCTTGAAGGTTAAAAGTGCAGACCGATCAACGCCCCAGTCCAGCACCGCACGTGCTCGCGGCATCGACATGGAGGGCGTTCTCTCTTCAAATACATTTTCAAAGAATGGATTCTGAAAGTCTGGCTTGTCGAGGTCAGCGAAATCCTTGCTCATTCCTTTTGACAAGGACAATCCAGGCACCAGCGATTGCAGCGTGGTGAGATTTGGCTGCGGCGACGGCACTATAAACAAAGAGCCGGAACCACGCTGGTAGTTCAGGAGGATGTCGCGCAATGGTGAGTCAATGTCCACCCCATTCACGATCACAAGGTCTGCCTGGCTGAGCAGACCCACATCCACGTTGCCCGGCGCAAAGTGCTGCAGGGTGAAAAGCGCGTTGTTTCCAAATACCTTTTGTAAGTATGTGTCGTTGCCGATCGTGACGATTCTGATCTTCTCAGAAAAATTCAAGGTGGTGTAGAATTCATTGTCAAAACTCACGGGGAAGTCGGTGAAACTGAGTACGGCCTTGTTCCAGCCCGACAGTCCCTGGACGAGATCAAACCTGGCCATTGCCGTTGAGTTGGATTCCAGGTTTACGGCGGCGGCGCCTGACTGTACATCATTCACGGTGAGTTTCAGCACCAGGCCTTCGCGCGTTCGCGGACCTACGTTGCGAAGACGGACATTCAATGTGTTGCGTTGTCCTCCGACTACAAATGGATCTTCGAGGTACACGGAGTCGATGAGGATATTGCTGGCATCATTATGCGGGATAGGCACCAGTCTCCACGAGACGAGCGAATCAGGCACAGGCGGGTTGTCGATGCCAAATGTTGATTTTTGAAAATCCGCAATCCAGAAAACTTCGCGGTCGTTGGTTCCGATGCGTTGTTGCACTTCACGGAAAGACCTGCTCACCGGGGAAAGCCTCACCTGGGTAAGCAGGTCCAGCACTTCGGATTTGGTTTTATAAGAATTCGCCGATGGCGCAAAATCATTGGTGACGAAATGGTAGCGTGTATCGGGCGGAAAAAGTGCTACAATTTCCTGGATGAAGCGGATGCCTGCATCAAGGGCCCGGGTCTTTTCGGCCGTTTGCGACAACATGGAGTAAGAGTTGTCAAGGTACACGGTAACATCGCGGCCTGCCGTGAGTTGTTCGCGTGCGGGCAGGAAAGGTTGGGCGAAGGCAAGCACGAGGAAAAAGATGAACAGTAGTCTCGAGGCCAAAACGAGATACTGTTTGAGTTTGCGTTGTTGGGTGGTTTCCTGTCGTACCTGATGAAGAAACCGGGTGGTGGAGAAGTAGATGCGGGTGGTGCGGCGGAAGTTAAAAAGATGAATCAGGATGGGAATGGCGAGGGCGGAAAGGGCCCACAAAAACGAAGGAAAGGCAAAACTCATCGGGGGGTAAAGCTACTAAAAACAAGGTTGCCCGACCCGTTCCCAGAATGTCAAATCATGCCGTTTTTGCTACGATAACGATCCATGTATGAAAAAAGCAGGGGGTGCTCCCCACACGGAGCACCCCAACCGGCGTTACTCCGGTTTACCGCCGAGCATCAGCATGTCATTGACATTGATCTCGGTGAAGTACTTCTTCTCGCCCTTGGTGGGCTCGTAAGCACGGTGCACCAGCTTCCCTTCCACGCATACTTCACTGCCCTTCTTCAGGTACTTGCCGGCCACGTCAGCGAGTTTGCCCCAGATCACTACATTGTGCCATTGGGTGTCTTCCACTTTCTCTCCCTTGGCATTCTTGTAGGAGTCGGTAGTGGCTATTGGGAACGAAGCCTTTTTCGACTTCTCAAACGATTTGACTTCCGGGTCCTTGCCCAGCCGTCCGATCAGCGTTACACTGTTTCGCAAACTTTTCATGATGATGTGTTTTTGAGGTTAATGATGACCGAAGATGATCGGGGCCCGTAACCTTAGCCGTATGGTAACCGCATACTTCCGGGTAGACCCAATAATGATCAGGTTTTCGATACAACCTGAAGGTTGGTCGGTAGTCCCGGTCGCGCTAATTTTCATCCATGAACCACCGAAGCTGCCTTACCTGTGGAGAAACCCTCACGGGACGGTCCGACAAGAAATTCTGCTCTGACCACTGCCGCAGTGCACACAATAACCAACGCAATGCCCAGGCGAATCAGGTTGTGCGCTCCGTGAATCGCATCCTGGCCAAAAACAGGCGCATCCTCGAACAGCTTAACCCCAGCGGACAAACGGAAGTCACAGCCCAAAAACTGCTTCATGCGGGCTTTGACTTCCGCTATTACACCACCGCCAAAACCATCCGCGGTACAGCCTCGCGATTTTGCTATGAACATGGATACCGCCCGCTGCGAAACAACAAATACCAACTCTTAATCACCGACGAAGGAATATGAATCCTTTCTATCTTGAACTTCAATTCACACCATGAGCACACCCGTTATCTCCGTTCGCGGCCTCGGTAAGACCTACGACAAGCCTGTATTGAAAGACATCACCT
>DAOMGC010000074.1:0-15855 GCA_035430125.1 Cyclobacteriaceae bacterium | reverse complement strand
TACGCATGATGGATTTGATCCGGTGGCACGGGAAACTGAGTATGGTCAGCAAAAGCACCTCGTGGATCTATTACAATAGTTTCAAAATCAAACCTGGATGCGAACTGTACCAAATCCGCTGTCAAGTGCGAGGCCCCAATGATCAGCAGTTGACTCCGTTTAGGGAATACCTGCAAAAGCCAGTTTCCATCCTCGCTAACCTCCGCACCGGGTCGCGTCGCCTGGGCTAGTTGCCTCATCCGCGACAGTACCGGCGATGGAATCTCAGCGTCATCCGGCGTTGACTCTCCCAGCCAAATGGAGGAGGCCGATGCTTCATCCAATTTTGTAATCCAAACGGAGAATTGATTTTGGTGAATGGCTGTCAAGAGTTTATTCCATTGGGCAATTCGTTCATCGCCGGCAGGCGCGCACTCAACCCACACGGATACACTCCCGCCGCAAGTGAGCCCGAAGGACCATGCGGTTTCGTCCGTCACCCCAAACGTTAGTCGGCGAGCTTTTCCGTCTGCCATCACTTCCTTAGCCGCCTTTACCACAGCGCCTTCGACACAGCCTCCACTTACAGACCCTGCCATCGCACCGTCGTTGCCCACCAACATCATGGAGCCAGCCGGTCTTGGTGATGATCCCCAGGTAGCTATTACCCGCGCTATGGCACATGTGCGGCCTGACTTTATCCATTCGTCAGCGATGTCATAAATTTCCCTCATGCAGCCTGCAAAAAAACTTGCTAATTTAGAACCTCGGAATACGCGTCAAAGTTAACCGTTAACCGTTTCCCGCCAAGGAATACATGCCCACGATTCGATTCACCGCCGCATTAAAACGATTCTTTCCAGACCTGGTGGATCAGGAGGTAAATGGTAACACCGTAAAAGACATACTGGTCCAGGTGAACCAACGCTATCCGGGCATTCAATCCTACCTGATTGAGGAAACCGGCGGACTACGCAAACACATCAACATTTTTGTGCGGGGCGAACTCATCACCGATCGGCAAGGACTGCAGGACGAACTGAGTGCTCAGGATGAAGTAGTGATCTTTCAAGCGCTTTCCGGAGGATGAAGCCGCATCTCCTTGTTGGCACCAGCAAAGGCCTGGTCGTATTCCAACCTACCGCAGACGGGTGGGGCGCGCCAAAGGTCCACTTTGAAGGCCTGCCCGTGTCTATGGTTTTTGATGACCATCGAACGAGCACCTGGTGGGTAAGTTTGTCGCACCGGCACTGGGGTGAAAAACTTCACCGCTCTGCCAATCAGGGAAAATCATGGGAGGATGTGGAGGTGCCGCAGTTTGGTGGCAAGCTTTTCCAGCCCGGCACCATAGCATCGCTGAAGAAGATTTGGGTGATGCAAGGTGGTGGTCAACATCACAAGGATCGACTATGGTTGGGAACAGAACCAGGCGGACTGTTTCTGAGTGAGGACAACGGTAATTCGTTTGAACTGGTAGAATCGCTATGGAATCATCCGAGCCGCATGGATCCCAATCAATGGTTCGGTGCCGGCAAGGACTTTCCTTTCATCCACTCCGTTGAAGTCGATCCGCTCAATGACGACCATGTGTATATCGCGGTAAGTTGCGCCGGCGTATTTGAGACTTCGGATGGCGGAAAGAATTGGCATCCCCGCAACAAGGGATTGATAGCAGCCTATCTCCCCAAACCACATCCGGAAGTAGGGCACGACCCGCATCGGATGCTGATCTGCAAACAAAATCCATCCGTGATCTGGCAGCAAAACCATTGCGGCATATTCCGCACCACCGATGCAGGCAAGGAATGGCGTTTGGTGAGTGGCCCAGGCGGCTTCCCCCATTACGGGTTTTCGCTGGCCATCAGCCACTCAAATCCGGACGAGGCTTGGGTAATACCGGCACAGCGTGATGAGCGCAGAATTCCTGTCGATCTTCGGCTACAAGTATGTCATACTACTGATGGTGGTCAGCATTGGACAACGCCTGACCTGGGATTGTCAGTACCAAATTTTGATCTGGTGCTTCGGCACGGATTTTCCAACATGGAAGATTGCATGGCGTTTGGGACCAACAACGGGAATCTCTATGCTTCAGATGATCGCGGTGCGAACTGGCAAACCGTGAGTCACCACCTGGCGCCGGTACAAACTGTGATATTCAGCCACGTTCAATAGACAACAACACCGGGATCAATTTCCTGTTGCCACCGTAATATACCACCCTGCATATTTCGGACATTATTAAACCCTGCTTTGCGCAAATACTTGCATGCCTGGGCACCCCGTGATCCGCTTTTGCAATGGACAATAACCGGCATGGAACGCGCCAACCTCTCCGCCTGAGCTGGTAGTTCAGAAAGCGGTATATGCTCTGTTGGGAGATGTCCAGCCTCAAACTCAAATAATTCCCGCACATCGATCCATTGAAAAGGTGTCCCTTGCTCAATCCATTGCTTCACCTCAGCGGGTGTAATCTCATCCTTTCCGGTTGGTATCATATGACAAAAGGATTCATAGTCAATCAAGCTGGTCTGCGTGGGTTTTATACCGGTCAATGGATTGTCGTCTCGTTTTCTCACCTTTAGGATCCGGGGTATAAAAGAGGCCGCATCAAATATCATCAGGCGGCCCGACAGACTTTCGCCAACACCGGAAATGACTTTGATCGCCTCATTGGCTTGCATAGAACCAATCACTCCTGTCAAGGCGCCCATTACACCGCCCTCACTACAGGAGGGCACCATTTCCGGAGGCGGTGGGTCAGGAAAAAGATCGCGATAGTTGGGTCCGCGACTACCATCGGATAGCAGCTGATTAAATACCGAAACCTGTCCTTCAAATTGAAATACGGCTCCATATATCAATGGCTTGCCCGTGAGTACACATGCATCATTCACCAGGTATCGGGTGGGCAGGTTGTCAGATCCATCAACGATTAAATCAAACTGCACAAACAACTCCAAAGCATTGTGTGATGTCAACCGAATCGGAAATTCACGCACATCCACCAGTGGATTAAGCAGACGCAATCGCCTGGCAGCTGCAATGGCCTTGGACTCGCCAATTTCAGGGGTAGTAAAAAGTACCTGGCGTTGCAGGTTTGAGGCGTCCACCACATCATGATCAACAACTCCTAACCGTCCCACCCCCGCAGCCGCGAGATACTGGAGTACCGGTGAGCCCAGTCCACCAGCACCAATCACCAGCACGGCAGCCGCCCGTAACTTTTCCTGCCCTGATGTACCAAAATCAGGAAGCAAAAGTTGCCTGCTGTAGCGATGTATGTCTTCAGGATTCAACATCAGGTGGCGTATTTACGCAAATAGAAAGGTACAATGCCCATCGATGAAACAGAAATCCGGGGTTGTTAATTAAGGACTGCCTGTCTACATTCCATGTGTGTTTTGACAAGTCAAGATAAAGTAAACCGTCATGATCAAAATAACTGAACAACCCATAGACGTCCAGCGAGTGATTGAAGCCGCGACAAGCCTGGAAGGGGGTGCCGTAAATGTTTTTATCGGTACCATACGAAACTCCGCCCAGCATAAAAAAGTCATGTGGCTGGAGTATGAGGCCTATGAGGGTATGGCTGTGAGTGAAACCAGAAAGATTATCGACACAGCCAGCCAACGCTGGCCATTGTTGGGTTGGGCAGTAAGCCACCGGGTTGGCACACTTAAGCCCGGTGAGGTTGCTGTGGTAGTCGCTGTGTCTACCAAACATCGCAAAGAGTCTTTCGAAGCCTGTCAGTTCATTATCGATACCCTCAAGGAAAAGGTTCCCATCTTCAAAAAGGAAGTCTTTGAAGACGGTGAAGAATGGGTCGGAGCCCGGCCTAAGTAGCCTAGGATTGTGCCAAAAGTATGGCGTACCCAAGCGTGACCAACGCCGCCGAAACAAAAATGCCTGCCAGCAAGACTAAAACAACATCCCGGTAGAATGGGTTGATGGTCAACTCCATTATTTTGAATGATTTCATAGCGCCAACTATTTACATTCAAATTAACCAGGAGGTCTAATAAATGTTTAGAAATCAAATGGGTTGCTCTCCTGCTGTAATGTTTTTGTAATTAAATCCGAATTTCGAAGGCAGGTGATGTAAGGAAAACGTTTAGCGCCAGCCTTCCAACTTGCTCATGGCGTGGATGTTTTGCAAAAATTGGATCCAGAAACTGACTGGACCAACATGATGTAATATTCCAGGCCAGAGTCAGCCTTTTCGGGATATTCGGTAGTCCTTCTTGCCACCGGTCTTCTCCACAAGCCTCACCTCCTCCACCACCATCTCCTGTGAGAGGGCCTTACACATATCATAAATGGTCAATGCCGCCACCGACACCGCGGTTAATGCCTCCATCTCAACACCGGTTTTTCCGGTGGTCACCACTGCGGATTCAATGTACACCCGGTCCCCAACAGTTCGGACTGTAACCTGACAATCTTCTAATCCAATGGGATGGGTCAACGGAATGAGGTCGGCAGTACGTTTGGCACCCATCACCCCGGCAAGCCTGGCCGTCTGAAACACCGGGCCTTTCTTGGTGATCAACTCCTCATCACGAACAGCTGACATCACGGCCGGGCCCAGATTCATGATCGCCCGCGCTTTGGCTACTCGTCGGGTAGAGGCCTTGGCCGAAACATCCACCATCATCGGATTTCCCTTTTCGTCGATATGACTGAGTTTCTTTTTCATAAGTCTTGGCCGGAAATGCAGGTCGGGCATTTCTCTTTATCTTGAATCAAAAATACTGTTTTCATGGTAACGGTTTCGGAGGCAGAAGCACTCATTGGCAAATATCGGATTCGCCCGGAGAAGATCACGGTGCCGCTGGATGAGGCTCCCGGGCGGGTATTGGCCGAAAGCATTAAGACAGACCGTGATATGCCTCCGTTTGACCGGGTGGCCATGGACGGAATCGCCATTGCATTTAGTTCATTTGAGGAGGGCTGGCGGGATTTCCGCGTCGAAGCCCTGCAGCAGGCAGGGCAACCCCGCACAACACTCAAAGATCCCCACAATTGCATTGAAGTGATGACCGGGGCCATGCTCCCCATCGGTTGTGACACGGTAATCCGTTACGAAGATGTCTCTATCGTGAATAAGATTGCCCGCATGAAAATTGAAGCTATTGCCAGGGGACAATCCATACATCATCGGGCGCATGATGCGAAACGGAATGATACTTTTCTTAGCGCGGGAAGCATGCTCGCTGTTCCCGAAATAACTTTGCTGGCTGCGGTCGGCCGGCGTGATGCCGTGGTATACGACTTACCGCGGATTGCAATTGTCTCCACAGGTAATGAATTGGTGGATATTCCCGATACGCCACTCCCCCATCAGATCAGAAGATCAAATTCTTACACCATCAAAGCAGCCATCGCACAGCTGGGTGGCACGGCCTCCTTATTTCATATTGCCGATGACCGAAATCTGTTGGAACGCGATCTTGCCAAAATCATTAACGAGTATCCGGTAGTGATACTTACCGGCGGCGTTTCAAAGGGTAAGTTTGATCTGGTTCCCGCCTCACTCGAGCAAGTAGGGGTGGAAAAGATATTTCATGAAGTGAGTCAAAAGCCGGGCAAGCCATTTTGGTTTGGAGTAAGCAAAAAAGCCATCGTCTTTGCCCTTCCGGGAAATCCGGTTTCAACGTTACTTTGCTTCTACCGCTATATCCTGCCCTGGCTTTGGCAAGGGTTGGGCATTGGTAAAGCAGCAGAATCAGCCATACTGGATCAGGACTATTCGTTCCCTGCCGACCTTACCTGCTTTCTTGAAGTTAAAACGAAAGTAGAGTCTGGAAAACGGTTAGCAACCCCACGTCCTGGCGGTGGTTCAGGGAATTTTGTCAACCTCCATGAAGTGGATGGCTTCCTCGAGCTTCCCAAAGACAAAACTACATTCAAGGCCGGCGAGACCTATCCCTACTTTCCATTAAGAAACTACTGAGCATGGAAACCACCCGTCTGGTACTGGCTCTTGTAATCGCCATTGGTTGCACCATTGCCTGGCCGCGGTTCACCAAACTTAACCCTTTCTTTTCCCTGCTTGCCGCATCATTGCTCTTCGGAGTTGTTGCAGGTCTGCCGTGGGATTCGTTGATCAGTTCTGTCCAAACCGGATTTGGCGGCTTGCTCCAGCAAATTGGCATTCTCGTCGCTTTCGGATCTGTATTGGGAAGTGTTTTGGAAAAGACACATGCCATGAACACCATTAGTCATGGTATGGTTAAGTTGCTGGGGCCTGGCAAGCCAGTTCTGGCGATGTCGGCAATTGGTGTACTGGTGGGTATTCCCGTGTTCTGTGATTCGGGATTCATAATCCTCTCAAGACTCATTCCATCCATAGCGAACCAGACCGGTGCATCCGCCGGTTCCATGACGCTGGCACTTGCCTCTGGGCTCATCACCACCCACGTGCTGGTACCACCAACACCGGGTCCTTTGGCCGCCGCTACCAATTTGGGTATGGGTTCACAGTTAGGACTTGTCATGTTGACCGGATTGGTTGTTTCAATACCGGTGGCTCTGGTAGCGTATGCTTTCGCCAAACAAAAAGGTGATCTCGTTACGCCACTTTTTGAATCAGGAGAGACTTCATCCCATACTTTAAACTCCCATACTATTTTGTGTTGGCTACCCCTGCTGATCCCCGTCTTACTTATTGCCGCCGGATCAATGGTGCCCATGCTGCCCTTATGGCCAGGAATGAAATGGATTGTCCTTCTGGGAAGTCCCATAATTGCTTTAGGGATTGGTGTTGTCCTTTCCTTTCTACTGGTGGAACCATCAAAAGATCCGGATTGGACCACATGGGTTACAGATGCCCTTAAGGATGCCGGGGTTATTATACTTATCACCGGGGCTGGTGGTTCCTTCGGGATGGTGATCAGAAACAGCCACCTGGCTACACTCCTGACTCAACAAGCCAGCGCTACACCGGTGCATGGTATGGTTTTTTTATCTATGGCATGGCTACTGGCCGCCCTGCTCAAGACGGCGCAAGGATCCAGTACTACCGCCATGATCATGGTAAGCGCGGTACTGGCTCCGCTGGCTGCCTCAGCCGGATTTACCTCCGGTATCCACATGGCTTTACTGGTCACCGCCATTGCCGGCGGATCGCTGGTGGTGTCGCATGCCAATGACTCTTACTTTTGGGTGGTTAGTCAGTTCGGACGCATCACTTCCAGACAAACCCTTGGTTATTATACGCCAATGACCTTGATCCAGGGAATTGTAGCCTTGATCATGACCCTCATCCTATTCATGTTCTTATGAATATTTTGATCGCGCCTGACAAGTTCAAGGGTTCTCTCAGTGCACAAGAAGTCGCAAACGCTATAGCCAAAGGACTTGGCGCGAAATTCCATACCACCCAACTGCCCATGGCCGATGGAGGTGATGGTACCCTCGATATCCTGATTCATCATACCCACGGTCACCTGGTCCAGGCACAAGTCCATGACCCGTTGTTTCGACCAATCCAGGCGGCCTATGGAATAACCGGGGATGGCAAGACTGCAATCATTGAGATGGCCCGAGCCTCTGGCCTTGAGTTGCTTCGTCCAAATGAAAGAAATCCACTATTCACATCCAGCTATGGAACCGGTCAGTTGATCAGTGATGCAATCGATCATGGCGTAGATGAAATTGTCCTCGCCATCGGTGGTAGCGCCACCAATGACGCTGGCCTGGGTATGGCAGCCGCGCTTGGCTTCCAATTCGAAGATGTCTCTGGCAATTCCCTACACCCTTCCGGTCAAAACCTGGTGAAGTTGAATGCGATTAAAACAGATAAAGTCAATTCAGGAATTAGCAGGACGAAATTTGTTGTGTTATGTGATGTTGACAATCCACTTTATGGTGAGCAAGGAGCTGCCAGGGTTTTCGGACCACAGAAGGGTGCCGATGAGCAGGCGATCCGTCAACTTGACCATGGGCTCAGGCAGGTTGAAATGATTGTGTTTGCCGAGCTTGGGAAGCGCCTTGATTTCCCGGGTGCCGGCGCGGCGGGCGGTCTGGGTGCCGGGGCAAGTGCGTTTCTAAATGCCGTTGTGGAGCCCGGATTTGATTATATCGCCAGACGCACCGGACTCGATGATGCGATTCAATTCGCGGATGCGGTCATTACCGGAGAAGGACGCCTGGACACGCAGACCCTTTCAGGAAAAGTGGTGGCGGGCATTACACGGAAGTGCAAGACTGCGGGTAAGGCATGCATTGCTGTGGTCGGACAAAACACCCTTAACGGGGATGGTCTGGCACGACTTGGGCTATCACAGGTGTTCGCCCTGGTGAGTCAAGGCATTTCACCCGAGACGGCAATGGCAAATACGCAGAATGTGCTTAGCGGTGTCATTATGCAACAAGTGATTCCCTGGCTGGAGCGTAAATAGTCAATTTGCAGGGGCTACCCTGCCCGGTTAACTTTGAGCCGGAATTACAAAAGGCTCCCATGTTTGATAATCTAAGTTTAAAGCTCGAAAAGGCATTTCAGAACCTGAAAGGTCAGGGCCGGATCACGGAAATTAACGTTGCCAACACCGTTAAGGAAATCCGGAAGGCCCTCATTGATGCCGACGTCAATTATAAGGTTGCCAAAGAGGTAACGGATGAGATCAAGCAAAAGGCGCTTGGGCAGAATGTACTGACTGCCATATCGCCGGGTCAATTGCTGACCAAAATTACCAACGACGAACTCACCCTCCTGATGGGTGGTGACAGCAAGGATATAAGCCTGGAAGGGAATCCGGCCGTTATCCTGATTGCAGGTCTACAAGGATCAGGTAAGACCACTTTTTCAGGAAAACTGGCCAACTATCTGAAGCGTCAGGGCAGGCAGGTCCTGCTGGCAGCATGCGACATCTATCGCCCGGCAGCCATGGAACAACTCCGGGTCCTGGGAGAGCAAATCGGCGTAGAGGTATACCTCGAGCCCGAAAATAAAGACGCTGTGGCCATAGCGAAGGCGGCGCTGAAACAAGCCAAAAACAGTAACGCCCGGGTGGTTATTGTGGATACCGCTGGCCGTCTGGCCATCGACGAAGAGATGATGGATGAAATCGCCCGGCTCAAGGCCGCCCTGTCACCCTCTGAGACGCTCTTTGTTGTCGATGCAATGACCGGACAAGATGCAGTCAACACGGCAAAGGCTTTCAACGACCGTCTCGACTTTGATGGCGTAGTCCTGACGAAAATGGATGGCGATACACGCGGCGGTGCTGCGTTATCGATCCGCAGGGTGGTAGAAAAGCCCATAAAGTTCGTCAGCTCCGGAGAGAAGATGGAGGCATTGGATCGATTCTATCCGGATCGTATGGCAGGCCGGATTCTCGGCATGGGTGATGTGGTCAGTCTTGTTGAAAAAGCGCAGGAAAATTTTGATCAGGAAGAGGCAGCGCGGCTGCAAAAGAAGATCAGGAAAAATCAATTTGATTTCAATGACTTTCTCACCCAGCTCGAACAGATCAAGAAGATGGGAAGCATGAAGGATCTCCTTGGCATGGTACCTGGTATGGGCAAAGCGCTCAAGGATGTAGACATTGACGACAATTCATTTAAACCGATAGAGGCCATCATTCGCTCCATGACCCATGAAGAGCGGGAAAACCCCGAAATAATCAATGGCAGTCGAAAAAACCGGATTGCCAAAGGCAGTGGCACTGACATTACCCAGGTCAACCAGCTGCTGAAGCAATTTGAAGGCATGAGAAAAATGATGAAAACCATGAATAAAATGGGCGGCGGCAAAAGAGCCCTTTCAGCCCTGAATCCCTTTGGGCGATAACCCTTTACAAAAGATCAACAATTCCCTACCTTCAGTAAACCAACTTTAGACGGCACACGTTTAATAGAAAGTTACAGGTAGTTCATTCAATTAAAATTCCTGAAATGCCCCTCCTTACGTGATGGGGCATTTTTGTTATGCAAACAATTTCAAACCAAATCCAATTTCTATGAAAAGTTTACTTGCAATGATTCTCGTATGTATGGTTGTCGTGGCCAATGGCCAGGACAAGAAACCGCAAAGCCCTGCCGCCAAAGCAGAAGGCAAAATTGGGGCAGCTAATATCACTATCAATTATTCCGCCCCATCCGTAAGAGGCCGCAAAATATTTGGCGAACTGGAGCCCTTTGGAAAAGTATGGCGCACGGGTGCAAATGCATCCACTTCAATTGAGTTCAGCGCACCGGTTAAGATCGAAGGCAAAGACCTGGCTGCAGGTAAGTATGCACTCTTCACTATTCCTGGAGAAAATGAATGGATCATTATTTTCAACAAGACGATCAAGTGGGGCGCATTTACCTACAAGCAGGAAGAAGACGTTCTGCGCGTAACCGTTAAGCCCTCCAGGACTACCAGTTTAGTGGAGACATTACAAATTAGCATTGAAGGCGAAAAAGTAGTTATCCAGTGGGAGAACACGAAGGTTGCATTCGCTGTAAAAGGCTAATGATCAGTTGGTTGATTCTGATTTTGACTATCCTTTAACAAGAAAAAGCCTCACCTAAATGGTGGGGCTTTTTTGCTTAGAATCCATACTATAAAGGAAAAAGAAAGGGTCTCTTTCGAGACCCTTTCAAAAAAAACTCTTGGTCAATTATTTCTTGCGGAAGGAATATACCCAGGTATAATTGGTTCCACCAAATACGTAAGTGACCTTTGAAGACCAGATGTTCTTACACTGATCGTAGGTTCCGGGAGAAGCTAAAATCTTCTCTTTGCCATCATTACCATCATTTGGATCCACCACGTTTTGAGCGGGGAACGTCATGATCTGATTATTCAGGTTCGTTGACGGCGTGAACACTACAACGGCTGATACGGGAGTGTAGCCTGGACCTGCCTCCTTATAACCCCAGAAGTCATCCATTTGAAAGGTATTAGGAGCTATTTTGACAATGTTGTTGACATCATCACCTGAGCAGCAGCTACCTGCCTCTGTACCTACCCACTTGCCAGTCCAGCTATCTTCCACATAATCGCAGTACTTCAGCATGGTCCAGGTCAACTTCATCGCAGGATAGAATTGATTGCTCTGAAAGAGGCCAGATGCAATAATATCTGAAGCGTTGATTTTCGTGCCATTTGTCAGGTTAATGTCACACTCGAAGTTTACACCGTTCTTGTATAGGTTGTTCAACGGATTGCTATCCAGTTTATAGCTCGGATCCGTTGGAGGAAGCAAACCAAGAGCAGTACACGTTTCGGCAATTGTGATCGAAATGGTCGTCCAGGGACCGAGGTACGTTGCATCCTTCTTGAAGGCAGATGCAGGTACATTCTTCAACAATTGACGTGTCGTGTTCGTTCCTGCACCTTTAATTACATACACATCTACGCTGGCCAAATCAGCGGGATTCGAAGCCAACAATTCAGTGTCAAATGTAAATACTTCAGTACCACTCATCGTCTTGGGAACGAGCGTTGCACCAGGTATACCCTTGTTGTACAGGTTGGTCAGCTGTGTTCCACGAAGAGCAAGGATAGTCCCTTTCTTCATGTTCGAAAATTGCAGCGGGTCAAGGGAATTGTCTGTACAGGAGATTACTACTGCAAGAGACAAGACCAATACCAGAATGAGTTTTAGCTTTTTCATACTATTTCTGATAGTTTATTAGTTGAGTGTTTCCGGATTGTTATCCCAGAACGTCTTAACAACTGCCTGTGCATCTTTCTGCTTGGCATTTGAGTTCAGGTTAACATACACGGAAGGATATACTTGTGTACGCAGCCACACGCCAGGATTTACCTGCAGCGTTGCTTGCATATTGCGCGGCGCACTGGTCCGGCGATAGAGGTTGTAGGCCTCCAAACCATTACCCCACAGTGATTTGTAGGATTCCATACCGATCACATCCAACTTATTGGACGCAGCCGTATACAATCCATCCACTGCCGCAGCATAAGCTGCAGGATCAGGGGTATTTGCTGTACTCAGCGTAAATCCAAGTTTTGTGGAGAAATTAGTAATCTGTGCAATCGACTTGGTAATACCCGATTGCATGGCCGTAGAAGCACCTCCAGGATTACCCGTACGAACCAGATATTCCGCTTTCAGGAAATCCGTGTACCATGACATCCAGATGGGAACAATACCTGCACCATTGGCACCGTCACCACGCACCGTAGAACCAACGAAAGTATCTTTAGAGGTAGACGTATTGTCCAACTTACCACCGGCGGGATAAATGCCGTAGCATGTCACCACTGGTCCGCTGGGCGGTGTACCAGATGCATCACCATGGTCTCGTCCATAAAAGCCCGGATCGAAAATACAGAAGATTTCATTTTTTGCCAGATAGTGGGGCGGAGGAGCTGCTGGTGTACAACCAACGGCCTTAGGGTCTACCGCATACATCTGAGCAGTGCTTCCAACCTGGCGATAGAAATAATATCTCCAGCGAGGATCCTGAACTGCTGCATTGAAATCGAATTTATTAGTAGGGCTCCAAATCCCAAACGCATTGTACAGGAAGTAGTTAGCGAGGTAACCACCTGCAGCGCCTTTGGTGGGCGTATAGTAAGCATTGTACAACGGGTGACGGGAATCAGGAACAGTGGTGGTACCATACTTGTAAGTAAAGTTCTCACCTTCCGTATCGATGATGTTGGTCGTACCATTGAGGAGCACCGCAATACGTGCATTTGCAGCAGCAGTCTGTGCGGGGATCTGTGCAAGGTTCATTTGCATTTTCAGTTCCAGTGTATTTGCGAATGCGGTCCAGTTGGCTCGGCTTCCACCATAATACACGTCACGTACAAGCGCACCACCTGCTGCTGAGCCAGTCAGCGCAAGATTCGTACGGGCATCATTGATTAGGTCGAGCGCATGCTGGTAAACAGCAGCACCACCATCACCAACCGGGTTGAAATTGCCAGTAGCGCCTTGAAGGGCCTCTGTTCCGGGAACATCACCAAAAATATCAACCAATGTCATCCAAACATAGGCTTCCATCAGTTCAGCAGCCGCAACGTGCGTTGTCAAACCTTTTGCTTTGGCAAGCGGAATCAATGTTTCAGCATTAATCAATACAGTAGAATAAGCCTGGAACCAAAGTCCATCATTTCCCTGAGGCTGGTTAGCCGTCTGGTAACGATAGCCACCGGTCATGGCATTCATGCGCATCAAAGGATCAACTGTGGCACCAGCGATATACGCGAAGTCGCCAAAGTCCAGTTGAACCGCGTTCATGATCAGGTTCACATCGGCTCCTGATACACTAATCTGGTTCGGGTTTTGCAAGTCACCATCCAGGTTACAAGCACCCACCAGCAAGAACACAAGTACTGCTAGTGTTTTATATATCTTCTTCATTGTCATGGTCATTTTTAGAAGTTGATTTTAATCGTACCACCGAACCTTCTTGCGGAAGGTCCGCCCAGGTAGTCAAAACCTGCACCGTTACCTGTACCGAATGCTGTACGATCGAAGTCAGCCTTCGAGTACAAAGGAGCATTCAGTGAACGGAACCACAGGTTGTTTCCAACCAGCGAAATGTTGATACCTGTCAGCTTCAGCTTGGAAACAATTGATTTCGGCAGGCTGTAAGAGAGGGATACTTCACGGAAACGAATACGGGTAGCATCGTAGATACCACGATCGTAAGGTGAACCACCAATGATCGTGTTACCGAAGAATACACCAGCTGTGGTCAACGGGAGTGTGTTAGGCGTATAGCCGGTTGTATTTCCGTTAGCATCCTTCACTTCCAATACGCCAGGGAGGATCAATGGCAAGGTAGGATCGAATGATTCCAGGTCTTTGCCTACACCACGTCCCACCATAGCGGCAGCGGTATAAGAAAGAATCTGTCCACCTTGTACATAATCCCACTGCATACCGAATGTAATGGCCTTCCAGCTCAAGCTAGAGATAACAGAACCCATCCAGTTCGGGTTCGGGTTAGCAATGATACCAATTTCGTTGGCTTGCTGATAGCTACCCGTGCTGGTGATAATAGGCTGTCCATCAGGAGCCTTTGAAGTATAGGAACCCATGATTACGTTCAGTGGCTGGCCTACGATAGCAAAGTTACCGAGGTTGCTGAATCCGTTTACAAGGATCGAAGTAGATCCTGCGGGCAGCGACTCAACTTTACTTACGTTCTTGGTATAGTTCACTGTAACATCCCAGTTCCAGTTACCCGATTTGATTGGAGTTACCGTTAAAGCAACTTCAACACCCTTGTTTGAAATCGAACCTGCGTTGAGGTAAGTAGAAGTATAACCGGTCGAAGGATCGAGGGGGCGGTTAACGATCTGGTCTTTAGCCAGGCGATTGTAATAAGAAGCGTTCAACTTAACGCGGTTCTCAAACATCTGGCTTTCAATACCAAATTCAGTCTCTGTCAACAACTCAGGGCGCAGGTTGGGGTTAGCCAACAAACCTGGGAGGCGGGAAACAGCTACGTTGCTGTTCAAACCATCGACACGAGCCTGAGCATTCAGCGTCAGGTAAGGGGCGGTGGCATAAGGCGAACCGAAGTTAGCTGAAGAACCGATAGCGGCACGTACTTTCAAGAAATCCAACCAGCCAGAGCCCATGTTAGGGAATGCAGCGGTCGGGATGAAAGCGATAGAACCTCCAGGATAGAATTGTGAGCGGTTAGCCTTCTGCAAGGTAGAAGACCAGTCGTTACGACCAGAAATGTTGACATACAACATTTTCTTGTAGTCTACAGTACCATCGAAGTAAATACCGGCAATAATGCTATTCTGATAATAGTTCAGCTGGCTACCTCTCCAGTCTTTAGGCTGGGTCGAGGTGAAGTTTCTATGTTCGAACAAGCCGTAGACCACCTGGCCCAAGCTCTCCAAACCAACCTGCTGATAATTGTTGCTGCGGTAGTTAGCACCCACAACACCGGTTACACTGAGGTCCTGGCTGAAATCTTTGTTGAAAGATGCCATGGCAGTGTGGTCAATAACAGTGCTGGTACCATCTACTGAACGGTAAGCTCCAGGAGCCAAAGCGCTCGTTACACCAGCACCACCACCTTTATTAACTGTGTAAGTCTGGTGTTCGCCGTAGGTATCATAACCTAAACGATACTGGAGGCTAACCCAATCCTTGAGTTTGTAAGTCAAGCTGGCGTTAGAGAAGAAACGATTTACAACGTCCGTCTGCTTGGTGTTGTACAACACCCAGTACGGGTTGGAAATATCGTTACCGTTGCGGTAGTAAACGTTTGAGTGGTCAACGGGATTTTCCCAAGGCCAGTTGGTCAAATCGATGTTACGCGGGGTATAAAACAAGTTTGCCCAGATAGAAGGACCACCGGCAGAGTTGGAACCCAAACCAGCACCGTTCTGCGGTTGTGTGTTATCAGTCTTGGCAAAGTTGAAAGTACCTGTGAACGTCAGGTTCTTGCTGAACTTGGCCGTGGTACCGAGTGAGAAGTTGTCGCGCTTCAGTTTGTTAACCGGAACGAAACCAGTCTCATCGAGGTGGCTATAGCTGAAGTTCATGCTTCCAAAATCGTTGGAGTTAGACAGCGACAACGAAGTCGTAGCTGATGAACCATTCTGGAAGAAATCCTTTACGTTGTTCGGAGCCGGAGTAGGGATATAACCAGGCAAGGTTTGACCAGGCTGGACTGTCGTAGCTGAAACTGCGAATTCAGGATGGTTAGGGAATGTATTGGCCCACTCGAAGTAAGGGTGACGGAAAGCAGTAGGCTTGCCATCAAACAAAGAACCCCAGTTAGAGAAGAACTCACCATAAGCACCATCGAAACCGTTAGCCCACTTGTTCTGGTACTCAGGCAGGATAGCTTGAACCGTGAAATATGACTGGGTTACAGAGCCAGAAAACTTGTTTTGTGCACCTTTAGAAGAACCAGTCTTGGTAGTAACGAGGATAA
>DAOMGC010000073.1:0-15861 GCA_035430125.1 Cyclobacteriaceae bacterium | reverse complement strand
TCTCAATACCATTCTTGCCCAGGATTACCGGAACGCCGAGATAACAGTTGCGGATGCCATACTCGCCATCGAGTTGCACACATACCGGCAACACACGGCGCTGATCTTTCACAATCGCCTCCACCATTTGCGCTGCGGCAGAGCCTGGTGCATACCAGGCCGAAGTGCCCATCAATTTTACCAACTCACCTCCCCCAACTTTGGTGCGCTCAATAATCGCATTCAGCTTTTCTTTGCTGATTAATTCTGTAACGGGGATACCGCCCACCGTGGTGTAACGCGGCAGGGGAACCATAGTATCGCCGTGACCACCCAGGATCATGGCTGAAATATCTTTGGGAGAAACGTTCAGTGCTTCTGCTAGAAATGCCCGGTAGCGGGCCGTGTCGAGAATTCCGGCCATGCCCATTACCCGGGTACGGGGGAACTTGGAAGTCAGGTGAGCCTGATACGTCATCACATCCAGTGGATTGGATACCACAATAATAATCGCGTTGGGAGAGTGCTTTACGACATTTTCCGTAACCGTCTTTACAATCCCGGCATTGGTTACTATGAGGTCATCACGGCTCATGCCGGGCTTGCGGGGTAATCCGGAGGTAATTACAACCACGTCCGACTTGGCGGTGCGGGCATAATCGTTGGTGGAACCTGTCGTACGACTGTCGTACATATTGATCGGGGCCTTTTGCCAGATGTCCAGCGCCTTGCCTTCTGCCAGGCCTTCTTTTATATCGATGAGGACTATCTCGTTGACTACTTCACGCGTAGCCAATACATCAGCACAGGTGGCACCTACATTTCCGGCGCCGACAACAGTTACTTTCATGGGACTATAAGATTAGGTGAAATGATTATTCGAAAGGATGTGAATTCGGGGCGCAAGTTATTAATCCACCCAAGAAAGAAAAATGACTAAGATCATTTTAAGTCGATGGCCTCAAACAGCAAAACCGATCGTGTTTCGGAGGTCACTTTGTACCGGTCGTCAACACGGAAACCTACCACCCATACGATGGACCCGGCTGACTCCAGCACCGTAACCACGTTCTTACGGGTTCGGGATACCTTTTCATCGATAAGGAAATCACTTACTTTTTTCCGATGGCTTAATCCCAATGGCACAAAAAAATCGCCGTTCCGCCACTTCCTCCACACAAGCGGAAATTTTATCCGGTCAGCGTCAAGCACAGCACTATCTGCACCCCGGTTCAGCCGTGTGTCCGTCGACCGTGTTACCGTCAGCTTCCAGGGCCCCAGCGCTGCCTTGTCCTGGCCTTCCTCCAGCAGTATTTCGTGCGACCACTCTTCCCGTGGCGATACGATTATTGCCTCCCGGTCAACTACCGCCAGGTGGGTGTCGGAAAAAAACTGGCTTCCGGATGTTCCCTGCAACGAGGATACCATCTGCTGACAACGATCAAAATCAAAACCCCAGGGCCGCAGCCATTCGTAGCACACAAACGCCGGGTTGTCGAGCATCGAAAGCAGGGTCTTGTCGATGAAGAGATGACTGCCCTCCTGCCGGGTGATCGAATCCTTCAACTGGCCAAGGCCACGTTGCATCATTTCATGGCTGCCGCGCATCTTCTCCAGTCCGCTTTCAAAGGTCACCCCCACCGAAGGATTAATCTCCCGGATGTGGGGTATGATCTTATGCCGAATATAATTGCGTTGGTAATTGTCTGTATGATTGCTCGAGTCTTCTACCCAGGTTATCTTTCGCGCGGTAGCATAGGCCAGGATTTCATCACGTGATGCGAACAACAAGGGCCTGATAATTTTACCATTGCGCATGGGGATGCCCGTCAATTGATCAAGCCCTCCCCCTTTGATCCAGCGCATCAGCACAGTCTCCATGTTGTCATCCCTGTGGTGTGCTGTCGCCAGCCAATGGTACTGCTCCCGCTCCAACACCTCATTGAACCAGGTGTAACGGAGTTCGCGAGCAGCCATTTGAACCGACAGATGATTTACTTCGGCATAGTTCTTGGTATTGAAGTGCTGCCCGTAGCAGGCTATACCCAACTCTTGACAACGTTGCTTCACCAATCCCTCATCCCTGTCAGACTCGGCACTCCGCAGCTGAAAATTGGCATGCGCCACGCCAATGGTATAACCGGCTTGCGCAAAAAGGTCAAGCATAACCATCGAATCCAGTCCGCCGCTTACGGCAAGGAGAATCCGGTCGCCTGGTTCAGCCAAACGATGCCGCGAGATGTAGGATTGAAAGGCTTCGAGCACAGATCAAAATTATCAATAATCTGCCGTCTCACCGGCTTTTCTAACTTTGCGGCCGGATGAAAAGACTGTGCTTCATTTTGGTTCTGCTGAGCGGGATTTCCGGGTTCGCCCAGAAAAAGGTGACACTGAAGCACGCGAATACCTTGTCGGGGTCGGTAGAAAACGGCGTGCGCAACGACTGGCTTATCGGTGAGGTGGTCTTTGAACAAAATGAGACAACGATCTATTGCGACTCTGCCATTTTTGATCGGGCCAAAAACTTCGTTGATGCATTTGGACACATCCGCATTGTGGAGGGCGACTCTGTAACTGTGACAGCCTCCCGCCTGACCTACGACGGCAATAAAAAAATAGCCTACCTCCGACGCAAGGTTGTCTTTACCAAACTGAAAACAGCCACGCTGTACACTGAGTTTCTTGATTTCGACAGAAAGAAAAACATCGCTACCTATTTCAACAATGGCAAACTGGTAGACACGACGAATACCCTAACCAGTGTGAAAGGCTACTACAACCTCAATGCAAACCTCGCTTCCTTTAAGACCAATGTGATCGGAGTCAACAAAGATTATACGCTTACTTCCGACACCCTGCAATACAATTCCAATAGCAAACGGATTTACTTCCGTGCCCTGACTAAAGTAGAAGACAAAGAAGGCGGCGTGGCCTATTACAAAGAAGGGTATTACGACACCAAAATGAAACAATCCGACCTGGCCCAGGGCGACTTTGAAACACCGGAATACAAACTGACCGGCACGCGGTTGTTCCTGAATGACCTCAAAAAGATGTACCGTGCTCAGGGCAATGTGGTAATGACGTCAAAAACAGAAAACATGAAGATTTATGGCGACGAAGGCTTCTATGACCGCGCCACCGGAATCTCGAAGGTGTATGGCCATGCCTATGCCGCTCGTGTTGCTGATGACAAGGATACCCTGTTTATTTCAGCTGACACCTTGATGTCGGTAGAAAGCAAAGAACCATCGAAAAAGCGGCTGCTGGCGTATCACCACGTAAAGATTTTCAAGAAAGACATGCAGGGCAAGGCTGACTCACTTGCCTACGTGGCCAAGGATTCGACGCTCGTGTTCTATCGCGACCCGGTGCTTTGGACCAACGGCAACCAAATGACAGCTGACTCCATTCAGATTTTGCTGAAGGACAAGAAAATCAACCGTGTCTACCTCATTGCCAATTCATTTGTGGTGTCCCAGGATACCATGTTGAATTTTAATCAGATCAAAGGCCGCAAGATGACTGCATACTTTGCTGAAAAGAACCTACATCACGTGGTGGTGGAGGGTAATGGCGAGAGTCTGTACTTTGCCCTTCAGGCCAAAGAAGAAGTGAAAGACGATAAGGCCAAAGAAAAGTACACAGTCATGTCTGGCATGAACAAAATTATCTGCAGCAACATGCGGATCAACTTCCAAAAAGGAAAGGTCAACAACATCAGTTTCTATCGGAAGCCGGATGCATCCTTCATCCCTCCCAAGGAACTCAAGCCTGAAGATATCCAATTGAAGGGCTTTATCTGGCGCGGCAAAGAACGCCCTACCCAAAAAGAAGTAACCCATAAGGAGTAGTTCTACCGCGCGCAACGGGGCCATCTAAAACTTATTGTCTTGCTTTCGGGGTTTTTTAGGAATTTTCTTTGAGTTCCTTTCGCTTTCCAGTATCTTTTCAGTTGGGTAATTCTGCTCATGACAAAGCGAATTCTTCTTTTGTTCTTCCTGTTGGTCCTGGGGTCAGTAGCCCGGGCACAGACATTTGACTGGGTCGATCGTCAGGACAGTTATCAAGCAGGATTCGGGCAGACTTTGAAAATTCCCATTCGGATACGCAACACCTCAGATAAGCCGCAATTTTACATCATCCGCAAAGCACAGGGTGAAATTGGCCTTAACCAGAAAGCGTATTTCTGCATTGATGATGCGTGCCTGGAACCAGGTCTGGATCAGTTTTCCAAACGAATAGAACCCGGCGAAACCCTTACAAACCTGTATTTTACAGTCGAAACAGGTCTTTCCAACGCAAACAATACCTTCCGTTTTGAAGTGTTCCCGCGTGGAAATCCAGCCCTGGGCATGGAGCACACTGTTTCCATTGCTGTTGAAGAGAAGCCGGTCAAATCAATTGTATTCCAATCCAGAGACATCTCTATCCACGATATCTACCCTAACCCCATAGCTGACCTTGCTTACATCGACTATCGCCTCACCAACGAGACTTTAAAGGCCAAAGTGGTGATTCACAATATTTTAGGAAGTCCGGTCGGAAGCTATGACCTCCCTGCCAACGAATCGAAAGTCAAAATTCAAGCCGATGAATTGGCTTCTGGCGTGTACTTCTACACAGTTTATCTTGACAACATCGGTGTACTGACCCGCAAACTGGTCGTACGAAAATAGCCTCAATCAGCGTTTTGAGTAGGATTTCAGGAATGTGAGCTTGAATCGTATATTTGCGCCCTTGTTTATGCCTGGAAAACTGTTTGCGCTTTGGTGGGTACTGGCACTCGTGCTCTTGTTGGGTGCCTGCGGTAATTTCCGCAAGATCCAAAAGAGTGAAGACTGGCGTATTAAGTACGACGCGGGCCTGAACTATTATAACAAGAAAGATTACTATCACACGGCAATCCTCTTTGAGGAGATCTTGCCTGTGGTGCGTGGACTGCCCGAAGGCGAAAAGGTGGAATTTTACCTCGCCTATTGCCAATACTACGAGAAGACTTACCTGCTGGCATCGAACCAGTTTAAGACTTTTTTTGAAACATACGGAAGAAGTTCGCTGGCTCAGGAAGCCTACTTCATGTATGCCTACTCCCAGTTTGTGTCCTCCCCCGACTCAAACCTCGATCAGAAAAGCTCGTTGGAAGCCATGGCGGCCATGCAAAACTTCCTGAACCGCTTTCCCAACAGTACATTTCGCGATAAGGCGATTGAAGTCATAAATGCCAGTCAGCAAAAGCTGGAGGCCAAAGGTTTTGAAAATGCGCGGCAGTACCTTAAGATCAAGATGTATAAGGCAGCGGTGATCGCATTCGATAACTTCAAGAAGGCCTATCCGGACTCGAAATACCTGGAAGAGATTGCTTACCTTAAAATTGTGTCGCAATACCGGTATGCCCTGGCCAGTTTCCAACACCTGCAGACGGAGCGTTACACACTGGTGGTAAACTACTATCAGGAATTTGTAGACACTTACCCGAACAGTTCCTTTCTCAGGGATGCTGAAAAGATGTATTCCGAAAGTCAGGCCCAATTGTCCAAACTAAAGAGTATTAAAACCAATAAACCATCTTAATAATCATGGCAACCCAACCATCCATCATTACCCGCGATGTTGATAAGATCGCCGCTGGCACGGGCAACGTCTACGAATCCGTAGTTGTTATTTCCAAGCGTGCCCGTCAGATCGCTATCAACATTAAGGAAGAGCTAAATAACAAACTGGCCGAGTTTGCCACCACCGTGGACAACCTGGAAGAAGTGTTCGAGAACCGCGAGCAAATTGAGATATCCAAGTTCTACGAGCGTCTTCCTAAGCCTACGACAACGGCATTGGAAGAATTTCTCGAAGGCAAAGTAATGTACCGCCGCCGCACCGAGGAACCCAAGACAGAAGCCTAAGATGCTTTCGGGCAAGAAGATCTTGCTGGGAGTTACGGGTAGCATCGCTGCCTATAAAGCTGCATTGATCGTTCGCTTGCTGGTGAAGCAACAAGCGGAAGTTCAGGTGATCATGACGCCAGATTCCCGCAACTTCATCACACCCCTTACCCTGGCTACTCTTTCTGGCAAACCGGTCCTAAGTGATTTCGGAGATAATAACACTGGAACGTGGAACAACCACGTGGCCCTTGGCCTGTGGGCTGATGCCCTGGTAATCGCACCGGCCACCGCCAATACCCTGGCTGCCATGAGCCATGGAATTTGCGATAACCTGCTCCTGGCAACGTATCTCTCCGCCCGAAGTCCGGTGTTCTTTGCACCGGCGATGGACCTGGACATGCTCCAGCATCCCACGACGAAAGAAAATATTAGTCGATTGCAAGCCTTCGGCAATCACCTCATTACCCCCGGTACTGGCGACCTCGCCTCAGGCCTAACCGGCCCGGGTCGGATGGCTGAACCAGAAGAAATTATTCAGCACCTGGAATCCCATTTTAGTGGTTCTGGCCTCCTCAAAGACAAGCAGGCCCTTGTAACAGCAGGCCCTACATACGAAGCCCTTGATCCGGTGCGTTTTATTGGAAATCATTCCACGGGCAAAATGGGCTTTGCTATCGCAGAATCACTAGCAAAACAAGGCGTGCACGTACACTTAGTGACGGGTCCCACCCATCAGCAGGCCAAACATCCGCGTATCAAAGTCCATGCAGTGACTTCCGCAGAAGACATGTATAACACCTGTGACAAATTCTTTGATAACGCTCAGATCATTGTGTTGTCGGCAGCCGTTGCTGATTATCGCCCGATGCATCGATCGGAACAAAAAATAAAAAAACAGGATGGCAATCTCACCCTGGAGCTAACCAAAACAGTGGACATCGCAGCACAACTGGGTAGCCGGAAAAAGGAAGGCCAAATCATCGTTGGCTTTGCCCTCGAAACAGAGCATGAAAAAGCCAATGCAGAGAAAAAACTTAAGTCAAAGAATTTTGACCTCATCGTATTGAATTCCCTCAACCATCCAGGAGCTGGCTTTGGTCACGATACCAATCAGGTTGAAATCCTGAGTCGCAGCGGCACGTCGTTGGTGGTACCCCTCAAAGCCAAAACCGAGGTTGCCGAAGACATCGTACAAGCCATCGTCAAATTATATGCGTAGGGGCTGGCTCATCGGATCGCTCCTATTGCTATCGGCAATCACCCGTGGGCAGGAACTCAATTGCAAGGTGACCATTAACGCCGATCAGATTCAAACCTCTGACCGAAATGTATTCAAGGACATGGAGCGGAGTATCGCCTTGTTCATGAACAGCCGGAAATGGTCTACCGACATCTATAAAAATCATGAGCGTATCAATTGCGCCATTTTCCTGAATATCTCAAGGATGCCATCGATTGGTTCCTTCATTGCCAGCGCACAGATTACCGTAGCTCGGCCGGTATACAATTCCAACTACGAAACCGTGTTGATGAATTTTGCTGATCGCGAATGGGAATTCGAATACATCGAGTCACAGCCGCTCGAATACAACGACAACGCGTACATCAACAACCTGACATCCATGCTGGCCTACTATGCCTATATCATTCTCGGCATGGACTATGACTCCTTTGCTGAAAAAGGGGGCGATCCCTACTTTCAAAAGGCGTTGATGGTGGTTAACAATGCCCAATCCTCAAACCGGCCCGGTTGGCAGAGCATTGGCAGTAACCGCAACCGGTATAACTTCATTGAAAATATCAACAACACCCAAATGGCCGAGCTGCGCAAGAATACCTACCGGTATCACAGACAAGCCCTGGACACGTTTGACAAGAATCCAGACGAAAGTCGACAAATGATACTCAACGTCTTGAAAAACATCAAGACCGTGTGGCAGATCTATCCTAATTCAATTTTCATCATTTCCTTTTTCGACGCCAAGGCTAATGAATTGGTTAATATCTTTTCTGAAGGAAATATCGGGGTGCGGCGCGAGGCGTTTGACCTGCTGACGGCCCTGGACCCGAAGCGGAACATCTATCAAAAGATTATTTCTTCGAACTAAATCCTGTTATTTTTGGTCGGCTATGCTGCAGCAACTGACCATTCGAAATTACGCCCTGATCCGGCACCTGGAATTGCGCCCTTCCCCGCAACTTACGGTAATTACGGGTGAAACAGGCGCGGGAAAATCGATCATGCTTGGCGCGATTGGCTTATTAATGGGCAATCGTGCCGACACCAAGGTGCTGTGGGACGAATCCGAAAAATGTGTCACCGAAGGAATATTCGACATTCAGCCCTATCGGCTCCGCGCTCTCTTTGAAGCGCATGACCTGGACTATCAGGATGAGACCGTATTCCGAAGGGAAATAAGTCCAGGTGGCAAAAGCCGGGCGTTTATCAACGATACACCTGTCACGCTTGATGTGATGCGCAAAATCGGTGCCCGGTTGATGGATGTCCACTCCCAGCATGAGACCCTGGAATTGGGTTCTAACCGTTTCCAGCTCAGTCTGATCGACAGTTATGCCGGTCATGCCGCCTTACTGGCCGACTACCAACAAGCCTGGCAACAGTTTTTGAGCAGCCGGCAGCAGTATGAAGATCTGGCAGGAGAAGCTACTCGTCTGAAGACTGAATATGACTTTATTCGTTTTCAATTGGATGAGTTACAAAGAGCAGAGCTGCGTGAAAATGAACTGGAAGAATTGGAGTCTAATCTTGCCATCAGCGAACATGGAGAAGACATCAAGTTGCGACTGAACCAGGCATTGGCCATGTTGGGTCACGCGGAGACATCTGCTCAATCCGTGTTGGCGGCTGCCTTGACCCAGTTGAATCCCCTGCGCAGTTATGCTTCTTCCTATGATCATCTGGTGCAGCGACTGGATAGCGTCCGTATTGAATTGACCGACCTGATCCGCGAACTGGAGCATGAAGAAGACAAGATTGAGTTCGACCCTAAACGAACTACCGAACTCAAAGACAGGCTTGACCTGATTAACGGGCTATTGACCAAACACCGGTTGCAAACCATCAGTGAAGTCCTGGCCTTGCAGGAGACACTGGAACAACAAGCCCGCAAGACCATTAACCTTGATGCAGACCTGGCTTCGGCCCGCGCAAAATTTGACGAAAGTCAACGTCAACTGCAGGCAGTAGCTGATAAACTCTCAGCTTCCCGTGCCAAAACCTACCAGCCGCTAACACGCCAGTTGGTTAAACTGCTTCGTGAACTGGGCATTGGTGATGCCGTGCTTCAGGTCGATGCCCGCAAAATCACCTGCGGACCTACTGGCGCAGATGAAATTAAAATTCTGTTTAGTGCCAACAAGGGCATTGCGCCCCGCAGCCTGGAAGATGTTGCTTCCGGTGGTGAATTTAGCCGGCTCATGTTTTGCGTCAAGTATGTTATGGCCGAGAAGACGGCTCTCCCAACCCTGGTACTGGATGAAATTGATACCGGCGTGTCGGGAGAGATTGCAATTCAATTGGGCAAGATGATGAAGGCAATGTCGAAACGGCATCAATTAATTACCATTAGCCACCTGCCACAAATCGCTGCCCGTGGTGATCAACATTACCTGGTGTACAAGGATAATGCACAACGCAAAACCACCAGTGAGGTAAAGGTATTGCAAACCGAAGAGCGGGTGGAAGAAATTGCCAAGATGATTGGTGGCGCGAAGCCTTCTGAGTTGGCCCGCGCAAGCGCCCGAGAATTGATGGCCGGCTGATCTGGGTGGCGATCTGGTTTGTCAGGGCCGGACGAACTGCTATCTTGGTGGGAAACCTTACTCCGTGAATCAACTCCTCCAAAAGACCAAACTCATCGGCCTGCTATTGGGGCCCCTGCTTTTCTGCATTATCTATTTTGGAGTTAGCCCGGGTGTGCTTTCGGCCAAGAGCATTGTTGTGCTCGCCTTAGGCGCATGGATGGTTACCTGGTGGGCAACTGAAGCCATGCCCATTCCGGTGAGCGCACTCCTCCCCATGATTTTGTTTCCATTGCTGGGCGTTGCCACCGTGCGGGAAGCATCCGCTCCATACGGTGATCCGGTGATCTTTCTGTTTATGGGCGGCTTTATCCTAGCCCTTGGCCTTGAGCGACACAATCTGCACACGCGCATTGCTCTCAATCTGATTCGGCTCACGGGCACCAGCGGCAACGGGATTATTCTTGGCTTTATGCTATCAACCGCGCTCATCAGCATGTGGATCTCCAATACAGCCACAGCTATCATGATGTTGCCAATAGCCTCTTCGGTAACGTCGTTGCTCGCAAAGGAGACCGGCCAGGGAGATGACCCGCGTTTCAAGAAATTTGCTACGGGTCTCATGCTTGCCATTGCCTACGCAGCCAGCATCGGAGGCATGGCTACGATAATCGGCACCCCACCCAATGTGGTGATGGTGGGGTTTATGAAGAGATTCTATGACTTGGATGTAAGTTTTACCCGGTGGATGATAGTGGGAATTCCGCTTATGAGCCTGGCCCTTGCATCCTGCTACTTTATCATCACACGTATACTATTCCGCAATCACCTCCCGTCCATCGAGGGATCGGCCGAACTCATTCACCGCAAATTAGGTGAACTTGGAAAGCTGTCCAGAGAAGAGAAATTGGTGCTGGCCGTTTTTTCAATCACCTGCTTCTTCTGGATTTTCAGACAGAACCTTAACGGCCTGATTGGCAAGAACCTGCTTGATGACACCACCATTGCGATGGCTGGTGGGGTCATTATGTTCCTCGTGCCAATAAACCTGGGTCAACAAAAATTCCTTCTCGATTGGTCTGATATGAAAGAACTTCCCTGGGGCATACTGCTGCTCTTCGGCGGCGGGCTCTGTCTGGCAGATGGCATGGAAAAATCAGGCCTGGTCCAGATCGTCGGCAACTACTTCTCGAATCAATCCGGCATCTCCACCAGTGTACTCATTTTTTCACTAACGGCCATCTCCATGGGACTTACCGAATTGATGAGCAACGTGGCATTGGTCACCATTTTTGTGCCGGTGGTATTTGGCATCGCTGATGGATTTCATTTAAATCCGATCTGGCTTGCGATGCCAGTAACCTTTGCTGCCAGTTGCGCCTTCATGATGCCCATATCTACGCCGCCCAATGCGGTGCTATTTGCAACGGGCCATATTAAGATGCGTGACATGATCCGGACAGGTCTCCTGCTCAATCTTTTTTGCCTGGTCATTATTACCATCCTGGCACTCACCGTTATCCCGCAGTTGTTCTAGTGCTTTAGCCCTTCCTCCGGTTTTCACGCTCTTCAATGAAGTAGGCCACACCGAGTCCAAGTCCTCCAAAGATGAACAGCATGGAGAAGTAACCCACTTGCTCCATATCGAAACTACGATCCAGCCAATAGCCAATCAGAAAGCCTATCCCCACTCCGATCAGGAGCAAGGACCATCGAATGGTAGCGTTGGTAAATCTTTCCTTCTTAAACATGTCCGGAGCAAGTCCCTTTTCGATAATCATCATCCGCTCCATATTCTGGAATTTTCTTAGATAGACTACCATTACAAAGGCACCCAGGCTGATGATGATGGGTAGTAACACGCCCAACACCGGTACAATCATTCCGTCTTCCATATTGCTTGTTGTTTTGGCCCTTTGACGCTACCGGGGCCCCCTGAGGTTACAGCCTAATGTCAAAATTGACCGCATTTTATTTCCAACGGCCGGGTGTAACTTCAAATCCAAATCCAGCGTCCAAGCACCGTGATCTCACGAGAGGAAGAAAATGAGCTGATCGACCAGATTTTGGGGGGCCGGGAAGAAGCCTACGCCCGGCTGGTAGAGCAATACCAACGGTTTGCCTTTACGATTGCCATGAGGGTACTCTCCGACCGAAATGAGGCCGAGGAAGCAGCCCAGGACGCCTTCATCAAGGCGTTTCATTACCTAAAGGGATTTAACCGCACCGCTCGGTTTTCTACCTGGTTATACCGCATTGTTTTCAACACGGCCGTAAGTTATAAGCGTAAACACAGGGTCATTCTCTCAGAAATTCACACACACGATCACGCCAGTGACGATGATACAACGATGGAAAAAGACGATAAGAGGGCCTTTGTATCTCAGGCCATGGAACACCTCAATGAGGCAGACCGCCTGGCCATTCAACTCTTTTACCTGAAGGAATTTTCACTGGAGGAAGTTGCTGAAACGATGGGGCAAAACATGAATACACTTAAAGTAAGAATCCATCGTGCCCGCCTGCGGTTAGCGGATGAGTTAAAAAAAATATTAAAAGAAGAAGCATTAACTTTGTAAAACCATGGAAAAGGCATCCCAGGACGAACTGCTCCTAAGCTATCTCGAGGGTACACTGGATGAGTTACGTCTCCAAGCGCTGAAGACAGCATTGGAATCATCGCCGATATTGCGCCAACGACTCGCGCATTTGAGAATGGTACATGAGGTATTGTCCCGACAGCAGTTGGAAATACCAGCGACAAACTTTGTGGCACGGGTGATGAGCAATCTTCACAAACGCCAGTCATCAATTAGTCTCTCTCCCCGTAACGGCCTGATGCTTGTGTTGGGCACGACGATTGCTATTGGCATGCTGCTCATGGTGATGCAGGCTGGACTTTTCAATAATATGAACATGATTGATGCTGTTCCTGTACCACAGCCTGGCCCAAGTCAGAAGTATATCCCAAGCATACCCCCTATTTCAATAAACTTCAAGTTGGTCGTGAATATATTGATGGGGCTGAACCTGGCATTGGCATTGGTCGTGCTTGACCGCACCATTCTCAAGCCTTACTTTCAAAAAAGAGCGGGGGCTGGATTGTAATCCGCCCCCGCTACATCATTCAATAAATAATCTCCGTCAGGTCGCCCAGGTTTTACCTACTTCGGCCATGGGTACGCACCCGTGAAATGCCCCGGGAACAGGCGCATATTGCAATATCTTACTGGCCCCTTCTTCGGATGTATAGAACCCTACGACGGTAAGTTCTTTAGCCATCAAAATGAATGGCTTGTCCTTTGCTGTTCCAGCTTTGGCTGCATCCAATGCGGCATCATGTGTCTTCTTAACGTATTCCTTCTGCTTGGCAGACTCCAGGTCCATGAAAGAATCGCCATAGGCTTTTTTGGCACCATCGTCAAATTCCGCAAGTCCGGCCAGGAACCGATCCTGATCTTCCTTCTTATAACATTGCTTGATCAACTGATCCATAAAGGCGGGTACACCCACTTCTTTAGCACCCGGGGTATCGGTCTTTGGTATAATGATGGCGGCAACCTCACTGACCAAACCCGCCTGCTCTTCGGTAAAGAACACAGGCTTGTAGGTAAGTTCGGGCGTCGACTTACATCCGTTCATAATTCCGGCGATCACCGGTGCCGATATGGCGTAGCCAAGAACGAGTCCGGCGCGTTGTAATGCTTGTCTTCTATCCATAACTAACTTATTAACCGGTTAGAGATTTCCTTTTTTCAACTCCTGAACAGCATAGTCTGCGGCACGGGCCGTAAATGCCATGTAGGTAAGCGACGGGTTCACGCAGGCCGAGGAGGTCATGAACGAACCATCCGTAACAAATACATTCTTGCAGGCATGCACCTGATTGAATTTATTGAGCACTGATGTTTTCGGGTCTTTGCCCATCCTGGCCGTGCCCATCTCGTGGATACCAAGGCCCGGACCACCTGGATTATCAGACGTCTTGATGTTTTTAGCACCCGCTGCTTCCAACATTTCGGCTGCATCATTCACCATGTCCTTGCGCATCTTGTACTCATTCTCTTTCAATTCAGCGTCAAAGGTAAGGGTAGGTAAACCGTACTTATCCTTCTTGTCACGGTTCAACGTTACCCGATTTTCATGGTACGGAAGGAATTCCCCGAATCCGCCAATACCCAAAGTCCAGGGACCAGGTGTAAGGGCTGACGCTTTCAGTTCCTCACCGATGCTGTATTCTGCCACCAGGTGTGACCATCCCTGCCGGCTGCCACCACCCTGATAACCAAAGCCACGCAGGTAGTCACGCTTATCGGAGCCTACGTTGCGGTAGCGGGGGATATAAATTCCATTGGCCCTTCTTCCAGTGTAATATTGATCTTCCAATCCTTCAATGATCCCGCTTGCACCGGCGTTGAGGTGGTGATCCATGATGTTACAACCCAGTTCGCCGCTGTCGTTTCCAAATCCATTAGGAAATCGCTTGGAGACAGAGTTGAGAAGAATTTGTGTAGATCCAAAAGTAGATGCACACAAGAAAATCACCTTAGCAAAGTATTCTACCTGCTCGCCGGTTTCAGCATCCTGAATGCGAACACCTGTAGCTTTGCCTTTCGCCTCATCATAGATCAGTTCATGCACAATAGAGTTTGCGCGCAGTGTCATATTGCCGGTGGCTTCGGCCGCAATCAACGTGGAAGACAAACTACTGAAGTAGGCACCAAAAGGACATCCACGGATGCACATGTCGCGGTACTGGCACGTGGCCCGCTGTGGGCTTTTGTCGTGGGACAAAGGCGCAGTCAGGTGGGCTGTACGACCCATTGTAATCACACGACCAAACTTTTCCCATACCGCTTTCTTCATGTCCTTCTCCACACAACGCATTTCCATGGGAGGCAGGTACTTTCCATCAGGCAACTGATACAACCCTTCGTTTTGACCACTGACTCCAATAAATGTTTCTACGTAGTCATACCAGGGAGACATGTCCTTGTATCGCACCGGCCAATCAACCGCGATGCCCTCTTTTGCATTTGCCTCAAAGTCCATGTCGCCAAGGCGATAGCTTTGCCGACCCCAGGTAATGGAGCGACCGCCTACATGGTAGCCGCGCATCCAGTCAAACCTTTTGGTCTCTGAGTAGGGGTTTTCGATATCATTTACAAACCAGTGTTTGCTGGATTGACGAACGGTATAACCCGTACGATTTTGAACGCCCTGACGCACCAGGTCTTCCTGGGTAGGTCGGTCAGCATTCTCCAATTCCCAGGGTGCCTTTGTGGCGGTAGGATATTCACCGTGCTTCACCATCCTGCCACGCTCTAAAACCAGCGTCTTGAGACCCTTTTCGGTAAGCTCCTTGGCTGCCCATCCTCCGCTGATGCCCGTCCCGACGACGATCGCATCGTACGTATTTTCCTTCTGCGCTTCAGTATTTAAGTTCATGCGGGTTTATTTTAAAGGTTGGAAGATAATGCATTTAATGCCTTACAATCCAATAAATACTATACAAAAGATCGCAATTCAGTTCAGATTATGAACTTCACCTGTTGAAAGGAAAATACCCTGGGGCCATTCATGGTATCCATACATATACGACCCGCCTCATCAATATCCCGGATCGTTCCTTCGAATGGCGCACCGTCCGCAATGAATCTGTGCGACTCCCCCATCCGGTACATTTTGGCCATGTACCTCGACTTGAGTTCAGCGCTACCTGCACGGAGGCGAAGGTACTCCCCCTCCAGGGACTCAACGACGGCGTCAAGGACTTCCTGCAGCTGAAATTCATTGCCCGCCACAACTGACAGTGAGGTCGCCAAAGGACTTTGAAACTGTTGTTGATTGACATTAATACCTATTCCAACGATTGATGCGCTCAACTGTTGACCCCGGATCTGATTTTCAATAAGGACGCCGCCGACCTTGCGCTCCTGCAGCCAAATATCGTTGGGCCACTTGAGGAGAACTGGAGCGCTGACCAGGTTTTGAAGACCATGCGCCACCCCCAACGACACGGCCATGTTCAGTTTAAACTGATCTGCAGGTGCCAGAAAGGAGGGATTAAGCAATACGGAAAACGTGATGTTTTTGCCTGGTTCTGCCTCCCAAGAATTGCCCCTTTGTCCGCGCCCAGCTGACTGGTGATCCGCAACGAAAATCGTTCCCTCGGCCTGCGGCGAGGTATCATGTAACGCCTGAAGGGCAGTGTTGGTAGAGTGACATTCTGGCACAG
>DAOMGC010000072.1:0-16261 GCA_035430125.1 Cyclobacteriaceae bacterium | reverse complement strand
AAGACTACACCATCAAACTCAACCACCGCGCCATCCTATCCGGTCTTGCCCAGGCTGCCGGTGCTGACCTACCGGAATCCAACCTCTTCGTCGCCATTGACAAACTGGACAAAATAGGTGAAGAAAAAGTGCGTGAAGAACTCCTCACCAAAGGGTACACCAAAACCAGCCTTGATGCTGTATTTAGCATCCTAAACTTCAAAGGAAATACCCACGAAAAACTTGCTTTCCTCGAGAAACAATTCACGAATTCACCGGCAGGAACCAAAGGATTAAAGGACCTTAACGAAGTACTGAATTTACTTAAACAGTATGGCACCGCTGATGAACATGTAGAGTTTGATGTAGCCCTTGCCCGCGGACTCAGCTATTATACCGGTTGCATTTTCGAAGTGAAGGTTAATAACGTTGCCATGGGCAGCGTGAGTGGTGGCGGTCGTTACGATAACCTCACCGGTGTGTTTGGCCTGCCTGGTGTGTCTGGTGTTGGATTTTCCTTTGGCGTGGACCGGTTATACGATGTGCTCGATGAATTGAACCTGTTCCCTGAACAGACCCAACGCACCTCCTCAGTCCTCGTATGTCACCTCGATGCTGAATGCAGGACTCACGCTATTCAGGTTGTGCAAACACTACGCAATAAGCAAATAGCCGCAGAAGTTTATCCCGACCTTAGCAAACTGAAGAAGCAACTGGAATATGCCGACCGCAAAAAAATTCCTTATGCGATCGTCATCGGCTCTGATGAAGTAAAAACCGGCATCTTCACCATGAAGAACATGAAGACCGGTGAACAACACCAGCGTACCCTGAACGAAATTCTTGCCTCATTCTGACATGCCTACCCACGTAGTCTCACCAGCAACGCTGCACCTCCACGACTTCGGCACCATCCTGAGTAAATCAGGGCGTTTGTCCCTTTCGGCGGAAGCCATTCAACGAATCAACAAGTGCCGGGCATACCTGGATCAAAAAATTGCATCCACCGCTACCCCATTATATGGCATCAATACCGGATTTGGATCGCTGTATAACAAACACATTTCAAAGGATGACCTGGAGCGGCTGCAGGATAACCTGGTCAAATCACACGCCTGCGGAACCGGTCCCGAGGTGCCACCCGAAATTGTTCGGTTGATGCTTTTCCTGAAAGTACAATCCCTGTCGTATGGTTACTCCGGTGTGCAGGAAATCACGGTACAACGCCTGCTCGATTTTTATAACCACGACATTACACCCAAGGTATATGAAATGGGTTCGCTTGGTGCCTCTGGTGACTTGGCACCCCTCGCCCACTTGTCGCTTCCCCTGTTGGGACTTGGGGAAGTGTATTATCAGGGGAAAACCAGAACAGCCCAGGAAGTCCTCCAGGAAATGAAATGGCAACCTATCCACTTCAAGGCAAAAGAAGGACTGGCGTTGTTAAATGGCACTCAATTCATGACAGCCTTTGGTGTATGGTGCAGCTGGCATGCCCAACGACTACTGGTGTTGGCTGATCACATTGCTGCATTGTCGCTTGATGCATTCGATGGACGAATTGAACCCTTTGACGGCGCAGTGCATGCCATCCGGCCACAAGCCGGTCAGGGGGTGGTGGCCGATCGCATCCGCAACATTCTTCGCGGAAGCCAGCTGATCAGCCAAACCAAAAAGCATGTGCAGGATCCCTACTCTTTCCGTTGCATCCCGCAGGTACACGGTGCGAGCGTCGATGCCGTCCGCTACGTGACAGCAACCGTACTTGCCGATGTAAACGGCGTTACGGATAACCCTTCCATTTTTCCGGACGAAGACCGGATCATTTCGGCTGGCAATTTCCATGGACAACCTTTGGCTCTCGCCATGGACTTTCTTTGCATTGCCATGGCCGAAATCGGAAGTATCTCCGAACGCCGTACGTACCAACTGATCAGCGGATCGCGGGAGCTTCCTAATTACCTCGTGGCCAATCCGGGTATTAACTCGGGATTGATGATTCCCCAGTATACTGCCGCTTCGCTCGTGAGCCAGAACAAACAACTGTGTACGCCTGCCTCCGTGGATTCCATTGTCTCTTCCAATGGTCAGGAAGACCACGTAAGCATGGGTGCCAATGCAGCACTTAAAGCGTACCGGGTTATTCATAATTTGTATTCCATCCTGGGTATCGAATTGATAACCGCCACACAGGCACTTCATTTCCGCCGACCATTAAAAACATCCCCCGTTTTGGAACGGCTGACAGATACTTTTCGAAGAATTGTTCCGTTTATGGAAACAGACCGGCTGCTCCACCACGACCTCGTGAAAGCGGAGGTATTTCTAAAAGAAATTAACTTGGAAGAAATCCAGTCGCCCAACAATTAGCAACGTGAAGAGGAGGATCGCAATTTTTTCTGTGCTCTGCGCAATGAGCGTTGCCGCTATGGGTCAACCTTATACCAGCAGGCTCGGCCGGTTTCAGGTGGACCAGAAAAAAGGTTGCGTCCCCCTTACCATTACCCTAACCAACCTCCTCGTGGGTGATTGCAGTCCGGGAAAACCCTGTGTAATGGACTATGAAGGCAACAACACCCAGGCGCAAAATACCTTCACCCATACCTACACCACAGCCGGCACTTTCAAGCTGTCTGTTATTTACCAAAGTATTGGCGCCGACGACATCACTATCACAGTAGACCCAAACCCACAGCCGAACTTTGAGATTTATGCCTGTGCCGGCGCCAAGGCCTCCATTAAAGTGGCTGATAACAATTACGACCAATATGTTATCAACTTCAACAGTGATCAGGATAATGTGCCAGAGTATACGTTACCCTTCTCTAATAACATCACCACACCCTCATATGCGTATGTTCCCGCAGGTACACATGTAGCCAGTGTTCGCGGCCGCAGGCTTAATTCGGCCGACAACTGTACCGCCAAAACACAATCTTTTACAACACTGGCTGTGCTGCCCACCCCCACGCTCAATACGCTTACTTCCATAGATGCCACAAGCGTAAAATTGGATTTCACTACCGCTACTAATGTTTCCTACCGGCTCGAGATCGCCGTGAACAACAGCACCGCTTATCAACTGCTGCAGACGGTGTACGGCACCAATACCGCGACCCTTACGGGATTGAAACTGGACAATAACTTCTATTGTTTTAGGCTGGGCGCCTTTGATCCGTGCAACAATACAACGACCTACTCCAATCAAATGTGCACCAGCCTTTTGACGGCTACCGCACAGAGCGATGTCAATAAAATCGCATGGTCAACAGCCGCAACCTCATTCATCAACAGCTATTCACTGAACGTGAAACAAGGCAATATATCGAGCAGTATTCCCATCAATAATCCGGCATCCACTTCTTACAACGACACCAACATAACTTGTCGGATCAATTACTGTTATACGTTGATCACGAACTACGGAGGGGGAGGAAAGAGTACTTCACTTGAAAAATGTGTCACCTCGTTTTCTACTAAGGTACCAACAGGAATTACTGACGTTACGGCTATCGTTGCTACCGGTGGCGCCGATCTTTCCTGGATCCAGGACCCTAAGTTTACTCCCATCAACTATGGTGTACAACGATCCGCAGGAACCAATCCGTTGTCGTTCTTCACGGTTGCCACAGCCCCCAAGATGACTGACGCGAGTTACGCCACAGCCGAAAAATACTGTTACCAGATTGGCTACACCGACAAGTGCGGAAACATCGCCGCCACCGGGTCCATCGCCTGTCCTATTCGGCTTGAGGGCACCCTGGATAAGAAAAATGCAATCTCGCTCACCTGGAGTTCTTACCATGGCTGGAAAAACGGCACCAAAAACTATGTGGTCCAGAAGTATAACCTGCAAGGCGCCCTGATAAAAACATTCACCACCACCGATACGACGTTCGTTGACGATCAACCCGATGCCGCCAATCAACTGGTGCGGTACTCCGTTGAAGCACAGGCCAATGATGCGGGCCTGACCGCTTCCGTGTCTAACCGGGTGGAGTTTATTAAGAATGCAAACCTGTATCATCCTGATGCGTTTACCCCCAATGGGGATAACCTCAACGATGGCTTTACTGTTCGCGGGCAGTTTATCGTAAAAATGAACCTGAAAATCTACGATCGCTGGGGCGTTCTTCTTTTCGCCACTGAAAAGAATGAACCCTGGGATGGCCGCAGTGAAGGCAAAGCCATGCCTCCGGCAACCTATATCTGGAAAGCCGAGATAACCGACCTGGCCGGCCGCACGTTTTCCGAACACGGCACAGTAGCCTTGCTCCGGAATTAAGGCAGCAAGTAGTTACCTTTGCCTTAATCAACAAATCACGCGTTTATGCTTGACATGATGAATATGATGGGCAAGGTGAAGGAAATGCAGGCCCGACTGAAACAGGCACAAGGCAACCTTGAACTGATAACCGTATCGGGTGAAGCTGGCGCGGGCATGGTGCGGGCAACTGTCAATGGCAAGAAAAAACTGTTGTCCATCGAAGTTGACCCCTCCATCGTATCCCCTGGAGAAAAGTTTCTTCTCCAGGATCTTGTTGTGGCAGCCGTAAATAAGGCCATGGAAGAAGCTGAGCTGAAAGCCAAAGAAGAACTCCGCAAAAGTACTGAAGGCATTCTTCCAAATATCCCCGGCATGGACCTTAGCAACCTGATGGGATGACCAGTGTTGCCATCGTCATCCTCAATTACAATCGCTGCGACCTGCTTCGAAAGTATCTGCCGGTTATTATTGAAAACAGCCCAAACGCCACCATCGTAGTTGCCGACAATGGGTCCAAAGACAGTTCTGTGGAAATGGTGGAAAGGGAATTTCCTACGATACGCGTTATTCGTATTGCCGTTAATCTTGGCTTTTGCGGCGGCTACAATACAGCACTCCGCCAAATCGACGCTGATTATTATGTATTGCTAAACTCCGACGTAGAAGTAACTGCAGGCTGGATCGAGCCCCTGCGAAGTGTATTGGATCATCAGCCCCAGGTGGCCGCGGTGCAACCCAAAATACTAAGCGTCACAGAAAGACACCTCTTTGAATATGCGGGTGCAGGTGGAGGCCTCATCGACACACTGGGATATCCTTTCTGCCGCGGACGCATGTTCTATGTACTTGAGCCCGACAACGGTCAATTTAATGATTCACGTCCCATCTTCTGGTCATCGGGCGCAGCCATGATGATTCGTTCTACACTTTATCATGAGATGGGCGGATTGGATGAAGACTTCTTTGCACACATGGAAGAGATTGATCTCTGCTGGCGGCTACAGCGGGCTGGCCATGTCATTTGGTACGAGGGCACAAGCACCGTCTACCACCTCGGTGGTGGCACCTTATCGGTATCCAATCCTTTTAAGACTTACCTGAACTTTAAGAACGGGCTGAGCCTGATCTACAAGAACCTCCCTGCCCGTGAACTGATCATTAAGTTCCCGGTACGGATCTTGTTGGACTGGATTGCTGCTATAAAATTTACCCTTACAGGATCCTGGCGCGATGGATGGTCCGTCATCCGTGCACACGCTCACTTTTTCAGAAACTATGGTCGCGAACGGAGGCGACGAAAAAAGGCAGCCTTATTTGGCTACCGGGCTATGGAACAGCAATACAAAGGCTCCGTCGTATGGGCATTTTTCGGAGCTGGAAAACGGCGGTTTGAGCAATTGGGATTCTAGAAGTCAAGGACAGAGCTGTTGCTCCGGCGGAGGTGCTTGCGCATATTCATGATAAAGGCAAGCCCGAGATAGACGATGATAGGTGAACCAAGCGTCAAAAACGAGGCATAGATAAAGAACAATCGAATGCTGGCTGACGCGATACCTAGTTTCTCGCCCAGGGCTGAGCAAACACCAAAGGCGTGCTCCTGAAAAAAATGTTGTATTCGTTTTATGTACAATTCCATCGCCAAGATCACATTTAGCCGGTTTTAAGGCAGTTTGTCGAGGAAAGAAACTGCCCGCAAATATAACGCCTTTCCGGGGGGTCATGTTCTGACGTTCTCTTTATTTTTTTGACTAATATTGCAAAAAAAGGGCCTTGGCCTTAGCTTTGAGCCTCATTTTGACAACCATAACATACCATCCATGAGAAAAGTCGTCTACTCGTTCGTGATTATCGGCATGATGAGCCTCGCCGGTTGCACGCTGCCCGCAATGATGAAATTGGCCAAGCAGCAACAGCTCGCAGTCACTCCTAACCCGCTGGAAGTTCACAAGGACTCCGTAGCCTTTGAGGTTTCTGCGAACCTGCCAGTCAAAATGTTGAAAAAAGGAACCGTTTATACCCTGAACAGTTTCTATAAATACGGCGACAAGGAGCTCTCTCTGCCTGCAATCACTTTCAAAGGAGATGATTACGCCACATCAACCACAGAGCCTAAGTTGACCAAGTCGTTCAACTTCCCTTACCAGCCTGCCTATAAAGTGGGTACCCTGGAAGTTCAGGGCGTTGCCTCCAAAGGCACCAAAACTTTGGCTGGTGCACGCGCTCCTATCGCCACTGGCCTGATCACCACCAGCAAACTGGTTCAGAATTCTTACTACGCAGCCTTTGCCGGCCATGGATATAACAACCAGGAAGAAATCGTTCCTGTTGTAATTCCTGACTTCTACTTTGAACAAGGCCGCTCTGTACTCCGCAAGACAGAAACCACCAGCGACAAAGGCAAACAACTGGATGCGTTTATCGCTTCCAAAAACATCACCCGCACCGTGACGATCACCGGTACCCACTCACCGGAAGGTCGTGAGCGCATCAACAGCAAACTTTCCGAAGAACGCGCAGCCGCCATCGAGAAGTTCTACCGCGCTGAAATGAAGAAATACGACTATAAAGATGTCGCCAATGAAATTAAGTTCATCCTGAAGCCTGTGGTGGATGACTGGAACGGTTTCAAAGCTGCTCTCTCTGCTTACCAGGGAATCTCTGCTGATGAGAAAGCCGCTTATCTGAACATCATCAACGGCGGTGGTTCTTTCGAAGAGCAAGAGCAAAAACTGAAAAAGATTGCCAGCTACAAAAAGGCATTCAAAGAAGTATATCCTGGATTGCGTGCTGCCAAGACGGAGATTCTGACGGTGAAGAAGAAAAAGACTGATCCCGAGATCTCAGTGCTAGCCAAGCAAATCACACAAGGAAGTTCTCCTTCTGATGCATTGACTTTTGAGGAGTTGATGTACGCTGCAACCCTCACCCCTTCCCTGGATGAGAAGGCAGCCATCTATGAAGCCGCAACCAAGAAAGGTGCATATTGGAATGCACACAACAACCTGGGCGCTGCCTATCTGCAGATGGCGATCGAAAATCCAGGCCGTGCCGCTGACCTCGCTGCCAAAGCTGCAGCTCAGTTGGACATTGCTGGTAAAATCAATCAGACACCTGAGGTAAATGCCAACCTGGCAACGGTAGCCTTGATGCAAGGTAACGCGTACAAAGCCGCCAGCTACGCTAACAAAGCCCTCAACGGCGCTAGCAGCGATGTTGCCCGCGGTGTAAATGGTGTTAAGGGTGCCTGCGAAATCTATATGGCTAAATATGATGCTGCTGTTCGGTCTGAATCATCTGCTTCCGCTACCGACGTGAACCTGTTCAACAAAGGTCTCGCTCAGTTGCTATCCAAAGATTATGCAAATGCAGCCAGCACCTTCAATGAAGCTACCAGCAAAAATGCCAACCTGGCCGTAGCCTATTATGGTGCCGCTATCGCAGCTGCTCGTCAAGGCAATGCCGAGAAGGTGGTCAGCAACCTGGTAAGCGCAGTTAAAATTGATCCTTCCCTGAAAGAGAAGGCCCTTACTGACATCGAATTCACAAAGTTCAATACCACCGAGGCATTCCGCGGTGCACTGAAATAAGGATTTGTTCAATCCCCTTAAAACCCCGTCCCGAACAGGACGGGGTTTTTTGTTGACTTGAAAAAACGAGAATTAGGACGAAACCTTTCATCCTGACCATCCGGCTGTTATTTTTACACACTTTTTGAAAAATCAGTTATGCGAGAAATTCAGTTCCGTGAAGCCCTTCGGGAAGCCATGTCAGAGGAAATGCGTCGCGATTCGCGGGTGCACCTCATGGGAGAAGAAGTAGCCGAATACAATGGTGCCTACAAGGTCAGCCAGGGCATGCTGGATGAATTCGGACCAGACCGGGTGATTGATACCCCTATCTCTGAATTGGGATTCGCTGGCGTGGCCGTAGGGGCTGCCGTTAACGGGGTGCGTCCAATCGTTGAATTCATGACTTTCAATTTCTCGCTGGTTGCGATCGACCAGATTATCAATGCCGCCGCAAAATTCTATTCGATGTCCGGAGGCCAATACAATGTGCCCATCGTATTCCGAGGACCAACCGGAAATGCCGGACAATTGGGGGCACAACACTCTCAGAACTTTGAAAACTGGTTTGCAAACACGCCCGGTCTGAAGGTAGTTGTTCCTTCAAACCCTTACGATGCCAAAGGATTGCTGAAGGCATCTATCCGGGATAATGACCCGGTGATTTTCATGGAGTCGGAATTAATGTACGGCGATAAGGGTGAGGTACCCACAGAAGAATATATCATACCTATCGGCGTAGCTGATATCAAGCGGGCCGGCTCAGACGTAACCATTGTATCCTTCGGCAAAATTATGAAAGTGGCCCTCGCTGCTGCGGCCGAACTGGAGAAGGAAGGGATATCTGCCGAAGTAATTGACCTTCGCAGTGTCCGTCCTATCGATTATGCCACCGTGGTCGAATCTGTAAAGAAAACCAATCGCCTGGTCATCGTGGAAGAAGCCTGGCCTTTGTCATCCATCGCCACGGAGATCACTTATCACATCCAAAAGCATGCATTCGACTATCTCGATGCGCCCATCCAACGGGTAAACAGTATGGATGTACCCTTGCCTTATGCATCAACATTGATTCAGGCTATTCTGCCTAATGTTGAGAAGACCATCAAGGCCGTGAAAACGGTGATGTACTGAAACTAATTCACCGGATTTATCAGAAGTACCTTCCATGCATCGGCTACACGCCCTTGCTCCAATAGGACTTTGGCAAAGCGATGAACGGATGATTCACCACCAGCTACCGCTGACTGAACTTCGTTTTGCTGACTGAACGCCAGTACCGATTCTGTTGACGGCAACACCTCAATGTTGGCCAACCTGGCCAGGTCATTGCCGGTCAGAACATTACTGTTACGAATGGCTGCAGGCAAACGGTCAAAACCAATCCCGAGCTTATCATTGGGTTTGGGCACCGTGAAAATGCTGCCTGGTATCATCCTCAAATACTGATCACCGCCGAGACGAGCGACGGCATCCAGCTTCATCGGATCAATCTTACCATCGCCATCCAGTACCTCTTCCCGGATGTGCATCAGCACCACTTCACACACCACGAGGTTACCGGCACCTCCCTCCTTACCCAATTCCACTACCTGCCGGACTACACACTCCATGGCGATGGGTGCCTCAGCAATGCGCGGCGGCCGCACCTTCGTTGAAGGCATTTCGGTAAATCCGGCCTTAATAAATTCATTAACACCTTGCGGATATTCACAACTCGCCAGCGACGCTTGCTCTACCATCGCATAGCTCACCACATGAATAACTACTTCAGGTACTGACAGCACATTATGCAATGTGTGCTTGGTGGTGTTATCCCGTACACGCCGCGATGGAGAGAACACGAGCGTAGGTGGATGACTACCAAACGTATTATAGAAACTGAACGGACTCAGGTTTGGATGACCCTGGTCATCTACTGTACTTGCAAAAGCAATAGGCCGTGGAATCACGGTGCTCTGCAAATAACTGTGCATGCGGCCCAGGGGTATGTCTTTAGGATCAATTGTTACCATAATTATCTATCGTGATGGTTGGATCGTGCCAGAGCAGGTGCCAAACCCGATCCGCACACCATGGCCTACCGCAAAACCGCGAAAGATTACCGTGTCTCCATCCTCCAGAAACCTTCGTTCTGTACCGTCGGGAAAAGCCAGAGGTCGCTGTCCATTCCAGGTAAGCTCCAGCATTGATCCAAATGATCCAGGTGAAGGTCCGGAGATCGTACCAGAAGCATACAGATCGCCAACCTGAATGTTACAACCGTTTACTGTGTGATGTGCCAATTGTTGAGCCATATTCCAATACATGTACTTGAAGTTGGTACGACAAACGGTGACTGGTTCAGCGCCTGCTGGTTGAATCAGCACTTCCAACTGAATATCGATGTTGCCTTTCCTTTCAGAGGCCAGGTAAGGCAAAACGGCTGGATCCTGGATAGGGCCTTCGGTGCGATAGGGTTCAAGTGCATCCAGGGTAACAATCCAGGGAGAAATGGTAGAAACAAAATTCTTGGCAAGGAACGGTCCTAATGGCACATATTCCCACTGCTGAATATCACGGGCCGACCAATCGTTGAAGAGAACCATACCTACGATATGTTGTTCAGCTTCACCCACCGGTATGGCTGTTCCGAGTTCAGAGTTTGAGCAAGTGATAAATGCGGTTTCCAATTCAAAGTCCAGTTTACGGGTGGGTGTGAATTCAGGCAATGCAGCATCTGGTGCCTTGACCTGACCTTTCGGGCGAAAGACAGGTGTGCCTGAAATAACAATGGAGGAGGCACGGCCGTGGTACCCCACCGGCAAATGCTTCCAGTTTGGGAGCAACGCATTTTTGGGGTCGCGGAACATGGAGCCCACGTTAGTAGCATGCTCTTCGCTACTATAAAAGTCTGTATAGTTGCCGATCCGAATCGGCATAAGTAACGAGGCTTCTTTCATCGGAATCAGGGCCTTTGCTCTGGCCGATGCATGATCGCGCAGTATTGCCTGGTCAGCGCGCAGCAGTTGCGACACTCGCTCGCGGACGTGTCCCACTCTTTTCCGGCCCAATGCGAAAAAATCATTCAACGATGATTGCTCAAATAGTCCTGCGGCAAGGCCCAGTTCGTTCAGGAAACCATTTTCATGCAGGTATACCAAATCAAGAATCTGATCGCCAATGGCGACACCAGCCCGCGGTGAAAGGCGATCGGTCTTGAACAAACCAAAAGGAATGTTCTGGATGGGGAAGTCACTGTCCGCTGGTACATCTACCCAACTCTTCAACTTCGTATCATTCGCAGGCGACATAGGATTCGCAGTAAGGTTTCATTGCTTTTCAAAAATAGTCTAATTTGGATTGTGGCAGTGCATTTCCCTCCTGACTTTGAACGCATGATGCAAGATCGGCTTGGTGCTGCCTATGCTGATTTTACGGCAGCACTCCAGGCACCTGCACCCGTGAGCATTCGGACAAACCCGGCTAAACCAATGGCAGTGCTTGGCGCATCAGTGCACTGGTGCTCCACCGGAAAGTATCTTGATGAACGACCGGTATTTACCCTCGATCCTGCCTTGCACGCCGGCGGATATTACGTCCAGGAAGCCAGTTCGATGTTCCTGGAACAAGCACTAAAAATCACTGGTACAGAAAAACCCCAACGGGTCCTGGACCTTTGTGCGGCACCTGGTGGCAAGTCTACACACACCATCAGCTTGTTGCACCCCGACAGTCTGCTCGTATCCAATGAAGCTATCCGCGGCCGTACTGCTGTACTTACAGAGAACATTATTAAGTGGGGATATCCAAATGTCGTGGTCACCCACAATGATCCGGTCGACTTTCAGCGATTACCAGGATTCTTCGACGTGGTTATTGCTGATGCCCCATGCTCAGGCGAGGGACTATTCCGCAAAGATCCCGCTGCCGTAGAAGAGTGGTCGGTGAAGCATACCGGGCTTTGTGCGTCACGACAACAACGCATCATCCATGACGTGCTGCCTGCACTTAAGTCAGGAGGTTATCTCATCTACTCCACCTGCACCTATAACCATCAGGAAAACCTAGACAACATTGAGCGCATGACCCGTGAGTTGCCGCTGGAATGTTGTGAACTGTCTCCTGATCCTGCGTGGAAGATAGACATGGTTAAGCGCGGCAACACCATAGGCTATCAGTTGTTCCCTCATCGGGTCCGTGGCGAAGGATTCTTTTTATGCATTATGCAGAAGACTACGGGCACTGGGGATATTCATCGTATCAGGGTCAATCTGCAGAGCCCCACGCAATCTGAGCGCCGCGAACTCGAAGGATGGGTGAAATCACCTGAACACTTTTTCCTCTTCAAACACCAGGAATCCATCCGGATGATCGGGGCCTTGCATGAAGAGTCGCTTCAGCGACTGGTAAACAACCTGCAGATTATAAATGCAGGCACAGCCCTGGCCCAGGTGACACGAAACAAGTTCATCCCGGACCACGCCCTTGCCATGTCAATAGCGCGCTCACCCGGCAGCCACACCATAATCACCGTCGACCGGGACGAGGCTATTTGTTTCCTGAGAAAAGATACCTTGCAGCACCCGGGCCCAGCGGGATTTGCCCTGATAGAATATGAAGGTCTGGGCCTGGGTTGGGTGAATGTTTTGCCCAACCGGTTAAACAACTTATATCCTTCTTCCTGGCGCATTCGCATGGATGCAGCAAAAGCCTGAACCAACAAGTCAATTTCAATCCGCAGTTTCCCGGGCTTTCTGTATTTTTGCCATCCTTTCGAATCAAATCATGTCTCTTTCTACCAAATACGATCCGACCGAAGTTGAAGACAAGTGGTACCGCTACTGGCAGGACCAGCGTTTCTTTCATGCTACTCCAAACCCTGACAAAGCGCCATACTGTATAGTCATACCTCCTCCCAACGTTACCGGTGTGCTCCATATGGGGCATATGCTGAACAACACCATTCAGGACATCCTCATTCGCAAAGCCAGAATGGAAGGCAAAGAAGCTTGCTGGGTGCCTGGCACAGACCACGCCTCGATTGCCACCGAGGCAAAGGTGGTGGCCATGCTGCGCGAGCGGGGCATTAAGAAATCAGATTTGAGCCGCGAGGAATTTCTCAAGTACGCCTGGGAATGGAAAGAAAAATATGGCGGCATCATTCTCGAGCAACTCAAGAAACTCGGCGCTTCGTGCGACTGGGACCGAACGAGTTTCACCATGGATCCTGCGTACTATCGGGCAGTTATCCGGGTATTTGTCGACTTGTACAACAAAGGCTACATCTACCGCGGGCTCCGCATGATTAACTGGGATTGTGAAGCCAAAACCGCACTATCCAATGAAGAGGTCTTATACAAAGAGGATGGTGAGAAGTCCATTCTTTACTCCGTGCGTTATCAGGTGCAGGGTCAAGCAGATCAATGGGTCACCATCGCCACACAAAGACCAGAAACGATCATGGGAGACGTCGCCATTGCCGTTAATCCTACTGATGCCCGTTATCAAAACCTGATTGGCAAGAAGGTGCTGGTGCCTTTCATTAACCGACCGATCCCGGTTATCGCCGATGATTATGTCGACAAGGCTTTCGGTACCGGTTGCCTCAAAGTAACACCTGCCCACGATGTGAATGATTACGAGATTGGGCTTCGTCATAAACTGCCGGTAATTGATACGATTAACGATGATGGCACGCTTAATGACAAATGTGAGATTCCCGCCTACACGGGAAAAGACCGTTTTGCTGTGCGGAAAATGATCATCAAAGACCTCCGTGAAGCGGGGCATCTGGTGAAAGAGGAGGAGTTCATCACCCGTATCGGTCGTTCCGAACGCACCAACACCGTAGTTGAACCCAAACTTTCACTGCAGTGGTTCGTGAAAATGAAGGAAATCTCACAACGCGCCCTGCGTGCCGTGGAAGACGATGAGATTCATTTGCATCCGGCCAAATTCAAGAACACCTATCGCCATTGGATGGAAAACGTCCGCGACTGGTGCATTTCCCGGCAACTTTGGTGGGGGCATCGCATCCCAGCCTATTATTATGGAGCGGGGGAAAATGATTTTGTGGTGGCTGAGACAATTGAAGAGGCCGTTGCTCTCGCGTCAAAAAAAGCCGGGCGGATCATTGGTACCAGTCAACTACAGCAGGATTCGGATGTGCTGGATACGTGGGCGTCGTCATGGCTGTGGCCTACGGCAGTTTTCGACGGCTTCGATGACAATTGCTTTGACAAGAAAACTGGAAAGATCATTGTAGAGAAAAACAAAGACCTGGAATACTTCTATCCCACGCAGGTACTGGTAACGGCACCGGAGATTCTGTTTTTCTGGGTAGCGCGGATGATCATCGCTGGGTATGAGTACATGGATCGTAAGCCCTTTGAGGACGTTTACCTGACAGGTATCGTGCGGGACAAACTGGGAAGGAAAATGTCTAAATCACTGGGTAACTCGCCAGATCCACTCGAGTTAATTTCGCGTTTTGGCGCCGATGGCGTTCGCACCGGCATGCTGTTTAGTTCCCCGGCCGGAAACGACCTCCCCTTCGATGAAAAGCTTTGCGAACAAGGCCGCAACTTCTGCAACAAAATCTGGAATGCATTCCGTTTGGTGAAAGGATGGGAAATCACCAATCTGCAGGCACCGGCAGAGAACGGCATTGCCGCCGACTGGTTTGAGGCACGTTTTCAACAAGCCCTGGAAGAACTCAATGACCACTTCAGCAAATTCAGAATTTCAGATGCGCTGATGACCGTGTATAAACTGGTGTGGGATGATTTCTGCGCCTGGTACCTGGAGATGATCAAACCTGAATTTGGCAAACCCATCGATCAGGAGACTTATCAAAGAACAGTTCATCATTTCGAACAAGTATTGAAATTACTTCATCCTTTTATGCCCTTTATCACCGAAGAACTTTGGCAGGCGTTGAAGGATCGATCAGATAAAGAAGCGATTATCCTGGCTTCATGGCCTGTCAAGGCTCCCGCACAGAATGCCTTGCTGGCTCAGGCCGCACTCACATTCAGCGTAGTAAGTGAAGTGCGTAATCTCAGGAATGCCAAAGGGATTTCACCAAAAGAACCGCTGGCCCTTCAGACCAAAGCCGGGAAGGATCTTATTCATCCATCGTTTGTTGCCGTTACCCGCAAACTTGCCAATCTGTCGGAGATACGTTTTGATGCTGGATCAGGCGGACAAGGTGCCGGATTTCTGGTAGGGACCCACGAGTTCTTTGTACCCTTGGCAGGCAAAGCTGATGTCGCCAAGGAAAAAGAATCCATCCAAAAGGAGCTTGATTACCTGCGTGGGTTTCTTGCCTCGGTTGACAAGAAACTCTCCAATGAGCGCTTTGTCAACAGCGCACCACCGGCTGTCATCGACGGAGAGCGGAAGAAAAAAGCTGACGCTGAATCCAAGATCAAAAGCCTGGAAGACAACTTGAAGGTGCTTAACTAACTGCTTTACTGTGCTTGGCCTGTTGGCGCGAACAACATTGTACTTACAAAGTAGTATTTTCCTATTGTCTTAAAGGAATAACCTTTGCAGGGTACGATAGCCGAGAATTTTCACTTCATTCAATTTCATGAAATTGAATTTTCGAATTTGGCTTTTGGTGAGTCTGCAGGCAGTGGTAACAATTTCCAGGGCGCAAGTCAATACCACTACCACGCCGACCGAGAATTGCTTTCTCAAGTTGAGCGCATTGAATCTTGCCTATCAGGCCTTGCGCGAACCCACCAATGCACGTCAGCTGTGGTTAACCCTTCAATACGAATCAGGGTTCAGGCCTCATGGTAAAACAACTTATGCGCTGATAGGCGAGTACATCACGAATAGATCCAACAGCACCATCCTGACTTTCCGGCCCCAATTTCGTTATTACCCGGGCCAGACACGGTTTATTGGATTCTTTGTTGGTGCTTATCCGACATACTCCTACAGAAACAACACTTCCTATGACGGCCGTCTCTTCGGTGCTGGTATAGTCATTGGTTATCAATACCTGATTCGCAAAAGAATTCCCATTGAGTTGAATGTATACCAAGGCATGGAAACAGGCCATGTTCGCGATTATTCCACCGGCCTCATGGTCGAAGGGAATCAGTCTTACAGGACAGGGTTAATAGAATTCAATATCGGTTTGCCGTTCAGGAAAAGAAAATGAGGCCGCTGCGAACAACTTACACCCGGGCAGCGAGGAGTAGTTCGATGTTCTTGAATTTCATCCCGAACTTACCGGCTACGGACTCATTCGTAAGTCCGCCTTTGTAGGTGTACACCCCCTTCATAAACCACTTGTGGGTGAAGATCATTTCCTCCACGCCCCCTTCTTCAGCAGCCCGCAGAATAGTGGGCGTAAAAATATTACTCAAGGCAGTCGTAGCCGTGTGGGCAACGCGCGATGCGACGTTGGGTACGCAGTAATGAATAACATCGTATTTGCGGAAGATGGGCT
>DAOMGC010000071.1:0-16601 GCA_035430125.1 Cyclobacteriaceae bacterium | reverse complement strand
TTTTGGACTAAATCCGGAAATAACCGTTCAGTCGCCTGATTTTCTCGTTGTCCAACTGCCCGATCAGGCTGTGACAAGTTTCCGCTGGCAGGCTCTTTCGCATGGATTCAGGCATAAAACGCACCTCCCTGATCATTTGTCCATGGGTTGACAACTCCGGATCAATGCCAGTCCGTAAGGTTCCTGAAACCAACCGCACTTCAAAGAATAATTCGACGGCGTGCAGGGGAGGCCTAACCAGCTCGCACACAAATGCCAGGCGTTCGGCAGTCACCACCAGTCCCGTTTCTTCACCAAATTCCCGGATCAGGGCGTCACTAACGCTTTCTCCAAATTCGACTCCGCCACCCGGCGGCGACCAAAAGTCATGGGGATACAACCCTCGATGATTGACCATTAGCAACTGTTCTTGCTGCCAGCACAGTCCGCAGACACGAACCCGTACCTTACCACCAAATTTTTTTTCGATCTCTTTATCCATGGGATGGTATGCCTACGTTATTCTCATAATCCGTAAATTTGGAAAAATCACAGCTATGAAGCGACTATTTTTAATCCTGGTGATGAGCGGCATAGTTGTCGAGGCATCGGCTCAGGGTAAAGGTGCTGTGATGAGTTGGGAGGCCGCCACCCATGACTTTGGTGAAATTGCGCAAGGTGACAAAGTTGAGCATACGTTTCGCTTCAGGAACACCGGCAACGAACCCCTCATTATCACCAATGTTCAGGTTACCTGTGGATGCACCACACCAAAAGGCTGGGCGCGCGATCCCATCGGTCCAGGTCAGTCTGGTGAATTGACAATTGCCTTTAATACAGCGGGTAAGTTTGGTAAGCAGAACAAAGTTGTCACCATCGTCTCTAACGCCATTAATTCTGAAGGCCGTCAGGTTTCGTTCTCGGCCGAGGTGGTGATCAAGAAGACTGTCAACTAGCGGTCCTGCCGGTACACAGCCCAGGCAAAAGCCAACCAACCTGCAATCAATGCAACACCGCCGAAAGGTGTCACGGCGCCCCACATGGGTTGATTCAACAGGGAAAGGAGATACAGACTTCCACTGAAAATGAAGATCCCAATAACCATTAAAAGAGCTGCACTATTCAGACCCTTGATGCGGTCACTCAAAATACCAATTGCCATGAGGGCCAGTACATGAAAGAATTGGTAACGGACTGCCAGTTCATAGGTCTCCAATCTGCCGTTGGCCATCAGGGTTGACTTCAAGGCATGGGCGCCAAAGGCACCAAGTGATACGGTGAGCGCACCTAGCAGGGCAGCCAGAATCAGGATGGTTGTAGATTTCATACGGCGGCATAATTACGGTCCCCAAAAATGGCAGTCCCAATTCTGATCAGGGTACTTCCTTCTTCCAGTGCAATTGTGTAGTCAGCACTCATACCCATGGATAACTCACGCAGGAACAATGGTCCTGGGAGATTCATAGATTTTATCTTTTCAAATAAAGCTTTCAGATTGCGGAATTCTTGACGGATTTGGTGGCTATCCCCGGTTAGCGTCGCAATGCCCATCAACCCCACTACGCGGATATGCTGCATGGACTTAAATTCGGCAGACTGAATTACTTCCATTAATTCATCAGGGCTCAACCCGAATTTGGTTTCTTCTTTCGCGATATACACTTGCAGCAGGCAGTCAATCGTTCGTTTATTTTTTCCTGCCTGCTTTTCAATTTCTTCCAGCAATCGGAGGCTATCCACTGATTGAATCAGGGAAATGAAAGGGGCAATGTATTTGACTTTGTTTCGCTGGAGGTGACCCAGCAGGTGCCATTCAATGTCGGCCGGCAATTGAGGTTGCTTTTCTGTTAATTCCTGGACTTTGTTTTCACCAAAGATTCGCTGACCCGTGTCGTACGCCTCCTGAATTCTATCTACCGGGTGTGTTTTGGTTACAGCGATCAATCGCGCACCAGCAGCCATGGCGGCATCCCTGAATTTTACTATGTTATTTTTGATTCCCATTCTATATTTACCTTCCAACCCAGGGCAAAAATATGGCTATCCTCGGTACCTTACTCAAAAGGGGTATAAAACTTCGGGAAAATCTTGATCAGGAATATTCTACCCCGTTGGAACTCCAGAAAAACGTATTAAAGGAATTGCTCATTACGGCAAGCCACACGGAGTTTGGTAAGTTTCACCAATTCGCAACGATACTGAAGAGTTTCCGCAAAGGTCCGCGTGAATTCTACCAGCACTTCAAGAAAATTCCGCTGCACGATTATAACAAAATGCACCGCGACTGGTGGCAGTTGGCACTTAAAGGTGCAAAGAACATTTGTTGGCCGGGTCGGGTGAAGTATTTTGCCCTTAGCTCTGGTACTTCAGAGGCAGCCTCCAAGTATATCCCGGTGACGAAGGACATGACGAAGGCGATCCAGCGCACCAGCATCAGGCAAATTCTTTCGCTATCCAAATATGACCTTCCTCCCAAGTTTTTTGAGGCGGGTATATTGATGATTGGTGGCAGTACACACCTCAATAAAAAGGGTAGTTATTTTGAAGGTGATCTGAGCGGTATTCAGGCAGCACGCCTCCCTTTTTGGTTTCAACACTTTTATAAGCCTGGAAAAAAGATTGCCAAAACACGCAAGTGGGATGCCAAGCTGGAAGAGATAACCCGGAAGGCGGATGAATGGGACATTGGTATCATTGTCGGTGTTCCGGCCTGGATACAAATTTTGCTGGAGAAGGTTATTTCTTACCATAAGGTGCGCCACATCCATGAGATTTGGCCGAACCTCGAGGTTTACGTTCATGGAGGTGTAGCATTTGACCCCTATAAAAAGGGTTTCGAGAAACTGCTGGGCAGGCCGATCAATTACATTGAAACCTACCTCGCATCCGAAGGCTTCATCGCTTACCAATCTGAACCCCGGCAAAAGAGCATGAAGCTGGTGCTGAACAACGGCATCTTCTATGAGTTTGTGCCATTTAATGAAACTAATTTTCTTCCTACCGGCGAATTAAATCCGGAAGCCACCACTTGTCTTATTGACGAAGTTGAAGAAGGAAAAGAGTATGCCATCCTGTTGTCGACTTGTGCGGGTGCCTGGCGTTACCTGATTGGTGACGTTATCCGGTTTACGTCGGTGGAAGAATCTGAAATTGTGATCACGGGTCGCACCAAACACTTTTTGAGCTTGTGTGGGGAACACTTATCTGTCGATAACATGAATAAGGCCATAGAATGTGTGGCCAATGAATTGAATATCGATATCAAGGAATTTACCGTGGCTGGCATCCCGCACGGTTCTTTGTTTGCTCACCATTGGTTTATCGGTACCGACAATAAAATTGATGGCCGCTTGCTCAAAGAAAGACTGGATCATTATTTGAAGGAACTCAACGATGACTATGCGGTGGAGCGCAGTGCTGCCCTCCGTGATGTATATGTTGACGTGGTACCAACGAAGAAATTCTATGCCTGGATGGAGTCGAAGGGCAAGGTGGGCGGTCAAAATAAATTTCCGCGTGTATTAAAAAGTGCCCAGTTGGAAGACTGGCAAAATTTTATTCAACCTTGATTACCATTGTAGGGCACGGTATTGAATTCGGATTGGTGCTGACCTTCTTGGTCGGGCCGGTTTTCTTTACGATCCTGCAAACAAGTCTGGAGGCCGGCTTTTGGAAAGGGGTCTTGGTGGCTGTCGGTGTGTCCCTGAGTGATATCTTTTATGTGACCATTTGTTATTACGGGGTAGCCCAATGGGCAGTAAATGCCAACGTCCGTGTTTTTCTGGCTTATGGGGGAGGGATTATTCTGATAGCCTTTGGCTTGTATCACGTACTTATCAAAAGCCGCCGACAACTAAACGCCCTCCGTCCCGTATCGGAAAAGCGGAGATACCAGTATGTGCTAAAAGGTTTTGTGATCAATGGCATGACGCCAATGGTGCTATTCTTCTGGGTGGCTACGGTGAGTTTTGCTACGGTACACTTTGGATATGCGTCCGGACAAGATTTCTCCCTCTTTTTTCTGGGGATGCTGGGTACTATTCTGTCTACTGATATTCTTAAAGCTTTTTTGGCAGATAAGGTACGCAGGCTGATAACGCCCCGTTCCATGACCATTATGAATGTGCTGATCGGAATTATTCTCTTTGGATTCGGATGTAAGCTATTGTTTGTTCCCTCCAGTCTGCCGCTGCCTTAGTCCTGTAACACGTTGCTGACGAAGGTAGACTTCAGCAAGAGCCAGATGATGAGGAGCACGATGGCCCAACGCAAGTAGATAAAGTAGAAGTCGGTGGTGTCCTTGAAGCGGGTTTCCTTAATCTCTGCCTTTTCGTATTGATCGATCTTCCGGAATACGGCCTGTAACGCCTCGTTGTCGGCCACCCGGAAAAACTCTCCTGATCCGATTTGTGCAATCTTGCGCATAGTAGACTCATCCACCGTATTCTCCACCATATTGGGTCGACCAAAGAAATCTTTGCCGTAAGGCACCATTCCCTCTTTACCCACCACAATGGTGTAGATTTTGATATTATAGGCCGATGCGAGTTCTGCCGAAGTAATGGGATCAATGTTGCCGGCGGTGTTGTCTCCATCACTCAGCAGGATGCATACCTTGGATTTGGATTCAGACTCGCGCATCCGGTTTGTCACCACCGCCAGTGCACTACCAATGGCCGTGCCCCGGCTTTCAATCATATCAAAATTCAGTTCATTGAGATAAGCATTGAGCAACGTATAATCAGTGGTAAGGGGTGTAAGTGAAAAGGCATCGCCGGAGAACACCACCAACCCGATTCGATCCTGCATGCGGCCCTTGATGAAGTTGCGGGCAACTTCTTTGGCGGCCTCCAGTCGATTAGGAGTAAAGTCCTCAATTTGCATGGACTGAGAGATATCTATGGCCAGCATGATATCGATACCTTCGGTCCATTGTTCTACCTTTTCATTGGTTTTTTGCGGCCGCGCGAGCGCCACCAACATGAGTACGACCGCCAGGGTGAGAATCAAATCCGGAATCAATCGGAGCCACGTCAATGCGGTGCTTTTGAGATCGGACTTTATGAAGGCTACCGGGAGTTTTTGATTGAAGTAATAGCGCCACACCCAACGAATCACGATCAGTACCGGTACCAATGCTATGGCGTATAGAAATGGCACCTGGGTCCAGGTGAATGATCGTAGGGTGGAGGGATACAACCACTCCGGAGAAAAGTAGTTGATGCTATCCATGCCGCAAGGAATGTTCCTTTAGTTGAAATCTTTTTTGTGTGAAGGTTACGAGAAACTGAAATGCTTCCCGGGGATGAGCGCCACTACCGTAAATGCTCTTGTCTATGGCATGAAGCCCCTGGGCCAGTTCCGCATCCGTTACGTGATGCATAATTTCACGGGAAGTAAACCGGGTGTAGGGGTTGCCTTCCAGTTTTTCCATATAGGTCTTCCAGACTACCAGTGTTTCTTCGGCTTTACGTGGTGAATAGGTGTTCTCCAGTTCTTGTAAGGCAGCCTTGTAACGACTGGTGAAAGTCATGTATTCGCGGTTCAGACTACGCAATGCAAACCAAAGCCGGATTTTCTTTCCAAAAAGTATCCACGCAATAATGCAAGCGAGCAGGATGACCCCGGCGATGATCAGCAAGACGGGATAGTTAAGTAGTTGTCTAACGGTAAGGTAGGCCGTGTTGACCTTCAAAGGCAACCGTTCCACTGAAACGGAATCAGGCAGGGTATGAACCCGATGATTGATCCGCAGGCTGTCGTAGGATGAAAAAATGATAACGCAGTCTTTCTCCTGTACCAAAAAAACAGGCAGCCGAAGACGTTGCATGGTATCCAGTTCAAAGGTAGCCACCTGATATACCACGCTGTCATAACTTTGATTTCCTTCAGTCCTGGTTGTCGCGAACTTTTTCCGAAGTATCTCAAATGGCGCAAAAGCATAGGTGGAATCGGGGAACAGTATTTGCAGGTTGCGATTATACCTGGCCGTTAGTGCAAAGGGAACTTCCTTGCCGATCCCCGTGGTATCGGATAAAAAGTGCCCGCGGACAAGGGGAGCGTCCTGCGCCATGGACGCAGTGGCGAACATCCAACCGAACACCAACCCAAGTGTAATACGCTTCATGAAAAGGCCCATCCGTTCTACGTAGTCTTGAGGCTTTTGTTTCTTACTTTAAAGAGCCGCAACAACTTGGGAACATAGTCTTCGTCCGTAGTCAGGTTGAGGTAATTGATCTGGTGCTTTCGGCTGAATTTCTCCAGCGCCGTTCGACGTTCAGCATGTGTGTTGGTAAGTTTGTTCCGGAAATCACCAAAGGAAGTATTCACCCACAGGGTTCTTTTGGATTCCTTGTCGAGCACCGGGATGATACCTAACCTGGGCAGGTCTGTTTCGCGTTTATCGGCAATCTGAATGAGCACCAGGTCATGCTTGAGCGCCAAGGACTGCAGGTTGTGGTAATAGTCATCATCAATGAAGTCCGAGATCATAATGATGACACTTTTCCGACGAATGGAGTTGAGGGCAAAGGAGATTGCCTTCGACAGGTTGGTCTTTGCTGATTTAGGGCGAAGTTTCTCCAGCGTAGCGATGATTTCGTATGCCTGGCCCAGTCCCTTGCGGGGCTTCATATACTTTTCCCGCTCATCAGAATAACAAATCAGACCAATCTGACTGGATTCCTTGGCGCCGGACAATGCCAGCACACCACATATTTCCATCGAAATGTCAAATTTGGTCCGACCCGGTGTTCCGATTTGCTGGGAGGCACTCACATCCAGGATAAAGAAGATTGTTTGTTCTTTTTCTTCCTTGAAAGTCTTGACAAACGTGCCATGGCCTTTGGCCGTCACATGCCAGTCGATTGAGCGGATGTCATCGCCATATTGGTATGGACGTACATCATCAAACTCCAGTCCGGAACCTTTGAAGATCGAATGGAAATCCCCCTGCATCTGGCTGTTGATGGCCTTGCGGATCTGGATCTCGTAACGACGTAATTTTTTAAGCAGGGTCTTCAATCCGGCACAATTTTAGCGACGCTAAAATATGAGTAATTTGCGCACCCCGAAAGAAAGATTTTTCCATGAAACTCGGCTTCCTGTTGGTCATTTTGGTGCTGTTGCCGCTTTCCTGTAAAAAGGACGAAAAGCTGCCCCCCGGTGTGATGACCAGGGAGGAAATGGTGCAATGGATGATTCCTATTTACCTGGCCGAAGCCAGGACTCAACTTCTGAACCTAAACAAAGATTCTGCGTACCGGATTTTTATCCCCCTGCAGGACTCCCTCAAGCGATCCAGCGGAATTCAGGATTCCGTGTTTGTGAAGTCCTATCAATATTACCTGGATCACTCTCAGGAGTTGGAAGCTGTATATGATGCGGTGATCGACTCCCTCAGTTTGAGAGAGCAAAAGCTTCGACAAGCCATTGGCAACTAAGTCATGGTGACGGCTGACGTAGAGGTTCGACTCGGTTTTGATCAGATCAGGCAAAAACTGAATTTCTATTGCCTGGGAGATCTGGGCAGGTTACGGGTAAACTCGCTCGCCCTGAATACCGATCATGCAGCACTCATGGCTTTGCTTCAGCAAACCCATGAAGCTCTTGGGTTGCTCAGTCGTGGTGAAACCCTTCCCCTGCGTACCTATGATGATCCACAGCCCTGGTTTCAGGTAGCCGCGATCGAAGGGAATTTCATGGAGTCAACTGACTTGATGCACCTTCGCGTTGCCTGGCAATCTGTGATTGAGACCAGGCAATTTCTGGTGAAATGGAAAGATGACGCCCCCGCGCTTGAACGGTTAACGTTAGCCGTGACCGAAGCGCGAGCATTATATCAGGCACTCCACCAACAAATTGACGAGGAAGGACGAATCAAGGACAATGCAACGCCTGAACTCATGCGCATTCGCCGGAGGCTCCGTGAGGAGCAAAGCAAGGTGCGCCGCGTAGCCGAAGCCTTGATGCGGCAGGCGCGGGATGCCGGCTGGGCCCCCGACGGCGCAATGCCCACCATCCGCGACGGAAGATTGGTTATACCCATACTCGCAGAGCATAAACGCAAGATCAGGGGTTATGTGATGGACCAGTCCGCAACCGGTCAGACAATTTATCTGGAACCCGGAGAAGTGATGGAGGCCAACAATGATCTTCGCGACCTGGAGTTGGAGGAGCGTCAGGAAGTGGTGCGGATATTGCGTGAACTTACCTCACTCGTGCGCATTCATTTGCCTGAACTGGAAATCGGATACTCTTTTCTGGGAGAGATTGATTTTATCCAGGCCAAGGCACGCTATGCCCGTGAGATTGAAGCCATCCTTCCGGTGTGTAAATCCGAGCCCGCACTTAATTGGGTTAATGCATGTCATCCTATTCTGCTTCAAACACTGAAGGGAAAACGAACACTCATTCCCCTAACCATTGACCTACACCAGGAAGAACGCTTCCTGCTGGTGAGCGGGCCTAACGCCGGGGGAAAGTCGGTGTGCCTGAAAACGGTGGGGTTGATCCAATATATGTTTCAAAGCGGTTTGCTCATACCGGTATCCGACGGTTCGGTGGCTGGAATTTTTGATGCGATTTTCCTGGACATTGGAGATCAGCAATCCATCGAGAACGACCTCAGTACCTACAGTTCGCACTTGAAGAATATGGATCAGTTTATCCGCAAAGCCACCGCTTCGTCTTTGGTGCTGATGGATGAGTTGGGATCCGGTACCGATCCAAACTTTGGCGGCGGTATTGCTCAGGCCGTGTTGGAGCAGTTGTTGCTGCGCAAGGTTTGGGGACTTGCCACCACGCATTACTATAACCTGAAGGTTTTTGCCAGCAACCATCCCGGCATACGCAATGCGGCGATGTTATTTGATATCAAAACATTATCGCCATTGTATCGGTTGGAGACCGGTCAGCCCGGGAGCTCTTTTGCCTTGGAGATTGCCCGAAAGACTGGATTGTCGGCAGAAACATTAAAAAGTGCCGAGCGCATTATCGGCCAAGAATTGACTGGCCTCGAAACACTCATGAAAGAGGTGGCTGAAGGCAAACAGGCCATTGTGGTGAAGGAGCGTGAGCTCAGGCAACGGGAGGAGCAGGCGGACAAGTTGAAGAAGCAATACGAACAGTTGCACGGCCAATTGGAGAAACAGAAAAAAGATATCCTGAACCGCGCCAAATCGGAAGCCTCGGACTTACTGAAAGAGACTAACCGAGAGATTGAAAAGACCATCCGACACATTCGGGAGAACAAAGCTGAGAAGCAAGAAACGCGCAAGGTGAGGCATGGATTAAAAGATCTGGAAAAGAAGGTTAAGCCAGTTACACCGGCCTTCATTAAATCGCAAGAACCCTTGGTGGCAGGTGATAAGGTGCGGATGACTGGTGGTGAAGTTACAGGCACCATACTTACCATCCGAGGTAAAACAGCCACGGTTCAGTTTGGCGACCTGCGGTCATCGGTTAAGGTGGAGCGATTGGTACGTAGTGACTTGGCCCAGGAAATACAAGCGAGCCGCCCACAGGTCAGGGGTATTGAGTTGCATGAGCGGCAATCCCGGTTTAGCCCAGTGTTGGATGTGCGTGGTATGCGGGTTGATGAACTGCTGCCTTTACTGACCCGCTTTCTTGACGATGCCGTCTTGTTGGGGCAACCTGAGGTGCGAATCATTCACGGCAAAGGGGAAGGAGTTCTGCGGAAGGTGGTGAGAGAATACCTTTCTACGCTAAAGGGCTTGGGCAGTTTCCGTGATGAGCATGCTGATCGGGGTGGTGAAGGAATTACGATTGTAACCTTGCGCTAAAAAAGAAACCTCCCGGTTAGGGAGGTTTCGGTATATCAGGTTAAACTATACGTTAAGGAATCAGGGTGAACACCCAGTTTCCCTTGACATTGTCTACGCGTGAAAATCCGTTGCCGGAATAGTTGAACGTCAACTGAAGTTGGGTGGCCTTGTCATCCACCGAGTAGGTGATGGGGAGTGCGTCATCGCGCTTCAGGCTGGTAGAAAATAACGCACCATCGCCATAGGTAAAAGTACCCGATGCTGGCCAGGGGCTAAGGGCAGGTCGGCCGCTGCAGGTGTAACCAAAGGTAGTTTGACCTGCTGTGCCGCTGATGGTCAATTGAAAATTGCTATAACCCGTCTGATCTACGCCATCCAGGGTAACTTTAGAAAATTTCCAGGTTTTGGAAAGCCTTACCAATTGAGCGTCCTGCGGTGTTTGTCCAGGGCCGTCCTTTTTCTTACACCCAGAATAGGTGAGAAGAGAACCCAAGGCGACTACCACCAACATTGCTTTGAAGATTTTCATACGGTCTTAGATAATTGATCAAACATACTAAAATATGGATTCTTTTGGAATATGACTGAAGAATACCCTGGTTTTATCCCGGCGAATTACCGGGAAGTAACCCGCTTATACTCCATTAGTTGGATAGGGGTAGCGTTGACAGGGCACTCATTTTCGAGATTGGAACCAATGAAAATGAGGGTCTGCGGGGGTAATTGATTAAAATGATGCCAGTACCAATCAATAGCCTTTTTATCGAGGTTGGAGGTCGGCTCATCGAGAAAAACCATTTCAACGTCCGAAAAAAAGGCCAATGCGAGCTTCAGGCGCTGTTTCATCCCTGACGAAAAGACCGCAATCTGTTTGTGCCTGGCGTGGCTGAGCTCCATCAAATCCATCAGGTTTTCGAGACTATGGGAGCCCCTGATTTTCTTAAATGAGAAGTGAAATTTCAGCAATTCGGTAAGGGTAAACTCTTCAATCAGCTCCATATACGGAGTAGCAATCATCAGGTGCTGCTGAACGTCTTCTATGGATATTGTTCTTTCGCCTGATGTATAAGTGAGGTTTCCGGCAGAGGCGGGTAGTTGTCCCCACAATACTTGCAACAAGGTTGACTTACCTGATCCGTTAGGCCCCACAATCGTATAAATGCCGGGCTGAAAGGTGTGATTAAGATTTCTGAATATCCACTCGTGGTTGTAACGCTTCCCCAGGTTTTCGGCGCGGAGAATCATTCAAAGGAAGTACTTTTGGAAAATCCTTTCATTACGCCGCGTTCTGAGTTGCGGATAAACTGAACGATGTAGTCTCGCTCTGCGCTTGGCGCAATCTCTTTCTCTACGGCGTCAAGGGCTTTGGAGTTGTTAAGACCTTTCAAAAAGATATAACGGTAGATTTCCTGAATCTCACTGATTTTCTCTGCCGTAAAACCACGACGACGGAGACCCACGCTGTTGATTCCGGCATAGGTCAGCGGCTCACGGGCTGCCTTGGTAAAGGGAGGAATGTCTTTGCGTACCAGCGATCCACCAGATAACATCACGTGTGCACCTACTTTTACAAATTGATGCAACGCACTTGCTCCTCCGATGATTGCCCAATCTTCAATAGTAACGTGACCTGCCACCTGTACAGCATTGGCGAAGATGCAATTGTTACCTACAATACAATCGTGGGCGATGTGTACATACGCCATAAGGAGGCAATTCTTGCCGATTACGGTCTTATGCTTATCAACGGTACCTCGGCTTATGGTTACACTTTCGCGAATCACCGTGTTGTCGCCAATGAATGTTTCGGTTGTTTCGCCTGCAAATTTCAGGTCTTGCGGAATGGAAGAAACCGATGCCCCGGGATAGATCTTTACATTTTTTCCGATGCGGGAACCATCCCAGACCACCGCATTTGGGCCTATCCAGCTGCCATCGCCGATCACCACATCTTTGTGGATGGTAGCAAATGGTTCAATGACCACATTTTGGCCGATTTTCGCCTCCGGGTGTACGTTGGCTAAGGGGTGATAGCTCATGAATCTTTTCGAACAATGCTGGCCGTCATGGTTCCTTCGCACACCAGTGCGTTGCCCACATAGCCTCTTCCATACATTTTAGCAATACCCCGCTTAATAGGGGCCAGCAGATCACACTGGATCACCAGTGTATCGCCGGGCAGTACCATTTTCCGGAAACGAAATTCGTCAATACCTAGAAAGTAGGTCCAGTAGTTTTCAGGGTCAGGTACGGTATTCAATACGAGAATGCCACCAATCTGCGCCATCGCTTCAACCTGCAATACACCCGGCATCACCGGATTACCGGGAAAATGTCCGGCAAAGAAATTCTCGTTCATCGTGACATTCTTCACACCGGCAACAGTCTCTTTGTCGAGGTAAATAATCTTGTCGATTAGCAGAAACGGGTAACGGTGGGGAAGGGTCTGTGTAATTTTGTTGATGTCCATCACCGGAGGCAGTGAAGGGTTATACCGGGGTACGCCTTTCTTGTCGGACTCCGCCATGGCTTTCTTCAGCTTCTTGGCAAAGGCCACATTGGCGGCATGACCCGGTCGGGCAGCAAGTATTTGAGCCTTCAACGGGCGACCAGCCAGGGCAAGGTCACCGATGATATCAAGCAGTTTGTGGCGTGCAGGCTCATTATTATACCGCAACTCAACATTGTTCAGGATGCCTTCTTTCTTCACTTCTACCTTGGGCTTGTTCAGCATCCGGGCGATGTTCTCCAGTTCATGGGGCTCAATAACCCTATCAACGATCACGATCGCATTGTTCAGGTCTCCGCCCTTGATCAGGTTATTCTTGTACAGCATCTCCAATTCATGGAGGAAGCAAAAAGTGCGACAGGAGGCAATTTCCTTTTCGAACTGCTGAATATTGGTGATGGAAGCATGTTGACTGCCAAGTACCGGTGAATTGTAGTCAATCATGACCGTTACACGGTAGTCGTCCAGCGGCAGCGCGGCGATTTCTACATGGCGGGCGCTCTCGCGGTAGAAGATGCTGTCCTGCACTTCAAAAAAGTCTTTCAGGGCATTCTGTTCTTCGTACCCGGCCTCCTTGAGTACCTGTACAAATTCGATGGAACTGCCATCCATGATGGGTGCTTCGGGTCCATCGATTTGCACCATGACGTTGTCGATTTCAAGACCCACGAGGGCTGCGAGGGTATGCTCTATGGTACTCACCCGCGCACCACTTTGTTCCAGGGTAGTGCCCCTGGAGACGTCCACCACGCGGTCGCAGTCGGCGTCAATGATGGGGGCCCCTGGCAGGTCAATCCGCTGGAATTTAATTCCATGGTTTGGCTTTGCCGGTAAAAAGGTGAGGTTGGTCTGCACCCCGGTGTGAAGTCCGACGCCGGATATGGTGACCGACTTCTTGATGGTCTGTTGCTTGTGGTTAAGCATGCATTAAATAAGTGCGCAAATTTAACCCGAACGCACCACTATGCCAAAATCAGGGCATTTTTGCCCCAGAGGCTAGTCTTTTCGACGCTGTGCGCCGTTTTCAATCGGTTGTGAAATGCGCTTTTCCAGTTCGCGCAGCCGATAATTCAAATCCGGCATTTTTTTGAAGATGGCGTAAGACCTGAAATACTCCTTGATATCGAATGAAGGGGTGCCGAAATGACGTTGTCCTTCTTCCGTGATTGACTTTGATACGCCAGCCTGGGCCCCCAGGCTCGTTCGATTGGCAATTTCAAGATGCCCGGCTATTCCCACCTGGCCGGCGATCATACAATTTTCGCCCACTTTGCTCGATCCTGCCACACCACTTTGTGCTGCGATAACAGTGTTCTTACCAATCACTACGTTATGCGCGATCTGAATAAGGTTATCCATTTTCACGCCTTTGCTGATGATGGTGGAATCACCCATCAATGTAGCGCAATCAATTACCGTGTTGGCCCCAATGGATACATTGTCTTCAACGATGACGTTGCCCAATTGGGGAATGGTCTTATAGCTACCGTCTTCAAGGGGGGCAAATCCAAAGCCATCCGAGCCGATAACGGTACCTGCGTGAATAATACAATTGCTGCCAATGCGGGTGCCGGCATACAACTTTACGTTGGGATGCAGAATGGTGTTGTCGCCAATCACTACGCGATCGCCAATGAATACGTGAGGATGAATTTTGCAATTGTCACCTATCGTGACTTGTGAGCCGATATACGAGAATGCGCCGCGGTAGATGTTGGCGCCAACTGTAGATTTCTCTCCGATAAAACTGGGCTGTTCAATACCCGTCTTTTGAAAGTTCATCAGCTTGTGATACTCTTCCAGTAATACAGTAAAGCTGGCATAGGCATCATCAACGCGAATCAGTGCAGCACTGATGTCTTTTTTAGGTTCAAAGTCGCGGCTGACAATTACAGCCGTTGCCTTCGTGCTATAGATATACTGTTCGTATTTAGGATTAGCCAGAAAGGCAATTTCGCCGGGCCCTGCTTCTTGAATCTTGGCGAGCATCCGCACCTTTTGATTACCATCCCCTGAAACCGAGCCTTTGAGCATGCCGGCTATTTGATGTAAGGTAAATTCCATAAGCAAAGGATAGTGATAATGCCCTTACAAAGATAAGTTTTTAGGCCAGCATAGGTAGTTTTTTTTGACGATTTTACTCATGGCCTTGATGTTGGGAAGGTCAGAAGCCTGGGCTACATCCAAAAGTTCACCCGACTTCATCCAGATCTGAATCGCATTTCTTTCAGACAAGTATGCTTCATTAGAAAGACTTCCATAGGAAAACAAGAAGGCAGCGTCCTTCCGTGTACAATGGTATTTTTCTCCAATAGCAGTACGCACTTTCTCAATGGCAGATTTTTCAATAGGCTGCGTTGATACACGGATATGAAACAGGCGGCGTTCCAGTAACCACCGGCACAAACCACTCAATACCTCATCCTTATGGGTCTGCCATTGTTTGATGGCGCCCCATATATCGTAATCATCCAATGATCCAAAGTGTTGCAACAATGCCGGCTGTTTGTTGAAGTCGTCCAGCGTTTGCTGGTGATACAAGAACATGTGCAGGCTTTCACTGGCTGGCACGGGTTCACCGGATTGGGCGAGGTATCGTGCGCGCCGGATGATATTGATCAATAAACGTTCCGCAGATACACTTGTTTTATGAAGATACACCTGCCAGTACATCAGTCGCCGCGCGCTGAGAAAATGCTCGATATTATAAATACCTTTTTCTTCCACCACAAGCTGGCCGTTAATCACATTGAGCATGGCGATGATCCGGTCGGTACTAATAAATCCTTCGCGTACGCCGGTGAAGAAACTGTCGCGGTTGAGATAATCCAGCCTATCCATGTCGAGCTGCGAACTTACCATCTGGTGAAGGAACTTGCGCGGATGAGTGTTTTGAAAAATCCGCATCGCCATGGCCAGCTCGTTGTTGAATTCTTTGTTCAGGGCTTTCATGAACAGGAAGGAAATGCTTTCGTGCTGGACATGATCGAGAAGAGTTTGTTCCAGGGCGTGCGAAAATGGGCCGTGGCCGATGTCATGTAGCAAGGTGGCGATCTGAGCCGCTTCCTGCTCTTCGGCAGAGATTTCAACGCCCTTAGCCCTGAGCACGTCGATGGCACGCCGCATGAGGTCCATGGCGCCCAGGGCATGGTGAAACCGGGTGTGGATAGCGCCAGGATATACGAGCTCTGTGAGCCCTAACTGCCTGATGTGCCGCATGCGCTGCATGTAGCGGTGCTCAATCAAGGCATGTATTTTTTCGCTGGTCACGGGAATAAATCCGTATACCGGGTCGTTAATGATGGTATTCTTGAAGGCGCGCGCAGCAGCCATGGGATTCGGGTTGATTCGCTAACTTGTAAAAAATTACTCCATGCAAAGATATTCGATTTTGTGGGCCGACGATGAGATTGATTTGCTAAAGCCCCACATCCTTTTTCTTCAACAACGTGGGTATGACATTACGCCGGTTAACAACGGCGCGGAAGCCGTAGAGCTCAATGAAAGTCGAAACTTTGACGTAGTCTTTCTGGATGAACACATGCCGGGTATGTCGGGATTGGAAGCGCTGGGGTTGATTAAAGGAACCAAGCCCAATGTGCCGGTTGTGATGATCACCAAGAATGAAGAAGAGCAGATTATGGAAGAGGCGATCGGATCCAAAATCGATGACTACCTGATCAAACCTATTAATCCCAGTCAAATACTCCTTTCGGTAAAGAAGATCCTGGATAAGAAAAGCCTGGTGATGGAGAAAACAAACTCTGACTATCAACAGGAGTTTGGCAAGATCAGCATGGCCTTTCTGGATGACCTGAACCATGAAGCGTGGTCGGATATTTATAAGAAGCTCGTGTTTTGGGAATTGCAGATGGACCAGACCGATGCCAGTATGGCCGAAGTACTGGAGTCGCAGAAAGTGGAAGCCAACGTAAACTTCTGTCGCTTCATCAAGAAGAACTATGACAGTTGGTTGAATGACAGCAAGGCGTCCAAGCCATTGATGTCGCACCAACTCATGAAAAAAAAGGTGTTCCCGGAGGTGCAGGCAGGCCGTCCCACTTTTCTGCTGGTCATTGACAACCTTCGCTATGATCAGTGGAAGGCCATCGAACCTGAATTACTAGACTTCTTCACGATAGAAAAGGAAGAAACCTATTATTCCATTTTACCCACTACCACCGCGTATGCGCGGAATTCAATTTTCTCTGGAATGCTCCCTTCCGAGATGGCCCGCCAATATCCGGAATTATGGGTGGGCGAGGATGAGGAGGATGGCAAGAACAACAACGAAGACCAGTTTCTGGAGAAACAAATCCGGCGCAACA
>DAOMGC010000070.1:0-16718 GCA_035430125.1 Cyclobacteriaceae bacterium | reverse complement strand
TCCTTTAATTTCATGATCAGTATTTCAATGATGAATTAAAGTCATGAGCGACGCGCTTGTTCTTCTCAGTCCGGTCCAGACAAAGTTGAATGAGGCGGGTGATCAGGTTGGTAAAACTGATCCCACGTTCTTTCCACATCATCGGATACATGCTGGAGTTGGTGAAACCAGGAATGGTGTTGATTTCGTTCACATAGATTTTCCCCGGTCCGGCATAAAATAGATCTACCCGGGCGTAATCCTCACACTTGAGCACCTCAAATGCTTTTACCGAGTATTCCCGAATTTTCTTTTGCACAGCTTTTGGTAATCGCGCTGGCACATCAATCCGCACCGCCTCAGGATCAACATATTTGGCATCGAATGTATAAAACTCATATCCCTTGTGGATGATGATTTCTCCAGGGAGGGAAGCTTGTGCCGGGCTGTTGCCCAGAATGGCGCATTCTACTTCGCGACCTTTGACATAGCGTTCGAAGAGAATTTCGGAATCGTAACGGAATGAGTCAGCTACCTTGGGCGCGAATTCCGCCTTGGTATTAATCTTGGAGACACCCACCGAGGATCCCAGGCTGGCTGACTTCACCATAAATGGAAGTCCCAGCTTTTTCTTTACCTGTTCAAAGCCCGGTTTCTTTTTGTCGTAGTAGTTGACAGCAATGAAATCCGTTACCGGCAAACCTGCTTCCCGCATTAAGCGCTTCGCTATGATCTTGTTCATCGACAGGGCAGAGCCAAGCACCCCGGTGCCGACCAGTGGCAGGTCGAGTGCCTTTAACAGGCCCTGAACACTTCCATCTTCGCCATCGGTTCCATGGAGAACCGGAAACACCACATCGGCTGTAAATTCCTTTTCACCGGCCCGGAATGCAGGACGCGATGCATTCAAGGTAATAGATACCGGTATGCCCTGTTCAATGGTACGACTGACCCCTTCGGTAAGGTACCAGACCCCCTGTTGGGTAATACCGATGGCAATAGGATTGAACTTCTTGCGGTCTATGAATTCGAAAATGTTCCGTGCGGAGTTAACCGATACACCATGTTCAACGGAACGACCACCATATAGAATTATGACATTACGACTCATGCAGTATAAATCGTGTCAAAGATAGAAATTCCTGTCAATGACTCACGAATACCCGGGTCGCCGTAAACTGGTCGTCAATCCGGATTCGGAAAATATACAAGCCGTTGGATTGCTCAGTAAGATCGAAATAATAGGTCTGGTTAAGCGTCTGGGGAAGGGTGTTCTCGGCTACCAGTTGGCCGGTTACTGTAAAAATCTGAAGGTAGACGTCCTTTTTTTCCGGCAAGTTGAAGGTCAGTGCAACGTCGCTCTTGGTTTCTTTCTTGCTATAGTAGAGCTGATAGTTCGCTGTCGTGGTTGCCGGATTTGCATCATCCCCCATGAACAACTCCAGGTTGTCCAGGTACAGGTTATTGCCATTGGCATTGGTGGCGACCAGTGCAATGCGTATGTTTTTCTTTCCTGCGAACTGATCCAGGCTCACGAATTGCCGATTCCAGTCCGCAGCCTTTGATGGGGCCCAGGCCGTCGACGTGGTTTTGGTACTCAGGTCAGTCAGGGGATGATCAAACAGGACTGTTTTATACGTGAGGCCGCAATCATCACTTGCCAGCACCCGCAGGTTTTCAATGGAAGCGTTACGCTGCGCATAGCTAAGATCAAACAACAAGCTTCCCCTGGTATTTCGTGATAAGTCGATCACCGGACTTACCACCCAGGCTTCCTGTCCGATGGTTGTATTGGTGAAGGCCGGATAAACCATGGATTGCTGGTAATTCGTACTGACCGCATTCCAGGTGATCATACCTGCAGGAGCCGCATTGACCCAAGTGCTTTCGATATTGCTGTCAAAGGTCTTGCGCAAAGGAGCCAAATCGGTGGAGGTATCCAGATACGTAGCAAACGTAAGGGCATTGTCACCGGGATTGGAATCAGGTAATTGATTGGGATTGATCAGGGTAATGGCAAACAGATTTTTTCCCAGGGCAAGTGCTGAGGTGTTCAATGTGAATGTCTTTTCTTCACCAATGGCCAAGCTGGTTGAAAAAGTCTGCGTATTGGTGGTGCCACCGTTCAGCGTGTAATTGGCTTGAAAGCTGGAGAGGGTAGAACTGCTGAGGTTACGAACTGTAAACTGAACCGCAACATTGGACTGGCAGTGCACCAGGGCAGGACTTACAATGGAAACGAGCGTGATGTCATTCACCACTTTATCGGTAATCACTACATTATCAAGGTATAGGTTGTTGCCATAGCCGTTCTTACCAATAAATGCGAGTTGATATGAAGTATTGAGCTGAAGTCCGCTCAGGCTCACTACTTCCGACTTGCGCCATTGTGCATCGGAAGTGGGTGTAAAGGAATTCACAGAGCTTGCAGCGGTTGCAAGCGTACTTCCCGACTTATTAAAAAGCAATACCGCCTGAGAGAGATCATTGCTGCAGCCAGGTAATGCGTAGACCAACAGTCCATCTGGTGTTTGGTTGGGATATTGGGCATATGCCACATCGAATCTCACCTGGGAGTTGATCTGGTTGCTAATGGTAAAAGAGGGGGTGATAAGCCAATCCAGTTCACCCTGATTTTCATAGGCGTGAAAGTTGATCGTCATGGCGCGGTTGGTGGGGTTGGCATCCGGTGCCAGTTGATTTTGCCAGGTGATATAGCCATCCGGGTTGATGATCGACCACCCTGCGGGTGTACTCGTAAAGGGCTCTATCAGGGGAAGGGTTATTGACCCCGGCACCTGCACCTGCACACTTTGCAAATTGTTGGTGGTTCCGGTGTCTGTTGCTCCATTGCTGCGCAAAATCTCAAAGGCGACCGTATGATTTGTGTTTACGCCAAAATTCAATGTGTTGAATTGAAGCGTAGTAATAGCCTGCGGGCTGAGTGCCATTCCAAAAAAAGTCTTGGTTTGAAATGTACTGCCATCTACGGTCAGCTTGATTGTCGTGCTATCAATCACATTGGTGCCATAATTGCGCACTTCGATTTTAGGGATGATCACGGAACCACAACTGGAGACACCCGGGCTGATCAGGGTGCGGATGCCCAGGTCGGTAGCAACTACCGCAGGAAAATTGCTGCCGGGAGAAGTGAGCAGGCTGGTTCGCCGAGGACAGTTGGCGAGCACTACATTGAATCGGCTAACCTGTCCCTGGGTGAACAGGTTCATACAGACATCGAAGCTGTAGTCCATATAATTCTGAAACATCTTGTGCACAAAATATCCCGTGCGACTATCGCAGGAGGAAGGCGTGCCAGTAGGGCAACCTGAAGTTGAATTGGTTTGCGCAGGGGTGTCGGATACGAAGTCATCACCGCAGGTGGCGTCACCCCAAATGTGACGGAGTCCGAGAAAGTGACCTACTTCGTGGGTAGCGGTGCGCCCCAGGTTATAGCTTGACAGGAGATTGAAGCCGGAACCTGTGCCAAACGCCTGATAATGAATGACCACTCCGTCGGTAAGCCGGTTGTTGTTGGTTACATCAAGGCCGCCAATGAGGTTGGTAACCGGCAATTGGGCGTAGCCGATAAAACCGCCAGACAATGAAGTTACCCAGATGTTCAGGTAGTTCTCTGCCGGCCAGTAGTCGAGCCCCTTGAGTGTTGCATTGTCGGTAATGGCCCATGAAGTTTGGGTCCCTTTTGTTCGGGTAATGCCGGATGTTGCCTGGCCTTCAGGATCTTGCCTGGCCAAAACAAATTGGATGCTGATGCTGCTCGCCACCGGAAGAAATTCTGCAGGCGTGTTGACCGCGTCCGTGTTGAGCCGGTTGTAGTCTTTATTAAGTACATCAATCTGGGATTGAATCTGCGCGTCTGAAATATTGGTCCCGGTGCCCACCGCTTCGCCGTTGTGAATTACGTGCACCACCACGGGTATCGTATAGGTACTGTTGACCTTGTTGGTTTGCATCAACTGCGCGCCACGGGTGCGGAGCTTCTTTTCCATCCACAACTCAAATGATTCATCCGTCTCGGTCAGTGGATTCTTTTCCTGTAGCATTTGCTGATAGGGCACAACCCCGCAACGCTCCTGGGCCTGCCCAATTCGGGGGGATATAAGACCCAAAAGTAAAATCAGGAAAGGAAGAATGAATCGCGACATCAGCAGGTCTGTACGGTTAGGCAAGCATCACCATGATTCACTGTAACGAATCAAAATTGTAATCTATGATTATTTGGATGACAAAAATAGACGGAGGTCACGATACCGTAGCCAAATTGACTACCTCAATCGATCGCACCTCCGGCACTGACTTGCGGATCGCTTCTTCCACACCGGCGCGAAATGTCATCGTGGACATGGGACAGTTCACGCAATTACCAACAAACTCAAGCCGTACAACAAGTCCTTCTGTTATTTCAAGAATCCGGATGTTGCCGCCATCGGCTTCCAGGTAAGGCCGTATTCCATCCAGCGCTGACTCTACGCGCTCAAGTAGGGAAGCTGACTGGTGTAAAGTGGCGGTGCTCATGAGATGACCTCAACTTTTTTGGTGGAAGCAAAGGTAGCATTTCGGATTGCAATCTGACGAGCGAGGGATTCACCCAGGTCCATGAATGCTTTGGCCGTAATTTCTTCTTTTAAGACCACGGGTAATCCGCTGTCACCGCTTTCGCGAATGGATTGAACCAAGGGAATCTGACCCAGTAAAGGAACACCGTATTTTTCAGCGAGCTGCTTGCCACCATCCTGACCAAAGATATAGTACCGGTTAGTGGGTAATTCGGCCGGCGTGAAATAGGCCATGTTCTCAACCACACCCAGCACCGGGACATTGATCTGTGGTTGCTTGAACATGGTAAGTCCTTTTGTAGCGTCTGCAAGTGCTACCTTCTGTGGTGTGGTGACAATGACGGCGCCGGTTACAGGCACGGTTTGAACCAGCGTAAGGTGAATGTCGCTGGTGCCCGGGGGCAAGTCAATGAAAAGATAATCCAGGTCGCCCCACAGGGTGTCGCTGATAAATTGCTTTAAAGCTGAACTTGCCATAGGGCCTCGCCAGACCACCGCACTGTCTGGTGGTGCGAGAAAGCCAATGGACATCAATTTGACGCCATACTGTTCAATGGGAACGATGTGATTCTTGCCATCGATGACTTTCACTTCAGGCTGCTCGCGTTCGCAGTTAAACATGACCGGAACAGATGGACCGAAAATATCGGCATCAATCAAACCTACCTTAGCCCCGGAGCGGGCGAGAGCAACTGCCAGGTTGCTGGTGACAGTTGATTTACCTACGCCGCCTTTACCCGATGCGATGGCAATGATATTCTTTACGCCGGGAAGTAATGGTGCGTTGTTCCGCAAGGTTGTGACGGAGGAGGTAATATTAATATCAATGCGTGTTCCCGGAGAGATTACCTTTTTCACAGCTGCCTCACAGTCGCGCCTGATAATTTCCTTCAAGGGACAGGCTGGTGTGGTCAGCACAACGGTGAAGGCCACATGGTCACTGCCGATGGACACATCCCGGATCATGTTCAGGCTCACGAGGTCGCGCTTCAGGTCAGGGTCGTTAACCGTAGACAGTGCATTAAGGATATCTTGCTGGGTAAGGGCCATGGCTTCAAAAAGTGCGAATTTAGCTATTCCTGAGATCGGATCGGCCAGGCAAGGCTATTTTATCCCGACCCCCTAAAGCCCTGACTGATGCCGCTCATTTTCCGGACGCTAATCTCCTGAATAACTATCTTTGACCCCCAATAGTTTAGATTCTTGTAAAAATTGCCACCCGCTTGATCAGCCGCGAGACCATCGACGAAGTAAAGAACCGCATCGACATTGTGGATGTGATCAGCGACTTCGTGTCCCTGAAGCGATCCGGGCAGAATTATAAGGCCCTAAGCCCTTTCAATAACGAAAAATCAGCCTCGTTTTTTGTGGTGCCAGGTAAAGGCATCTTCAAAGACTTTAGTTCTGGCAAAGGAGGCGACGCCATCACCTTTGTGATGGAACACGAGGGAATGAGCTACACAGAAGCCATCCGGTTTCTGGCAAAAAAGTATGGTGTTGAAATCAAGGAAAATGCCCAATCCGACGAGCAGCGTGAACAACAAAGTGAGCGCGAAGGATTGTACATCCTGATGAACTATGCTAAAGACTACTATAAGGAGAACCTGACACAAACAGAAGAGGGCAGGGGTATTGGTCTGAGCTATTTCCATGAGCGCGGATTTAACGACCGCACCATACAGAAATTTGAGCTGGGGTTTGCTCTTGATGGTTGGAATAACCTGAGTGACAAGGCCATTAAGGATAACTACAATAAAGAGTTGCTCGAAAAGGCCGGACTGGTGGTGAAAAATGAAGATGGTCGCACATACGATCGCTTCAGGGGCCGTGTCATTTTTCCAGTTCACAACCTGACTGGTAAGGTGATTGCGTTTGGGGCACGCATGTTAGGTAAGGAGAAGAACCAGCCCAAATACATCAATTCACCCGAAACAGAAATTTATCATAAGAGCCAGGTCCTATATGGTTTGTATCAGGCCAAGAATTCCATCCGGCAGCATGATAACTGCATTCTGGTGGAAGGTTACACCGATGTAATCTCCATGCACCAGGCCGACGTTGAAAATGTGGTGGCTTCATCGGGTACTGCTCTTACTGAGGACCAGATCAAACTGATTCGCCGGTTTACTGAAAATGTCACCGTGTTGTTTGATGGTGATTCTGCTGGTATCAAAGCAGCCCTTCGCGGAATTGATCTCATCCTTAAGGGCGGCTTGAATGTCCGGGTGGTGCTCTTGCCTGATCAGGAAGATCCAGACAGCTATTCGAGGAAAGTTGGGACAACAGAATTTCAAAAATACCTGGCGCAGAAGAGCCAGGACTTTATCTCCTTCAAAGCGAATCTATTTGCTTCCGAAGCAGGGACCGATCCTATCCGCAAGGCGGAGTCTATCAAAGAGATCATCAACAGTATTGCATTGATACCGGATCCGGTAAAGCGATCCGTCTATCTGCAGGAAACCAGTCAGCAGCTAAAGATTGGAGAAAACATTCTATTGTCTGAGCTGAACAAGTTGCTGATTCAGGAAAGGAAAAAGCGAGAACGGGAACACACCGAGACTCCGCCCCCGACTGAAGACCCGGGTGCCCTGGCGCATCGGGTTGAAGAGCTCGTGCCAACACCGCTGGACTCGCAGGACATGGTCTACTTCCAGGAACGAGAGACCATCCGGTTGCTGCTTAACTATGCCGATCATTCTGTTGAGGACCAGAAAATGATGGATTTTCTGGTGGGTGAATCGGACGACGTGGATTTTACCGATCCGATTTTTCATAAGATATTTCAGGCATATAAAGATGCCGTTGATTCAGGGAAGCCGCTCGACAGTACGGACTTTCTGCATCAGGGAGATGAGAAGTTGACTCGGGTGGTAACTGAACTTATTACCCACCGGTACAGCACCAGCAAGAATTGGGAGAAGTTCCACATTGTGATTCCAAAAGATTCCGATGAGTTAAAACAGAAGGCGTTGTCAAATGTGTTGCACCTGAAATTCAGGATCATTCAAAAAATGCTCGACAATAACCTCAAGGCCATTCAATCGGCTGAAAACATGGGAGACCTGGCGGAATTGGAGAAGGCGCTGACCCAACAGGACAACCTGAAGCAGGCGGAAAGGCAACTGGCGGCAACCCTGGGTATTGTTGTGGCGAGATAGGGAACACCGGACTAAAGAATTTTGTTAGAAGTGAACGATAAGCATGATATGAACGAAGCGATAAAACTGGATACGATTGAAGAAGCAATTGATGCCGTTCGGCACGGCAAGTTGATCATTGTCGTCGATGACGAGGACCGGGAGAATGAGGGGGACTTTATTTGTGCAGCGGAGGCCATTACACCCGAGATCGTCAATTTTATGGCGCGTGAAGGCCGGGGACTTATCTGTGTGCCGTTGGTGGAGGACCGATGTGAAGAACTTGGGCTGGATCTGATGGTGGGTGTCGGAAAGAATACTGCTGCCTTTGAAACACCATTCACGGTATCCGTAGACTTGATTGGACATGGCTGTACCACAGGCATATCGGCTCATGATAGGTTTAAGACCATCAAGGCATTGGTGGACCCTGAAACCGATCCTGCGGAATTGGGTAAGCCCGGACATATTTTTCCCCTGCGTGCGAAGCGTGAGGGCGTGCTTCGTCGCTCGGGGCATACCGAAGCGGCTATTGATTTTGCCCGCTTGGCCGGTTTTCGGCCCGCAGGGGTGTTGGTCGAAATCATGAATGCCGATGGCACCATGGCCCGCCTTCCGGACTTGCGCAAGGTGGCCGATCAGCATAATCTCATGTTGGTATCCATCAAGGATCTGATTGCCTATCGCATGAATGCAGAGCGGCAAATCCGTCGCCGGGTTGATGTAAACATGCCGACCTCATTTGGTGATTTTCAATTGGCGGCTTATGAGCAGATCAATACCAACGAATTGCACCTTGCCTTGATTAAGGGCAGTTGGAGCAAAGATGAACCAGTCCTGGTTCGTGTACACTCATCGTGTGTCACGGGCGATATCTTTGGTTCCTGTCGTTGTGATTGCGGACCTCAATTGCATGCCGCCATGGAGATGGTAGAGAAGGAAGGCAAAGGCGTTGTGCTTTACATGAAGCAGGAAGGTCGGGGGATAGGGTTACTGAACAAGCTTAAAGCCTATAAACTGCAGGAGGAAGGACTGGATACTGTGGAAGCTAATCTGCAGTTGGGATTTGATATGGATAACCGCGACTACGGCATTGGTGCACAGGTACTTCACGACCTGGGCATTTCCAAAATCAGGCTGATCACCAACAACCCCAAAAAGCGGGTCGGCCTGATGGGATATGGATTGGAAATTGTGGAGAATATCCCCATCGAAATGACGCCCAATAAACACAATGAGCGTTATCTGAAGACCAAGCGGGATAAAATGGGGCATACCATCCTGAAACATTTGTAGGTCCATGCTGCGCGCCATAGTATTCATTGCGTTCGTATTTTCCCTGACCGCTGTGCAGGCGCAGAAGTTCCCGTCTGATTTCTGGCATGAAGGTAAAATCGTGCTGGAGACTGGTGATACGCTTCACTGCAACATCAAATACGACTTGCAGAATGATATCATCCAAAGTGAACTCAATGGAAGACTCGAATCCTTTACACCCAGAAAGGCCGTATTCTTTGAGATTTTTGATAAGACCTCCAAGCGCTACCGAAGCTTTTACGCTTTGCCCTACTCCGCTACCGGCCAATACCGGGCAACTATCTTTTTTGAGTTGCTGGCGGAAGGCAAAATGACGTTGCTGAGCAGGGAATCCATTGAATTCAGAAACTACCCCAGCTCATTTTATTACTACGGATCTACCAGCCGGATGGTGTTGGTGAATAAGTACTTCCTGCTTAAAGAAAATGGAGAGATCCAGGCCTTTACGGGCAGGCGCAATGACTTGCTTGAGTTGATGGGGCGACAGGAGGATGCTGTACAGAAGTATATTAAAGCCAACAAACTCAGTATCGAAAACAAATATCAGTTTGCGGACATTGTCAAATATTATAATAGCCTTCAGTAATGCGTAAGCCTTTGATTTTAGTTACCAACGATGACGGTATTACGGCCCGCGGCATCGGTCATCTTGTTGCCGTGATGAAGGAGTTGGGTGATGTTTTGGTAGTAGCCCCCAACGGTCCACAATCGGGCATGGGTCATGCGATTACGGTAGGTGATACCTTGCGCCTCAAGGAATCAAAGATCTACGAAGGCGTTCGCGCTTATGAATGCTCCGGTACACCAGCTGATTGCGTAAAGATGGCGCGTCATTACGTGTTAAAAGATCAACGTCAACCCGACGTGGTGGTAAGCGGTATTAATCATGGCAGCAACACCTCCATCAGTGTCCTGTATTCGGGTACCATGTCAGCGGCGATTGAAGCGGCGATTGAGGGGGCGCCATCCATTGGTTTCTCCTTGTGTGACTATAGCAGTGATGCCGACTTCTCCCATGCACTTCCTTACGTGAAGAAGATCACGGAACAAGTGATACGAAAGGGCATGCCTAAAGGAGTAGCCCTGAACGTCAATTTTCCGCCGAAGCGTCACGAGGCGATTAAGGGCATCCGTATTTGCCGCCAGGCCAATGCAAAATGGGTAGAGGAGTTTGATGAGCGCCGCGACCCGAACGGCAGAAAATACTTCTGGATGACCGGCAACTTCGTGAACTTCGATAAAGGGGAAGACAATGACGAGTGGGCCATCGCCAACAATTATATCTCCGTGGTCCCTTGCCAGTTTGATCTTACCGCTCATTCTGCCATCCCTGGACTAAACGAGGACTGGGATATCCTCGGGTAGTAAACTATACCGGGTCTACATCAAAAACAATCTTCGTGTTTCGCATGGCTTTATCGCCCTGGATATAATCCATGAGCGACCGCAGGTAGTCCTTGATGGCCTGCAATTGTTTTGATTGGCGGGGGATTTTCAACAGGATGGTAGCCAGGTACTCATTCCTGATCTTCGAGATCATGGGTTCTGCAGGTCCCATCACAGCGATGTCTTTAAGTTGGTTGCGGCAACTTTGCGCAAAGCGATCTGCTGCCTGTCTCCCTGTGTTTTTGTCGATGTGTTTAAAGGTAATCTCAATCAGACGGGTAAATGGGGGATACCCATGCAATTCACGATCGTGTAGTTGATCTTCCAGAAAGCCGGAAATGTCGTGACGTGAAACAAAGTCAAACAAGGGATGCCGGGGGTGCGCAGTCTGAATGACCACCTTACCTGGCTTTGTCCGGCGGCCGGCCCTTCCGCTAACTTGAATAATGAGTTGAAAAGCACGCTCATGCGAGCGGAAGTCAGGAAAATACATCATACGATCTGCGTCAAAAACGCTCACCAGATTTACCCGGTCGAAGTCCAGCCCCTTGGTAACCATTTGTGTGCCCACCAGGATATTGGTGGTACCACTTTCAAAGTCGGAAAGAATGCCCTCGTATGCCGAACGAGTACGGGTGGTCTCCAGGTCCATGCGGCCGATCGACGCATCGGGAAACAACAACTTCAGCTCTTCCTCAATTCTTTCGGTGCCGTAGCCCAGGGTTAGTATTCGTTTGGAACTGCAGGTGGGGCATTGGGCCGGCAATTCCTCTTTATATCCGCAGTAATGACAGATCAGGGCGTGTCGGTATTGGTGATAGGTCAGGCTGACAGCACAGTTGATGCAAGTCGGTATCCAGCCGCAATCCTGGCATTCCACCATGGGTGAATGACCACGCCGATTTTGAAAGAGAATCACCTGCTCGTGGGTATCAAGCGATCCTTTGATTTCGCGCAAGAGGAGATTGGTAAATTCTCCCTTCATGGTCTTCTGTTTGCGTTCCCGTGATACATCGGCATACACAACCTGCGGAAGCTGGGCTTCTCCAAAACGTTCGGTGAGGGATGCAAATCCGATTTTGCCGTTGATGGCTTGATACCAGGTTTCGCAGGAGGGGGTAGCTGTGCCCAACAGCACTTTCGCCTGGTGGTGTTGTGCCATCATCCGCGCAACATCCCGGGCATGGTAGCGTGGAGCAGGCTCTTGCTGCTTGTAGGACGGATCATGTTCTTCATCCACAATGATTAAACCTAGGCTGTCAAAGGGCAAAAAAACGGATGACCTGACACCAATGATAAACCTGAATTTGCCGGACTGAATGCCCTGCCAGACCTCCACGCGTTCGTTGTCGGAGAACTTTGAATGATAGACACCGAGCAGCGAACCAAATATTCGCTTCAGCCGTTGCACGATTTGCGTCGTCAGAGCGATTTCTGGCAGGAGGTAAAGCACCTGGTTGCCACCGTCTAAGGCACGACGGATAAGATCGATATAGATCTCTGTCTTACCACTGCCCGTGATGCCATGCAACAGCGCCGCACCCGATGTTTCAAAGTCTCCAAGAATCTTATCGCGCACCTGGATTTGCATCGCACTCAACTGGGTTGGAACGGGCGACTGTTCGTCCTCAAATCCAAATCGGGGGACAATCACAACAAACTCTTCGAGTATCCCTGATTTGATCAGGGTACGTAGTGAGGACTCCGAGCCATCATCCCCCAAAAGTTGTCGACGGCTCAAGCCCTTTTCATTAAGTGCTGGATTGTTAAAGACCGGTACTTCCTGCAGGTACTTTAACACAAGGGCCTCCTGTTTGGGTTTACTGCCCAATCGTTCGAATAGTGCCTCGAGCTTCTTCTTCCCGGTATAGGTGGCAGTCATGCGGTAATAAGTCTCCGTTTTGGGCCGGAATTTTTCTTTTACCTTTTCAAACAAAACAATGGCTTCTTTGCCACTTAATGACTTGAGGATGCTATAAATGGACTTGGCACCAAGGAGTTTCGCGATGTCTGTGTACGACATAGCCTCCGTTTGGAGATGGTTGATCAGCATCCGTTCCTTGTCGGAAAAATCAAATTCACTTTCGTCCAGAACAAACCCTGGATGAAGTTGCACCATCGACTCACTCGAGAGCTTAAGCCCGGATGGAAGTGCAGCATTCAGCACTTCACCTGGCGTGCAGAGGTAATAGGACGCCATCCAGTCGTACAACTGAAATTGACGCTCGGTGATGATCTCATGATCGTCCAGCACTTCCAGGATGTACTTCGCTTCATATGCGGTTGGAGGCTTCTCGTGAATCTGTGCGATGATTCCGGTTAAGATTTTCCTGGCCCCGAAAGGTACGATTACACGCATACCCCTCATTACCAGATTGTTCCAGTCAGCCGGTACGCGATAGGTAAACAACCGCGGTACAGGTACTGGCAGCACCAGGTCGGCGAAAAGTGTTATTCGGTTTTCTGAAGAGGGCATGGCCAAGTGCTAAAAGTATAAACTTACCCGGCCAGTAACAACGCGATCAATACACCGCCATTCCGGATAATACCAAACTTGCCCGCGCATCCGTAAACCGCACACGCAAGTGTTTGGTGCGAATAGATTGTAGAGGAATGATGCGTTTGTGTCCTATGGTAGTACCGGTGAAAACGGGCTTTGATTCATTGTCATGTACGGTCTCGATGGTAAAGCTTTTTACCCGTTGCCCCAACGGCAGGTATTCTGCCAATACGAGATAATGCACTTCGCGATAATCGGTAAATGCTATGTCGAGGGTGGCTGAATGGATCCCATCGTCGGTAGCCCAATAGGTGCTATCCGGTGTGTCAATAAGATTTTGCACGCTAAACCGGGTATCCCTACCACGGGTATTGCTGGCTGTTAGGGTAGCCTCGTTGATCAGGTTGTGCCCCAGTCGCTCATCAAGCAATTTCCGAAATCCCTGCAGCGATGCCACATCTTTTTCATGCAGCAGTCCGCGTCGATCTGGTGGGACATTCAATAACAAGGTTGAACCCCGACCAACTGAGCTCATGTAGATGGAGAAGAGGTCTTCCGGTGTTTTTACGAGGCTGTCTTCGGAAGCATGATAAAACCATCCTGGCCGGATTGATACATCAACTTCTGCGGGTATCCAGGCGGTGCCATGTTCGTCACCGGTGTTTAGGAGTTTTTCAATTCCACCTTTTCCCGCAAATAGGGTGTCTGGCGTGATGGTGTTCCAATTGGTTTCGCCGGCGATCCCGCGCTCATTACCAACCCATCTTACACCCGGTCCGGCATCACTAAAAAAGATGATGTTGGGTTCCATACCGCGAACCAAATCAAGGGTTGTTGGCCAGTCGTAATAGGTGCTGCCCTGAATGCTTCGCTTCTCCCGCTTGCCGCCATAATACCCATCGCCGCCATTCGCACCATCAAACCACATTTCAAACAAGGGGCCATAGTTGGTAAATAATTCCGTCAATTGATTGCGGTAGTAGGTGACATAGACTGGACTTCCGTAGTCTGGATGATTCCGATCCCAGGGTGAGACATAAATACCAAACTTAAGTCCATGCTTCTTGCATGCCGTAGCGACCTCAGCTACTACATCGCCTTTGCCATTTCTCCAGGGGCTTGATTTTACAGAATGATTGGTGTACTGACTGGGCCACAGGCAAAAACCGTCATGGTGCTTACAGGTAAGGATCACACCCTGGAAGCCTGTTTCTTTGAACGTTTGCACCCATTGATCCGCATCAAATGCAGTGGGTTGGAATACCGAAGGGCTTTCGTCGCCATAACCCCATTCCCGATTGGTGAACGTGTTCGTGGTAAAATGGACAAAGGCATTCATCTCCATGTCATGCCAGGCTAATTGTGGGGGAGAAGGCACCGGTCCGATCGCTGCAGGTGGTTCTGGTTTGGAGCAGGCAACCAACGCTACAAGAATGATGAGGTATCTCATGTGGTTCGTAATTGAGTCAGCCCGGCTTCGATGGATTCAACAGGTAATTGGCAGGTTTTGTCTTTACAAACGTAGATCCATGTTTTGTCGTCTTTGGATTCACGTCCTTCCAACAAGGGCAAGGTTCCATACTTTTGGCAACCCACCCAGCAGGCAAAGGGGAGGAACTTTCTTTGAAGCATCGAGCGATAGGCTTCATATTGTTTGCCAACAATTACCGTTTCTGCATATCCGGCAATCAATTCACATACGGCGATACCCCAGTGGCACAGATAGGAGGGCTCTGATTCAATGGTTGAAATTAATCGGGCAGTCATGGTTCGCCCCAAGCCTATCCATCCCTGGTTATCGAGCATGGTGCCCAATTTATGCAGGTTGCGGGCCATCACCGCGTTGGAGGACGGGATTACATTGTCAAATATCTCTTTCTTCCGTGCGATCAAAGTCTCTGCCGATGAAGAAGTGTAGAAAAAATACCCGTCGGAAGGATCATAGAAGTGTTCAAGAACATATTCGGACCAATGTTCAGCACGTCGGATCCAGGGCTCATCAAACGTGGATTCATATAACGAGGTATAAGCCTGGATAAGAAATGCATAGTCTTCAAGAAAGGCTTCCGTTTTGGAGTGTTGATTCTTGAATGCCCGATATACTTTACCCTCTGCGATCAGGTTGTTCTCGAGAAATTCCATACAACGCACAGCCCTATCAAGATAAGCGGGCTCGCCGATCGCCCGATACCCGTCCAACAACCCTTGAATGGTAATTGCATTCCAACCGGTCAGTACCTTATCATCCAGGCTCGGTCGAATCCGTTGATCGCGGCTCTCAAGTAACTTCTTCCGGCCATCTGCTACCAGGATGTCCAGGTCATGCTTGTTGATGTTGTAGTCACTCATGAACCGCGACTCGTTGTCGGTCCGAAAGAGGATATTCCTGCCGTGTTCCCAGTTTCCTTCCGGACTGGTGTTGAAGTATTCCCGGGTGACATCCCCGGAAGACAACACGGCATTGAGTTCTTCCCAGGTCCAGGTATAAAACCGCCCCTCTTCTCCTTCGCTGTCGGCATCTAGGGCTGAATAGAACCCTCCATCGGGATGACTCATCTCGCGGTTGAGCCAATCGACAGTTTCGCGAAATGCCCCGGTGAGCGCGCCGTCTCCTGTCAATGCATAAGTTTCAGCCAGGAGAGACAACATCTGTCCGTTGTCATACAACATCTTCTCAAAATGAGGAGCGAACCACCTGCCATCAACGGAATATCGGGAGAATCCACCCCCCAATTGATCATAGATGCCACCCTGTAGAACTTTGCGGATGGTCTTTGTCACCATCTGTAAGGAAGCCTCATCTCCACTCAGGACGTGATGGCGCAGCAGAAAAAGCCATATCGATGGCATAATAAACTTGGGTGCCTTGTCCATTCCGCCATGCGTATGATCAAATCGGTTCTGTAACATAGCGGCCATGTTGGCCAACTGGCGTTTTGAGAACGTAGCCGTCGCAGGATCGCGTGCAAAGCGTTGTCCATCGGAAGACTGCAGGTGCTTGCGCAACTCTTCCCCTGAATCGTCAATATCCTTACGGCGTTCACGATAAACCTTTGACAATTGTTGAAGCACTGAAGCCCAGGATTGTGGCGGGAAATAGGTACCGCCCCAAAAAGGCTTTTGGTCTGGCGTGAGGAATACATTCAACGGCCAGCCGCCATTTTGTTGCATCGCCTGTACGGCTTCCATATAAATCTGATCGATATCCGGTCGCTCTTCGCGATCTACTTTGATGCAGACGAAATGCTCATTCATCAAGGCAGCGATCGATTCATTTTCGAACGACTCACGCTCCATCACATGGCACCAGTGGCACGAAGAGTATCCGATACTCACGAGCAGGGGTTTGTCTTCCCGCTTCGCTTTCTGTAAGGCCTCTTCACCCCATTCGTACCAATCGACCGGATTGTGGGCGTGTTGAAGCAGGTAAGGACTTGTGGACTGCGCGAGGCGGTTGGTATGCTGGTGCATCATGACTGGTTCAATTGGGATTCCAGCGATTGTAATTCTTCCGATACATCAATCTGGGTGGACAGGAACTTTAGCTTATTATGCACATCACGCAAAAACTGTTTGTGCCCGGCGCTCTCCGGATGAAAGGGGCGATGTTGAAGGGCTTTGCTCAAATCTTTCAACGTAGCGATAATTTCCTGGGTAGCCTTACTAAAATAAGCGTTGCTGAATTTCTCCCAGATATAATCCCCGGCAACTTCAGATGGATGAATCATATCATTGGCATAAAACCGGTAATCGCGCAGGTCATCCACCATGATTTCATAGGCCGGGAAGTAGGTTATGTCAGTTCCTGCCGAACTCATCCGA
>DAOMGC010000069.1:0-16869 GCA_035430125.1 Cyclobacteriaceae bacterium | reverse complement strand
TGGAAGCCAGCACCTCAAATATGATGTGGAAGAATATCCCGATAAACAAAGCCATTAGAAACGCAACAATCTGGTTGTTGGTCTGACTGCTGGCATATAAGCCAATGCTGATGTAACACGCGCTCATCAGGATCAGACCAAGGTATCCGCAAACCACTTCACCGGCGTCTATATTGCCAATCTTCGACAGGGTGATCACATAAGGAATTGTGCAGGCGAGGGCCACCAGTACCAGCATGACAGCAGAAACAAATTTTCCCAATACCACCTGGCGATCGGTTACGGCTTTGGTCAGCAGCATTTCCAGGGTTCCCGTTTTCTTTTCTTCAGCGAGCAAGCGCATGGTGAGTGCTGGCGTAAAAAAGAACAGGGTCCAATAAGCTATTGAGAAAAAGCCCTTCAGGCTTGCCTGGCCCACGAGAAACACATCCGATCCATAAAGCCAGGTAAAAAATCCGCTGAAACCGAGAAACAAAATCAGCACGATATAGGCAATCAATGAATCAAAGTAGGATTGGAGCTCTTTTCTGGCGATGATCCACACCGTATACATACTAGTTCATGGTTAGGTTTCTGAAAATATCTTCAAGCCGCGTTTCCTGCGGAATCAATTCGCTGAGTACCCATCCCTGTTGAACACAGAGTTGAAATATCTCCCGCTTCGAGGATTGTCCGGCATTGCTCTGCACCTCAAAACGGTTCAGGGCTTTATCTACCCACTCCACGGTGTCGACAGAACGTATCCGGTGAAGGGCATTCATTATCTCTTCGGCACCACCATCTTCGATTCGAACCTTGATAATTTCCTGACCGGTGGCTTGTTTCCGGAGATTCTCAGCTGTGCCGTTGGCTACAATGCGCCCCTTGTTGATGATCAGGATCCGATCGCAGGTGGCTTCTACTTCAGGCAGAATATGGGTACTCAGTACGACTGTTTTCTCTTTGCCCAGCTCGCGAATCAGGTTGCGGATTTCCACAATTTGGTTGGGGTCCAATCCAGTAGTGGGCTCATCGAGCACGAGCACTTGCGGGTTATGAATCATGGCTTGGGCAAGACCAACCCGTTGGCGATATCCCTTGGACAGTTCTCCGATCTTTTTATGCTTCTCTGCATTGAGTCCGCAAACACGAACCATCTCGCGGACACGACGATGCTTATCGGACGAGGACATGCCTTGCAAGGATGCACAGAATTCCAGGTAATCAATTACCGGCATGTCCAGGTAAAGCGGGTTGTTTTCCGGCAGGTATCCGATGTGCCGCTTCAGTTCATCTCCATGTTCGCGCACCGATTTACCGCCTAACCGGATTTGACCTTCGCCAATGGAAAGGTACCCGGTTATCATTTTCATGGTAGTACTTTTTCCGGCACCATTCGGCCCCAGGAATCCGAGGACTTCCCCGGGCTTGACCGTAAATGATATCTGATCAACGGCCTTCTGAAGGCCGTATTGTTTGGATAGGTTTTCAATTTCTATATCCATAGCCTTATTGAATGGGTGCAAAAATAATTTTTTGCCCAAAAAAATAAAGCCCCTAAAAGGGGCTTTTTGAGGCTATTTAAGTAGAAATGGGCCTATTGGCGAATGATCCACTTCACAAAGAACACCACACCGATAATGAGTGCAATGCCTCCGATGATTTGAAATACAGAAGTACCGATGAGCATACCAACGATACCTACAGCACCAAAAATGATGGCCAGCTTCAGGTCATTGTCCATCCCGCCAGCATGCGAAGCCTGGGTGGCATCTGCTTTTTTGTTGGCCTGGATATATGACTTGATCTGAGATTTAATCTGCTGACGAACTGCCTTCTTCTCCACACGGGTGAGTTCGCGATAGGTTTTAACCTGAGGGGCAGCAACCACTTCTGCAGCAGGAGTCACCATTGTTTGCCCACCTGCACTGGCAAGGAACACAGGTGCACCCGGAGCTTGTTGCCCATAATCAGCAATGGCCGATGAAGGTGCTTCGGATCTTTTTGCCGCGCCAACTTCCAGTTGACGGGGTGCCGAGCACGAAGCCAATACAACCACAGACAGAAGCAAGAGGGTAAGATTTTTCATTCGAATTATGGTTTAGTTTGGGATGAACCAAAAATACGGTGGTAAACGCGTTTCTCAAAGCTCCAAAAGAAAGTAAACTGCCCAAAGATGAAGCCGTACAACAAAAGAAACAGATTGTAGATAGGCAGAATCACGATATAGTATACCACGCGGGCCCAAAAGGGAATTTGGCCCTGGAAGAGCTGTTGCAAAATCGGTTTACTAATGGCTACCACGGTATATCCCGTGCAGGCAAATACCAGCAGAATTATGAGTACCTGCCTTGTATTCTTTACTTGCCATCGGTTGCGAAGGCGTTCTATCCAATTCACAGGGTATGGGTGTTACTCGAGGTGTTTCCCAAAATTACTTTTTTCCGTCAAACGACCGCCACCAACTTTGGTTGGGGGGTAGTGCTTGCACTGTTAGGGGTATCTTTTGAACCGGGTGAATAAACGAAAGTCTCCGCGCGTGGAGGGCAATACTCTGTGGGTTGGTCATCGACGTTGACCCATATTTCACGTCTCCGAGAATAGGACAGCCCATGTCTGAAAGCTGAACCCGAATCTGGTGCGGCCTGCCTGTTTTGGGAGCAACCTCGAGCAGGTAAAATCCCTGGTGCTGCTCAATTACCCGATAACTCAATTCGGAATGCAGGGCTCCTGGCGTCTCCCGCGAATAGGCGGTGGTACGATTTTTCTTTTCGTCTTTCAACAGCCAGTGTGTCAGGGTCCCCTCCGACCGGGCCGGCCGTTGGTCGGTAATCGCCCAATAGATCTTCTCCGTCTCACGTGAACGAAATAACTCATTCATGCGCGACAAGGATTTCGAGGTCCGGGCAAATAACACTACGCCGCTTACAGGCCGGTCGATCCGATGAACAACCCCCAGGAAAACTGCCCCGGGCTTATGATGCTTCTCCTTAATATATTGCTTGGTCAGTTCTACCAAGGGCACATCACCCGTCTCATCGCCTTGCACCAACGCGCCACATGATTTGTTGATGGCAATCAGGTGGTTGTCTTCATAGCAGACGTCCAGGGCATTCATAGGGTAGTGATCAGTCCTTGAACTCCGAGGTAAAATGAAAACGGATATCGGGAAAATTGTCCTGCACCATCTGCAGCCAGGCTTTGGACTCGGCCATGAACACCAGTTTGTCTTCCTTGTCACGGGCGATGTGCCGTAACTTGGATTGAATAAACTCCTGGAGCTTGGCGTCGCTTGTACCACTAATCCAGCAGGCTTTGTAAATGGGTTGAGATAAGAACTCTACGGTGGCACCATATTCGTGCTTGAGGCGGAACTGAATCACCTCAAACTGTAATGCTCCAACCGTGCCGATGACTTTGCGCTTGCCAATATCATAAGTGAACAACTGAGCCACCCCCTCTTCCATCAACTGAATAAGTCCCTTTTCCAGTTGCTTGCTCTTCATGGCGTCTTTGTTGACGACTTCCTTAAAGATTTCCGGAGAGAAACTCGGAATGCCGGTATACTGCAACTTCTCACCTTCAGTCAAGGTGTCGCCAATCTTGAGGTTACCCGTATCATAAATACCGACAATGTCACCAGGCCATGCCTCGTCTATGGTTTCGCGGTCCTGAGCCAGGAAGGCAGTCGCATTTGAAAAGCGAAATCCCTTTTCCTGTCGTGTGTGGTAATAGGTGGAGCCACGCACAAATTCACCGGAGCACACACGCACAAACGCAATTCGGTTGCGGTGCTTGGGGTCCATATTGGCGTGGATCTTGAATACGAAGCCACTGAATTTTGATTCTTCAGGTTTCACCGGACGTATGTCAGTGTTCCTTGGACGCGGCGTGGGCGCTATCCGGATGAAGGTGTCAAGGAGTTCTTTGACTCCAAAGTTATTAACCGCACTACCAAAAAATACAGGTGCTACACGTCCGGCCTGATAATCCTCTATTTTGAAGTCGGGATAGACGCCTTCAATGAGCTCAACATCCGCCCTTAGTTGCCGCGCGTTGTTCTCACCCACCCATGCGTCAAGCCGTGGATCATTGATGTCGTCAATCTGAATACCTTCCTGCACCACCGTCTTGCTCGCGGTGAACAAGTGCAGGTTCTTTTCATATAAACTATACACGCCTTTAAAACCCTTACCCATACTGATGGGCCAGGATAATGGCCGCACTTTGATAGAAAGTTTCTCTTCTATTTCGTCAAGCAAATCAAAAGGATCCTGGCCCTCTCGATCGAGTTTGTTAATGAAACAAATAACCGGGGTGCTCCGCATGCGACACACCTCCATGAGTTTTTCTGTTTGTGTCTCAACTCCCTTTACACAATCCACTACCATGATCACACTATCTACTGCGGTGAGGGTACGATATGTATCCTCGGCGAAGTCCTGGTGACCGGGTGTGTCAAGCAGGTTTATTTTTACGTCCTGGTAGTTGAATCCCATCACCGACGTGGCCACCGATATACCGCGTTGCTTTTCGATCTCCATCCAGTCGCTGCGGGCGTGGTCCTTGATTTTCGAGGATTTTACGGCACCTGCCTTTTGGATCGCGCCGCCGAAAAGCAGCAATTTTTCAGTAAGTGTAGTCTTTCCGGCATCCGGGTGACTGATGATACCAAACGTGCGACGTTTGGCGATTTCCTTTTCGATTTCCATGGGGCCGCAAAGCTAAAGATTTCGGCCGGTAATTAGGGTCAGCGGGTAAATCTGAACTCTTCCAGTTTGATATCGTCCAGACCGTGCTGGTCAAACGGATGTTCCATTTCGTCCTGAACGTTGAACAGGCTGATGAGGATAAAACCCGTGATCATGCTCAGCGAGTACACTATCCAGTCGGGTGAGTGATGCTCAAGGCGATGCAAAAGCGCCGGCGTATAAATCAGGGGGAACACGTAAATAAATATCTGGCAATAGGCCCGCAGGCTGATAGGTGTACGGTGGGTGTCGATAGCAATCAGGTTTTCTGTTGCCGACTCCACATCTTTCATGAACCGGAAAATCTTGAGCGCCTCTGATCCCTTGATCTCCTCCTTGTTGTTTTGGACAAATTGGAATATGGCGTCAACCTGACTGTGCAGTTCGGTTCGGTCCGGCGTTTTCTTGGACAAGGTGCGAATCATGGAGTCAGAGGTTTTTACCAGCAATTCCTGGGCTGCTGCTTTTTTGACATCGTCCATCTTCTTATTTTTCAAAAAGCATTGCTGAACGATGACCAGTCCAGCCTTGAACCGGCTGAGGTGTTCCAGGGCCTTTTCTCTTCTCCGAAAGGCAGCGCGGATAGTGAACACCAGGGGAAATATAATGGCGATACTAATTACCGTAAGGTCGTAGTTGTATTTGATTTGATACTGAATCACAAAAAAGGAAGTGACGCCGCAAATAATAAGAACCTGGAAGGTGCGCGCGTTGATGATCTGTAGGTATTTATTCATCGGGTTGCTTTCGGATTGGACTGTTACTAACTTATCACTATGAAAAAACTACTTCTGTTGGTGCTCGGACTTTACTTCATTCCAGCCCACGCCCAAAAGCCGGACGTTACCCCCCTCTTCCGCGATCAGCAACCGTTGGACTTGAAGCTCCGGGTATCAATCAAAGATATTAAAAAGAAAACCAACGATTCAACTTATTTGCCTTCCTACCTCTACAGCAAGTCGGCTTCGGGTACCTGGGACTCGGTGAAGATAGGCGTTCGAGCCCGCGGGATTTTCCGCCGCAAGAATTGCTACTTCGCCCCCATCCGGATTAAGGTAGCCAAGACTGACCATAAAGGAACCTTCCTGGAAGGAAACCGAAGTCTTAAGCTGGTGATGCCTTGTCAGAACAATGACGGCAAGAATGCGCTGGTGATGAAGGAGTTTGTGGCGTATAAGATGTATGAGAAGATCACGCCTTATCATTTTAATACCCGCCTTGCCAAACTAGACTTCTTTGAAGATGACGGAAAGAAGAGTAAAGAATTTCAACTTACAGCCTTCCTCATTGAAGATGACGACCTGGTGGCCAAACGACACCACGCCAAAGTGATGGAAAACCTCAACCTGCACCCGCTCGGCCTCAATGATACCAGCGCTTTGCGACACGACTTTTTCCAATTGCTCGTGGCCAACACAGATTGGTCAACGACATTCCTGCACAACGCCAAGGTTATCTTTCAGGAGCCCAAGAAGTACATACCGCTTGCCTACGACTTTGACATGTCGGGTTTTGTGAATCCTCCTTACGCTGTGGTGAATACGGATCTCGGTATCTCCGGCGTCCGTGATCGGCTCTACCGTGGATTCTGCCGCAAGGAACCCGTAGTGCAATTCATTCGCAAAGAGTTCATCGATAAAGAAGCAACGCTTATGGCAGTGATTGACAATTATAAAGGTGATTTCAACCAGCGAGAATTCACTGACATGAAGGAATATGCCGGTGATTTTTTTGCCATGCTGAAAAGTGATGATCGGTTTAAGACGATGATACTGGATGGCTGCCGGAAGAAATAGGACGCATTCAGGAAAGCAATGATTCGTAGTTGCCGGTACAGAATTGCACTGACAGGGCTGCTCATCACGGTGGCGTTCCGGCTTTCTGGTCAAAACGAGTACGACGCTTTCATTCTTCAGGACCTTCGCCCACCACTTGATTTTCAATCCTTCGAACCAGTAACCTTTCGCTGGACCATGGACGGCAAGACGCAAGCCGCCATGAATGAAGGAATGAATGATCTCACTGAACAAAAACTCAATAGTGCAATAAAGAACTTCCAGGAAGTTATTCGGCTCAGTCCCCGCTTTTATGGTGGGCACTATTACCTGGGCGTCAGCTCCAAAATGGCCCGCAAATTCAATGACGCAGAAAAAGAACTTCAGGTAAGTCTGCAACTCAATGATACACTCGCTGCCGCTCGTATCGAACTGGGCGAACTATACGAAGCCAGACGGCTTTACGACAAGGCCGAGACATTTTACATACAAGCGGCCAATCACAGATCCGGAAGGACTTCTGCCTATCTGCACCTTGGCAATATGGAGCTTCGAAATCTTCACACAGACAAGGCGCTTAAGCGTTATCAAACCTGTTTGGTTTATGATCCGCGATCTGTACAAGCCCGTTTGCAACTTGGATTGATGGCCCTGAATGCGAAGAACAAGAAAGACGCACTCACCCAATTCAGTGATGCCCTGGCCATTGATTCCATCTCTGAAAAAAACCTGTTCTGGCGGGGGCTGGTTTTTCTAGACAACATCGATTACGACAAATGTCTTGCCGATTGGGATCGACTGGCGCGCAATTATCCAACTAATCCTTTGTACCTCTACCTGCGTGGCTATGCCTATGCATCCACCTCCAAATACGATCTGGCTTTTGGTGACTTCCGAAAATCGTTCACCTTCAGTGATGTGAACGAAGATCGGTTCAAAGGAGGTCAAACGGTGCTCGACAAGCGCATTGACCTTCAGACCGCCGCACGCTACCTCATGGGGCGGTTGTACGGATTTCCGGAAGAGGATATGCAGTACGTCAAGACCGGGTTTTGCTTTATCATTACAAACAAATACCAGAATGCATTAAATGTATTCGACGCTGTAAAACAGCCGAGCGGAATTATCGTATATCTCCGCGGCCTGGCTTTCGAGCATGCCGGATTACACAGCGAGGCCCTTGCCGCTTACGATAAGGCCATCAGATTGGATCCCAACATATATGATGCCTACAAGAAGCGGGGTATCTATCGGATGGAACTGAAACTCTATGAAGATGCCATCCTGGATTTTTCCAGAATGACTGAATTATCGCCCCAGTTCCTGATCGGATTCAAACTCCGAGGTGTCGCCAGAACCCTTTTGGGCCAACATGCGATGGCGGCTGAAGATCTTACCACATACATCCATGGTGATTCGTCCGACATAGAGGCCCTTACCACGCGTGGCGTATGCTACGAGGCCACTTCCCAATGGAAAAAGGCGGGGCATGATTTTCATGCCGCTCACGAAATTGAACGAGTCAAAAACCTGGCCGAACACGCAATTTACAACTATCAAAAAGCAGCCGAGCTGGATCCGGCCGATCTGGATGTAAGGTTCCATTTGGGTGTCCTTACCATGCAATACATTAACTATGACCAGGGCCTCAGAATGGTAAAATCCTGTCGCGACAAAGGCTATCCGCCCGCCATTGATTTTATCAAGCGAGAAAAGGAATCTCGTCAACCAGGAACAATTCGGATCCCGCTTCGCTAGCCATTTTTACGCTTTTTCGGCCCAAAATTGAAATGCTTTTGGTTGGAGAACTGCCACTATGTCACTTTTTCAATCCTAAACTCCCTTGGCATAAGCATTGACATAGGGAATCCGGATCATTAAACCGGAAACAAAAAACTGAACATATCATGGGAAAGATCATAGGAATAGACCTCGGAACCACCAACTCCTGCGTTGCCGTAATGGAAGGCGCAGAGCCCGTGGTGATTGCAAATAGCGAAGGCCGCAGAACGACTCCGTCAATCGTGGGTTTTCTGGATAACGGCAAGGGCGAGCGCAAAGTGGGCGATCCTGCCAAGCGCCAGGCCATTACCAATCCAAAGAACACCGTGCAATCCATCAAACGATTCATGGGCAAGAAGTTCAAGGACGTAAGCGGCGAAATGAAAATGGTGAGCTACGGCGTGGAGAGCGGCAGCAACGACACAGTGCGCGTTCGTATTGGTGACCGTATGTACACGCCACAGGAGATTTCAGCCATGATTCTTCAAAAAATGAAGAGCACTGCTGAAGACTACCTGGGTACTTCCGTTACCGAAGCCGTCATTACCGTACCCGCATATTTCAATGATGCCGAGCGTCAGGCCACCAAAGAGGCAGGCCAGATTGCCGGACTGGATGTAAAGCGTATCATTAACGAGCCCACGGCCGCTGCACTGGCCTATGGCCTCGATAAGAAGAACAAAGACATGAAAATTGCCGTCTATGACCTGGGCGGTGGTACGTTTGATATTTCAATCCTTGAACTTGGTGATGGTGTATTCGAAGTAAAATCGACCAATGGTGATGTACACCTCGGCGGTGATGACTTTGATATGCGTATCATGAACTGGCTGGCCGACGAATTCAAAAATGAAAAGAACATCGACCTGCGCAAAGACCCGATGGCCCTGCAGCGTCTGAAAGAGGCCGCCGAAAAAGCAAAGATTGAGTTATCAAGCTCACAGGAAACAGAAATCAACCTTCCCTATATCACCTCCGTGGATGGTGTACCCGAACACCTGGTGCGCAAACTCAGCCGCGCCAAGTTCGAACAACTGTGTGACGACCTCATCAAGCGTACCCTGGAGCCTTGCCGCAAGGCAGTCGCAGATTCGGGTATCTCTGTTTCTCAAATTGATGAAGTGATTCTGGTGGGTGGATCAACCCGCATTCCGCGCATCGTGGAGGAAGTAGAGAAGTTCTTCGGCCGCAAGCCGTCAAAAGGGGTTAACCCTGACGAAGTGGTCGCCGTTGGCGCTGCCATTCAAGGTGGTGTATTGACGGGTGAAGTAAAAGATGTGTTGCTCCTCGATGTAACGCCGCTCTCCCTGGGTATTGAAACCATGGGCGGGGTAATGACCCGGTTGATTGAATCGAATACCACCATTCCGTCCAAGAAATCAGAAACGTTCTCTACGGCATCGGATAGCCAGCCGTCTGTTGAAATCCATGTGCTGCAGGGAGAACGCCCGATGGCAAAAGACAACCGCACGATTGGCCGGTTCCACCTTGATGGAATTCCTCCGGCACCGCGTGGTGTACCGCAAATCGAAGTGACGTTTGATATAGACGCCAACGGTATCCTCCACGTGTCCGCCAAAGACAAAGGCACAGGCAAAGAGCAGAAGATTCGCATTGAAGCATCTTCCGGATTGACCGACGCCGAAATCAAGAAAATGAAGGAAGAGGCACAGCTCAATGCTGATGCCGATAAGAAAGAAAAGGAACGCATCGAGAAGCTCAATCAGGCTGACTCCATGATCTTCCAGACAGAGAAGCAACTGAAAGAATACGGTGACAAACTTTCTGATGGCAACAAGACCGCTATACAAGGCGCGCTTGAGAAACTGAAGGAAGCACACAAGAGTCAGGACCTGGCCGCTGTTGAAAATGCCCTTACCGCCATGAATGCTGCCTGGCAGGCTGCCTCTCAGGAAATGTACGCAGCCTCCTCAGCGGCAGGTGCACAGCCCGGCGCAGATGCCGGTGCCGGCCCTCAACCGGGTGCTTCCGCCGGTAGTACCGGTGGGGGTGGCGATGCTACTGACGTAGAGTATGAAGAAGTAAAGAAGTAAGTGTTTAATTGATCCCCTGAAAAGAGCGCGGCGCAAGTCGCGCTCTTGTTGTTTATACCTATCTGGTTTATGCTCGGCCTTGCTGCAATCGAATGCAGTAGAAATAACCGGATCAGTGAATGAAAGATGCAGGCATTATCCAACGGGTTGGCCTATCTTTGCCATCCGCAAATTCATCGTATAAGATTATGCAAGTCGTTAAGTTTGGTGGCACCTCTGTCGGCAAGCCCGAGCGTTTAAGAAAAGTAGCTGATCTGGTGTTGGGTATCCCCGGCAAAAAGATCGTTGTGTTGTCTGCCCTGAGTGGCACCACCAACACCTTGGTGAAAATGGGTGATCATTTGATGGCAGGCAGAAAGCCGGAAGCCGAAGCAGAGATCCTGCAACTCGAAAAACACTATCAGCAATATGCCGGTGAATTGTTTCTGTCTCCAGAGTACAAAGCCATTGGTCAGGATATCGTCAGTCGTTACTTCAGCCTTATACGCCTGCTCGCCGCCGGCGCGTTTGATGACCGCAGCTATCGCGAATTGCTGGCGCAGGGCGAACTGGCCTCCACGGAGTTCTTCTATTACCACCTGCGGGAGCGCAGCATCGATTCCCGCTTGTTACCAGCGCTACATTTCATGTCTATCGATGAGAACCAGGAACCAGAGCTGGAGAAGATCTCCGAGCGGCTCAAGGCCCTGCTCCCGTCGATGAGCCACCTTGATGTGCTTATTACCCAGGGCTACATATGCAGAAATCACCGCAATGAAATTGACAACCTGAAACGCGGGGGCAGCGACTATACCGCATCGCTGATCGGCGCCGCCATCCGTGCCGAGGAGATTCAAATCTGGACCGACATTGATGGCATGCACAACAACGATCCACGTGTTGTCAAAAAGACACAGCCCATTGCTGAGCTAACTTTCGACGAAGCCTCCGAGCTGGCCTACTTCGGTGCCAAGATTCTTCACCCCTCTACCATTGTGCCCGCACAACGCTATGGCGTTCCGGTTCGGCTTAAGAATACCATGGACGAAAAAGCTCAGGGTACACTCATTTCTGATAAAGGAACAAGCGGTCAATTCAAAGCTATTGCGGCAAAAGATGGCATCATCGCCATCAACATCAAGTCGTCGCGTATGCTGCTGGCATTTGGATTCCTTCGCCGGGTTTTTGAAATCTTCGAAAAGTATAAGACACCCATCGACATGATCTCCACCTCAGAGGTGGCTGTGTCCCTGACCATTGATGATGAAACACATCTTCCTGAAATCATTTCCGAACTGGAACGCTTCGGCAGCATAGAGGTGGACAAAAACCAAACGATCATTTGTGTTGTGGGCAACAAGCTGGCCGACAAAAAGCGTGTCCTTGCTGATGTATTTCAGTCGCTGGGTGAGATTCCAGTGCGTATGGTTTCGTATGGTGGGAGTCACAATAATATTTCCATCCTGGTGAATACGGCCCATAAGAACCCTTCTCTGCAATTATTGAATCAAGGATTGTTCAACCTGGGTGAATAGGCGGCGTTGCCGCTGGTCAGATTTCAATCGAATTCCCGCTATCAGGGACTTCCAAAAAGCATTTTTTCGCATATATTTACTTGCGACCTAACCCGTGGCTTATGGAAGTTATTATCATTCTTGTCTTTGTCGTTGGCTATCTGGCCATCGCACTCGAGCACCCCATCAAAATCAATAAGACAGCCACGGCACTGCTCACGGGTGTATTGTGCTGGACATTGTACGCATTGTCAGAAAATGACAAGGATGCCGTTGGTCTTCACCTGGGAGAACACCTGAGTCAGATTTCTTCTATCTTATTCTTCCTCCTGGGCGCCATGACCATTGTTGAACTGGTAGACGCCTATCAGGGATTTCGCCTGATCACCGATCGCATCCAGACCAAGAACGCGGTAAAACTCCTATGGCTGGTGTGTATGGTTACCTTCTTTCTGTCCTCCATCCTTGACAACCTCACCACCGCGATTGTGATGGTGTCTTTGATCCGCAAGCTGATACCAGACAAGGAGATGCGTATGTTTTTTGCTGGTATGATTGTGATTGCGGCCAATGCCGGAGGTGCCTGGACACCCATTGGTGACGTCACCACTACCATGCTCTGGATCGGCGGACAGATTTCAACGATAAATATTATCAAGGTTCTGTTTGTTCCCAGCATGGTGAGCATGATCATTCCCTTGTTGTACCTCACCTTCACCATGAAGGGCACCTTGGGTGAACATCCCAATGCTGAACACGCAAGTGCCGGCTATGGACATGAGGAAATCAAAGGCAGTTCCATCATGCTGATTCTGGGGGTGGGCGCATTGATCTTTGTCCCTGTCTTCAAGACGATCACCCACCTGCCGCCATACATTGGTATGCTCTTGGGCTTGAGTATTCTTTGGATTGTAAGTGAATTAATCAATCCCCACGCCGATGAGGCCTTGCGGAAACCCTATACGGCTGCAGGCGCATTGCAGCGTATTGACACCTCCAGTGTCCTGTTCTTCCTCGGTATCCTGTTGGCCGTCGGTGCGCTTGAATCTATGGAGATATTGCATCATTTTGCCATCTGGCTGGATCAAACCGTAGGAAGTCAGTCGATTATAGTAACACTCATTGGTATGTTATCAGCTATTGTAGATAACGTACCCCTGGTGGCAGCCTCCATGGGCATGTATAGCCTCGATGTATATCCGCAGGACCATTTTATCTGGGAATACCTTGCTTACTGCGCGGGTACCGGTGGCAGCATATTGATCATCGGCTCAGCCGCTGGTGTGGCCGTGATGGGTATGGAAAAAATCGATTTTATCTGGTACATGAAGCGCATCAGCCTCATTGCCTTGATTGGATACTTTGCTGGATGCGGTGCCTACCTGGTGATTGAACACTTTCTGGGGGCCGTATAGGCGTTACTGGAATCTAACTGTAAACCCTGTTGACACAAAGTGGTTGAGTTGTCCGTTGATGGTGCTGAGACCCGCAGAGAGATCCAGTTGCCAATGTGGAAACAACAGATAGGTCATTCCCCCATCCATACCGGTTTCAACAGCATCCTGTAATGGTGAATAGCCAAAAGCCTCAGCAAAAAGTCCAATGCGGTGGGTGGGCAGGTAGTTAAGACACATCGAATACGATAAAATCCGGGATCCTCGGAAACTATCCCACAGCATGCCCAGATTATAGTTGATCGCTATTTTGTCTGAAAAGTCATTTTCAAACAGTAGCAGCATTTCTGGACCAGGCGTCGTGGAAAACCCGGAGCCGGAATGCATAGGCAATGAAACATTGACCATCAGATCCGTTTCTGGTATCCATTTCTTTTTTTCAATGATATGCATCTTCAATCCCACAAGTAGCGGTGAGATGCCCTGAAATCTATTAGGCTCCGTTTGATCGATCACGTGAACTGTCGATATTCGAATCTCTGATCTCTTGCTAATGCCAGTACGGATTAGGGCGGAGGGCAGATGAAAATGGTCTCCATTGAACCGGCTGAAGTAGTCGAAGCCGATTTCGGCCTGCCACAGACCAACAGGAACCGTATAGGGTGTATCGGCTACTCCTGGGCGGTCCACCGTAAGTTCATTGAGGTCCTCCTGGCCATAGGTGGCGACCGCAATCATTAGTAACAGACAACCAATCCAGCAGGTCTTAATGATTGGGGAGCCCACGGGATTCACGTCGCCTAGTAGTTATCTTTCAGTGCCGGCTCTTGCCTCATTTTCACTGCCGTGGAATTCTTCAACTGAATGGCAACAGCAAACATGACAAAGAAATCCTGTTTGCTCTTCTGTCCATCTCCGTAGTTGTAGATTGCATCTTTGGACAGGGAATGCCTGCCCTCGAGCCGAAGCATAACCTGAGGTGCAGGATTGTATTCCAGGGTGAGGGTCGATCCATGCAGCTGAAATCCATTGGGGGTATTCGTGATGACCTCATTAATTATCTGATTGGGATCATAGATACGTTCATAGCGGGCGGCAATTCCCCATTCCGGTGTCAAAGCATACCGAATCGATCCACCATAAGCTTGCCATTGGTCCATGGCTTGTGTCACCGGGTTACGCATCATACCAATATCTACCATTGGTGCAACAATCCATCGTTTGCCAACATGTATCCGGGCAAATAAATTGTTATAGAACTTAAACTGGTCAAGGGCATTCTTGCTTTGATATACCTCATTGCCTACGAATATGCCGTAATTGAAAAGAAACTTATTGGGCTTGTCGTATATATGCACCATTCCAAATCCGGGCGAGTGATTGTTCTCTTTGATGACCTGCCATCCATTGGTAATCTGAAAGGTGGCTCTCCAGTAGCGTGAGTACTTATACTTCAGGCGGACCCCAGTTTCAAAGTCAGGCGCAAAATCGGTCATGACAGCTCGGCTTGCATGCAGGTTGTCCTTGTTGATAAATGTTTCTGCACCATAGATCGCCGGAAAAATCCCGGCCTCCATTTCCATTTTGTAGGTCAGGCGATACGTAAACGACAGCTCCCTGACAAACTTCGTGAGGTAGTCTTCACCCGCATACATCAGGCTTACGATTTCACCGGTATGAAATGCGGCCCGTGCCGTCATTCTGCGATAGTTAAAACTTGCCTGACCATAGGTATAAGCGAGCGCAAACTGATTCACCGCAATAGGGTTGCTGTTATATGGCCTGATATTGTCCCTTGAATGATTGAAGTCACTGCTATAATGAAAATCCATGTACGCCTCATAACCGATCTCAAGACCGGCTGAATCAAGTGCTTCCTCCTGACGGATCTGTGCTCCGGCGGAAAAAGCATACAGATAAAACATAACGCATAGCCCAAGGCTATAACCAAAATTTTTCATACGTAAAAAGTGGATTAAAGAAGAATCAGATACGAATCACCCGAAGAAACACCGATAATGAATTGTGGTGCAGGCGAATCAAACTGACAGTGAATGAAGCAATGCTTCCGGAAATCTGGGCTGATAGCCCAATGTTGATTTGTGGTGATATGAAGATCTGCTGAATTGAATTGTCCTTTACCTCTTTGGACAAGGCGGTTGGTCGGAGGGCAATAGACTGTAAATCACTGTCCATCGCAATAAAGTACTTCTGCGGTCCAACATGATGCACCGGCCGATCAGCAGAAACGGCGGACAACAAACTTATCGAGATCACAAGCGCCACCAATACCAAAGGAACCCTTCGGCTTCGGTTAATCATGTGGTGGTAGGCGGACTTCATGATCGGCAAATATATTGATACCCTAATAACTTCTTCAGATGTGATTCGATGATTGGAGAAAATTCTCCCAGAATGCGGGGCAGATCATGTTCTCACATAGCTCTTCCGACCAATCGTTCGGCAGCATGTTCATAATTCCACACCCCGGTATCCGTGATTTTGGGTTGTTTGGCCAATTCGTCAGTTTGAAAACCATCTGAAACCTTCCATCTTTGTGACCCCTGATTTGAAAAGGAAGGGTCTGAATAGCTGTCTGCTCATGTTCGATAGGAAATGTCTCATTTTTGCCGCTTTTCTCCTGATTGCCGGGCAGGCCTTCGGACAAGCTGCCCGCAGCCCATTTTCTTCATTTGGCCTCGGTGAGCAATACGGGTTGGCATCGGCCGTAGACCAGGGTATGGGCGGGGTCGGCATTAGCAACATGCACTACTGGAACATCAACAACCAGAATGCCGCCCTTCTCGTGCATAACCGATACACTTCGTTTCAGGCCGGCATGATTGGCGAGCAAAGGAGCCAGGTTTCGACGCTGGCCTCGGAACGCAGCGGTAGCGGGAATCTCAACTACATCACCATTTCTATACCGGTAATCAATGGCAAATGGACCACCTCATTTAACCTGATGCCGTATACCAAACTGAATTACCGGCTTACCTACCGTCAGCAAGTTGCGGGAGATACAGCCCATGTACAGGTAACGGAAGAAGGATCTGGCGGAATTAATCAGTTCGGCTGGTCAAATGGCGTCAGAATTAACAAATGGGCCTCCGTTGGGCTACGCAGCACTTATCTATTCAGCTCGGTTTCCAATTTGTACAGCAATGAAACCCAGGCCTCCGGACAAGTGCTCGTAATAACACCGTATGTTTATGAACGTACCTTTGTCTCCTCCCTTAAGTTTTCCCCTTCAATTTCCATTCACATCGACTCCATCACCAAGAAAAACTACCGGCTGAACTTTGGATTGGTATATGACATGGCCGCCAACCTGAACAGCAAATTCTACCAGCGGACGGAACGCCATAACCTGGCGGGTATAATTGACTCCCTTACCCTCATCCGCAATGTTCCGGGCAAGGTGTCAATGCCATCTACTTTGTCTGTGGGTATTTCATTCGCCAAGTCCTACACCTGGATTGCTGCCATCGACGGGTCCTTCACTAACTATTCCAGCTATAAAGACATTAGCGGACTGAACCCGTATTCAGGCACCAACAGCTGGCGCCTGGCCGCTGGGTTTGAGCTCATCCCCGATGGGGGGTCTTTCAGCAATTATTTCAAGCGGGTGGCATACCGAA
>DAOMGC010000068.1:0-16901 GCA_035430125.1 Cyclobacteriaceae bacterium | reverse complement strand
ACACAAGGATTTTCAGTCCTTTGCTCTACCAACTGAGCTACGTCACCGGGTATAATAAGTCCGCCTTAGGCAGACGGGCCACAAAAGTAGATAAAATTAGAAATGGTGCAAATTATCAATATTCACAAACCCCGATTGGCACACATTTTCACGATTTTGTTGGTTAATTTGAATCATTAACTCCTTTCCATGGCATTCGCCCCACAGTTGCTCTTCTTCCTTGTTCTGGCATCTGCCGCCTTCATCATACGCAGGCGGGTACTCCGGATCAGGGATAATATCCGCATAGGGAAGTCTAATCCAGTGAACGATCGAAGCAGAGAAAGGTGGAATAATGTGCTGCTTGTTGCGTTCGGGCAAAGGAAGATGTTCAAGAAGATGATCCCCGCTATACTTCACTTCTTTATCTATGCGGGATTCCTGATCATTAACCTTGAAGTGCTCGAGTTTGTGATCGACGGCCTCGCCGGAACGCACCGAATCTTTGCTCCCTACCTGGGTTCGGCGTATAACTTGTTAATGAACTTCTTCGAGTTTCTTGCCCTGGCTGTTCTGTTGGCTTGTGTGGTCTTTCTAGTTCGCCGCAACGTGATAAAGGTGCCCCGGTTTCGCTCGCCCGAACTTACCGGTTGGCCTCTGCTGGATGCCAATCTCATTCTAATAACTGAGATTGTGTTGATGTCTGCCATTTTCACGATGAATGCCTGCGATCAATTATTACAAGCACAATCCGATCACTACACCGCGACCGGGACCTTGTTCTTCAGTTCATTTCTGATACCCTTGTTTTCGAGCTTGAGCCAGGATGTACTTCATATTATTGAACGATCCGCGTGGTGGTTTCACATCCTGGGTATCCTGGGATTTGCCGTTTATGTTACCTATTCCAAGCACCTCCACATCTTTATGGCGTTTGTGAATACCTACTATGCCAGGCTGGAGCCCAAAGGACAGGTCAACAACATGCCGGTCGTAACCCGGGAAGTAAAATCGATGTTAGGCATTGCCCCTGCGGATGCTGCACCTGCTGGTGAGCCAGGCCGTTTCGGCGCCAAAGACATCAACGACCTTACCTGGAATCAACTGGCGGCCGCCTACTCCTGTACTGAATGTGGTCGTTGCACCGCAGAATGCCCGGCGAACCTTACCGGAAAAAAATTGTCACCCCGCAAGATCATGATGGATGTCCGCGACCGCATGGAGGAAGTTGGCACTAGCATCGCCAAGGGTGGTAAAGGACTACAGGATGGAAAATTTTTGCTCGACACCTATATAAGCCGTGAAGAGATCAACGCGTGTACCAGCTGCAACGCCTGCGTAGAAGCATGTCCTGTATTGATCAATCCACTGGATATTATTCTGGAGATGCGTCGATATGTTTCCATGGAGGAGTCTGGTGCACCCGCACAATGGAATGCCATGTTTCAGAATATTGAAACAAGCTTTGCGCCGTGGAAATTTCCACCTAGCGATCGCTTCAAATGGCCCAACGAATAATCTGATCCCATGAAGAGTCTTTTTGAAGCAGCGGGATTGCAGGAGGTTGTTGACCGCCTGAATCGCATTACACCAGAATCACCGCGTCAATGGGGTACGATGTCCGTTGACCAAATGCTGGCCCATTGCAACCATGCGATGGATATGGCTTCCGGTATCATTCAGCCTAAACGCGTATTCATTGGTCGAATCATCGGTCCATTGTTTAGGGCCAATTACTCCAACGAAAAGCCATTTACCCAGTCCAGTCCTACAAGCGATGAGTTGAAAGTAGCAACTGCCCGGGATTTCCATCGTGAAAAGGAGCAATTGCGTATAAAGATCGGTCAGTTTGCTGCCGCCGGAGAGCCTGGCGTAACCAAACATCCCCATCCATTCTTTGGCCCCTTAAGCCCGCGCGAGTGGGGCATTGGCATGTATAAACACCTTGATCATCACTTCCGTCAATTCGGAGCTTAATACTACTTCCATGAATGTACCCACACTGGCCGAAATGACCGCAAAGGGCGAATCACCTGAGATTGTTTTCTGGGTTGGTTGTGCCGGTTCCTTTGACGACAGGGCCAAACGCGTGACCAAAGCTTTTGTAAAAATCCTCCAGGCCGTTGGAACCAAGTTTGCCGTACTCGGTCCAGAAGAGACCTGCACCGGTGACCCCGCAAGACGGGCTGGCAACGAGTTTCTCTTTCAGATGCAAGCCATGAGCAACATTACGGTGTTGAATGGTTATCAGGTAAAGAAGATAGTGACCACCTGCCCGCATTGTTTCAATACCTTGAAGAATGAATATCCAGAGTTGGGCGGAACCTATGAAGTAATCCACCATACAACCTTTATCAATGAACTGATCCGTGAGGGTAAAATCAAAATGACTGGCACTTCGGGATTTCATGGCCGCAGGATTACGTACCACGACTCCTGCTATCTCGGCAGGGCCAACAATATTTATGAGGCACCGCGCGAAGTATTGGCGGCACTCGATGCCGACCTGGTAGAGATGAAGCGGTGCAAAACCAACGGGCTGTGTTGTGGCGCAGGTGGTGCGCAAATGTTCAAAGAACCGGAAAAAGGAAGCAAAGACATCAATATTGAGCGGGCCGAAGAAGCCATTAACACCGGAGCATCAACCATTGCAGTGGCTTGTCCGTTCTGTATGACGATGATGAGTGACGGAGTTAAGAACAAGGAGAAGGAAGGGCAAATCGTTGTCCGGGATCTGGCAGAATTGATTGTAGAACGACAGGGACTTTGAGGATGAGGAAATCAAAGGTGTGGCTTCTTTTTGTGTATGCGGTGATCACCGGCTGCCAGCAGACAACGATCCACACAGAGAAAATTCTGGATGTTAGGGGAATGATTGACCAGCAGGTCGACCAGCTCAGCAGCCAGCAGCGCCACCTGACCAAGGTGGCCGTGATGGATCAAAATCAATCGGATTCTACCTTCCTGCCAACCCGAAGCATTTGGGCCCGTGAGTTGGAAATTTTCCTGGAGCTTGAATTGATCAACAAGCCGGCCTATAAGAACACCTACGCGTTACAGGATTCTATTGATGATCCTTCCAGCAACCTCTACATCCGTCAATATGCGGCCCAGGGCGCACCAATTCCTTTGATACGGCTCTTTTATCGCGACAAAGACCACCTGAAGCGGCTTGAGGCCATCATGCAGGAAACCAACTTACTTTACAGCACTGAGCGAAAACTCACGCTCGAATTTGATGAGGAATACAAGCAGGCTGTGCTCAGCCAATATCGTATTGAAGGATTTGAGAAAATGGCCGGCAGCGATACCATCCGGTTCAACATTCAGGGTCAGGTAAACTGATCAACGAGCGAATTGAATCGACTACTTTTGCTGCATGGCAAGATATAAACCTGTCGACGAAGGTGAAAAGAAACCCATTACCGCCAACAGCCTCAAAAAACTGCTCGGCATCTTTCGGTTTGTAATACCCTATCGTATCAACTTTATCATCGGACTAGTAGCCCTTGTGTTCACCAGCGCGACGGTGCTTACATTCCCTTACCTCGCAGGCAAGTTACTGGATGTGGCATCCGGCAAAGGTGGGTTTGTGCTCACCAGTATCAATCAGATTGCCCTCGCCCTGATGGGTATTTTGCTGGCTCAAGGTGTCTTCTCATTTGTACGGGTCTATACATTTTCTATGGTCAGTGAGCGCACCCTGGCAGACATTCGCTCCACCGTGTATGAGAAAATCATATGGCTGCCCATGACCTTCTTCGATCGCAGTCGGGTGGGTGAACTTCTCAGTCGGATTACCTCCGACGTCAGCACGTTACAAGACACTTTTACCATCACCCTGGCCGAACTGCTGCGACAGGTGCTGGTGCTTACCATTGGCGTCACCATCATTTTTGTGCTTACCCCCAAGTTGGCGCTGTTCATGATTCTTACTTTTCCGATTTTGGTCATCGGGGCCTTGTTCTTTGGAAAATTTATCCGCAAGCTCTCCAAGAAAACACAGGATCAGTTGGCAGGTACCAATGTGATTGTTGAAGAAACCTTACAGTCCATTGCTGTGGTAAAATCCTTCACCAATGAATTGTTTGAAGCCGGACGTTATAAGAAGTCATTGCGTGAAGTTGTAGCCACTGCGATTCACACGGCTAAATACCGTGGTTTATTTATTTCCTTCACAATCCTTGCTCTTTTCGGCGGCATTGTCGGTGTGATCTGGTATGGTGGTTATCTCGTTCAGTCCGGGGACATGACCGTGGGTGAATTGCTCTCTTTTGTGTTGTATACCACATTTATCGGCGGATCCATTGCCGGTCTTGGGGATATCTACAGTCAGCTTCAGCGCTCCATCGGTGCCTCCGAACGTATTCTCGAGATTCTGTCGCATGCTGATGAACAGAATAACTCACACAGTTCGCTAAAACTTTCCGGTGCACTGGAATTTGAGCGGGTAGAATTCTCATACCCAACGCGGGCTGATGTAGCGGTTCTGAAGTCAATATCCTTTTCAGTAAACCCGGGTGAAAAGGTTGCCTTGGTCGGGCCAAGTGGATCCGGCAAATCAACCATTATCAGTTTACTTATGCGCTTCTATCCATTGGGCACCGGTGTTATTCGGGCCGATGGAAAAGACATTAGCACATATGGACTGTCCGCCTTCCGGGAAAACATCGGCATCGTTCCACAGGAAGTAATGCTTTTTGGGGGCACCATTCGGGAGAATATTGCTTATGGAAATCCCCACGCCACCCCTGAAAACATAGAACTGTCAGCGAGACAAGCAAATGCGCTGGAATTCATTGAGGGTTTTCCTGAAAAGTTTGATACCCTGGTTGGGGATCGTGGCGTAAAGCTGTCAGGCGGTCAGCGACAGCGCGTGGCTATTGCGCGCGCTATTCTGAAGAACCCATCCATTCTCATACTTGATGAGGCAACCAGTTCACTCGATGCCCACTCAGAACAGCTCGTTCAGGATGCGCTGGAGAAACTAATGAAGAACCGAACTACGCTTGTAATTGCGCATCGGCTTAGCACGATCCGGGAAGCAGACCGCATTCTCGTTATTAAGGACGGACGTATTGAAGAGTCCGGGCGGCATGAGGAACTCATAAAAGTTGAAAATGGCATTTATCGTAACTTGGTCACCTTGCAATGGGAATCCAGGACATGAAGACATCTGATACCCAGTTATTGAAGGCCTTCCACCTGCGCAGTACAGCAAGCAGGTCCGATATTCTCCGACTGTTTGTTCAGCGTGGCTATGCCTTATCCTATTCAGACATTGAAAAGGAAACATCCAGTACCTACGATCGGGTGACGGTTTATCGGACATTAAAAACCTTTGTTGACAAGGGCGTGGTGCACAAAGTTCTTGACAATGAAGGCGTACTTAAATATGCTCTATGCAATGACCATTGCTCTCATACTGAGCACCACCACGAGCACACCCACTTTAAGTGCATCCACTGCGGACATACTGAGTGCATTGCCGATGTTAATATCCCGGCGGTGGTGCTACCAAAGGGCTACCAGGCTAGGGAATTTAACTTGCTGATACAAGGAATTTGCCCAAAATGCGAATTATAGGGGTATTTTTTGGTTTCCTTTTACCCACCGAGGTGTATGAAAGGAACCTTAAGTTTTAGGGTTTAATTATAATTCATAGATTTGGAGTTTACGGGAGGTGATTATTGGCCCAATTGACCGGTAATCACTTTTTTTTAGGCTAAAGAGCGGTTAATAAAAGGTGATGCTTCTTTTCTCGTTATTCGGTACCCAGATTAGTTCCGAGAGCCTATTATTTGGCTTGTTCGGCGTAATCATTGTGGTATTTCTCCTTCTTGACCTCGGCGTTTTTCACAAAACAGCCCATAAGATTACGACCAAGTCGGCCTTGATTCAGTCCGTATTTTGGGTAATTATTTCTACTCTTTTTGGTTTTCTGGTTTATAAGTCTGGTCCATACGAAATTATCGAAGAAGGAGTTAAGCAGGTCACTTCAGGCACGGATGCCTCCATTGAGTATTTCTCCGCATACCTCACAGAGTATGCCCTATCTGTAGATAACATTTTCGTTATACTGCTCATTTTGAAGTATTTCAAAGTGAAGGAAGAGTACTATCACAAAACCTTATTCTGGGGTATCCTTGGCGCTGTCTTATTTCGCGGAATATTCATTTTTGTCGGAGCGCTGCTCATTCACAAATTCAAATGGATCCTGTACGTGTTCGGCGTATTCCTGATCTATTCTGGTATCAAGATTTATTTTGAAGACAGCGACGAGAAGATTGATCCGGAGAAGAACCCGATCATGCGCTTCTGCCAAAAGTACCTTCCCATCAGTAACGATGATGCAAGCGGAAATTTTTGGGTTATTCAGTCAGGAAAATTTCTATTCACACCCTTGTTCCTGGTGATTATCCTCATTGAGACCACTGACCTTATTTTCGCGGTTGACTCCATTCCAGCTGCGTTTGCCATCACACAAAACGAATTCCTCATCTACACTTCCAATATATTTGCCGTGCTCGGCCTTCGTGCGATGTTCTTCATGCTGGCGGGTATCATCGATAAATTCTACCTCCTCCAAAAAGGACTGTCTATTATCCTTTTCTTCATCGGCGCTAAGATGTTGCTGGAGATCTGGGATATCGAAATACCCGTTATGATGTCCTTTGGGGTCATTATTGCAACCCTTACCTTATCGATTGTGTTCTCCATTCTTGTCCCGAAGAAAGAAGAAACCTCGAAGGAACTCTAGTGGTTCAGGGTATCGCTGATAAAATTTTTCGGTAGTATTTGCATCAAAATCGGCAAGGTCAGGAATCGCTGCGGTAGTGATATGATCACGAACGTCGGTATCGATTTTAGCATATCAATGAGCAAGGCCCTGAGTTTTTTCTTTTCGTCTTCACTCAATTCATGCGATTTGGCCCGCGTAAGCAGTGACATCAACTCATCCGACCCCTTTGCTTCATTCATCAGGCGGCCGCGGTGCTTGTCGGTAACCCTGGACATCCGCTGCATGAATATTTTCGTAACCTCCTCATAGTCCTTTTTATCCTGCAGATACATCAGGTCATCCCAATGTTCAAGCACAAATCCTTCAATGGCCATCATGCTGTTCTCCAGGTCGTCATCGGAGAAGCCAATAGAATCAGCCAACCGCTTCAAAAAGTCCAACTCAAGTTGCTCCACCTTCTTGTCTGCCCAGATAGTCAGAATCGCCATCTCCAGGAAGTACTTCTTCAGAATCCATGAATTGTTTGTGGGTAGGTTGATTTCTTCTACCGAAATACCGCGTTCAAAAATATCCTGACACTCCTTTTTCTTCTCAGGAGAGAGGTTCGCCGTTTGCAAAAAGTATTCAAGAAGCTTCCTTTCCTCAAACTCCACTACATGATTGGCATGGGCAGCCGCTGCCATGATGCGTACCAGGGACGTGCGCAGTTCCTCACGCTCATACTTGAAGAAATCAGCAACAATTTTGTCAGCATTGGTATGAATCCACTGACCAAAAATGAAAATGTCGAGGAAGAGAAGGCTGTTGTGAAAAAACTGAACCCAGAAATTTCCCTTGACGGTTCGGGCATGCTCAATCCGGCGATCCAGAATTCGCTCCGCCAGTTCCATCGATGTCTTCTTCCGGCCAAATAGGGTCTTGGTTGGTGTAGCCAACTCCGGAAACACATGGGCATAGAAGTTTGTAATGCTTTCCAGCGTTTTCAATGTCACCGCCGACATTTCATCTGCTGACTGTATGGGCTTGTCGTGAAAGAGCAGTGAACTGCTGATTAGGCTTTCAGCTAAAAGAACCTTCATCCTGTCCTTTTCATCCCATCCTCCTGAATCCGGATGATCAAATGAGTTAACTGGCTGACCATACATCAGTCCGGTGGGCTGCACAATCCGGTATAAGGAATGATCAGGAAGCGATAGTTTTTGCCGTTGGGTTGTTATGTCCTGAAGCAATTCCTGCCTGAACTCAAGATATTCTTTCAGCCAACCTTTAGACCCGGGATCCATGCGCCAATTACAAGGGCAGAATATACAAAAATATTCGAGCCTTCAAAGTCGCATGTAAGTTTAGGATGACTTCCACCCTTTTTTGCGAATGTTCTGCACTGACTCTTCAACCTTGTTCTGTAATTCTTCCTTGTAGTTGTCCAACTTTCCTGCCAACGCATCATCGGAAGTACCCAAAATCTGGGCGGCCAAAATACCTGCATTCTTTGCGCCATCGAGTGCCACCGTTGCCACAGGCACACCACCAGGCATTTGAAGGATAGAAAGTACTGAATCCCATCCATCAATGGAATTTGAAGACTTTATGGGTACCCCGATGACAGGCAGGGAGGTCATGGATGCGACCATCCCCGGCAGGTGTGCAGCCCCGCCTGCACCGGCAATTATCACCTTTAGGCCGCGTCGACGGGCCTTCGTGGCATATTCCACCAGTCGGGCAGGCGTGCGATGGGCCGACACCACGGTCACTTCAAAAGGTACTTTTACGGATTCCAGAAATTCGGCCGCTTCTTTCATGATGCGCAAATCCGACTGACTTCCCATGATAATACCTACCACTGGCTTCTTCATGATTTTACTTTCAATGTTGACTTTACAACCTCTACTTTTTTCCGGAGCAATGCTGTGTCCTCATCAAGGATAGTCACATGCCCCATTTTTCGAAATGGCTTCGTAACAGCCTTTCCATACAAATGAACATAAACACCCGGCATGGCCAATACCTCTTCCAAACCTTCAAATCGGGCCAGACCGGAATAACCGTCTTCACCAAGCAAATTAACCATGGCTGCAGCTGAAGTTGCCTTCGTTTCACCCAGTGACATATTCAAAATAGCTCGCCAGTGCTGCTCATATTGTGAGGTGCGGTTCGCTTCAATCGTATGATGACCACTGTTGTGAGGTCGAGGTGCAACTTCATTCACCAGTACTTCACCTTCGCGGGTTACAAACATCTCAATAGCCAGCAGTCCTACCAGCTCCAGCGTGTCAATTACCCGCCGTGCCAATTCATCTGCTTCCGTAGCCATGGCAACTGAGATGGCCGCCGGTGCAAAAAGATACTCAACCAGGTTGGCCTCGGGATGAAATACCATCTCAACTGCGGGAAAGGATGCTATCTCTCCCCGATGATTGCGGGCGACTATTACAGAGATTTCCTTTTCAAAGGGAATTAGCTTTTCCAGGACACCGGGCGCATCAAAGGCACGCGACAAATCCTGGGCCGTGCGGATAATCTGCACACCACGACCATCATAACCTTCCCGGGAAAGCTTATGAACTGCCGGAAGCCAATCGCGGTATTGAGAAACTTCCGCCCGATTCCTTGTCAAAACAAAATCAGCAGTTGGTATTCGATGATCTTTGTAAAACTGCTTCTGCCGACTCTTGTCCTGAATCAACTCCAACAAGTGGGGCTGTGGAAAAACGTGTTTCCCCAACTTTTCAAGCGCTACCAGAGCCTGGGTATTGACATTCTCAATCTCTACGGTAATCAAATCGCAGGATGCACCAAAACGCATCACCGTTTCATAGTCGGTTAGCTTTCCGGTTGTGAACGGGGCCAGCTGGGAGCAGGGTGCCTGTGGGTCTGGGTCGAGTACCGACACCGGTAAATTCCAGTTAAGGCCGTGCTGGATCAGCATCCGGCCCAGTTGGCCGCCACCCAACATACCGATCCGACTGGGCAATGAAAATGGCGAATTCTTGGATGCTGGCATTATTTATTTACACGAGTAATGTATTCGATAATGTCGCCAACCTGGAGTTTATCGGCTACCCCCTGCCCGGAAATTACCTCTCCGAAAATGGTATAACCACCGTCTAGATGCGGGGTTGGCGAATGGGTAATAAACCACTGGGTTCCTTCCGTATCCTTGCCGGCAGAAGCCATTCCCACTGACCCTGTGGTATACCGCCTGCGCGAAAATTCCGAACGGATGCTGTAATCCTCGCTGCCATAGCCATCGCCACGATTACAACCGGTTTGCATGACAAAATTAGGAACCACCCGATGAACAAAACGCTTGTCGAAGTAGTGTTGATCAGCCAGCGCTACAAAATTTGACACAGCACCTGGAGACTCCTCTACAAAGAGCACAACCACGATCGTACCGCGGCTGGTTTTGATCTCCATTCGTTGATCCCGCTGAATGGAGCTGATCAACTTCCAATCAATAGGGTGGTTGTAATCATTCTTAATTGGTTGCGGCTTCTCCTTACCTGCCAGATAGGCCAATGCAACCTCGATCGGCTGTAACATTTCGAGGTCTTTGGGCAAAGTGAATCGCTGACGTGCCTTTTCGAGAAAAGAGACATCTGAAATATCTTTTCTGAAATCGAGTGCCGGATCCGACAAGGCGCTAGCAGCTATTCCTGCTGCAGCAAGGTCCCCTTCAGCAATCAATTGTTGATATATCCTGGCAAATTCCCGGTTAGGAATCTCTGCTTGTGCATTTCTATTGAGTTGCGTCAGCGCTGAAGCTACTGCAGTCTGCACAACAGGAAGCTCCTTGGTATTCATAGCTTCTTGGGAGAGCAACTCGAATGCTTTTCGATAGAATGATTTACCTGACTTTCCTATGGCCGTGGCGATTGCGGCCTTTTCATAGCCTGCACTTTGTTGATACTGAGCCTGCGCCTTTTGCCAAAGCGTTTGATCTGATGAAGTGGCCAGGAGGGCGCCCAACAGATTGGCTTTGGTCCGAAATGATGTCTTGATCGGCGCATCTTTCACGCTCTCGTACAGTGAAGCATCCATACGCTGAATGATGACCTCCGATGCCGCCACCGCCACCAACTCAACCGAATCAATGAGCCCATCATAAACCACGGGGAGGCAATCCTTTAATGGGTAATTCTGACAAACTCGTATGGCGCTAATCCTGATGCGCGGATCAGCTGCCTCCTTAAGAATCGCCAGTAGGATTTCCACTGCGCGCTCGGGAGCGAGGGAACGAAACCCGTTGATAGCCGCCATTCTGACTTCGCTGCGGGCATCGCCTTTGGCAGCAGCAATCAGGTTTTCCTCATATCCCCTTCCATGCAATTGTTGTGTTCGGCTGAAGTAATGGGCGGCTGCCAACCGGGTTTGATAGGAGAATCCTGGAAGGAGGTATTCTGCCATTCTAGCCGTCACTGTGCTGTCTGCCATTTTCCTCAGCGTGAGCCTGTAAAGTGCCCAAGCGAGGCCTTCCTGAGTGAGGGAGTCTTTGGCTTCAAATGAAAGCAAAATGGGTAAATCTGATTTGGAAACGGACTTTCCCAGGGCCTCAATCACCTCTCGGGTCACTTTCGGGGAACTGGTAGTTATGGCTGGCAAGAGTGCATTCACCGCCTGGTAGCCACCGGTCTGCCCTAGTGCGAACGCTGCATTCACCCTCACTGCTTCATCAGGGTCCTCCAACAAGGCTGTTCCGAGGCGCTGGCTGGCTAGGGTATCCTGTACGGAGGCAAGGGCAATGGCCGCCTCGCTACGGATTTGGGCGCTGATATCACCCAGTAATACAAGCAATGAATCGGTACTCCGGCGATCCTTCAGGTCATAAATTTTGCGGATGCGCTCATCATGAAATTTATTGGTGGGCGGTGTACATCCCACCCATACCGTTAATAACAGTATCCATGAAGCGTAACGCATGGCATTATTTTTCGAAAGATAGGAAGAATCAGGAGAGGACCTGATAGATGATAAGGGCCGAAGTATATGCCAGTACAGTCATGTAAGCCAATTGCAACAGAGGCCATTTCCATCCTTTGGTTTCCCGATAAACAACTGCCAATGTACTCATACACTGCATGGCAAAGAGATAGAACACGAGCAGCGAAAATCCGACTGCAGGTGTATATCGGGGTCCGCCGGTGTCAGGGTTGATTTCATCCTTCATCCGATCCTTGATCGTAGCGCTGTCATCATTGCTGCCCAGGCTATAGATGGTAGCAATGGTACTCACAAACACTTCGCGTGCAGCAAAAGAAGTGACGAGGGCAATTCCGATTTTCCAGTCGAAGCCCAGTGGGCGAATGGCGGGTTCCATGGCTTTGCCGATCGTGCCCGCATAGGAGTGCTCCAACTTATAGGCGGCTACTCGATTTTCAAATTCGCTTTCTGAAAGGTTCATGTCCTTCGTTTGCTCTTGCACCACCTGCCGTGCCTTTTCCATAACTTCTTTAGGGCCGTAGCTAGCGAGCACCCAAAGGATAATTGATATCGCGATGATAATTTTTCCTGCCTGCAATACGAATGTTTTGGTCTTTTCCAGAATCGTCAATCCCACATTGGACCATTTTGGCATCCTGTAGGTAGGCATCTCCATGATGAGGTAGCTGCGTTCAGTTGATTTTACAATTGCCTTCATCAGGAATGCCGATAACAGCGCCATGGCAAACCCGATGACATAGAGCCCCATCAATGCTACTCCCTGCAAACTGATAAGTCCAAGCACTTGACGGTGCGGAACGATCAATGCCACTAGAATAGTAAACACCGGCAATCGTGCCGAACAACTCATCAACGGCGTAACGAATATGGTAATGAGGCGATCTTTCCAGTTGTCGATGGTGCGGGTGGCCATAATCGCTGGTATCGCGCAAGCAAGTCCTGACATCAAGGGGACAACGCTGCGGCCACTCATGCCTACCGTGCGCATTACTTTGTCCATCAGGAAAACAACCCGCGACATATATCCGGATTCTTCCAAAACGGCAATGAAGGCAAACAAAATAGCGATTTGGGGTATGAAAATGATGATTCCACCTATGCCTGGAACAATTCCGCTGTGGAACAATTCAAACAAGGGCCCTTCCGGCAGTCGTTTGCTCAGGTATGTGCTTAACCCGGCAAAACCACGGTCAATAGCATCCATCGGAATTTGGGCCAAGGCAAATACTGATTGGAATATGAGAAAGAGAACCGTAAAGAAAATCAGGTACCCCCAAACCCGATGGGTGAGTACGCGATCTATTCCGTTGGACACCCCCTTCCAATCCTGACGGGCAGATTTGATGATGACCGCGTCAAGCACCGATTGAATAAATCCATACCGGTGAATGGTTTCAGCACCCTGATATTTATGGGGGAAGAATTGATGGCGCGTGGCTACGTCTCTGAGGTAATTGCGATCTTCTGGTTTAAGGAAAGGAAGATTGTCTGGTTGCTGCAGGTATTGAAATGCCTCATAAGCGGTGGCCAGCGCAAAGTGTTTTTGGATTTCATCCAATGCAGCCTCAACCCCTGACTCGGGTTGGAATACCTTTTTGACGGAAGCATGCCCTGCTTTGAGAAGTTGTTTCTTTAAGTCCTCCACGCCAAGCCCCTGTCTTGCATTAATCATGACCACCGGCACATCGAGTTGGCTGGCAAGCTTCTTAATATCCAATCCCAGTCCCGACCTGGCCGCGAGGTCCATCATGTTCAAAGCAAGGATTACAGGATGCCCCAGGTCCATAAGCTGTGTAAGCAGCAACAAACAATTCTTAAGGTTGGTAGCGTCAGCAATGACTGCCACGAGGTCAGGAAAATTCTCACCGCTTTTGTCCGTGAGCACATCGACTACAATCTTCTCATCCAGTGTTCGCGGATACAAGCTATAGATGCCGGGTAAGTCAATGATCTCTGCTGAAGTGGTTTCATTCAGTTGACAAAATCCTACCCGCTTGTCGACCGTGATGCCGGGAAAATTCCCAATCTTCTGGTTCAATCCGGTAAGGCGGTTGAACAGCGAGGATTTCCCCGCATTGGGTTTGCCAACGAGGGCGATCTTGAGTTTCCGCGCTTGTGCCATTCAGTCAAGAATAGAAATCGTGGCTGCTTCATCTAGCCGGAGGGATATGTCCATGCCCGACAGGTTAACACATATGGGATCACCAAATGGGGCGGAGAAATTAAACCGGATGGGTGTGCCCGGCAGGAATCCCATTTCAAGCAACTTAATGGACAATTGCTCATCTGTAAAGCCCGAAATCACTGCAGATTCGCCGGCTTTCATCTTAGCAACCGTTTTAGGAGTGGTGTCCAACCTTATTTAGATTAATTTTAAACAGGCGAATATAGAATGGTATCTAAAATAATTACCTATCGGCCTCGCTTTTTACAACCTGGTATTAATTTCTCCGGATATGAAGGAAGAAACAAAGAAGAAAAGTCCAAAGCCTAAGGAAAAAATACCCGCAAAGAAGCGCGAAGCGCCAACCGAGGAAAAGCCATTTGATTTTGGTGGGCTCCCGGCGCGTAACCTGAAGAAAAATCTAGGTTGCTGAAGCTGATAGCGTTTTTGAAGGGGCAAAAAAACCATTCAGGCCTGCTGGCTGGCCTGTTTCGAAGGCTCTCTTGGTGAAATCAGGCTTTCACCTTTTCATTCTTTTCCGCGACAAGGGCCTTACGGATTTGCTCCATGGCCTGTTGACGGAAACGAACACTGTCGACGGTACCTTTTTGCCTGAGAATGTCCTTGATGTACTGCAGGACTTTCTCCATCTGGACACTGTCCATCGCATCGAGGGACTCCAGGATGGCAAGTTTGCTCATCGTTTTCATAGTGGACGTAGTGGTTAATGCAAATAACGTAAATCAAACCCCTGTGGTTCAAGGGGTAATACGACAATTAATACCCGAACAACAGATAGGTAATGTTTTCCGTGAAAATGAATTTTCGACCCTCGAAATCAGGGTGAAATACTTAAAGTGAAACTTTATGTCAAGCGTAAAAATCCTGCAGTGCCGCGAAATAAGTCTGGTCCCAACCCTCCGCAATGTCATCGAAATCATCATCCGGGATATTCGTATGCAGTAACTCCACGGATGTCCCGTGCTTATGCGGGTGGAGGACGATAGAAACTATTGATTCAGCTGGCTGATCCCCAAAGTACCATTGCTGAACAATCTTCGCACCTGGTTCAAAGGAGATATTCTTACCAACAATACTTCCATCCCACATTGAAAACTCGGAACCCGGAATCTCTGACATCTCAGCAGGCTCACCAGTCCATAACTCCATGGTGGTGGGGATGGTAAGTGCTTTGTATACTTCGTCCGGCGTTGCTGGTATGATGTAATATTTTCTATAGTCTTTCATCTGAGGTTGGCTTAAGGAGTACTTCATCAAAGATACAAAGGCAACGGCGTTTACCTGTTACCATTGACAGCCTGTCAAATTTTCGTATCTTATCCTACTATTATACCCACCCGGCTATGAAAGGAACTATATATCCGTTTTGTCTGGTCTGGACAATTCTGATCGCAACATCCTGCACCAGTGACAAAAAGCAAGGTGCGAATAATGATTCAACTGCTTTTGATACTGTGCGGTTACCCGCTTACTCAGGATATACGGCTGTTGCAGTAACGCACTCGGTAAAGGATTTTGATTCCTGGTTAAAGGCTTACACCGATGCCTCTGAGCCTGCTTCCAGGCTCAGCATCTACGCCAGTCCCGATGATCCTAATCTGATTACTGTTTTTGAGCTTACCAAAAGTCATGAAGATGCAAAAAACAACTTCACGTCAGATAAATTGAAAGAGGCAATGCGCAATGCCGGTGTTTTGGGTGAGCCCAAATACCAATTCTTCGACGTGCGATTCCGAGCCACAAACCCGACCAACAAAATATACAGGCTGGGGGTCACTCACCGGGTAGAAAGTTATGAGCGTTGGAAAAAAATCTTTGATGAAGACGAAGTGATCCGGGCTGAGGCTCAACTCGAACTGCGTGCCATTTCAACCAATGCCGATGATCCGCTGGTCATCAATGTTATGTTTGCCACGGATGATATTGAGAAGGCCAAGAATGTGATCAACTCCGGAGAACTAAAAAAGCGAATGAAAGAAGCTGGTGTTCTTACAGAACCTGACCTTTCTGTCTTCCGCGTGCCGGCCAAGTAACTCCCCGGGTTCTACCTTTCGTTTTTGATTACCTCGCTCATCGGCTTTTTGTGCACCTTTGGTTTTTGAAACCATCATGAGTAGTCAAGCACCGGTTGTTACGGGCCTTCTTTCGTACGGCATGTCCGGGGAAGTATTTCATGCACCGCTGCTCAATGCTCATCCTGGTTTTGAACTGCGCAAAATTGTACAACGTTCCAAAGATACAGCTGCTGCGCGTTACCCTTCCATTCAAATTGCTCGTTCAGTTGACGAAGTTCTGGAGGACAGCCAGATTGAGTTGGTAATTGTCAATACACCCAATAACACGCATGCTGAGTATGCCCGGCAAGCACTTAAAGCCGGAAAACATGTAGTCATTGAGAAACCGTTTACCATCACCAGACGGGAGGCAGCGCAACTGATTGCCTTGGCAAGAACGCAAAAGAAAGTGCTCTCCGTTTTTCACAACCGCCGGTGGGACGGGTCGTTTCTCACCGTACAACATGTATTGCGTTCAGGCGTGTTGGGTAAGGTGGTAGAGTTTGAATCACATTACGATCGCTTTCGCAACTTGATTAATGCCGGCTCGTGGAAAGAACAAGCGGGCCCCGGTACTGGCATCCTGTATAACCTGGGCTCGCATATGCTGGATCAGGTATTGGTGCTCTTTGGCAAACCAAAATATGTGACGGCCCGTGTTGGCGTACAACGGCCGGGCGGGAAGGCAGATGATTTCTACGACATCCGGCTGGAGTACCCTGGTATGCAGGTTATCGTTAAGTCAAGCTATCTTGTCCGTGAACCAAGTCCCATTTTCAGAATCAATGGTGTTCAGGGATCATTTGTTAAGTATGGTCAGGATCCCCAGGAAGAAGCCTTAAAACAAGGAGTCACTCCAGGATCATCAGGGTGGGGAACAGAAACCGAATTATGGTGGGGCAAGTTGAATATCGATATGGGCGGAATTCCGGTTGAGGGAAAAATTGAAACAGTGCCCGGCAATTATCAGGCGTATTATGATAACCTGTTTGATGCTGTT
>DAOMGC010000067.1:0-17198 GCA_035430125.1 Cyclobacteriaceae bacterium | reverse complement strand
GATATGTAGTCACGGCCTTGCTGGCGCGTGGACACATCCTGCTGGAAGACAACCCCGGAGCCGGCAAGACCGTGCTCGCCAAAACATTGGCTCAGTCCATCGCTGAAGCACCTGGTGACCATCATACCGAGGGTGGCGTACAATTCAAGCGTATCCAGTTTACACCGGACCTGCTGCCCATGGACCTGATCGGTTCACATATCTTCGATGAAGTGAAAAAGGACTTTGTATTCAAGAAAGGTCCGTTGTTCACCCACGTGTTGCTGGCCGACGAGATCAACCGCGCTTCACCAAAAGTGCAGAGTGCATTGCTGGAGTGTATGGCTGAAAACCAGATATCGGCAGGGGATACCACCTTCTTGCTGGATAAGTTCTTCTTCACCATCGCCACGCAAAACCCGATTGAGATGGAAGGCACCTATCCACTGCCCGCTGCTCAGTTGGATCGCTTCTACATGAAAATATCTTTTGGTTATGTAACCGAACAGGTGGAGTTTGACATCTATACCAACTACCTCGCCATCGGCAATGGAAAACAAACCGTGAAACAGGTGCTGACCTACAACGATGTCATTCAGTTGCAGGAGCAGGCGGAGAAAGTATTTATTCATCCTGAGTTGATCAAAGGCATCGTTACGCTGGTGAACAGCACCCGGCATCATCCTGACATTGCTCTCGGGTGTTCTACCCGCGGTGGCATTACCTTTATTAAATGCCTGAAGGCATGGGCCCTGGTGAATCAACGTGAGTATGTTATTGAAGACGACATCCGCACCCTGGCACATCCCGTGCTACATCACCGGATGATTTTCAGAAACCGTGAAGCAGCACATACCGCGCTGAAGCAATTGGTAGATCAGGAAGTCAACCGGCTGGCCAAAATGGGTATCACGACCAAAGCCTGAGTATGAAGTTGTATATCCTCGCACTTGTCTTATGCGCTAGCCTGGTGGTCCAGGCACAAAACAGTGTGCGCCGTCAGATCGACAGCGAGCGGGATGGTACGTCCTTCACGGATGACAAAACCTATGAGAAGTCCAGAAGTTTTATACGTCGCGACAGCACCTATTATCTCGGATACCTGCTTCAGGGTGGATATCTTTTTTACCGCGCCAATGACGAACTGGGCTTCCGCAAGGCCAGCATTCCGCTGCAAAAGGCGCTTGACAAGATTGAAAAGGACTATGATCCGCTATTGCGCATCCGCACCAACAACTTCGCCGTGTACAATGCCAACTACCGGTATCATTTTGACTATGGGGTGATTACCTATTTTCTCGGCAAGTGCTATCAAAATATCGAAGACCAGGACAAAGCGATGATGGTGGCCCGCCACGTGCGCGATCGCAATTTTCAGGTTGAAATAAATACCGATTCCTACAACACCATGGCGTGGTTGTACCACCGCAACCGGATGTATACCTCGAGCCGGTTTTCTTTCCTGAAGAACTCGGTGGAAGAGAATGTGCAGGCGGCCAACCAGTGTCTTGATTCCGCCTTGCGCAAGATTCGCGAAGACGTCAGTGTCAACAATGGGCTTTACGATCCTTCATTCCTGAATCGCCAGTACCTGGGCACGTTCTTTTACAAGGCCATGATCCACGATTACCTGCTGGATATTGATTCGGCCAGCTATTACTACGACATCCTCATTCAAAACAATGCACACTCAAGCAACAATTATGCAGAGTTCAAGCTGGCCATGGGTGAATTTGAAGAAGCCGAAGTGTACTTCCGTGAGGCCGAAGACCAGGAGCAGGGAGATGAAAAGCGCACCAAAGAGTTTTACTACATGCGCGGCATGCTGGCCATGTACCGAGGTCATCCTGAAAAGGGCGACACCTTATTGAATGATGTACTGCAGAAACAGGGAAGTACGCCCGGGTATGGATGGCACAGCATTGGACTTGCCCGCGCCCAGCAGTATGAAGGTCTGACCACGGAAAGTCAGGAGCACACCAACAAGGCAGCACGGTTTCAGGAACTGCACATCGGCACCACCTGGGGGCAGGAGCAATACAACCTGGCGGTAGCTTCGCTCAACTATGGGAATGCACTGCGGTTCAAACAGGAATTCTTCTTTGAACACGACGAGTGGTATTTCTGGCTCAATCCGGTCAACTGGTATCGCTGGGTGAAGCATTCACTTGAAGTACGGCACCACAAGATGGTGTTGGCGTCCCTTATTGCCGAAAACCCTGAGCGGGAGCAGGTGTTTTATTCCATTTTCTCGCCAGAGAATCTGATCTCCTTCGATGAAGTTTGGTCTGCGATAGAGGGATTCGGTAATGAGTACTTTATCAAGATTTACGAAGAACGACTGGCCAAGGATAAACGGCCGAGGTTGAAAAAATACTTCCGGTATTTCCTGGGCAAACTATACCTCGCCGAAGGAAAGGAATCCGAGGCGATTGAGTACTTCAAGGCCGTATTGGAAGATCCCGAGAAAGACGATCCCTATCAATCACTCCTGATGGCCCGCACCGCAGAAGGTATGGCATTGGCCACCAGCGGCAAGGAGCGTGCGGCCTATACCCGCAGGATGTTTAATATCTATCCGCAACTCGTTCCGTTTTCTGACCTCACCATGCAGTTCCAACTGCAAACCGAAGGAGCTGATTCGCCTGCAGCGGCAGATATTATGAAAGACCTGCGTCGCAGCCGCATCGACTTTGACGGCGACGAGAACGCACCTTTGGTAACGTTGAAGTTTTCCGAAAGCGGGAAGCAGGTGAACATCAGCTATCAGGTATTGGTAAACGGGTTCGCCATCCGAACCGGTACCTTGAGTCTGGAGGAGCAGGACTTGGCGATGGGTGGCTCGTTGCTGGCCTATCGGATTTTCAACATCCAGAAATCAAAGGCCAGTGAGCAAGTACCTGCATCGCCGGTGAAGGTGGAAACCAATCCTGCGAAGAAAGCGGTATAAAAAGGAAAGGCCCTGAATTACTCCAGGACCTTTCACAACCCCCTAAACTTCCAACTCTTCAGCTGAAAGGATCTTTATGAGTCTTACAGACTCTTGTAGGTTTTTTCGATACTCGATTTGGTAACAAACCACTCATAATTCTCTTTCTTCAGTTCCACCGTTACCTGAACGTTCAAAGTTTCTTCGTAGTGATACACAAAGACCACCAGGGCAGTCTTATCCGTAAAATCAAATTGTGAGAAACGGAAGTAAGCATGAATCTGACCACCGTCTAACTGCGCCTTGGAAAGCATGGCGGGGAATTTCCCGTCTTTCGCAACAGCCATATTCTCGGGTAAGGCTACCGGATCCTGAACGATATACAACCTCCGGATTCCTCCGTCGCCGTCTTTGGGATAGTATTCCTGAAGTCCTTTGAGATCGATACACTCCTGAAGGACCAGTGCTTTGTCCGCACGGGTCTGTGCTTGTACGGAAGTCCACATCATCATTACCATCAGACTAAACAATACCTGTTTCATAACTAGTTGGTTTCTCTGTTTAAGATCCACCACCTCCGTTTTGATGTGACAAAGGTGGATACCCGTTCACATTCGGAAGTCAGTGGATTGCTCTATTTTCTCAAATTCAGGTCTTCTCGCACCTGTCAGGGAATACCCCGAGAAGCTTGCAGCACCCGGATTTTACACAAGGATACAGGTACGCTGGCGGCGGTCGGGTATTATTAGACAAACCGCTATTCATACCCGGCGAACAGGCGGGATTGCCCGACAAAAAAAGGGCTAAAAAGAGGCTATTTTGAAGGAATGAGGGCCAACCAACGCCGAATAGCGGACTGTGCCTCGGTCAGGCAGGTACTACTGAAATGTTCCAATTCGGCCATTGAAGGATTACTATCAAGCAGCCGCATTTCTGCTTCTATGAAACGCGTCTGTATCAGTGAACGCTCAGCAGCAATGATTGCACGGCGCTTAGGGTAATCTTTGCAAATCCACCGGTGCAATTGTTCCGCTTCCCACCAAAGTGATCCATCGGCTTTGTCCGAAGGCTGGATCAGTGTATGAAGGGTTTGGGTATGAAAGAAATACGGAACATACAGTGACAAACACGGCATCGAGGTACCCGTCAGCCAGATGGTAGCCGGTGCACCCGAACGCAATTCTGCCACCATACTACCCGTTGTCTGGCTGGGGTTGAGGAAACTGGTAGCATGCATACATACAGCGCCTGTTGTTGCCTTGCCCGGCTTAAAGCTTTCGTCTGGCAGGTTATGGGTCTGCAAGGCCTGCATACAATGCGCCGCCGTAAGTTGACCTTTATGTTCGTCGATCTTGCGCGTGGTACAATGTTGCCGCGTTTTGGCCCGGCCTGCCGTTGTATAGAGCCAATCCGAGTAAGTGGACGCAAAATCCCGGACTGTGTCGCTGCATTGATCTGCCTGATGAATGCTCAATCCATTCGAGATGGACCGGCGGTCGGTTACCCATTCAACGGCCCAATGGCGACCCGCTGTTTCTAATACACACCCCTTGATGCCATCGGTGATAAGAAAGCTGTTGTGGTAATAGAAGCCCTTGTTGCGATATCCGCCGCAGGCATCCTGACCATACTGCTCCAACAATCCGGTAATGCATGCAATGGCCTCATCCACGGATCTGCATCGCTCCAGGGCCAGTCGAAGCAAATCCATTCCCGTCAGACCCGTATTGGTCTTTCTGATTTTAACATTGGTGAATACCGCTTCATTCCCGATGGCCAGTCCATGTTCATTGACACCCATCTCGGCACCCCACATTTGAAAGGGCTTGGATAAGATGCAGGCGTATGTATTGGATACTTGTGGAACATCCATGAAGGTAGTGCGTACTACGCCTTCCGCATGCTGTTTAGCCTCAACCATCAGGATACTTTGTGCTTCGTCGGGCTCGCGATCGGAGTTCTTCGCCAGCAGGGTGGTGCCGTGCCGGGTCACGGTGCGGAGGGCTAACAGGGTATCACACATAAATCACCAGCAGAGGTTCCAAATTCCAGCCCGCTGAGATATTCTCGTGGCCACCTTCTTTCCATGCAACATAAAAACAGACTGACCATCTGAATGCAAATCCCAGAGTCTGCCGCGCAAAAAAACGTTGGCTGCCACCGATGCACCAGCACGATGCAGCCGTCCCTCCAGGGCATAGGCTGACCATGCTTGTCCCTCTGTGATCTTGCCTACATCGGCTAAGGATACATCTTCTGGCGGTTCATTTCCGCTGTAACCGAGCCAGGGTTTGTCCATGCTGCCGGTGCCTGGGCAATAGGAGGGAACAAGCACTACTTCTGCGCTTTTGCGCAAGGCTTCTTCATAGACTGCAGGGTACCACGAGTCTGCACACACAAGCACAGCGGTGCGGCCAATAGGCAAATCAAATACCGGTAGTTCGCTGACCGGGGCCGACGCTATAAATGGCAACTCTTCACGGGTGGGGAATACTTTCCTCACCGGTGATGCCGCAACACGACCATCGGGCATAAATACAAAGGAAGCGTTGTACAGCGGGCGTGTGTCGTCAACCACAACAGAATCATCAATCACCTTTGGTCCAGGCAGCAAGATTGATCCGGCAACAATGGTGGTATGGTAATGGATGGCCAGGTGCTTGAATGTCTGATGGTAGGACTGCGCCATCTCTTTGGCCTTCATGCGGAAGAGGGCCACCGTCAGGTGATCCTGCCCCTGATCGACATTCCACCATGAAGACAAAAAACGAAACGGATTGCTGAAGATCAGCCAGGGCATGGCAGCGTTCATCGTTTCTTGCCGGGCCAGCATGTTTTTTTCACCGGCAAGCAACAACCAGGTGCCGAGGTATTCCGGCAGCAGCACGACAGTATTTTCATGGAGGTATCCTGCTGCCTGTGCCCGGTTGAAATATCCATCCATCTTGGATTCAAAGGCTTCAGCGCTGAGGTAATCTTCCACCACCATGAATGGCTGGATGCCAACAATGTTTTTATTACAACGCGTTGAATCACCCAGGCTTTCAACAACATCCAAAACAAGGGCTGGTGAATGGTGCTCGGGTAATCGGCCCATCTTGCACCAAAGCCCCCAGCTTAGAAACAACAGGGTCACCGCAATGAGTACCACCCGGGTCATACCAGTGCCCTTTTTACCTCTTCAGCCGCCCGTTCGCCTGCCCGCACTGCACCTTCAATATAACCGTACCAAACCTTCGATGTTTCGGTACCGGCAAAATGTATCGGGCCCACCGGTGCTGCTAGGGTATCCTGAAAGTTAGTCCAGGCACCAGTAGGGTAGAGTGCAGCGTAACATCCCTGGCTCCATGCTTCATTGGCCCAGCAATGATCTACATAGTGTTGTGGATTGGCAGCTTCCTCACCAAAATAACGGGCAAATGTTTCAAGGGTGAGTTTCTTTCGTTCGGCCTCTTCCCTGGAGAAGAAATCCCTGGCCCGGTCTGCAATACAGAACGCCATCAGCGCGCCCCATTCGGCATGTGCCGGAGACGCATCAAACAAAGTTTGAAATGGCGCGCGCTCATCCGCTACCACCTGACCACTGAATCCATTGGTCCGCCAGAATGGCTTGGGATATATCGCCAGTACCTTTCCCACAATGCCCATGGACATCTTTTGCAACAACTGATTTTTACGCAAGGGAAGCTCGGGACTAAACTGAATAGTTGATATCAAGACAGGAGGGACCGCCATGATTACTCGTTGGGCGGTTATGATATGCCCATCTGCTTCAACAGTAACACCTTGCGGTGAATGATGAATGCTGCGGACTGGCGCGTTCAGAAAAATTGAATTCCGAAAAGGGTCAGCCATCTTTTCAGCGAGCGGCTGCATGCCGCCTTCAAGCCGGTGTTGCTGGGCGCCTTGTTCGATACTTAGCAGGTTGTAGAGGTTTGTTCCTGAGCGGATATAAAACAAGGCATGCAACAACGATAACTCATTCATTTCGCAGGCATACACGGTTTCAAGTCCGGCCCGAACCACTTTATAACAGCTCCGGGTCCAGCAGTGCTTCCGCACAAATGCTTCCAACGAGATACTATCCCAATGTTGAGCGGATGGATGCGACCACGGACTGTCGACGGCAATTTTCCTCGCCAACCGCTCCAGTTTCTTCAGTACATAATCGATGTTGATCAAGGATAGTACATCCATTTTGGGGATCAAGCCCGTGTAGCTTCGCAGCTTCGCATTAAGGTCGAGAAGGTTTTTCCCTTCGTTATAGGTATCGTACCACCCGATTCCATGTTCCCGGGCCAGTTCATACATGCGGTCCTGGGTGGGACCAATCCATTGTCCACCGAGATCTACATATTGTTTTCCATCCAGAGGTCTGGTGTATGTTCTGCCGCCCAGGCGACCCCGGGCCTCGAGCAGGATGAAGGGTATATTGCTTTGATGCAGTGCTTTGGCTGCAGCAATTCCGGAGAATCCACCGCCCACAATTACTACCTTGGTTTGTGCAGTTGGGTGCATTTGTTTGATCAGGAAATATACCCAGAATCTGTCTTGAAAAACAGGAAACCATCCGCCATTTTACAATGTGAAATCATCCATTTCAAAAGACACCCTGCGCTATCTCAGCGACTTATCCCGCCACAACAACCGGGACTGGTTCGAACGTCATCGGGACCAATACGAAGGGGCACGCAGCAACATGATTGAGTTCGTTGAGTCACTGATCGCCACCATGAACACCCACGATGACATTGAAACGCCATCGGGAAAGAAAAGCCTGTACCGAATCTACAACGACGTCCGGTTCTCCAAGGACAAGACGCCATACAATCCCCGGTTTTCAGGCTACCTGAAACGACGCAAACCGTACCTGCGGGGCGGCTACTATTATTGGATTAAGCCCGGGGCATCCCGTATCGCCTGTGGATTTTCATATCCTCATCCGGATGACCTTAGAAGGATCAGACAGGACATCGACCTTAATCATGACGAATGGCGCAAGCTGCTGAAGCTACCGGGACTTAAGAAATCATTTGGCACCATGCTGGGCGACCAATTGTCAACTTCGCCTCAAGGTTACAGCAAAGAACATCCTGCGATTGATTTATTGCGATATAAGCAATATTGGTTCGAGCATAGCTTTAGCGATAAAGAGGTGATTTCCAGTAACTTCCATAAGGTGATCAGCCAGCACTATAAACAGATAAGACCCTTCTTTGATCATCTTACTGAAGTGCTCACCACCGATGCCAATGGTGAAAGCCTGCTGTAAGATCAGCCCCGTATCTTAAGCGCTGTCTTATTGATCTTCAGTCGCCGAATGGCAGGCTGAGCATGAGACTCTGCATGAAAAAGCAAATTGGCCAACGCTAGGCGCCGCTCTGGTGGAAGGTCTTTGGCGAACGCAATTAGTGTATTCAAAATCTTGTCAATAACTGTGAGTTCAATGGATTGTAAAGATTCAATTTGATCATATATCTCCTTTGAAAAGGGAAGGTCTGCCACAGAACCGAGTTTTGGTGGTGCTATGGTTTCATCCGGAGGCTGAGTGCCTATGAGCATATCCAATTCAGACAGCAGTGCCACCAATGGCTGTGCTTCCACATCACCGTCAAGGGTTCTTACTGCATATACGCCCACCTGGCTATAAGGCGGAAATGAGGCCCGTTCATTTACAATGTCGCGTATAGTGGGCACCAACACAAATTGAATCCACTGCTCAAAACTCATGGTCTGAGCGCCAAACGGGCCCATGTTTTCATATACATGCTCGGGGAGCGGTTCTGCTTGCCATCGGTTTATCGATCGCAGGCACGCTTCTATCTCATCTGCCTTTTTCCCCGCTTCCTGCCAGGGCGGAATCATAGCACGTTACTGCTTTAGTTTCTTGAGCTCTTCCTGATAGGCTGGAAGATTTCCCTGCTGGTCGGTCGGAACATTCTTGAGCGCAATCTCCCAATTGCGGATAGCTTCCTTCTTGTTGCCAACGGCCGTATAGCCACGGGCAAGACCTACATACGTCATGAACTTATCATCCGGATGCCTTTCGCGATTGATCTTAAACATGGCAAGTGCCTTGTCATTTCGACCCGCGGCCTGAAGAGACCTGGCATATTGATGCAAGTCGTTGACGGTCGGGTTGAGCGTAAGCGCATCCGTCATCACAGCATCCGCATCGGCTACGCGGTTGAGTGCAGTGAGGAGATCGGCCTTTAGCTTCATGGCTTCGAAGGTCTTTTGTCCGTTGAATCGATCATTGTTCATCGCGATATCCACCCAGGTCACTGCTTCTTCGAGGTTGGTCTTGTTGCTGAGGCAAAGACGGGCACCCCGTATCCAGTTGGCGGGGTTGAAGCCTGCATAACTGGTGAGCTCAGCGCGAATCTGATCGACGTACAGTTTCATGCCATCAGGCACTTCTATTTTAAAGCCAATCCGCTTATTCTCCCATTGTAGGTACGCCTGGGCGGAGAGTAGCTGGCGGTCGTCAAAGCCATAGGTAAGCCACTCGGTGTATGGCGCATCCTGGGGTGTAGCCTGTACGCGCAAGACATCTTCGTTGGCATTGTAGTAATAGGCTCCCCAGCTCGTGGTGTTCTTGTTGAATATCCACGTCCATGGACCATCCTTCTCGAGTAAAATGAATACGCCATAGGTTCCTGCCTTCAGGTCTTTGCCATTGATCTTTACATCGTGGGAAACAGAAAAGGTCGTGATCTCATTGGATCCGGCCCGCCAGGGCGATGCCAGCGAAGTGCCATACCCGTCGGGGTCTTTGAGTCCGTAGTGAACAAGTTCACCCCAAATATGCCCTTTGCGGTCTTCGCCTGAGGGAGAATGCACGTCGGGTCCGCGATAGGTAAAGGTAGCAGTCACCAGCCCGATAGACTGGCTAACCACACTCTTTTGGTTGTTGCCATTGGGAGGTGCAGTTAGCGTAATTGTTTGGGCGAATGCGTTGATATTCAGGCAATTGAACACAATGATCAGTAGCGTAATGAAACGATTCATGTATTTGGGGGTTATATGCAAGTTTAACTGCTGCATTCCCAACCTTAAAATATTAGATCAACGATATGACAAAAATCAACCTAGAGAGGTTAGATAAAAAAGAACTTAGGCATGCTATTCATCGAAAATCACAGTTGATCGGGCACGGGTTCTAGTACCTTATTGACCGTTCTGAATATGAAGTGGCTTTGTCCATGGTTGGCGATGGTGGTACTTCCACTATTTGTTGGTGCGCAGGCGCCCCGGCCGGATACGCTCAAGATCAAATCCGCCGAGGTAAGGTTGGCCGGACAAAATGTCTCTTACTTCGTTGATACAACCAATCAGTTAAGCCTTGAGCAGTTAAGTACTGAAGCATACCAACGCCAATTCAAGCCAGCCGATGTTGATGTTCCCAATTTCATCGAAGCATCATGCACGGTTTGGTTTCGGCTTTTGGTTAAGAATGAGACCGATCATCAGCTGCATCTAAGAATCGCCAATCCTTATATTCCCCAGCTAAACATTTACACCATCACTTCAGATGGACCACAACTCCTGGCAAATACCGGGTTTTCCAGGTTGTATAATACCCGCGGTATCAGCGGCACCAACTTCATCGTGCCACTACCCGTAAGCCATGGCAAGACCATTACCCTGATGGGGAAGATGCACCAACCCTTCTGGGCACCCCTGGAGGTCGGTGATCGCTGGTCCATACTAAATAAGGAGCGTCAGTCGCAACTGCTCAACATATTCATCCTGGGTATCTTGCTGGTGATGCTGTTTTACAATCTGGTATTGTACTTCTTCATCCGTGACATCATCTATGTGTACTATGTAGTGTATGTGTTTTCAGCTATACTTTATCTGCTCTTAACCAATTCCTTGCTTTTCGAGTGGTTCTGGCCCAATGATCCAGAATGGAACCAGAGCATGTTTCCAGTTTCTCTTGTCTTTTTCACTTTGTTGGTATTTGCCAACCAGGTGATGTCCGCGAAGAAAGTGGTGCCCCGGCTGTATCAGTTTTCCTATATACTATTCGGGATGATGGCCGTGATCACGCTCGACTTTTTCATCCATTACCCGAAGATGATTGTGGTGGTCAATCTCCTGGCCACCCTGGCACCCTTGTATGTTATGCTGTTGCTGATCTATCAGCTGAGAAACAAGTTTGTTCTTGCGTATTTGTTTCTCATCGGCTGGTTACCTGTACTGGCCACATCGTTGATATATACGTTAGCGATGCGTGGGATCTTTTACAATGAATTTATTTTATCTCACAGTGTGGGTGTTTCCATGGCGTGGGAGGCTACGGTATTCTCCCTGGTGCTTGGATACCGATACAATGTATTCCGTTTACAGAAGCTGGCCATGGAACGGGAGAACATCCGTATGGTCAAAGACCACAACAAAATGCTCGAGGCCAAGGTAGAAGAGCGGACCCGTGAGATCATGCACCAGAATGAAGAATTGGTTCAACGTCAACATGAAAACCAGGAGCAACAACGGATCATTAAAGATCATAACCGCCAGTTGGAGGCGGCCGTGGAACGGAGGACGTTGCAGCTCGAGGAAAGTAACATGGTGCTGCGCGGGCAAATGCACAAGCTGGAACAATTCAATTTTATCATCGCCCACAACCTCCGGTCGCCCGTAGCCCGGTTATTAGGACTCTCCAACATCTTTAACCGCAACAACCTGTCAGATCCAATCAATGAAGTGGTGATGGAGAAGACCCATGAAGCCGCCAATGATCTCGACAAAGTCATCAATGACCTGGGAGACATCCTTAATCTGCAGGAAGGCAAAGAAGAACAATGGGTTGATGTTAATCTGATTGAATTAATCAATAAGATAAAGGCCAGGTTCGCGGCTGAATGCGAAAGCTCAAAGGCAGTCCTGGAAATTCAATTGGGCACCACGATCATGCGTACGGTGCCCGCCTACATCGATAGCATCCTCAGCAACCTGATTTCCAACAGCCTGAAGCACCATCACCGCGAACGCACCCCGCGGATCCTGATTAGGGTTACCCAAACGGTGGCCAACTATAAAATTCTCGTCCGTGACAATGGTAAAGGTTTTGATCGCGAGAAATACGCCGATAAAATCTTTGAACCGTTTCAGCGCTTCGACCTCGAAACGGCAGGCAAGGGCCTTGGCTTGTTTTTGGTGAAGACACAAACTGCCAGCCTAAAGGGGCATGTGTACATACAAAGCAAAGAAGGTATCGGTACAGAAGTCGAAATCGTAGTACCAATACCCAAATCTGGTGAACCGATAACTGTAACAGCACCTGGAGGCGACGAAGGTTTCCTGTCAAGCCAACAAAAATCATAATTATTGCCCTCAGCGGGGCCTAATGTTGTGACTACTTACCGGGAGGCTGTAAGAAATGGCAAGGAGTATTCTGACATATTGTATTATTCTTCTCTTTCAGGCCCTTTGCGTAGCCCAGGTGCGTGTAGGTTATCAAACCACCGAGAGCCATGTCGTCCCGCTGGATCATTTCGTAACCTACTACCTCGATTCGACAGGAAAGGCGACCGCCGCGGAAATGCCTTCACACCTGCGTCAGCAAGCGTTTCACCAGTTACCTGAACCGGTTCCGAACTTTACAGGCTTTGATGGAACAGTCTGGATCAGCTTCACCATTGAAAACAATGACGGACATGCCCAATACGTAGAGTTCACCAACGCTTACCTGCAGGATATTCGCATCTACAGACAAGAACAGGGAGGGGAGCCCTTGCTCATACACCACACGGGAACCACACAACCATTTAGCTCGAGGGGAATTGCTGGCATCCACTATCTGCTGCCCATATCCTTGAACGAGGTAAAATGTCCGGTTACCATTTTCGGTGCCATCCGCACCATCGATCAACCATTTTGGGTGCGTGCCAGAATAGGGGAGTTGAAGCCGTTGCTGGCAGACCTTAGGCAAGAAGAACTTTTGGTGTTGGCTTTGATCGGAATGGCTTTTGTTATGCTGCTGTACAATGCTTGTCTGGGGTTGATGACCCGTGACATTACCTACGCCTACTATGTAGCCTACGTATTTGCGGCCATCAACTACCTATTGTATTCCACCGGATTCTTGTTTGAGTGGTTATGGCCCGACCAACCTGGGCACAACTCCACAGGTCGCTTTGCGGTTGGCTTCCTCTATTTCACCTGGTTATTGTTCGTAAACAATATTCTCGAAGTCCGTCGCACCCAACCGACTTACCATAAGCTGTCGTTAATTCTTATTGCGTACACGGCCATCGTGTGCCTGAGCAACTTTACGGACCCCTTGCCTATGGGGTATGTGTATGTCATGAATCTGACTGTTCCGGCATACCTGATCATAATCGTCACCCGCCGCATTCTGGATCGCGATAAAATTGTTTATCTGTTTATGATCGGCTGGATCCCGCTGATGATCAGCTCCGTGTTTTTTTCATTGATGATGCAGGGTATGTTTTACAGCGAATTTGCCCGAGCCTACCTCGTAGCCGGTGCCATGGTGTGGGAAACAGCTGTGTTCTCGCTTACCCTGGGATACCGATTCAACGTAATCAGGGCCGAGCACATGGCCATTCAACTGGAGAATATCCAGATCATCGAAAATCAACGACGTGTATTGGAGCTGAAAGTATCAGAACGCACCCAACAATTATCCAAGCAGAATCAAAAGTTGCTCCGGCAACAGGAGGAAAACCGAAGCCAGCGAAACCTGATCGAAGCCCACAACCGCAACCTGGAAGCAGCCGTTGAACAACGTACCCAGGAATTGGCGAAGAGCAACGAGATGCTCAAACTGCAGGTACATAAACTCGAACAATTCAATTTTATCATCGCCCATAACTTACGATCACCGGTTGCCCGCCTGCTGGGACTCGCCAACATTTTCAACCGGACCAACCTGAGCGACCCCACCAACCTGACAGTCCTCAACAAAACGGTTGAGGCGAGTCGCGACCTCGACAGTATTATCGGCGATCTCAATCAAATCATCAGCACCCAGGATGTGCAGATGGAAAAAACAACTGCCATTGATTTGGGACTACTCACCGACGGACTCCGTACCCGTTTTGAGCCGGAAACAGTACGGTTTCAGATTGATTTCCGTGTGCACATTGGGATGCCGGTCTTATATTCCGTACCGGGTTACGTCGACAACATACTCTGCAACCTGATTTCCAATTGTATCAGCCACCGCGCCCCGGACCGGCTTCCCTGGATCGAATTATCGTTTTACCCGGTTTCAGGTTACTGTCAGATTATCGTCAAGGACAACGGCAAAGGCTTCAATATGGATCAGCACGCGGGTAAAATCTTTGAACCGTTTCAGCGGTTTGATGCAGAGCACCGGGGCAAAGGCCTTGGCTTGTTTCTCATCAAAAGCCAGGTCACTTCACTGGGGGGCACGGTGGCCATTAACAGCAAAGTGAACATTGGCACCCAGGTGGAAATACTCATTCCAAACCGAGAGCCGGATGAAGATAAACTAGCCTCACCCGTCCGCGCTTTGGTGAGCCATTAAACCGCCTTGGCTTGTCCAGCCCTCCGGGGATCTCCACAGGCATAGGCCATTTTAGAAGCCGGGTCGACATAGATGCCTTCAAACGAGCCCACGTGCCATTGCCAAGGCCTCACCTTGTCAAACTTCATTCCGAGTTTTTCCAATTGGGCCACAATAGCAGGATCATAATCATTCTCCATCAGAGTCTTTGTCGGGTCGGTAACGGAGTTGCCGCCAAAGCGGGGCAAGTGCACGGACTCCTCAGGCTTCATTCCAAAATCGAGGATGTTTACGGTGTTTTGGAAAATGTTTTCCAATAGTGAGACACTTGGACTGCCGGAAGCCAACACCACACGGCCGTCGCGAATGAACATATTCGGACCTACCCGGGCAAACATCCGACCACCAGGCTCAGGAAGGCCCGAAGCATAATGACCAATGGGCGCGCAAATGCTGACCCCATCAACATATAAAGTATTTGACCATGGCAATGCCATCACCGAATGCAATACCGTTGCCACGTTGCCTTGCGCATCAATTACCGTGAGGTGGTTGCTGCCGGGCCGGGGAGGGTCCATGATGCCCATGGGCTTACCCGATAATTTGTTATAGCGCTCTTCGGCAAATGCTTTGGACAATCGCTTTTCGACCTGGGCTTTCTTCCCCATCAAGCCCTCGCGGAAGTGTGTGGTGATCACTTCACCGAGTATCTGCATAGACTTCAGCGTGGAATCATAACTCGAATGAATCGGTCCGTATTTTTTGAAATCAAAATACTCGGCCATTTGCATGAATTCGATGATCACCTCGCCGCCAAAGTCCGGTGAAGGCGCCGCTTCGATGGTGTAGTCACGGTATTTGCCTTTGGCCGTTTCCTGTACCATGGGCTGATAGCGGGCAAAATCTTCTTCTGTTACAATGCCACCGGCCTGTTTAACTACGGCGCAGAAGTTTCGGGCAAACTCCCCGTGATAGAAATACTTGCTGCCTTCCTCCGACAACCGGGTGAGTACGTCAGCCAGTTTCCGTTGTACCACCAACTCACCGGGACGGATCATTCCCTTATCACGGAAATAGATTTCGCGGCCGTCAGCAGATGCGGCAATGAGATCTGCACTTTCGAAAATCTCTCCCCAGAGAAATGGGTAGACCTCAAATCCTTCCCGTGCATAGCGGATGGCGTTGGTCATCAAAGATTTGAGGGGCATGCTTCCGAATTGCTTGTGAGACTCTTCAAATCCGCCCCAGAACCCAGGCACAATTACACTCTTCGGCGTCTTGATCAGGGAGGCTATGGCCGTGAGCGGAAATTCTTCTTTCTTCATCGCCAATGGCGCATTACAACTGCCATTCACATAACGACTGGTTCCTTTCTTCGCATCAAAGTATTGCATACTGAACACTCCTGTGAGGGTAGTCATGTGCGGCTCTACCACAGACTGTACAATGGAGGCAGCGAGGGCTGCGTCTGCTGCGTTGCCTCCTGCCTTGAGTACATTCACTGCTTCCTGGCTGACCAGCGGATGTGAGGATACCGCCACACCTTTCGTTGAACTTACCCCTTTCTTGCGGCCAAAATTCGCTTCCGCAATAAGCCGTTTGCGTTCGGTTACAAACGCATCATCGGTGAGGAGTTCAGCGGCATGGGCAGGGGCTGAGGATCCGTACAGCAGCGCTGGCACCGCGGGGAGGGCGAGGGCATTGCGAAAGAAATTTCTACGCTTCATAGGGTTAGGGTTGGTAAAGAAATGTAGCAAAACATTTCTGACACCAACATACCGATCCGGTAAAGTTCTAGGCCAACGCTTATCTTCGGGCTAAAACCACCACCATGCGCCATTTCCTGTTTGCCCTGCTGTTGCTGATGACTGAGCCGATACTGGCTCAGGAAGGCACCTGGTTGTTGTACAACGTAAGGATCATTCAGGTAACGGACGGAAAGATGGCCAACGGAGATGCCGTACTGATCGAAGGTCCGGCGATCAAAGCCATTGGCAAGTACAATACACTGAGGGGCAAGGCACCCGCTGCTCAACAGGTCGATGGCCATGGAAACTACCTCATACCGGGTTTGTGGGACATGCACATTCACCTCGAGGGCAAAGAGCTGGTAGCGGATAACCAGGCACTCTTGCCGGTCTTTCTGGCCTATGGCATCACATCCGTGCGTGATTGTGCCAGCGATCTCGGCGAACAAGTACTCGCCTGGCGAGATGAAATTAAACAAGGGAAACTCATTGGGCCCAACATTTTCACTGCTGGACGGAAGCTGGAAGGAAAGAATTCCATCTGGAAGGATGATATCGAAATTGAAAACGAAGCCGAACTTACCGCAGCCCTGGACAAACTCGACCAGTATAACGTTGACTTTGTAAAGATCACGGAGAATACCCTCAATGGGGATTTGTTTTTGAAGAGTGTGCGGGCTGCAAAGGCAAGAGGCTATAAAGTTTCTGGCCATGTACCCATCGACGTGGCCATTCAGGAACTGGCAGATGCTGGTTATACCAGTGTAGAACACGCCAGCTATTTGCTCCGTTACGGCAGCGACGAACAACAAATTGCCACAAGCCTGCGGGCCGGCAAGATTTCCCGTGTCCAGGCAGATGCAGGGTTTGCATCCTTCGATCAGGCCAAAGCCATCGACGGGTATAAGCAATTTGCAAAGACCGGCATGTTTGTATGTCCTACCTTGATCGGTGGACGCCAGCTGGCCTATCTCGACGTAACTGACCATAGTCAGGATCGTTCACTGACCTGGCTGACCGACAAGTTTACAGCGAACTA
>DAOMGC010000066.1:0-17476 GCA_035430125.1 Cyclobacteriaceae bacterium | reverse complement strand
GATAAAAAGACTTCGGACCAACGCGGAACTGCAACACCCCGGAGCCGTCCGGCTTTGGCATATATTCTGTGATCCAGGGATTTCCTTTCCAGCAGATGATGTCGAGGTCGTGAAACGTGTCGTTCTTCTTGCCGTTGATGATGTAGTTGAACGAGGTAATCTCCGGAAAGTCGGTCTCAAGTCGCTTCAATATTCTTTCCGTCCACTCCATCTTGTCGTACGTCACCTGGAGGATGATCATCACCTCTTTCTTTGATCCGATGGGTGAGTGGCCATTGGCGGTACGTATAGTCAACGTGCGCAGAAAGCCGATTTGCTTGCGGAGGTCAAAGAAAGGAATACCGGCCTTCATGGCTTCATCCTTAACAGCAAGTCGAATCTTGTTGGATGGGTCGGGCTGGAGGTGACATTCATGTACATCGAACACCCTGTCGTACATGCGGGGCAGGTGATAGCCCAGTCCGGGTGTCCCCGTAGATCCCTCTCCCATTTCCTCCTTCGTGAGCCACCGGTTGGCGGTGAAGGTGAAGTCCAGTTTGTTGCGGTAATGCTGTTGTCGTGCCGACCCGAAAATCGGACGCAAAGGGGGCAGGGTAAGTCCTCCAAGTCGCTCGAGGTTGTCGATCACCTGTTGCTGTTTATACTGAAGCTGGGTCTCGTATTGAATGTGCTGCCACGAGCAGCCACCGCAGAGGCCAAAGTGCTGACAGAATGGAACTGCGCGGTTGGGAGAATAGGCGGTGATTGCCGTCGTGCGCCCTTCCAGAAATGCCGATTTTATTTTGGTGAGTTCAACATCAACCGTGTCACCGGGAGCAGCGCCGGATACGAACACCACCATCCCCTCATGTCGCGCTACGCATTTGCCTTCCGAGGCCATGGTCTCCACCTTGAGACCATATAGAATATCCCCTTTTTTCATTGTTTTGGGCACGTGGGGCTTGAATCCACGGTTTTTTCGGGGCGCAAGATACAATGCCTTGCCACGAAAAATCAGGCAATTATTCAACGGAGATTTCCGGGGCTTTGTCGGGTAACCCGGGATGCTTGTCTAAAATCCGTCCACAGCGCCCGTCAACCCACTAATCTTGTATCGTCATCAGCAACAACTATGAAAAAAACACTGATTTGGATTGCCTTACTGCTGCCTGCTTTCGCGGTAGCCCAGGATAAAAACAATGGCGAAGATCTTATTCAACAGTTCTTCGACTACTACGAACACAAAGGACACAATGAAGCATTTCATTATGCCTTAAGCACCAACAAGTGGCTCAAGCCGAATGGCGACGAACTGGCACCCTTTTCAGCAAAGCTGACCAAGACCGTAGCCGGCATGGGCAAATACATCGGATACGAAGAGATCCGAAACAAAAACATTGGCAGTCGCTTCCGTGTTGTTAGCATTCTCGTCTATTATCAACGCGATCCTGTGTTGTTTACATTCGAGTTGTACAAGAACGATGTGGGTTGGGAGATTGCGAACGTAAGCTTCGATGCGAAATTTGAACGTGAGATCGACGAAGCTTCACGGGTATCATTGAATAATTAAGGTTTGGTTGTTAGTTCCCGGTGTTGTTAACCGGGAGGTTGTTTGGTGAGTATGGCGTCATGGGTGGCCTTATGGTGTTGGCTGCCTGTGGCGCTTTTTTTGTATGTGCCGGGTTCTGCAAAAGTTCGTGCCGGTTTTCTTAACCGGCATTCATAATAGTAGACCGAAGCCAAATATCTACAGTCATCGCGGACAGCGCCTTCGAGATTTGCGTTGGACTAAAATGTGGAAGTTCCGCTTTACTCTTATTGCCGCGTTAATCGACACCGCCCGCAAAGCGCCTCGCTGCAGCGGGACGCGAAGATCGTCAGCGCTGGTAGCGATGACGGGGCCACGCGGCCCTGGAGCGGAATTCTTAACTACTAATCGCTAACCAAATAATAAGCCTGCTCTCCAACACCCGCATCATGAAGTGGTTGGTGAAACAAATATCTTTCCGTTGTTGGTGTTCCGCCGCTCTACGCTCACTAAGGGGTTTCTTCGACGGTAAGGAATCAGTGTTTTGAAACTGTATTCGGGTCACCAACGACCTTGTTGAATCTCAATTTCCAACAGTTGTTGGTGACCTGCTGAGACCGCAGAACACCAACAACGGACAGTACTGGTTCGTGCCGGTTTTCTTAACCGGCACCGTGGGTTAGATAACCCAATTCGGTCGGTGAAGAACACCGACCCAGACTAGCAATGAACACCTACACATACCAATCACCCGAACTAAGTGATGCCCTACTCGCAATTTCTACACTCCTAAGCATTCCATAGCGCAATTCGCCGGAATGCCTACCGGACCGGCGATGGATTCTCTATATTTCGGATCATTCTCCGATGGTCAAAAGAATCCTTTTTCTCCTCCTTATCCTCCTGCCTTTCCTGGGCAAAGCATCGCATATCGTCGGCGGTGAGTTTGAACTCATTCACCTCAATGAGTACAACTACCGCCTCAACATGATCCTGTATTTTGATGTAATCAACGGGAACCCGGGCGCAAACGACTCATTTGTTGATGTGCGCATATTCCGCATGTCGGACAATTTTATCATGACCAACCTGCGTTTGTTTCGGTTGTCACAAACCAATGTAGAATACACCCAGCCTGAATGCTCCCATGGTGAACTCATTACTTCAAAAAAGTTCTATTCCATTGATATCGTATTACCTCCGGACCTCTACAACGACCCGGCAGGATACTATATAGCCTATGAGCGCTGCTGCCGCAATTACAACATCACCAATATTTTCAGCCAAGATCCGCTTACCGGTCCGCAGTATGCTGGTCAGACTTTCTACCTCGAGTTTCCGCCTGTGTTCAAAGATGGTCAACAGTTTATTGACTCCACACCACGCCTGTTTCCGCCCCTGAACGACTTTGGTTGCCCCCGCCGACCCTACTATACCGACTTCGGCGGCACAGATGATGATGGCGACTCGCTCGTGTACTCGCTGGTCACTCCATTGAACACCAAGACCAATGATGGATTGCCCCCTGGAGGCTTCCCGCGACCGCGCCCTTACCCGGATGTAACTTTTCGTGCACCGTACTCCATCAATAACATTATCGGGGGAAATCCCGACCTGCGCATCAGCCGCGATGGATTTCTTACGGTTTCACCTGGTGTACAGGGGTTGTTTGCATTTGCCGTAAAGGTGGAAGAGTACCGAAACAAAGTGAAGATCGGTGAAACACGCCGCGACTTTCAGATGCTCGTAGTCGATGCCTGCCCCAAAGCACAGCCACCCAGCGTCGTGGGCAAAAAACTGACGGATGCGTCTTTCTCTTCGGCCAAAACGATGGATATCTTTTTCGCTAACACGGTTGCCGACGGACAGCGATGCATCAACGTGCGCGTATCGGACCCAGACTCTCAAAGTCCGGATGATTCCTTCACAGAAAAAATTAAAATCAAAGCGTTTGCCCTAAACTTCAAGAAGGATTTGTCGGGTGTGCTGCCTGCGGTAACCAGTGCCACCCTGATCAATGGCAGCACAGCAGACTTCACCATCTGCTTTCCGCAATGCCCATACTTCTATGGGGGTGCTGCCCAGATCGGCATCATTGCGATGGACGATGCCTGCAGTTTGCCCCTCACGGATACTTTGAAGGTGAACCTCACCGTAGAACCACCCGCCAACCAAAAGCCTGTAATTACCTCGACTAGTCCGGTTAACGCCACCTTGCTGGAAGGAACGCAGGCCGCCTGGCCGTTTGCGGCAACTGATCCTGATGGCGACCCTCTCGTGATCTCTGTGCTTACCAATGGATTTCTCCTGAGCACCGCGGGCATGACTTTCAACACCATCAGTAACCTTAACGGCGTTGCTAACGGCGAATTGAAGTGGGATGCCTATTGTAACATATACGATTTTACAAAACGCAATGCATTTCAGGTAACGGTGCAGGTAGAAGACCAGGACAAGTGCAATGTCCCCAACCCCCAACGGGCCGTGTACAACCTCAATGTCATCCTGCCTGGCAATGCAAGCCCCACCATTGATACCGATCTTACGCCCGCTGTACGCGAACGGCGCATAGCAGTCACCAAAAGAATGACGGAAGCTTTATCCTTTAACGTCGTTGGCAAAGACCTGGTCGACAATGACAACCTGGTACTAAGCGTGGCGGGCACTGACTTTGCGGTAGGCGATTTGAACATCAAGCCAGACCTAACGAACGCCGCCGCAAAAGGCACGGTGAGTATGCCGTTCACCTGGAACATCACCTGCAACAGCATAGACCTGAAGAAAAAAGATACGTATGACTTCCGCTTCATCGTGGTCGACAACCAAAACAAGTGTCGGTTTTACAAAGCCGATACCGTAGACGTGGTGGTGACGGTACTGCCCCCCATAAATAACCCGCCTCAGCTCACCGTCATCAACAAAGCTACCGCGTCCGTCATCAATAACGGCAACACCATTCCTTTTGTCCTTGGCGGAAACATCGACCTGACGCTTTCCGGATATGATGCAGACAATCCAAAGGACAACCTGGTACTGGATCTCATTAAAGCTTCCGGAACTGTTCCGCCCGCTGGATACACCTTTACCAAAGTAACTGGTACCAGCCCGGTACAAACCACCTTCAGCTGGACACCGGACTGCTCAATTTTTGCGGCAGGTAAATATGAAAACGATTATTCATTCCTCTTCCGCCTGCAAGACGACCATTGCCTCACGGCAAAACGTGATTCGGTGGTCGTAAAACTTAAGGTCAAAGACATTGATGGCACGGATGCAAATTTTAATCCGCCGAATTTCTTTTCCCCGAATGGCGATAACCTCAACGACTATTTCGCCATGGAGGCCCATGATCCGGTGACCGGGGTATTGAAAAACATCTTACCCAACGACAACTGCTATTCTCATTTTGAGGGTGTCCGGATCCTGAACCGCTGGGGTTCTGAAGTTTTCGCCAGCCAGGATCGCAATTTCCGATGGTATGGCGATGGGGAATCCGGAGTATTCTTCTACTTCATCAGATTCAGTCACAAGGTGTATAAAGGCACAGTGACCGTGACCTATTGACAACGGAGCTATCGCTCTACCGCCACCTCGGTCTCAATCTCCAGTCCGGCGTTCACCATCGCGGTAAATCCACCATACACATTGATCAGGTCAGTGAACCCTTCGCGCTTCATGATGGAGATGGCTGTCATTGAACGATAACCACCACCACAATGTACTACGTATGGCTTCTGACGATCCAATCCGGACAGATTGGAAGGCATATCTCCGAGCGGCACAAACTGTGCACCCTTCAAATGACTTACATTCCATTCGCCTGGTTTGCGAACATCAAGCACTTCCGCAGATGCAAATTTCTTTAAGTCCTTCGCGTCAATGGAGTGGACACGGTGTAGCGGTTCATCCCAGGCAGCTACACCGCCCTGGAGATAGCCTACTACATTCTCGTATCCAACACGGGCCAAACGCAATACCGTTTCAGATTCTTTGCCCGCATCGGTGATTAATACCAGTGGCGACTGAATATCAATCAAGGTACCCACCCACACCGCAAACTGTCCGTTCAATCCCAGGTTGATAGAACCGGCAATGAATCCTTTTTCAAAATCATCTGCTTTGCGCGTATCAATGATCAGGGCACCCTTCTTCACTTCCGCTTTTACCTGTGCCGTCGTGAGGGGGCGTTCATTGTCCTTCATCACGTCATCAATCGGATCATATCCGTGTTTATTGATCCTCGCGTCCTGAAAGAAATAAGCAGGTGGAGGCAAAATACCATCCGTCACCTGCCGGATAAATTCTTCTTTAGTCTGATCCTTGAGTGCATAGTTGAATCGCTTCTGCTCTCCAATCGTGGAGAATGTTTCTTTGCCAATATTCTTTCCGCAGGCTGAACCCGGACCATGCGCAGGATACACGATGGTAGAATCCGGTAATACCTTAATCTTGTTGTTGAGCGAATCATACAACATGCCCGCCAACGTTTCACGACTCATAACACCGTCCAGCAAATCGGGGCGGCCCACATCGCCTACAAATAAGGTGTCGCCCGTGAAAACAGCGTGGGGTTTACCCTGCTCATTCAGCAACAAATAGCAAGAAGACTCGGGTGTGTGACCCGGTGTATGCAATACACGGATTTTAACCTTGCCCAGACTGAACTCCTGACCATCAGTAGCCTGGATTGCATCATATTTTGTTTCTGCCATCGGCCCGAAAACAATCGGCGCCTTTACCTTCCGGGATAAGTCAATATGTCCGCTGACAAAGTCGGCATGGAAATGCGTTTCGAATACGTACTTGATTTTGGCTCCACGCTTCGAGGCCAGCTGGGTGTATGGCTCGGTTTCGCGAAGGGGATCGATGATCGCGGCCTCTCCGTCGGACTCTATATAGTAAGCTGCCTCAGCTAAACAATTCGTGTAAAGTTGCTCGATGTACATGAAACAAGGTTTGGACAATAACCGCCCCAAGTTCCAAAAAATTCCCCGATTACCCCGGAATGCGCGAGATCACACCAAAAAAATAGCCTAACCGGCAAACCAGCGGTACAAAATGCCGGCCAGGAGTCCGCAGTAATTGCCGATCACATTGCTCAGCACACCCAACAATACGCCCACGGAAGCCAGGTGTGGATTGAATGCGCTGGCGAGCATCGACGCAGTGGCAGGGCCACCTATGTTCGCCTGGCTTCCCACGGCCACAAAAAAGTAAGAGCCCCGCATCAGCCGCGCCGCCACCACCAACACGACAAGGTGAATCAACAGCCAGATGGCACATACCAGAATAAACTCCCACTGGCCGCTGAGCCGGAACAAATTCATCTTAAGTCCGATGGCACTAAACAGAAAATAGAAGAAGAAATTTCCAACCTCCGTAGCGCCAACCGCTTCGAGTTGACGTGCCCGCGTAAAGGATAAGCCTATGCCTAACGAAGTGGAAAAAAAGACAAGCCAGAACGAAGGCTTTGACAAAAAAGACCATACCGATGCATCAGGAATATGCTGAGCAACAAAATAGGTTGTCATGGCCTGGGTAAGTGCATACACCACGCCAAATCCGATAAGGGCTACCGCCACCAACTGAATGACCTTACTCGTCCTGTTTCCCGTGGCGTGTTCTTCTTTTTGTTGACTCTTTTCAAACCCGGCCTGCTGAATGGTGGCCAGGTCCTGCGGATCTGCCTTTAATAAACGATCCATCCATCCGCTTGAACGTACACCAAACAATAATAACGCTAACCAGAGGTTTTGCATTACCGCATCCACGGCAATCATGATAAAGTATAATTCATTGCTGGCTCCGAAGATTTCTTTCATCGAGGTCTGTCCAGGCGTTCCATTTATCCAAGCCCCGGTGATGCATACGAGTCCGCGCCAGACACTGTCGCTGCCCTTGTCCGCCAGCAGGTCAGGCGAGAATTGGCCGACAATCCATAAAGCCAACGGCCCGCCCACCACAATGCCAACTGTGCCCGCCAGAAATATCACTACCGACTTCCGGCTCAGGGCCAGAATATCATGAAAGTTGATCGTCATGGTCATCAACAGCAAGGTGATGGGCAACAAGGTGCTCAATGCAAAGCGAGCCGATGCAGAGTCGCCCCCTTGAATAATATCAAAGCTCCCCAGGATGGAGGGGATCAAAAACAACAAGATCATAGGAGGAACAAACGTGTAGAGCTTCTTCCAGAAGCCCGACTCCCGATGTGACGTGTACCACACCGCAACGGTGATGATCAACAATACCAGTGCAATCAGTACATCTTCATTCATGCGTTCATGTTTGGCGGTATAAATTAAGAAAGAACCACTCCCAAAAAAATTGGTGGTCAATCACAGGAAGGCCTACCTTTGTTGTTGTGAGGAAAGTGATTTTTTTGTGGGTGTGGGGCCTTTCCATCAGTGCTACGGCCGGTGACTATCAGCGCTTCGAGGAGCACGGGAAAGTTGGTCTGAAAGATGCCAGCGGCGTTGTGGTACTTCCGGCCTCCTTTGATGCCCTGGGTTGGTCCGACGGACACTTCTCCCTCATCGGACAGATCACCGGCTATCGCCAGAACAACCGATGGGGGTTGATCAACCTTAAAAAAGAACTGGTTACACCGGCGATGTATGAATCGATTACCAGTCCGGGTGGAGACCGGGTTATTGTCAGCAAGGCCGTCAACCCATACATCAACAAATTTGGCTGCATCGATCTGCAGGGGAAAGTAACCGTACCGTTTGTCTACGATGGCATCCGGTTCTACGGTCTTCGGGCCGTGGTGATGGTGAAAGAAGGAACCCAATACAATTATGGGTTGATAGACCTGAACGATAAGACCATCCTTCCTACCCGCTATGCTAATATTGAACCCATCGGCAGCCTGCGCTATGCCGTGCGGAATTTTGAAAACAAAATTGCCCTCTGCTCAGAAACCGGAGATTGGGTTACCGGGTTCACCATCGATCGCATCGACGCATTTCAATCGGACCTGGCTGTCATTCACGAAGACTGGAAGCAAGGGGCCATCAACCGCAATGGAGACCTGGTGATTCCGGCGGTCTATCGGGAGCTCGCCATTGTTGATTCAAAGACCGTGCGGGTTCGCAAAGCAGATCAGTGGGCGTTGCGCAATGCTGAATTCGAAGTGGTGAAGTACGTCGAAGCAGACCAACTGGAATTTGCTGCCAACGGATGGGCACGCATTACCCTGGATGGTCGCGTGGGGATGGTGGATGATTCCCTGAACTGGCGTTGGCCATTGTCATTTGATGAGATTGGTACTATTCAAAATAACATGGCGGTGGTCCGTCACCAGGGAAAGTACGGTTTACAGCGGCTGAACCACACTTCGGTATTGCCGACGCACTATGATTCTTTGGTGGTGGAAGGTCGCTTTGTGCGGGTGAAAGAAAAGTTTGAGGGGAAACAGGTATGGAACTTGTACGATACCGTGGGCACCCGCCGCAACCCAAAGTCGTACGACCTGATTGGCCCTTTCAACGGTTCATTTTTTCCGGTGAAGCACAACCGCCACTGGGGTGCTATCGACTACCGCGGGCATGAGATCATCGCCTGTGTGTACGATTCGCTCTTGCAACATTACAGTCCATGGGTGTTGGTGAAATTCAGAAATCAATATGGTATTATTACGGAAGATGATCAGTGGGGCATTCAACCACAATACCATACTTTACAAATTGTAAATGCCAGCTACCTGCTGGAATGTAAGGACACCCAACAAATCCTGAAGACATTCGATGGTTCCATTGTCTACTTCACGGAAAACCCGGTTTCTATTTTTCCGGACTTTATTCGTGAGCGACTTCCCAACGGAAAAGATAAGGATGTCACTTTTAATGGCTTGCCAGTACCGGTACCTGTGACACTCCCTCCTCTCAAGACACAGACCGCTTCCTTCCGCGAAAGCGAAGGATTGATTGGCGTGAAGCGTGATGGCAAATTTGGATTTGTTGACCGAAGAGGCCGCTTGCGCATTGCCAACCGTTATGATTCCATTGGAGAATTTCATCATGGCCTGGCGCCGGTGCAACTGCTGGGCAAGTGGGGATTTGTTAACATCGCCGATCAAATTGTAGTGCAACCCAACTTTGAACAGGTTGACGATTTTACTGACGGCACTACCCGCGTTGCCGTTCGCGGGAAATGGGGCATCGTTAACAGCACAGGGAAAATACTGTTGCCCTTGCGCTATGACTCCTTACATCGCCTGCCAACCGGACATTGGTTGGTGGCTGAGAACAGCAGATTGGGGTTGGCTGACCATCGTGGCAACATTTTGATTGAGCCGCGGTTTGAACAGCTGCAGGTGATGTCCGATCACGCCGTGCGGGTAAAGCAAAATGGCAAGTTTGGAGTAATCAGCCATGAAGGATTGAGCATCGTTCCAATTCAATATGATGCTTTTGAATTCCAACGCGAAAGGCAACTTTACCTCACCCTGGAAAAAACGAGTTGGAATACCCTGGAGCTTAAATGAAAAGAGCTGCCGAAGCAGCCCTTTCCTGAAATTTTCTGTTCAACTACTTACTGGGCGTATTGGGCGTACCACCCGACTTGCCTGAACCAGAGATGGCTTGACGCATATCGGTATCCGCCTGTACGTTTTGCATCTTATAATAATCCATGACACCCAGGTTGCCGTTTACAAATGCCTGTGCAATTGCTTTGGGGATCTCGGCTTCGGCCTGAATCACATTAGCGCGCGCCTCCTGTGCCTTGGCAATCATCTCCTGTTCCATGGCAACCGCCATAGCGCGGCGCTCTTCTGCGCGGGCCTCGGCTACTTTTAAGTCGGCAGCAGCCTGATCGGTCTGCAATTTGGCACCGATGTTCGCACCAACGTCCACATCAGCAATATCAATGGACAATATCTCAAACGCAGTACCTGCATCCAGTCCGCGTGACAAAACCAATTTCGAGATCTTGTCCGGATTGGCCAACACTTCCTTATGGGTGTGGGCCTGACCGATAGAGGTCACAATACCTTCCCCTACCCGGGCGAGAATGGTGTCTTCACCGGCACCACCCACCAACTGGGCAATGCTTGCGCGCACGGTAACCCGCGCCACGGTGATCAACTGAATACCATCTGCAGCCACGGCCGCTACCTTGGGCGTGGTGATTACTTTAGGGTTTACTGAAATCTGCACCGCTTCAAACACATCACGACCAGCGAGGTTGATGGCCGTAGCTTGTTTAAAACTGAGGCTGATGTTAGCCTTTTCTGCCGAGATGAGGGCCCGAATTACGTTGGGCACATTGCCTCCGGCGAGGTAGTGCGTTTCAAGTTCACGGGTGGTGACGTTGAGTCCGGCCTTTGTAGCCGTAATCAATGAATTTACAATGATGCTCGGCGGCACCTTGCGGATACGCATACCAATCAATTCGCCGATGGTGACTTTAACACCGGCAAACACGGCAGTAATCCACAACCCCACCGGCACGAAATACATGAAAATGAAAAAGCCGATGATGCTGATAAAGACAATCAATAAAAAGAATGGGCCTTGCATAAGGTTAGGGTTTATTCGTTAGGTTCTACAATAATTTGATTCGCGGTGATTTGTACGATACGTATCCGCGTGCCGGTCTCTACATATTTTCCTTGCGTACGCACTTCATAAGTATTGCCGTTCATCTCTGCCTTGCCTGAAGGGCGCAACGCTGACAAGGCTACACCTTCTGTGCCCATGGTCACCTGGTCTGCAACGCCATCATGAACACCGCCGGTAAGGGTTGACTTTAATGAGAACCGTGACCAGATGTTGGTGCGGAATGACTGATACAACACAAACCCTGTTACGGCTGTTGAGCCCGCCGCTACCGACCAACCCACCATCCCACCAAAGTATTTAAAGCTGAGGGCCACACCGATGACAAGGCAAAGAAATCCGATTAAGCCCACGAAGGTGGTGCCTGGCACAAAGAATATCTCAATGACCACCAGCACCAGACCGGTGAGAATCAATGAAACAACAATGGACCATTCAACCATAATCATCAAAGTTAGTCAATTCAAGGCGGACACCTAGTAAGCCCTGGCAAAGAGCACCCGACGCGTTGATGGCTTGCCGGTGCGCACACAAACCCCCTTTTCCTCCACGGCATCCAAAGGAATGCATCGGATGGTGGCCTTTGTCTCCTCTTTAATCAGGGCTTCGGTTTCTGGAGTGCCGTCCCAATGCGCCAATACGAAACCAGCCTTGTCGTCAAGCACTTTCTTGAACTCATCATAGCTGTCAACCCGTGTTGTTTTTTCTTCCCGGAACTTCAAAGCGCGGTTGTAGAGGTTCTGTTGAATCTCTTCCAACAACGCTGGAATGCGCGTAGCCACTTCAGCCACCTGCATCACTTTCTTCTCCTTCGTATCGCGGCGCGCCACCTCCACGGTACCCTGCTCCAAATCGCGGGGTCCGATGGCGATGCGCACGGGTACACCCTTCATCTCGTATTCTGCAAACTTGAATCCCGGCTTGTGCGTCTCACGGTTGTCAAACTTTACAGACAATCCCAGCTTGCGCAAACCCTTTACGATTGGATCAACAGCCGCTGATACTTTATTTAATTCATCTTCATTTTTGAAGATCGGTACGATCACCACATGAATCGGTGCCAGCTTCGGCGGCAATACAAGTCCATCGTCATCCGAATGAGCCATGATCAAACCACCAATCAGGCGTGTGCTCACTCCCCACGATGTTCCCCACACATATTCCAGTTTTCCATCCTTGCCAGTGTATTGCACATTAAAGGCCTTGGCAAAGTTCTGTCCCAGGAAATGCGACGTTCCCGCCTGAAGGGCCTTGCCATCCTGCATCATGGCTTCAATACAATAGGTGTCGATGGCACCCGGGAACTTCTCTCCTTCACTCTTTCTTCCCTTGATCACCGGCACGGCCATGAATGTCTCAACAAACTCCGCATATACATCGAGCATCTGCCTGGTTTCGGTAACGGCTTCCGCAGAAGTAGCGTGAGCGGTATGTCCTTCCTGCCAGAGGAATTCCGCGGTGCGCAAAAACAAACGCGTGCGCATCTCCCAGCGAACCACATTGGCCCATTGGTTGATGAGGATCGGCAGGTCGCGGTGGGATTGAATCCACTTCTTATAGGTATTCCAGATGATCGCCTCACTGGTCGGCCGCACCACCAACTCTTCTTCCAGTTTAGCTTCAGGATCAACCATCAGCTTGCCCGGATTGGCAGGATCATTCTTCAACCGGTAATGCGTTACGATGGCACACTCCTTCGCAAAGCCTTCAGCGTTTTTCTCTTCAGCTTCAAACATGCTCTTGGGCACGAACAACGGAAAGTACGCGTTCACATGTCCGGTGTCTTTGAACATCTTGTCAAGGCCCTGCTGCATTTTTTCCCATATGGCATATCCGTAAGGCTTGATCACCATACATCCGCGCACATCCGAATTTTCAGCCAAATCCGCCTTTTTGACCAGGTCTACATACCATTGGGAATAGTCTTCGGCCCGGGTCGGTAACTCTTTTGCCATGATTATCTGAATTGAGCGGCAAATATACACCGTGGCCCCGGAAAGCCAGTTTTTGGCCTGTATAAGAGAATCACCTAGGTTTTTCCAGGCCCAAAAACGGCAAAATGACTACCAAAAAAGCATTGTTAAACGGTACCATCATGGCTAACTTTACGTTAATAACAGTGTATCTAAATACTACAGGTATGAAAACGAAATACACGATGGCCATCCTGGCAACACTGATGTCAGTGGCCGCATGGGCTCAGGAAGATGACGACATGTATTTCAACGCGAAAGACCGCGCTGTATTGAATAAGTCTGTTGCGCAGGTGATGTCTACCCGCTATCGGGAGGCTGACGAGCAAGCCATCAGAACTAACCCGGTCAACCCATCTGACAGCTATTCCGGCCGGGGTGTAAATCCCGAATACGGCGCACAAACCCGTAACGGCACAACCCTGGTTCAGGATAATCCCAACTATTTTGTTTCCAGCTATCAACCCAAAAATCTGAACAGCAGCCTCTACGGCAGCAATTCGTATTATAATACCAATCCGTATAGCTACGGATACAATAACCCTTACCTCGGCTACAATGGTTTCGGTGGCATGGGCTACAGCGGCTTCGGAAGTCCTTTCGGTATGTACTCACCATACAGCAGCATGGGCCTTGGTTACGGCTTGGGAGGCATGGGCTCCGGTTGGTACGGTGGTATGGGATACGGCATGGGTTACGGAATGGGCAGCATGTTTAGTCCGTTCGGTTCGTATATGGGCATGGGCTATGGCCTGATGTCGATGTACAATCCTTATGGAATGGGATATGGAATGGGCTACGGCTATTCTCCTTACTACGGCTATCCGGCTTATGGCTATTCAGGTTACACCGTGGTGGAGCCAAACGCTGTACATGGTCGTCACTCGGTACGCAGCAGCACCGTTAATAATTATGTAGACAACAGCCGCGGAACTTATACCACCACTTCGAATGGCACAACACGGTCGAGCCAGATGGGACGTAGCGCACAAAACAACTACTACGACCAAAGCTGGAGAAGCAATCCGAACAACTATTCACGGTCGGACTATAACAACAGCTACAACAATGGCGGTAATACACGCAGCAGTTACAACAACAGCTGGGGCAATTCCCGCTCTTCGTTCGACTCCTTCGGCAGCGGATCCCGTGGAGGATTTAGTGGCGGTGGCGGCGGTGGATTCTCCGGCGGCGGCGGTCACAGTGGTGGCGGTGGCGGCGGTGGTGGTCACTCCCGCGGACGGAATTAATCCGAACAGGTTCGATTCACATTCTCCTTAACTTTCAGGCTATGAAAACGAAGATCGTTTTGGCGATCACAGGCCTCGTGTTGCTCGCCGGTACCGTTGCTCAGGCGCAAATTCCAAGCTACGCTGAAGAAGCACTCCTCTTCAGCCGATCAAAACCAGGCGGATCAGCCCGCATTCAGGGTATGGGGGGTGTCCAAAATGCACTCGGCGGTGACCTCACCGCTGCATCTTACAACCCCGCCGGACTCGGCATGTACAACCGTTCCGACTTCGCCGTCACGCTGGCCAATGATATGAATAGCGTGGGAACCTCCTACCTGAACAACGACGCATCAAACAGCAAAAGCAATTTCCATGTAGCCAATCTCGGCATCGCTTTCTTCAAAGGAAAAGAAGGAGAAAAAGGACTGTGGGGTGGCACATTGGCCATCACCTATAACCGCAATAACAACTTCAACAATACATTTACTTATTCGGGACGCAATGTCAATAACTCCATCATTGATTACTTTATTAACGATGCAAACGGGACGGGCACATCACAGTTCAATCCCAACAACGGATACAATTACAACACCCCCACCGGTCTGGCGTATGACAATTACCTGATTGGCCCGCTTACCGTACTCAACCCGGCCAATGACTCTACCCGGTACTTCACCGATGTAAGCGGTATCCCGGATCAAAAAGAAACCGTAACCAATACGGGTTCGCAACACCAGGTTAATTTTTCTTATGGCGTTAACCTCAATGACCGGGTATTTCTGGGTGGCGGCATCGGACTGAGCAGTTTTAACTTTCAATCCAAGACAGTCTATACCGAACGATTTAACGATCCCGGTCAGCCCATGACATTTATGGAACTGGACGAAACCCTGGCACTGTCAGGTACCGCCATCAATGCCACGCTGGGAACCATCATCCGACCCATCGATATCTTTCAGTTTGGGGTATCCATCGCCACACCGTCCAACTACCTGGTAACTGACAACTACAACGCCAGCATGAAGACAGCATGGAATAATTTCCAATATTCTCCCGGCGTTGTGTTGAACAACAGAAGCGTTTCAACAGACATCATCAACTCTGCTTACAACCTGCGCACACCCTGGCGCCTGAGCGGTGGCGCGACTTTCTTCTTCGGAAAGAAAGGGTTTGTGAGTGCCGATGCGGAATGGCTCAACTATGGAAGCGCAAAATTTTCTGCGAGTACTACCGGTGGTAACTACGATGGAGACAATAACAACATCAAGACGCTGTATAAATCAGTCCTCAACCTGCGCATGGGCGGTGAATACCGCTGGAATAAATTCCGCTTTCGGGCAGGCTACAGCATCATGCCTGATCCATTCCAAACGCCGCAAAACAGCGTTGACCGCACCCTCACCAGCTACAGCGCCGGCGGGGGCTATCGCAGTACCAGTTATTATATCGATCTGGCTGTTGTGATGGGCCAGGGAAACAGCTCGTACCGCCCCTATAAGGTTAATTCTGCAGATAGTCCGCTCGTGAGCCTTAACCAGACCGCGACCAATATTTTAGTTACCGTTGGGTTCCCGTTCTGAGGACTTCAGCAATTTCACTGGCCGGGATGGCAGTACCTTTAATAATATGGGTAGCCTGCTGATAGTGACGAATCCGTTGCGACCGCATAAACTCCACCTGATCCTTCATGGCTTCTGCATCCGCTTTTTGGAGCAATGGCCGGTCATTTCTTCCTGAAGCCGCTACCCGTCGTGCAATCTCCGCCGCCGGAACATCCAGAAAGACCGTGATGCCCACTGCATTCATACGGGCCATATTATCAAAAAACACCGGAGCCCCGCCGCCGGTGGCCATGACAAAGTCGTCTTCGCGGCCACACCACTGAGTCAGGAGTGCAGACTCTGCTCTCCGGAAATAGTCTTCCTTTTTCTGTTTAAATAACGTGGGAATCGACATGCCCTCCGACCGTTCGATTTCATCGTCCAGGTCAACAAATGGCAACTTCATGGTGAGCGCCAATTGCTTACCCACAGTTGATTTTCCGGAGCCCGGCAAACCGATAAGAAAAATCTTCATGGCTATTTTACCAACAGCTCCAGCACATCGGCTACAGCCGGTGTATCGTTATGATGCCAGTTGCCGAGGACTGTTCCCTCGCGCCAAAGCGCAATGCCCGGATTAGACCGGATAATCGTTTTTAATACAGTGGCATCCGAAAAACCATAGGCTACTGACAGCTGGTTGGTACTGAGAAATTGCTCCACGTCTCCTTCCGGGGAAGAAGTCAGAATCATGCATTCTACTTTTCCCGCCAACCCGTTGGTGAGGGTTCGTATGGCATCCATATGATCGGTGGAGGCTTTGTTGACGTCAACCATAATCAGAAACAATTTCCTGCCGTGGAAAGTGGAATCAGTGATCACATCACCGGTCTTGCTGTATACGGCGTAGTCGGTGATCTTGGGCTTGATTTTATCTTCGTTCATCACCCGTGAAGACTTGTACGTATACCCTTCATCCGCCGATAGAAATTGACGTGAACTGGTTTCTTTCCCATCCTTCTCAAAGACATATTCAATAATAGGTGCCTCTGGGGGCAGCATCTGAGAAGGGATATGGTTACCCACCCGGTAAGCGCGAAAGTCAATAAAAGGCAGGTGATTAATGGCATACATCCCGGTGAAGGTTGAGATCACAATCACCGCAAGAATGGACGCATCGCCTTCACGGGTGCGAAGTACAGGTACGTAACTCCGGCGGTACCAGAACAGATGCAGGACGAACACCATGAGAATGATGTCTTTAGTAAATGATTCCCAGGGGGTGAGTTTGATGGCGTCCCCAAAGCAACCACAGTCGGTAACTTTATTGAAATAGGCGGAGTAAAACGTGAGGAATGTAAAGAAGACCATCAGCAATAACATCACGGTGGTCGTACGCGTCATCCGGTAGTACAGCAGAATTGCAACGCCGAGTGCGATCTCCAGTACGATCAGGAACATGCCGATGTGCATCGACCAGGGAATAAAATAATGAAACAGGGAACCAAAGTCCTGGGTGAACACTTCAAAATATTCCTCCATCTTGATTTCGGTGCCGACAGGGTCATTGAGTTTGATTAACCCGGAAAAGATGAACAGGATCCCGACAAAAATCCGGGAGAAGGTGTCAATCACGCGTTGTATCATACGCTTTCTG
>DAOMGC010000065.1:0-17887 GCA_035430125.1 Cyclobacteriaceae bacterium | reverse complement strand
AAGTGTGTATACTCGAAAGGGTATCGCGGGTTCGAATCCCGCCCTCTCCGCCAAATATGTCTGCCGCGCTTAGCGGCAATTTTTGTTTCTGAAGAGCTTGATTAGCCGTCTCGGCTAAATCAAGCGATGAGGAAACAAAAAGGCTTTGCGCGAAGCGCGAAGACATGTTTGAAGCCTCCCCTACAACGGGATCACGCCAGTAATCCCGCCCTCTCCGCCAAATATGTCTGCCGCGCTTAGCGGCAGTTTTTGTTTCTGAAGAGCTTGATTAGCCGTCTCGGCTAAATCAAGCGATGAGGAAACAAAAAGGCTTTGCGCGAAGCGCGAAGACATGTTTGAAGCCTCCCCCATCAGTGGATCACGTCAGTAATCCCGCCCTCTCCGCCAAACAAAGCCGCCGCGGCTAGCGCAAGCACGAAGAAAACAAAAATGTAGCCCCGAGTTATCTGAGCGCGAAACGCGAAGATTGGTTTGAAGGCTCCCCCTAAGTGTAATATTACTGCTACGAGAATCACCTATTCTCTATAAAGCTAACGGTGATTAGTATCAACCCGCAGTCAACTCCCCTGCCAACGAAATAGAAAGTCGCTGCTTGGTTTCCTCTGCACTATAGTTCCCTAGTAACACCATCACTTTCGTAACTGCCGCTTCAAGCGTCATGTCTCCCCCACTGATTACGCCCAACTCCAGTAAACTCCGGCTGGTTTCATACTTGCCCTGCATCACCATGCCACCCGGGCACTGGCTTATATTAAGAACGATCAATCCATTATCAATGGCCTTCTTCAGTCTGCCCAGGAACCAGGCGGCCGTAGGTGCATTGCCAGATCCAAACGTCTCCAGGATGAGTGCCTTCAAACCGGGCGTCTGCAATATGGCATCCACACTCGCCTGACTAATGCCCGGAAATAATTTCAGGATAGAAACATGGTCATCAAACCGGGTCAGCAACGATAACGTACCCGTAGAAGCCGAGCGTACCACACTCCGGTTATAATCGATCTTTACGCCGGCGTTGGCGAGGGCCGGATAATTTTCAGAGCGGAAGGCATCGAAGTGCATGCTCTCTGCCTTCTTGGCCCGATTGCCCCGCAATAATTCTGAGTCGAAATAGATACATACTTCCGGCACCAGCGCCTTGCCCTCTTCCCTTGTTGAGGCAATCTCCAATGCCGTTATCAAATTCTCCCGCGCATCGGACCTGGGTTCGCTAATCGGCAACTGAGCACCGGTAAAAACAACGGGCTTGGCCAGGTGCTGCAGCATATAGCTGAGTGCAGAAGCCGTGTAGGCCATGGTGTCGGTACCATGCAACACCACAAAGCCATCCTGCTGGTGGTAATGTTCCTGAATGATTTGTCCGATCGCCAACCAATGACTTGGGTCAATATTAGACGAGTCGATGGGATGTTCAAACTCAATAACCGTAATCTCCAGAAACAAATTGCGGAGCGTGGGCAAGTGATCGAGTATGAGTGAGAAGTCAAACGGCAACAGGGTGCCCGTTGCATCGTGTATCATCCCGAACGTACCACCGGTATAAATGATCAATACCCGCGCCCGGGGTGGCGACGGAACGGCCGTGTTAATGGTGAGTGTCTTGTACTTCATCTGGTGTCGTTACAAATAGCAAATTAAGGATTCGGATGTTAACCATCAGGCAAAACCAAACAAGCGGTGGGCGTTGTGGGTGGTCTGCTTCTTCAACGCTTCCATAGAAATCCCCAGCACGCGGCTGACTTTATCTGCAATCACCGGAATATAATCGGGTTCGTTGCGCTTGCCGCGATAAGGTACCGGTGCCAGATAGGGACTATCCGTTTCCAACACCAACCTGTCGGCAGGAATGTGTGGCAGGATGGCATCGAGTCCGCTGTTCTTGAAGGTAGATGTCCCCCCAATACCAAAGTAGAAGCCCAGGTCGGTAATGCGCTTCACCTGATCTTCTGTTCCGGAGAAGCAATGAAACACACCGGTAAGGTGCTCATGGTTCAATGGCTCCAGCAGATCAAGGGTTTCGTTCATACTGGAACGACAGTGAATCACAATAGGCAGGCGATACTTCTTGGCCCAACCTACCTGAATACGAAATGCTTCCTGCTGTTCCGCCCAAAAGGTCTTGTCCCAATACAGGTCGGTACCCATCTCCCCCAACGCCACAAAGCTTCGCTTCTCCAGCCACCTTTCCACCTGGAACAACTGATCGGCGACATCTGCTTTTACGGAGCAAGGATGCAACCCCATCATCGCAAGACAACGACCCGGGTACTTGTCCTCCACAGCAAACATCGCATCCATGGAGGCAACATCTACATTGGGCATGAGGATGCGTTCCACACCGGATGCAAAGGCGCGTTCAAGAACAGCATCGCGGTCGGCATCAAACTCGGTTGAATATATGTGACAATGGGTATCAGTCCAGTAGTTCATGACGGAGGTATTTCCAGAAAATCAAAAATCCAATAATGACAGCGGCGATAACGACCACTACCACCGCGGCGGCGGCCAGATCTTTTATCTTTCCGGCGAGGGGTTGGTGTTGCGGCGACACAAGGTCCACCATGAATTCCAACGCCGTATTGATGAGCTCTGCCATCAGCACCACGCCGATGCAGCCGACAATCATCATCCATTCAACAGACGTGATTGCGTAAATAAATCCGAGGGAGATTACCAACAGGGCAACTGCGACATGAATCCTGAAGTTGGCCTGCCCGGTGAACGCGGTGCGCAAACCCTGAAAGGCATAGCCAAAACTCTTCAACAGGCGATTCATTTCAACAGATCATCAATGGCCTGGTGGAGCAACTGATGATCGGGTACAAAGATCGACAATCCGGAATATCGTTGTTCATTTTTCAACAGCTTATTCAGGTCAAATTTCTCCTGCAATTCTGCACCTGCCACCTGTTGGCGCTGAAGTACCCTGGCGAGGTGGAGTTGCTCCGGCTGGCCCGGCGTTGGAACGAAAACAGCACGTTTGCCTAGGGCGATCAGGTCCATGATGGTGCTGTATCCACTTCGGGCCACCACCAGTGCGGATGACCGGATGGCCGCCTCCAGCAAAGCGGACGGCAGATGATTCGTGACGGTGACTGCGCCGGTCTTTTCGCGATAGGGTTTACCGGGTTGCCCGAGTACCAGCAGGCATTTCTTGCCACTTTCGATGAGTTGCTCTTTGAGTACCTGCGCGAATTCTGCGCGCGAAGGCTCCGGACCAGAGACCAGCGCGATCACATCATATTTGATGGCCGCTTCTCCCGGATGAAATCTCGACAGCCATCCGACAAACCGTACGGGGGTCGACGTCATAAACGCACGGGTGAGTATTCCATTGGGTATATCCGGAATCCAGATATGTTCGAATGGCAGCACCAGACGTTTCAACACACGTGCAGAAAGACCCGACGCCCAATTCCAGGGAAAGGCAAAAGGAATGCGCAACTGGTGGGTGATCATGACCGAAGTGGCTTTCGCCGACCAGCAGCCGTACCGGTTGTCGGAGATAATGACATCAAAATGATGTGCTTCCATCAATTCATCGATGGCTTTTTTCTCAGCCCGGATGCTTTGGTTGAAGCCACGCAATTGCATGGCCATGGTGATCATCATCCAGGGTCCATGTCCATAATAAGGTTTATACGCGGGCAACTCAAAGTAAGGCAAGTCTGGAAACTCTTCCCGAAGCAACACACCTGCCTCGCCCGAAGAAGCCAGCGATACCGCAGCTCCGCGTTCACGCAGGAGCCGAACCACAGGTATGCATCGGGTTGCATGGCCAAGTCCCCAATCCAATGCCGCAACGAGTACGCGCTTCATGTCAGGGCAAGGGCTCGAAAGAATATCCGGCCTGAGTAAAATGATCGAGATAGCGGGGCAGCACAAACTGCAGGTTTCTTTCTGCTTTGAGGCTGTCATGAAACACCACTACCGAGCCAGGCCGTGTGGCGCGGATGGATCCGTTCAGACACCGGTGGCGACCCGTCTGCTTGGAGTAATCATGGGTGAGTACATCCCACATGACAATGCGATAATCAGAAAGTCGGCTGATTTGTTTTCTGGTGATGCGTCCATACGGAGGTCGAAACAATTTATTGGATGATTGCTCCAGGCCCATCACCTTATCGCATTGGCGGACATTATCCAGATAGCGTTCGGTCTCTGTCTCCCACCCGCGAAGGTGATTGAATGTGTGATTGCCGGTGCGGTGACCTGACGTCACCACCTTTTCAAAAACTTCAGGATGCTTGCGAACGTTGTCTCCAATACAGAAAAAGGTAGCACGGGCTCCGACCCGTTTCAGTTCATCCAATACAAATTCAGTCGGGCCTGGCACCGGACCATCATCAAACGTGAGGTAGATCTTCTTGTCAACGGCCGGCAATTTCCAGGTCAGCCCGGGATACAGCCAGGGAAGAAAGAAGGGACTCCTGAAGAAGGTAATCATAACGGGGTCAGCCTACCCGGCACGAAAGCATGGTGATGTCGTCGCGGTAACCCTTATTGCCCTTGAATCCATCCAGCCTGACAATGATATCCTGATGGATGGTGTTCAGGTCTTTATAATGGTTCTCACTGAAATATTTGATGAGCGCCTCCTGACCAAACTCTTCGCCTTGTTCATTCACGGTTTCCGTGAGTCCATCGGTATAACAAAACAATGCGAAGTCTTCGAGGTCGGTGATAAATCCTTCTTTGAGGAATGGCAGCGGGTGCATCGCGCCCAATACAGTGCTTCCCTCTTCCAGCAGGCGAATGCCATGTTTCTTATCCCACAACAAGGGCGGGTTATGGCCGGCGTTCACGTAGACCAGCGTCTTGAGATTAATATCATAGATCGCCCCGAAGAAGGTAATGAATCGTTCTCCCTTCGCACTTTCCAGCACCTGAAAGTTCAATGCTTCCACAATCTCAGACAGGTTGGGCATCTGCCGCAACAAGGTGCGCAGGGATGCCTGGAAGTTGGACATCATCAGGGCGGCCGCGATACCTTTCCCACTTACATCGGCAACGCACAAAAGGAACTGGTTCTTGTTGATGGGTACATAATCATAATAGTCACCGCCCACCATGTCGTGCGGAAGATAACTCGCTGCCATCTTCAGGTGCGGTGTGTTCGGCAATTTGTCCGGGAACAAAAACTGCTGCACGTCGCTGGCGATTTCAAGTTCCTTGCGGAACGCTTCCTGGTCCAGCTGTTTGCTGGCCAGTTTCTTGTTCTCAATGGCCACCACGATGATATTACTCAGGGCTTGAATAAACTTTACATTATCATCGTAATCGGTGGGTCGTTTGGCTTGCTCTAGTCCCCCCAAAAAGATCACCGCGAGGGTATCGCTCTGGTGCGCCACCGGGATTACCATGTCAAACTCATGGAAGTCGCAGGTACCTTCAAACTCGGCAAGCTGATGTACCTGTTTGATCAGGTGAAACCGGTCATCAAGGGGTACCTTCAGAAAATTGACTTTGCTGCCGAAGTTGACCTTACAGTTCCACTTATCGTCAAAGACATAAAGCGCCAACTTGCGGATATTCAGGTTGGAGCGCAGGGTAAAGTTGAAGATCTTATACAACGAATCTTCGGACACGTTGCTGTTGATCGCCTGCGTAATCTCCAGGAGCGCATTTAACTCGAGCTCTTTTCGTTCTAACCTGGCCTGAAGTTCAGTAAGGGGCATACCGCTGTTGGTAAACGGTAAAATTAGAACAAAATTATCGGGTGCAGACAGGCAGGCTTACTTAAAATTTCGGTCTTTCCAGCGGAAGTTATTCCGCTGTGCCAATAAGCCGATCACTAATACATAAGGTGTATACAGAAATTGCCAAAACCCAAATGCCAACGCATCGAACGGCACCCCATAGAATCGGCTCATTCCCGCCAGCAACACTCCCTCAAGAATAACTTTGATGAGCAGGAACGTGAAGGTCATTCCCGGATTCATGACGAACAGGATCAGCAAAGTAAAAAAGGAAAAATGGGCTGCAGCAATAAATACTGCCAACCACTTTGCCAAAGGGTCACCATTGTGTTTCCACTTTCCGGCCCAGCGCACCCGTTGCCCGATAAACTCCTTAAGGGACCCTACCGGGTTTGAGGTTACGACGCCCTCAGGCGCATTGAGATAAACTACGCCACGGCGATAGTGCTTCATCATCTTGTGAAGCAGGAACTCATCATCCCCGGAAGGGATATTCATATTTCCTTCGTAGCCCCCCACTTCGAAGAATGCGCGCTTGCGAAAAGCCAGGTTGGCTCCATTGCAGAGAATGGGATGTCCTATACCGATGGCGGCGGCTGTTGAAGCGGCCAGGCTGGTGAACTCCATGGCTTGTAACCGGGAGAGGATGCTTTTGCCCGCATCGAGTTTCACCGGCCCGACCAGCAATTGCGTTTCTGCCCTTTCAAAGTAAGTCGATACCTGCCACAGCCATTGTTCATGAAATTGACAATCCGAGTCTGTGGTTGCAATGATGTCAAACGCTGATGCCTGGATTCCCGCCAGCAGCGCCTGCTTCTTCCCAGCCACACCCTCCGGAAGACATATCAACCGGATGTTGCGGCCATCGCGTGCCAGGCGCTCCGCTACGGCGCGGGAACCATCGGTTGAATGGTCGTCGACAAGAATTACCTCGTAATTATGGATGACATAGACCAGTTTGGACAGGCTTTTGATAAGCACCGGGAGATTTTGCGCTTCATTTCTAAATGGAACAATCACTGAAATACAACTCATGGTTGCCCCTTCCAGTGGAGCAACCTGAAATCGCGATTCAGACCACCCAAACAGAAATGCCATCAGCAGCAAACAATAAACCGCTAAAATCAGGACCAGCAGGAGCGTCATTGGAAAGTTGTCAGTAATTTCAGGCCGTGGGCAAAGTTGTTAAAAAACAAGGGAACGAACAGGCTATGGCGGCTGAAAGAATTATCCTTGGGCTGGATCCGGGCACCAATGTGATGGGCTATGGGTTGTTGAAGGCGCAGGGCAACCGCATGACCATCATTCAGTTCGGAATTATTTCATTGGGGAAATATGGCAGCCATGCTTTAAAACTGAAGAAGATTTTCGATCGTGTGCTGGCCCTGCTCGATGAGTACGCACCAGATGAGGTGGCCCTCGAGGCACCGTTTTTCGGAAAAAATGTTCAATCGATGTTGAAGCTGGGTCGGGCGCAAGGTGTGGCAATGTCGGCGGCCCTGTATCGGGAGATACCCATCACCGAATATGCACCACGCAAGGTTAAGCAATCGGTAACTGGCAATGGCAATGCCTCCAAGGAGCAGGTGGCGAAGATGCTGATGCAGATGTTTAATTTAAAAGACCTGCCCAAGATGCTTGACGCGACCGATGCGCTGGCCGTAGCCGTTTGTCATCACAACCAAAACGGGCCGTTGAAGGTGAAGAAGAGCAGCTGGGAGAGTTTTCTCAAGGAAAATCCAGCTCGAGTAAAGGGTTCCCGCTAAGGTCGCAAAGAAGACGCAGAGGATTACTGGAAAACAAGTACGCAGATACCACAGAAAAAGGCAGATACCGCAGATTGCGCATTTCAGAATTAGTCTGGAAAACCTTCATAATAATCAAAACATATTTCCAGCATGAGCACCTATGTTTGAAGGGTGACAGAGAATGAAATTTCTTACATCATAAGAGGCGTCATTTTTAAGGTTTACAATAAACTTGGCCCTGGCCTGCTGGAGTCAGTATATCATTCCTCACTGGTGACCGAATTGAAATTCCTCAACTTCAAAGTTGAGGAGGATCGCCCATTCTATGTTAAGAATCACAACGATATCCTTATTGTTGGATACCGGGCAGACATAGTCGTTAATAACCTTGTTATAGTAGAAGTTAAGTCCGTGGACCGACTACACCAGGTCCATCATAAGCAACTTATGACTTATCTAAGAATTTCGGGATTAAAATTGGGGTTACTGGTAAACTTCAATACCGATCGAATTCAAGACTCTATTATAAGAAAAGTCAACAACCTATAAACCTCAGAACACTCCTGAATTCATCTGCGCATTCTGCTTTTTTCTGCGTCTTCTGCGATTGGTTCTTCGAAGCGTCTTCTTTGCGTTGTCAGCGGGAACCCCCCTTCTTCGTCATCTCCAGTATCACAAACCCAAACACACACCCCGCATTGCTCTCAATAACTTCAGTGGTCAGGGGTACGTTGTCATGCAGGGCACCGCGGTCATCGACATAGCTGAAGATATCAATGGTATAATCCGGTTCGAAGATTTGCAGTAGATACTTCAAACTAAACACCCGGTGCGCGTTGAACTCAATCCGCTGCGGACCCATCGGCGTGGAGAAATAAAACTTTCCGCCGGGCTTCAGCACCTTCTTCATGTTCTCCAACCCCTTTAGGTGTCCGTTGACATCAATCGGATCACCATACCGCCCCAATCCAAAATGCTCAATGACATTGAGCGACGACAATGAATCGGTATAGTTATGCAGTACAGGATCTATTTGCATAAAGTCAGCCGTGACAAACCGGATGTTCTTCACCTGCACAGTCTGCGGACGAATATCAAACACTTCAATCTCCCGGAACGACGCCACATGCGCCACAAAACCATCTACCCGCGACCCTACATCAACATGCTTGACGGGTTTATTCTCAAACACCCGCCGCGCCGTCCACAGGTCCTCATGAAAGTAATGACTCTGCAAATCGCCGTTGGTCTCAAAACGCTCGCGCAATACCGGATACAGCGATGAGATTTTTAAGTCGGTATTCGTTTTCAGCTGACGTCGGATCTCCCGCAGGTCGCGGCGAAAAAAAGGAATGCCCTTCAGGCTCACCCACACCAGCTTGGGGTAAATACCGATACTCGACAACATCCGGAACAACGACTTCAACATGTCAGATCTTTTTATAGAGGACCGCCAGCATCTCCGCCTCGCGCTCCCAGTTGTACTTTTCAAAAATAAGTTTCCGCCCCCGCTCTCCCATCGCCACCGCTTTCGAACGATCGGTCATCAATACCGCAATCGCCTGAGCAATCTCCTCAGCATTCAACGGATCAACTAATATGCCTGCCTCAGCTTCGGATACAAACTTCGACGACTCGCCATCGCGCGCGGCAATCACCGGGAGTCCGGCTGCCATATATTCAAATAACTTAACCGGATAGTTGGTGAGGTAGCGCTCGATGGGATGTGGTATGATAATACCGATGCGTGAACGGTACAACGTGTCAATCATCTGGTCATACGACAGCCACGAACGGAAGTCCACCCCGGCGCGGGGCAATAACTCCTGTTCCAGCGAAGCAGGTGCAAACTTGCCACCCAACACAAGCGTAACGTCGGTTTGTTGTGCGGCGAGTCGATGACCTTCGAGCATCTCCATCAGTCCGCGTGCTTTGCTGAGCAGGCCAATGTAAGTCAGGTAATTCTGTCGTAGCCCCTCGTCGGGCTGGCGGCTGAAGGAACCTGCGATGGGGAAGTTACGGATGAGTGTAACCTTGTCGGGCGGAAAGTACTTCGCAATCACGGGCTCGGCTACGATGATTGCATCGAACCACCACCCGGCCAGCTTTTCCAGGATGCGATAAAACAACGTGTAAAAAGGTTTTACGATCGCGGGTATCCAATGTTGATACGATATCTGCAACGGCGTGTCTTCATGTGCGTCGTACACGACTTTGCGTCCAAATAATTTCAAGGCTAGTCCTGCCACCAGCAACTCGGAGTCATGCAGATGAAACACGGAATCCTTCTGCTGCTTCAGTGCCAACCTGAATATATTCCAAGGACAGCGCACCAATTGCTCCCACCCTTTTCGCGGAAGCGGCACATGCAATATCAGAACACCATCCTGCGTATAATCTTCTGAATGGGGTATAATCAACGTGACCGTATGCCCCATGGCCTTCAATGACCGGGCCTCTTTATGAAAGATGCGGGTATCCCATGGCTTGTGACCCGCGTTGGCCAACATGACAATATTGCGGCTCATAGGCGTATCCACGTCGGTGGAATCTGATCTTTGGTGTTGTACACCCGACTCGGATACGATGGCTCTTTGCGCGTGGAGTAATTCGTGCGGAACCATTGCTTCGGCGCAATCACCACACGATCGGATGCTTCATGCAACCATGCCCCCCACCAGCTGAATGTGCTGTTGGCAATAATTGCATGGCGGCAGGCCGACATCAGCAGCATGTCTTTATAGGATTGCTCGCCGGTATTGTGTTTTACAAACTCAGCAGACAGTCCGGTAAAGTTGGCTTCGCACCAGATCGGATCATCTGAGAAGAAATAGAACTTAGGGTTCGACACCTTTTCTCTGATCACCGCAATGGCTTGGTCGTAGTATTCTTTTCCCAACAAGCCAAAGAAACCCTGATAGTCCTGACTCGCGGCGTAGTCGCCACGGCGTACGTGCACCGCTACACTTTGCTCCTGGCTCATCCGGGCAGAGAGGTCGGCGTTGACCGCATCGAGGGGTGTAGCCGGTTGATATTGTTGGTGTATCAGTGCCGTGATGTTCGCAAAATACTTTTCACTCTGCCAATAGCCGTTGAGGTAAAGGTCGGATGGCAGTGACAGAAAATCCTCAAAGAAGTGATAGTGTGGCTGTGAAAATACCGACGGGCAATGCAGGTAATTCTCTCTTTTATTTAGATACCTGACTAGCGGATTCGATCCGGTGAACCGATGTACTTCGGCGCGGGTGGCTTCCGTGGCATCGATCCTGAACTTATTCAATTCAAACTTGCGGTACGGATGTTTGGTATAGGTATAGAGGTCAAGGCGCAGTGCTGTCCCGTGGTGTTCGGCGAGGGCTTTGCCGGCGGCGTACTGAAAAAGCTGGTTACCCAGGCCACCCCGGAGTCGGACAATGATCATCTGCGCGCGATATTGATTATTATTGCGGACCAAAATTAACCGGATGGGCCTGAAACAAAAAATGAAGCAACAACCCGCATTGTACAATGCCTTGTTGTTCATTCTGAACCGGATTAACTACTTCGACCGTCAGTTTCATCGCCGGTTCGCTCGATACACCCTCACCCCCTATTGGAAAGAACGGATCGCGACGGTAAAGGCGAGCAGCGACAACGGCCGCATCAAGCACGTCACCGATGCAGGCAAAATCTATCCCGATCACCAGGTGGCTCACAACGGATTGAAGATTACGCTGGGCAGTTATTATGACTATGGCAACACACACCTGTTGATCGAGAACAAAGGGGTGCATGAACCGCAGGAAGAATACGCCTTTGAAGAAGTATTGAAGTCACTCCCCGCCGGGAGCACGATGCTCGAACTGGGTAGTTACTGGGCATTCTATTCTATGTGGTTTGCCAGCCGCGTACCACAGAGCAAGTGCTTCATGGTAGAACCCGATCCGCACAAGATGAACTTCGGCAAGCTCAACTTCAGGAAGAACAACCTCACCGGCACGTTTGACCTGGGCTTTATCGCCGACAAAGCCGACCTGCGATCTTCGGTACCATTCTACTCGGTTGACTTCCTGATGACGAAGCACGGTATCACCCACCTCACTTTGTTGCACGCTGACATTCAAGGTTATGAATTGAAGATGTTGGACGGTGCCGAGGCAGCATTGCAACACCAGGAGATTGACTACCTATTTATATCAACGCACAGCAATCAATTACATACCGATTGCATCGCGAAACTACGAACACACGGCTACCTCATCGTATGTGATGCCAATCTCGATGAAAGTTATTCTGTTGATGGTTTAATCGTCGCGAAACGTCCAGGCGTGATCGGGCCTGATCAATTGGAAATATCCAAACGGACTAAGCCGTCTTAGCAAGTCCTTTTTTAACAGCGAGGTAGTTGGCCGACTGAAACACCTCCAGTCGTTCGTTGTAGGATTCTATTCGCCGAAGACCATTCGATAGTATCCGGTACACATCAAATTCAGCTGCGAAGAAATTCATGTAGTCTTTAAAGAACGTACGTGAATCAATGTTGCATCCGCCAAATTCAAACTGCACCATCTTCACACGACCGGACGAGAACATTTTCTGTCCACCGCGCAGTACAGCCAACTCATGTCCCTCCACATCCAATTTCAGAAAGTCAATAAGTGCAATGCCATTTTGTTCACAAAACATGTCGAGGGTGGTGAGTTCGATGGTCTCGTGGTTGCTGAAATTTATGTTCCTGAATGCGAGGTCACGCGGATAAACCGATGCCAGTCCGGATCCTTCGCGGTCGGAATATAATTCCACCGAGTCTGGGCGCTCTCCCAGTCCGAGGTTGATGAGGTGTATGCCTTCTTTGTGCTGGAGAAACTCCTGCAGGTAGGCATAGGTCTTTCGGGAAGGCTCAAAGGCATACAATTGGAATGGCCGACCGCGAAACACTTCAACGATTCGTCGGCTAAACTCGCCTTTGTTAGCACCCACATCAAATAACGTGAGGCCTTCTTTGGGACTGCGAAGTTGATCTTTCACCCACGACAACGCCTCCAATTCGCCATTGTTCAGGTAATCGCTGGCCCGGCCATAATTCATGCCTCTCAGGGCCACCTTCAACAGGCGCTCAAACACAAACTGCAAACCTTGCTTTCCCCAAATCATGGCGTGTCGGACGACTAATGTTTTGCAAATAAAGTATTTTGCAGCCAGATCATCATCCTCAATGGGAGTCATCATCCGACAAAGCATTGCTACCACCATCATTTCGTACGTCGGATTGATCATCGGTTACCTCAATTTATTGTACTTGTATCCGTTGTTTTTATCTCCGGATCAGGTGGGCCTGATGCGCACGGTTCAGGATGCGGCCATCCTCATGGCTCAGTTTGCCCAATTTGGCCTGGCCCAGAGTGTGATCCGTTACTTCCCCCGCTTCCTCGGCGACGACCGCAAGTCACAGACCTTCATCAACCTGATCATCGCCGCGGCGGTGGTAGCCTTCGGATTCTTTCTGGTGGTGTACTTCCTCTTTGAACAGCCCATCCTCGGATACTTCCAAACCAATGCACAGGAGTTTGTACAATACGCAAGCCTCGTGCTCTGGCTCGCCTTCATCACCGTGATGACCACCCTGATGGAGGTGTACTCACGATCGCTGTTACGCAATATCTTGCCCAACCTCCTCAAAGAAGTAATTGTACGCCTGTTGCTCGCCGGTGCCATCATCGTATATGCCCAGGGGATGATCACCTTCCCGCAATTGGTGGTCTCTACCGTATTGATCTATGTGGTGTGCCTGTTGATCCTGATGATGGCTTTGGCCTGGCAGGGACACCTGACTTTGGCTTTTGATACCAACGTGATCGAACCATCCCTGCGCAAGGACATGATCCGTTTCAGCTTTCTAAGTTTTGCCGGCACGGCAGGATTGATCATCGTTGGCAAAGTCGACAGTATCATGGTCGCAGGGCTGCTCGGACTTGCACCCGTCGCGATTTATAGTATCGCATTCTACATGGCTACCGTCATCGAGATTCCTAAACGCGCCATGACGCAGGTGGCGTCACCGCTTATCTCCCGTGCGTTTGAAAAGAATGACATGGCGGAAGTGCAGAAGATCTATCACAAGACCGCCCTCAATCAATTCATCCTCGGCACACTCCTGCTATTGGGTGTCGTGGCCAACCTTGATTCCATCTTTCACATCATGCCCAAAGGCGACATCTACGAAGCCGGACGCTATGTGGTGGTGCTGGTCGGCATCGGCAAACTGGTGGACATGTTGTTCGGTCCAAGCAGTGAGATCATCGTGTATTCAAAGTACTACGCATTCAGTATTGTGCTGATCCTGATTCTCGCTGTAGCCCTGATCGTCGGCAACAACCTGTTGATTCCCCTGTACGGCATCCGCGGAGCGGCGATGGGCTCGGCACTGGCATTCATCCTCTTCAATGTGGTGAAGTTTGTATTCATCTGGGCGAAGTTTCGGTTGCAACCCTTCTCAGCCGCCTTCATCAAAGTCATCCTGATTACTTCTACCGCCTGGTTTGTACAAGGGTTGATTCCGGCATTGGACAACGTGATTGTTGACATCGGACTTCGGTCGGTAGCCATCACACTGGTCTACGGGTTCCTTATCCTGGGCTGGAAGGTTTCGCCCGATGCAAACAGCCTTGTGGCTACCGTACTGAGTCAGGCGGGCATCGGCAAACGTCCATAACTACATTTTGGCTAAATTTCGATCATGAAGAAATCACAGCGCGCCCTGGTACTGGCTCCCCACACCGATGACGGTGAACTGGGCTGCGGGGGCACGATTACCCGACTTATCGCCGAAGGCACCGAAGTATTTTACGTGGCGTTCTCTTTGTGCAAACGCTCCCTCCCGGCTCACCTTCCCCCCGACACCCTCGAGAAGGAAGTAAAGGTGGCGACGAAGATCCTCGGCATCCCTTCTGAAAACCTCATCCTCTTTGACTATGATGTGCGGCGCTTTAAGGAATTCCGCCAGGATATCCTCGAGGACATGGTGAAGATCAAGAACAAGATCAATCCCGACCTCGTGTTCCTTCCTACACCTGCCGACATCCACCAGGATCACCAGGTTATCTCAGAAGAAGGACTGCGCGCCTTTAAGCAAGTGTCCATTCTTGGTTATGAATTGCCCTGGAACAATGTATCGTTCAACACGGGATGCTTTATCAAACTGGATGCCTCTCATGTGGAGAACAAAGTGAAAGCCCTCGGTGCCTACAAAAGCCAGAAGCACCGCACCTACCTGAATGATAATTTTATCCGCTCATTGGCCACCATCCGCGGCGTGCAGATTACGGCGCCGTATGCGGAAGCCTTTGAAGTGATTCGTTGGGTAATCTGATAGTAACATGAAACGCATCTCCCTCGATCAGGTTATTTCACTTTTCCCACAAGGGAAATTCGTGGGCAACCCATCGGCGCATATCGACGGCGTGATCGGCATCGGCGAGGCGCAAGGCATCGAAGCCGCCGCCAAGGCCAGCTGGGTCAACGACAAGAATGCACCCGGCATTGCACCAGTATCCCTGCACCTGGGATTACTCATACTCTCGCCCAAAGCCTACGAATACCTCAAGACATCACTCGCTAATTTTCTGATCGTTGATAATCCGCGGGCAGTTTTCTTTCAAATGGTCAATGAATTGTTTCGCCCTGAGCGCAAGACCGGAATCGAGACAACGGCGGTGGTTCATCACAGCGCCACAATCGGCAATAACGTCTACATCGGCCATCACGTGGTGGTAGAAGAGAATTGCATTATCGGCGATAACACGTCTATTCTGCACCATACGGTATTACTTGCCGGCACACAGGTTGGCAACGACTGCATTATCGGCTGTCATAACACCATCGGCAATTACGGCTTTGGCTATGAGAAGGATGAGGCCGGCGACTATGAAGTGCTGCAGCACCTGGGCCGCGTGATCATCCACGACCGGGTAGAGATTCACAACAACACATGCATTGATCGCGGCGTACTGACAGACACCGTCATCCACGAGAACGTGAAGATTGATAACCTCGTTCACATCGCCCACGGCGTGGTGATCGAACGCAACTCCCTCATAATCGCCAACGCCCTGATCGGTGGAAGTACCCGCATCGGAGAAAACTCGTGGATTGCACCATCGGTATCGGTGATCAACAAAGTAACCGTGGGCAAGAACACGATGACAGGCATCGGCGCGGTGATCGTGAAAAACACGGAAGAGAACCTCACCTATATTGGCAATCCTGCCATTCGCATGGATGAATACAAAAAGTGGTCGGAGGTGCGGAAGAAACTTCTCGGCAGCTGATCAGCCGAAATTCTCAACAATCTTTTCACAGATAAATTCGGCCGCCCTACCATCACCAAAGATGGGCGGATATTGCATGGATGAGCTTTGCTTACGCAATTTCTGATAAGCATCGCGGATTTTGTTGCCATCCGAACCGGTCAGCAAGGCAGTGCCGCTCTCAATCAACTCCACCCACGGTGTTTCCTCCAGCATGATCACGCAGGGCCGGTGGAAGTAGTACGCTTCCTTTTGCACGCCGCCGGAGTCGGTCATGATGATCTCAGCACTTTTCTCCAGCAGGATCATCTCCAGAAATGACACCGCAGGAATAATCCGCAAACGAGATGACTTCTTCACTTTATCAAATACCGTGCGATCGATCTGCGTCTCGTACAACTTCATCGTGCGCGGGTGAAGTGGAATCACCAGCGTGGTATCTTCTTCTTCGGCCAGGGTATGAAAGGTGGTGAACAACTGCGCGAGCACCGCAGGGTCATCCACGTTGCTGGGACGATGCATCGTTACCAAGCTGAACCGCTTGTTCTCAAGTTGCAGCTTAAAGAGGACATCCGAACGCTGAGCAGCCACCTCAGAAAAGTGCAGGCTGTTGTCGTACATGATATCGCCGCAGAAGTAAATCTTCGGATTGTTGATGGTAAAAGGCGCACGGTTGGCGGCACCAAAACCTTCCCGGTATAAATTCTCCACACCGCGTTGGGTGGGCACAAATACAAGGGTCGACAAATGATCGCAGATGAGTCGGTTGATCTCTTCGGGGAAGCCTTTGTTGTACGACCGCACTCCGCCTTCCACATGAATTACCGGCAGGTGTATCTTCGCTGCAGCCACCGCCGCAGCGAGGGTTGAGTTGGTATCGCCATATAATAACAAAGCATCGGGCTTCTCTTTCAACAATATCTCTTCAATGCCTACCATGATCGCCGATGTCTGCAAAGCATGCGATCCGGAACCCGCACCCAGGTTATAGTCTTCTCTGGACAGTCCAAGCTCGTCGAAGAAGACCTTCGACATGCCATCATCATAATGCTGACCCGTGTGTACAATAATTTCTGTGATCTTGTCCGCGAACTTCGTACGGATGGCGCGGTTCACCGCCGCGGCTTTGATGATCTGGGGTCGCGCCCCTACTACCGTAACTAATTTGATCATGCGGTGATGCGATTCAGTTCGTCGGCCAACTCGCCGGTGAGGTGTTTCCGGGTGTACTGATCTACCTTCGATCCTTCGATCCGGAGCGTGCCTGCCAAAAACTGCTGTTGCAAGGTAATGAGATGTGCCTTTAATCCGGCGACATCGCCAAAGTCAAATGCCTTTCCCGCCCTGCTCTCTTCCACGACACCGGCTGCATCGCCGTCCAGCGGACCAATGCAAAGGACAGGACGACCCGAGGCAAGGTATTCATACAACTTTCCCGTAAGTACCCACTTCGAACCGTCAAACACGTCGATGGGCAACAACAATACCGGGGCCGCTTTCATGATGTGGATCACTTCGTTGTAAGGCACCTGGGCGATAAGGTTGAGGTTGCCGGTCAGTCCAAACGCTTCAATCGAGTTCAACACCGGCGGATCAACACGACCCACGAGTTTCAGCTGCACGTTTCCTGCAGGATGTCCTTCCGACTTCAATTCACGGATCGCCTTCCACAATGACTCCGGATTGCGACGGGTGAAAAATGATCCGGTGTGTACCAGCGCAAAGGTCTTATCTACCGCAATCGGCTCAGTCGCAAAATCAGTCGTATCAAATCCGTTGGCGATCACCCGCACGCGATGGGCGCCCTTGTCTTCAAACTCTTTCTGGATAAACCGACCTACTACCGCAACCGATGATGCTTCTTTCAATACGGCGAGCTCAAGTTCATGGTGACGCGCATCGGCCATGGATGTCAACATGAGGTCCTTGTAGTAATCCATCGTCGTCCACGGATCGCGGAAGTCGGCAAGCCAGGGCAGTTTCATCTTCTTTGACACACCGCGAGCAATCAGGTGCATGCTGTGCGGCGGACCGGTTGATATGATGGCGTCTACCTTTTCGTTTCGCAGATAGTCGTTGAGGAAAGTGATGGAAGGTTTAATCCAGAACCGCCGTGTATCGGGAATGAAGAAGTTGCCGCGGATCCAGAAAGAGA
>DAOMGC010000064.1:0-17993 GCA_035430125.1 Cyclobacteriaceae bacterium | reverse complement strand
AAGCTGGAGGAAGTATTCCAGGTGACCAACTCCATGCTTTTCGAACATCAGCTTCCGGAGGAATTTGTGAATGAAAAACTGTCGCTGAAGAAGTTACCGATCTTCGAACTGACTGAGACACTGATTCGGATTTTCAACATCGGACAAATCAAAGGCGAGTTGGCATACCTCCAGGCTTTTCAGGATCTGGTGTTGGAGTTCTACAGTCGCGAGCGAAATGACCTGGCTTCGTTTCTGGTATGGTGGGCGGACAACAAGGAAAGTGATAAAACCTCCATTAAGGTATCCACCGATACGGATGCGATGCAGATCTTAACGATCCATAAGTCAAAGGGTCTGCAATTTAAATATGTAATCATTCCGTTTTGCTCATGGACCACCGACCATCAGGGATTCAATCCTCCCCGGCTATGGGTGAAGACCGATGAAGCCCCCCTGAATCATGTCGGCTATGTGCCTATCAAGTATTCTTCGAAATTGAGCAGAACTGCTTTTGCTGAGGCGTACCAGGTGGAACAGTCGCGTGCCATGCTCGACAATCTTAATGTGCTCTATGTGGCCTTCACCCGGGCGGAATCAGGCATGATTGTATTAGCCCCGTCTTCAAAAAATGGCCCCAATAGGGGAACTGTGGCACGATGGCTTTTTGATGCGATCGTTGGTGATCCCGAACTGCTCCAACACTGGCGTGCAGGTAGCATGGAATTTGGAGTTGGTGAGATACAACATGTCTCTTCAGGGAAGACTCCTTCGGTGGCTGCCGATGAACTTTCTTCCTACAATGTGGGCCGTTGGCGGGATGCGCTGATCATCCGGCAGACAGGTGCCTCTTTTTTCAGGCCAGAATCGGAAGTGCGCACAAAAATTAATTATGGCATTCACATGCATACAGTTTTGTCTCGAGTCACCTACAAAGAGAATTGGCAAGCCGCCGTATCATCACTGACACAGGAGGGCTATCTGCAGACCGAAGAATGCACTGAGGTGTCTGCGCATTTGGAGCACTTAATGGCACATCCGACCATCAGCAATTGGTTCAATGCGGATTGGACGGTAAAGACCGAGGTGCCTATCCTTCTTCCGGGTGGTGCAGAGAATCGCATTGACCGTTTGTTACTAAATGGAAAAAAAGCCGTTGTCATTGACTATAAAACAGGCGAGAAGTCAGCTACCGACCAGCAGCAGGTAAGAGCCTATATTGATATCTTGAAAAAAATGGGTTATACAGAGGTGGAGGGCTATCTCCTTTATTTGCGCGACCTTGACATCGTATCAGTCCACAAAGCAAGCGGTAAAATCAACAAAGCAAAAGACGATAAACAGTTGGGGCTCTTTTGAGGATGAAACAGTTTTTGTACGAATTGGCGGAGAAGATCAAGAAAGACCACCCGGCCTGGGAGGATCTTACGGTTGTATTCCCAAATCGCAGGGCCATACTTTATTTCCGTCATCATCTTAGCTTGTTGCTGGATAAGCCTGCCTTCGCGCCGCAATTGCTTACCATCGAGGAACTCTTTGCCAGGCATAGTGCAGTCCGGGTGCCTGATAAGTTGGAACTGGTACACAGGCTGTATCATATTTATAGGGAGGTGATGAACCGCGATAAGGCAGAAGCCTTTGATCAGTTTTACTTCTGGGGCGAAATGCTGCTTAGGGATTTTGATGAAATGGACAAGTACCTGGTCAGCGCTGAACAGGTTTTCCGTGACCTGAGCAATCAGAAAGAATTGGATGCCGCTTTTGAGTACCTCACCGAACAACAGATCGAATTTCTGGAAAGCTTCTGGGGTCCGTTTCAAACAAACCTGACTGCCAATAAGCAGATATTCCTGCATACCTGGCGTCAGCTTCCTGCAGTATACCGCAATTACCGGCAAGCATTGACCGCTGAAGGGTTGGCCTATGACGGGATGCTGCAACGAATGGTGGCAGAGTGCCCCATCGATCCATTGACCAAGGGGCCGGTAGTGTTTGCGGGATTCAACGCATTGACAGCGGCTGAAGAGAAACTAATCACAACCTACATCGGCAAAGGTCAGGGGGAGTTGCATTGGGATGTAGACAACTACTACCTGAATAACAATACGCAGGAAGCCGGAGTCTTCTTCCGTCAGTATCAGTTGCACCCGGTATTGGGCAAGACTTTTCCAAGGGATATTCCGGCCAATTTCTCCAAGCCAAAACAGGTTTCCATGCTGGGGGCATCTCAGCTGGTAGGGCAGGCCAAATTAATGACACAAACTGTCGGCGAACTGATCGCAAAAGGTATGGCTCCGGAAGAAACGCTGGTTGTATTGCCAGATGAAAAGATGTTGCTGCCGGTATTGCATGGACTGGCCGGTCAGTTGCCAGTCATGAATGTAACGATGGGTTTTCCGCTGGCCTCTACGCCGGTGTTTAACCTGATCGAACAGTTGGCCGAATTGCAGGTAAACCAGCGCGACAACCGGTTCAACCAACGCCATGCCCTGGCGCTGCTGGGTCATCCGTATGTCGTTGCGGCTGATCCGGTGGCAGCTACCAACAAGCGCAGAGAAATAACGGAGAATAAGAAGTTCACGGTTCCCGCCGACGAATTGAAGATTGGTCCTCCGCTGTTTGGAGTGATATTCGAGCCTATCGGGGGTAAGTCAGTGGTGAAGTACCTGCATGATACGATGTATGCGCTGGGAGGACTTTCACAACTCACCTCACTGGATAAAGAATATGTCCTTCAATTCCTCAAATTGATCAACCGCTTGGGAGAGGTATGGTTGCCCGAAGAATCAGGCGAGCCTCAAAAAAAGGAAAAAGAGATTTGGAAGTCGTTCCTCAGGCTGTTCCGTCAGTTGGTGAGGGCCCAAAAGGTACCTTTTGTGGGTGAACCATTATCCGGCCTGCAAGTGATGGGTGTGCTAGAAACCCGTAATCTTGATTTCAAAAATGTTTTCATTCTGTCTATGAATGAAGGCGCCTTGCCTGCAGGAGGGCATAAATCATCTTACATCCCATATACCATACGCAAGGCTTATCAATTGCCTACTGCGGAGCATCAGGATGCCATGTATGCATACCTTTTTTACCGCATTTTGCAACGTGCTGAGAATGTGTACTTGTTTTACAATACGGAGACGGATGTATTAGGGCAGGGCGAAAAGAGCAGGTTTCTGCAGCAATTGCTGTTCGAGTCGGGATGGAAGATAAAACACCGTATTCTGCAGACGTCCATACAACCTACGCCTTTGCGGACCATTGAGATTCCAAAAGACGAGTTTGCATTACAAGGCCTTGAGCGTCTCAATGAAGTGACTGACCGCTCAAAAGGAATTTCTCCATCGGCATTAAATGCATATGTGGAATGCTCATTGCGGTTTTACTTCAGATACATTGCCCGCATTAAGGAATTGGAGGAGGTCGATGATGACATCAATGCACGTACCTTTGGGTTATTGTTGCATGAAGTCATGCAGCGGTTTTACGAGGGTGTACTGGCGAGAAATAAGAATATGATTATTGAGCCCAGTGATTTCAATCACAGTGGGGCAGCTATTGAAAAACTGATTGACGAATACTTTAAGCGCCTTTCCGGCAAGGAGGAGGTAGTCTACGAGGGGCAGCGCGTAATTGTCCGTGAGGTAGTCAAGAGCTTTGCAGAAGCGATTCTCCGCCACGATAAGGCATACGCGCCGTTTTCCATTGAGGGTTTGGAGAAAGGCGGACTACAATACTATGTCAAGATATCAAACGCTCCGGGTCAGGCAGTGCTGAGTGGCACCATTGACCGACTTGATCTGAAGGAGGGCGTGTTGCGGGTGATTGATTATAAGACCGGGGGCGACCGATTGGAGTTTACCACCATCGAATCACTTTTTGACGGTGAAGACATCAAACGCAATAAGGCGGCATTTCAAATCATGCTTTATGCGTTGATGTACCGGGCTAACCACCAGGTCACCGGCCTGAAAATTATCCCAGGTCTGCTCAGTCGCGTAAACCTGTTTGATGATGACCTGGAGTTTGGATTTACGATGGACAAAAAACCACTCGGAGACATTACTCCCCAAATCGACCTGTTCGAAGGTCTTTTAAGGAAGCTGCTTGAGGAGTTGTTTAATCCGGAAGTACCTTTCCGTCAAACAAAGAATGAAAAGAACTGCACCTATTGTGCCTATAAACAGATTTGTTACCGCAATTGATTTTAACGTAATTCGGGCGTCAGCTTTGTTATGTTGTCCAGATTGATTGGTGCTCTTTTTGCAATCGCTATTACCGGAATATTCGTCCTGATGATTTATCGCGTTATCACCAGTTGGTCCAGGAAAGACGAAGATGAATAGTATGCCGGCCATGAACCTTGCACGTCATCATGAAAGGGCCGGGCAGAAGGCTGCGGAAAACAAGAAATTTCTTCTTGGGTTGAAGAAGAAAGATGCTCGACTTGTAGACGAAGTTTTTCATGAGGCCCACCACGATGTGTTCGAAGAAGTCGACTGTCTTACCTGCGCGAATTGTTGCAAGACGACTAGCCCTATCTTTTATCAAACGGACATTGAGCGCGTCTCGAGGGCCCTGAAGATGAAGCCCGGTGACTTCGTGGAGAAATATCTGCGCATAGATGAAGACAGGGATTTTGTGCTCAAGGGTGCTCCCTGCCCATTTTTGGGCCCGGATAATTACTGTATGGTATATGCCGATCGCCCCAAGGCATGCCGGGAATATCCACATACGGACCGGAAGAAGATGGTTCAGATCATGGACCTGACGCTGAAGAATACCCTGGTCTGTCCTGCTGTATTTGAAATGGTCGAACGATTGAAACGTTTGCCCGACTTTCGGTAATTCTTTATTTGATTACATCAGACTATAAAAGATACAGGAAGTCGATCTGTATCTTCTGGCTTACTCTCCGTTCTTAGTCAAACAAACGGACAAACGTGGAGTGAGTCGGCACATTTATGTTAAAAAGAATTATCATTTACCTGCTTGTTTTCTTATTGTATGCGTGTGTTGACAGAATAATTTTTTATGTTGGTGATCCGGGTTTTCTGGGGATAGCGATCAATGGACAAATAACCAATGAACCTGGTCCTTATTATGTTCGTATTACAAGTGCTTTCGACACTGAATCAGCTAATCCCGTCAGAAAACAAGTTCCTGTACAAGGCGTAAGGTTATTTGACACCGCTGGGAACTCAGAAACCCTGCGCAATATGTTCGGAACCGATATTTGGCGCACGAGTCCATTCGGGATGCAGGGTGTTGCCGGCCGCGCCTACACCCTCGAGGTTGAATTGAAAAATGGAACGATTATCCGGTCCAAACCGGATACATTGTTTAGCGGGGGTGCTGTCGACAGTGTCTACTTCAGATTCAGGGAAGGTCAGGACCGGTTAACCTTAAAGCCTACCTATGGTTTTGATATTTATTTCAATGCCACTACGGCGTTCAGCCGCAGGCCATACTTTTTATGGACCTTTACCGGTACCTACCAGGTTACAACACATCCACAATATTACCGGGTAGCATGCCCTCAGGTTGCTCCCGATTGCGACAATCCAAATATTATGTGCGGTTGTCCGCTGCCCCTGCCTTGCAGTGGATACCAATTGGACCGGCTTACGCAGACTATCGCATACACCGGAAGGCCTTGTACGTGCTGTGATTGTTGGGTAGAGGTATATAATGATAGGCCTATCGTTAATTCTGTTGAAAAAATTCGAAATGGGAAGTTTTTGAATGTTCATGCCATGTACATTGCACTAACGCCCTATAATTTCATGTATAAGTTCCGGGCCGAAATTCAACAGGTAAATCTCAGCCGAAGAGCGTTTCTGTTCTGGAGTGGAATTGAAGATCAACAAAACGGGGTGAACAGTATTTTTCAACCAGTGACAGGTAAATTGCCCGTGAATTTCGAAGTGATTGGCGATGACCCGGGGCCCGTCTACGGATTGTTTTATGCCACCGGAGTTACTGGCCGGTCAACGTACATCCATAGACAAGACATTCCTAACGAGAATCTTATTCCACAAGATGTGCCGTACAAATATGTAAACAAGGTTGATTTTGGCAGCTGCCTCGACTTTCCTTACTCCACAACAATTAAACCTGCTTATTGGAAGGATTAACCTTTTGAAATCCTTTACAGAGTCATGAAATTGGGGGGATAATTTTAATCCCCATGACTAGAGCTATACATCTTATTTTATTTCTTTCCGCATATTCATTCGCAGCAGCCCAATTGCGACTGCCGGCCTTGATTGGTGACCACATGGTCCTCCAGCAGAACACGGAGGTTGAACTTTGGGGTTGGGATGGTCCGAATCAGAAGATTGCAATCGTAGGTAGTTGGGAAAGTCGCGATACATTTAAGACGTTAACGGCCAACACAGGCCGGTGGAAAACTACCATAAAGACACCTGTGGCTGGTGGACCCTACTCGATTTCAATAATGGGAAGTGAAAAGATTGTGTTGAAAGATGTGCTCTTGGGTGAAGTGTGGATTTGTTCTGGGCAATCCAACATGGAGTGGAACGTCAACCTGGGTTCTGCGGATGCAGCAGTAGAAATGCCAAAGGCCAATTTCCCGAACATCCGATTCTTTCAGGTACCCAAGTCGTCATCCCCAACACCTCAGGAACATGGCGAAGGCCAATGGGTGTCGTGTACCCCACAAACCATGAAAACTTTCAGTGCAGTCGGTTATTTTTTTGGTAAGAAGCTGCACAGCGATCTGAAGGTCCCTGTCGGGCTCATCAATGTAAGCTGGGGCGGCACGGCCGCAGAGGTATGGACACCCGCCGCTGCCGTAGATAATGATCCGGAACTAAAAGTTTCTGCGACTGCCCTCGGAACCAGTGACTGGTGGCCCAGGGATCCAGGCATTGTTTATAACAGCATGATCAGGCCTTTGGTGCCATACACCCTGGCAGGCGCGATCTGGTATCAGGGTGAATCCAACACAGCCGCACCGGCAACCTACAGCAAGTTAATGAAGGTGATGATTGAGAATTGGCGAATGGATTTCAAAAAGGACTTCCCTTTTTACTACGTACAAATAGCTCCGTTTGCATACGGTAAAACCTATGAGGGTGCGTTAGTCCGGGAACAGCAGTCTTTTATGATGGCTATCCCGAATACCGGCATGGTAGTAATTTCAGATGCCGTGGATAACATAGAGGACATTCACCCAAAAATGAAGAAACCGGTTGGCGACAGATTGGCAAACTATGCCCTGGCCGAGACTTACAAGAAACCTATTCTGGGGCATCAATCTCCAATATATAAGTCAATGACCATAGAGAAGAATAAGGCACGGTTGTCATTTCACTTCGGTTCAATAGGTCTGATTAGTCAGGGTGGGGACCCCAAAGGTTTTCTGGTGGCCGGTGATGATCAGAAGTTTTACCCGGCTATGGCAAAAGTGGAAGGGGAAACTGTTGTGGTGTACGCCAAAGAAGTAAAGGTGCCGGTGGCGGTGCGGTTCTGCTTTGACAACACCACAATTCCGAATCTATTCAACAAAGAGGGACTTCCGGTTTCAATCTTCCGAACCGACAATTGGCCCTTAGAAATAAAGGACGTTGAGAAGAAGGTCAAATAACCCGGGGAACTATCGCATAAAAAAACCACCAGGGATTCCCGGTGGTTTTTTGTTTGATTTATACTGATCAGGCAACCTGTGCCTGAAGTTTGCCGCTCAATACCGATTTGGGTACCGCGCCAACTTGCTTATCAACGATTTGGCCATTCTTGAAAACCAGGAGGGTAGGGATGGAGCGAACACCAAAACGCGCAGTTACCTGCGGATTTTCGTCCACATTGAGTTTGCCCACGACTGCCTTGCCTTCATAGTCGCCGGCCAGCTCTTCTACAGCCGGTCCGATCATCTTGCAGGGGCCACACCATTCGGCCCAGAAGTCTACCAATACGGGTTTATCGGATTTAATGGTTTCATCAAAATTTGCGTCGGTGAGAACAATTGCTTTTGCCATGATACTTTATATTTAAATGTGTTTTGAAGGTTTTCTGTCAGGAATCCGCCTCTGCTGTATCCAACACGAAGGTAGGAGAAATTGTTCCAACAGCCACGTTTGTTTGCTCTACTTTAGTTGGCTTATCGGTCAGCCAGCGGACAAAATTACGGTCGGTCACAAACCCGACATCGGCCAGGGGCATCAGTTCGCGAATCAGCGCGTTGGAAGGCTTGATACGGTTTGTCCGCGACAGCAAGGGTACTTCAACATCCTCGGTAAGGTAGAACTGCAGCGACGAGTTGCCGGTATACTTCTTACATAGTTTTTCTACCGCGTCAATGAAGGCAGGATTCACATCCGCCGCCATCACCCTAAGGGCCACACCCTGCACGCGCTTCGTGGCAAGGTCGTTCAGGATTTCAATATTGCGAAGCTTGAACTCAAGATTTTGCTCCCCCCAGCTCTTTCGCACCACCGCACCTTCGATAAACAAGAATAAGCCAGGCATGAGGAATGACTTGAATTTCAGGTAATCGTCGCTCCACAAGACAAACTCATATTTGCCGGTGTAATCTTCGACGGCCATCTTGCCAAAGGGCCTTCCGGTTTTGGTCATCTTGTGCTCAACCGTGGATACAATGCCACCAACTTTTAATTCTTTTCCTTCCAGCGAGTCTAGGTCATTGAGCGCACCGATGCCGGATGTGCAGAAAGTATCAAACTCAAACCTGAAATTGTCCAGGGGATGTCCTGATATGTACACGCCCACCACCTCTTTTTCAAAGTGCAGTTTTTCTATTTCGCTGAAAGGTTCCACGGCATCCACCTTGGGCCTTGGAATTTCTGTACCAGAGCCGCCGCCAAACATGCTCACCTGGGCGCTGGTTGACTCCTGCTGCAGCTTGGCCGCATATCGGGTCGCCTTTTCAGTGAGGTTGATGTCACCTTCTTTCGCGTAAACGTACTGGCGCCGGTGATATTCAGTGAAACAATCAAAGGCGCCTGATAGTGCCAGTGACTCAAAAGTCTTTTTGTTTACACTGCGTGCATTGATGCGTTTTGCAAAGTCAAAGATATCGCGGTAAGCCCCATGTGCATTGCGTTCTTCGATAATAGACACCACGGCCGCTTCGCCAGCACCTTTGATGGCCCCCAATCCGAAACGAATTGCTCCTTTGTTGTTGACTTCGAAATTTACCCCAGACTCGTTGACATGGGGCCCCAGTACCTCGATGCCCATCTTCCTACATTCCTCAATGAAATAGGTAACATTCTCCAGGTTGCTCTGTGAATGCGTGAGCACCGCTGCCATGTATTCGGCTGGATAATTGGCCTTCAAATAGGCCGTATGGTACGCCACCAATGAGTAACAGGTGGAGTGAGATTTATTAAAGGCGTATTGTGCGAATGCCTCCCAATCTTTCCATATCTTATCAGCAATGCGTTCATCATGACCATTCTTATTGCAGCCATCGATGAACTTGCTTTTCATCTTGTCGAGTACATCTTTCTGCTTCTTACCCATTGCCTTCCGCAGCACGTCAGCGTCACCCTTCGAGAAGTTGGCAAGCTTTTGGGAAAGCAACATCACCTGCTCCTGATACACCGTAATACCATAGGTGTCTTTAAGATATTCCTCCATCTCCGGAAGGTCGTAGCGGATGGGTTCCCGACCATGCTTTCGAGCAATGAAGTTGGGGATGTATTCCATGGGTCCCGGCCGGTACAGCGCGTTCATGGCGATGAGATCCTCAAACTTGTCAGGTCGCAGGCCGCGGAGGTAGTTGATCATCCCTTCACTTTCAAACTGAAACGTGCCTGCGGTTTCGCCGCGCTGATATAATTGATATGTTTTAGCATCAGTCAGAGGCACCTTTTCCAGGTCAACTTTAATGCCTTTGCGAGATTCAATGTTGCGCAAGGCCGTCTTAATGATGGTCAGGGTAGTAAGCCCCAGGAAGTCCATCTTCAACATGCCCGCACTTTCCACCACACTGTTGTCAAACTGGGTGACGAGCATGGTAGAATCTTTCGCCGTCGACACAGGTATCAACTGTGTCATGTCATTGGGAGTGATGATCACCCCGCAGGCATGCGTACCGGTGTTGCGCAGGGATCCTTCGATCACAATGGCCTGCTTCAATACTTCGGCCCGTTTGTCGTTTCCTTTCCGTACATCTTCCAGTTCGCGCACTTCTTCGAAGGCTTTGGCTAATGTGGTACCGGGTCTTTCCGGAATCAGTTTGGCCAGGTTGTTGGCATCGGCCAACGGCAGTTCCATCACCCGCGCTGCATCGCGGATGGATGATTTGGCCGCCATGGTGCCATACGTGATGATCTGCGCTACCTGGTTGTGGCCGTATTTGTCGATTACATACTGCAACACCCGGTCGCGACCTTCATCATCGAAGTCTATATCAATATCAGGCAGTGATACGCGATCCGGATTCAGGAAGCGTTCAAACAGCAAGTCATACGCGATGGGATCGACATTCGTAATTCCCGTACAGTAAGCAACAACTGACCCAGCGGCAGAGCCCCGGCCTGGTCCTACCGAGACCCCAATCTCTCTCGCCTTGGAGGTAAAGTCCTGCACGATCAGGAAGTATCCCGGATAACCGGTTTTCTGGATCGTTTCCAGTTCAAAGTCAATCCGTTCCTTAATTTCCTTGTTTAATTCCGGATAACGGCGTTTGGCACCCTCATAGGTGAGGTGTCGCAGGTAGTCATCTTCCGTCTTGAAGCTTTTGGGGATATCAAACTTGGGAAGCGCTACTTTCCTTTCTAGTTTGTATGACTCTATCTTGTCGACAATCTCGCTTACCGTGTCGATGGCATCCGGCAAATCGCGGAAGAGACTCTTCATCTCATCCTGTGATTTGAAATAATATTCATTGTTCGGTAAGCCCAGTCGTTTGCCGCGGCCTTCGCCGATAGGAGTAGATTGAAACTCTCCTTCCTTGATACACAGCAATACGTCGTGTGCGTTGGCTTGCTCCTTTTCGAGGTAGAATACTTCATTGGCGGCGAAGTATTTCACCTTGTGCTTGGTACAAAAGCGTAACAGCACCTGATTGACATGGTCTTCTTCCGGAATACCATGCCTGTTGAGTTCGACGTAAAAGTCTTTTCCGAATGTTTGATGCAGCCAAACAAAAGCCTCCTCCGCCTGACGTTCACCTACATGAAGGATGAGGTGATTTACTTCAGAAGTGAGCCCACCCGTGGTAGCGATGATCCCGTCTTTGTATTCCTTAATCAGGGCTTTGTCAATCCTGGGATGAATCCCGTATAATCCTTCAATGAATCCGAGCGAACTGAGTTTGGCCAGGTTGTGATACCCATCCTTATTTTTTGCGAGTAGCACTTGGGTGTAGCGTTTGTCCGGATTGTCTTTGGTGAATTTTGTTTTCGTGCGTTCCTCCGCTACATAGAATTCACAACCCACTATAGGTTTGATGTCATTCTTCAGGGCTTCGCTAACAAACTTGAATGCGCCAAACAAGTTGCCCAGGTCGGTGAGGGCCAGGGCTGTCATACCTTGTGACTTGGCCTTGGCGATAATATCCTTAACGTTTGCTGTAGCCTGAAGTACGGAATACTGAGAATGAAGGTGCAGATGGGTAAACGGCTTGTCGCTAAGGGCGGTCCCATCGCCATCAGTGGTATAGGTGCTCTTTTTTTTCTTTTCGCGTTTGCTGTCGTTGCCGGCCTCAAGGTTTGGTTCCTCGTATTGAATTTTTGCTACGGGCGTCTCGTCGAACGGCTTTACGACATGCTCACGAATCAATCCAAAAAAAGCCCGCGCTGTGGCGGCTACGTCATGAGCTGCATCGTGGGCGTCTCCAAAGCCTTTGCCAAAAAGTTTGGTGTGCAACTCTTCCAACCGAGGCATTTTGAGGCGGCCACCCACACCCCCGGGGAGCTGACAATATTCAATCGAGACCAATCCGGTATCTACCTTACCTGCGGCGAGAAGACCCTCGGTGGGCAGCTTGGTGCGGATGAGTTCAGCCCCCAGGATGTTAATATCGAATTCAATGTTGTGCCCAACCAGTACTGATGTTTTTCCTACATCCTCAAGGAAGGTGCTAAGGACTTTCTTGAGTGGGTGTCCTTCCTCGGTGGCGCGCTTTGTGGAAATGCCGTGGATTTGCTCGGCCTTGAATGGAATGTCGAACCCTTCGGGTTTGATGAGGTAGTTGTGGCGGGAGAGGAGGGCACCCTTTCCATCGTGTAACTGCCATGCAATCTGCACCACCCGAGGCCAGTTGTCGAGGTCTGTAATCGGCGCGGTTTTATTGTGCGGAACCCCGGTGGTTTCCGTGTCAAAAATCAGGTACATGAGAAAAAAGGAGCGTAGTGGTTGTCGAGTAAAATTACAGGAGTAGCCTCGAAGTCCAAGCAGATTGGAAAACCCTTTTCACCTTATTTTGTTAGTTCTTTAAATTGTGCGGGCGGATTGTTTGGTAAACCGCACGGAGCTAATTTTGGTTCGCTTGTACAAAAACCTAAATCCCTATGAAGTGGTTTCTTGATCTGTTTTCCAGTACGCTGGGAAGGAAGGTAGTCATGGCCCTTACCGGCCTGTTCCTGATCCTATTCCTCCTCATTCACCTGATTGGAAACCTCCAACTCCTGAAAGGTGACGGGGGTCATGCTTTTAATGTGTACGCAGACTTCATGAGTACCAATCCGTTGATTCAAACGGTATCTAAAGTGAATTTTGCCTTTATCATATTTCACGTGATATGGTCCATCCTGTTGTCGCGGCGCAATCGCCTGGCCAGGGGTCCTCAAGGGTATGCGGTCACCAACACCACTTCTTCGATTTGGTCATCGCGTAATATGGGCATCCTGGGTACCCTTGTTTTGGTATTTATCGTCGTGCACCTTCAGAACTTCTGGGCCCCGATGCACTTTGGTCAGATGCAAATGGTGGATTATGATGGTAAACCCTATCGTGATATGTATTCACTCTGCGTTCAGGTATTTCAGCTGCCGGGATATATTGCTCTGTATGTATTCTGTATGGCAGCCGTGGGATTCCACTTGTGGCATGGCTTCGTAAGCGCATTCCAGACTCTCGGCCTGAATCACCTCAAATACAATCCGATCATCAATGTGGTGGGAAAGACATTTGCCGTAGTGGTACCTGCCCTTTTTGCCTGGATACCGGTAAGCATGCACCTCAACTTCTAATTGCCAGAATTGTATGAACCTCGAATCTAAAGTCCCCGCCGGCCCTTTGGCCGAGAAGTGGTCGAAGCATAAGTTCAACCTCAAACTGGTTAACCCGGCCAACAAGCGAAAGTATGACGTGATTGTGGTGGGAACCGGTTTGGCCGGCGCTTCTGCCGCTGCTTCGCTGGGTGAACTCGGCTACAACGTGAAAGCATTCTGCTTCCAGGATAGTCCGCGCCGGGCACACTCTATTGCTGCCCAGGGCGGTATTAACGCAGCTAAGAACTACCAAAACGATGGCGATAGCATCTATCGTCTCTTCTACGATACCATCAAAGGCGGTGACTACCGCGCCCGGGAAGCCAATGTACACCGGCTGGCAGAAGTCAGTGTCAATATCATCGACCAATGTGTAGCGCAGGGTGTGCCCTTCGCCCGCGAATATGGCGGTACCCTGGCCAACCGCTCCTTCGGGGGTGCCCAGGTATCCAGAACATTTTATGCACGTGGACAAACGGGACAGCAATTGCTGCTGGGCGCCTATTCTGCTTTGAACCGTCAGATCGCAAATGGCAAAGTAAAAATGTACAGCCGTTCGGAGATGCTTGATCTGGTCATGGTTGATGGCAAGGCCCGGGGTATTATCACCCGTGATCTCGTTACCGGAAAGGTCGAGGCACATAGTGCCCACGCCGTATTATTGTGCACAGGTGGTTATGGAAATGTATTTTATCTCTCGACAAACGCAAAAGGATCTAACGTAACGGCGGCGTGGCGTGCACACAAAAAAGGAGCGCTTTTTGGAAATCCCTGCTTTACGCAAATTCACCCGACCTGTATTCCAGTTTCTGGCGATCACCAATCCAAACTGACCTTGATGTCGGAGTCACTTCGAAATGATGGTCGCGTTTGGGTTCCCAAGACTGCAGTGAAAGGCCTGAAGGCTGGCGATGCAGCAAAAATTGCTGAGGGCGATCGCGACTATTTCCTCGAGCGCCGTTATCCATCTTTTGGAAACCTAGTACCCCGCGATGTGGCATCACGAAATGCCAAGATGGTATGCGATGAGGGTCGTGGTGTGGGTGCCACCGGTCTGGCGGTATTCCTTGACTTTGCTGATGCCATCAAACGCGATGGCAAAGCAGTCATCGAGGCTAAGTACGGCAACTTGTTTGATATGTATAAGCAGATCACCGGCGACAATCCATATGAGATGCCGATGATGATCTTTCCGGCTGTTCATTATACCATGGGTGGTCTTTGGGTAGATTATAACTTGATGACCACGGTGCCGGGGCTGTATGCGCTTGGCGAGGCTAACTTTTCCGATCATGGCGCCAATCGCCTGGGTGCCAGTGCCTTGATGCAAGGTTTGGCTGATGGATACTTTGTGATTCCGTACACCATAGGCGACTATCTTGCAGGCATGCCTTGGGAGAAAGTGTCCACCGATCGCCCTGAATTCAAAGAAGCTATCGACGCCGTGAACAACCGCGTGAGCAAACTCCTTTCTATTAAGGGAAAGAAGACGGTGGATGAATTTCACCGTGAACTGGGCCTCACCATGTGGGAGTTTTGCGGAATGTCACGCAATGAAGCTGGATTGAAGAAGGCCAAGGCAAAAATCCAGGCTATCAAGGCGGAATTTTGGAGCAATGTAAATGTGTTGGGCGCGGCGGCGGAATTGAATCAGGAATTGGAGAAGGCCGGCCGCGTTGCTGACTTTATTGAGTTGGGTGAATTGATGGTAGATGACGCATTGAACCGCTCCGAATCATGCGGTGGTCACTTCCGTGAAGAATCCGCAACACCGGACGGAGAAGCGATGCGTAAAGATGATGAATTCGCTTACGTCGCCGCCTGGGAGTATAAAGGAGAGAATCAGCCGGAGGTTCTCCATAAGGAGAATTTGATTTTTGAAAATGTGAAACTGACTCAGCGTAGCTACAAATAACCTGCGTCAATAACCACACCAAAAGACTATGAAGATTAACCTGAAAATCTGGAGACAGCAAGGCCCTAACACCAAGGGAGCGTTTAAGACCTATGCGCTAGATCATGTCTCCTCTGACATGTCGTTTCTCGAGATGCTCGATGTGCTTAACACCGAACTGATCAAGAAGGGTGAAGAGTCAGTGGCCTTTGACCATGATTGTCGCGAAGGCATTTGCGGGATGTGCAGCTTGTACATCAACGGCCGCCCCCACGGTCCTTTGCAAACGACCACTTGCCAGTTGCACATGCGCACCTTTAAGGATGGCGATACCATTACGGTAGAACCCTGGCGTGCCAAAGCATTCCCGGTTATAAAAGACCTCGTGGTTGATCGTTCGGCTTTCGACCGCATCCAACGTGCAGGAGGATACGTATCGGTAAATACCGGCGGTGTTCCTGATGGCAATGAAATTCCCATCCCCAAGAAGATCGCAGATGAAGCCATGGATGCGGCTACTTGCATTGGTTGTGGTGCCTGTGTGGCCGCCTGCAAGAATGCTTCGGCCATGTTGTTTGTGGGTGCCAAGATTTCTCAATATGCACTCCTACCGCAAGGTCAGCCCGAGCGCGCTGAACGTGCAGAGCGAATGGTTGCACAAATGGATGCTGAAGGATTTGGTGCTTGCACAAATACCCGTGCTTGTGAAGCAGAATGTCCCAAGGCCATTAAGATTACCAACATTGCGCGCATGAACCGTGAATACTTTAGTGCGATGATCACTTCGTATCAAGTACAAACCAGCGGAGGAGGAGATTAGGTGATTAAACAGATAGAAAATCAAAAAGCCCCGCGCGGGGCTTTTTTGATGGGGGTATTCTTTGGGATTCTGATCGGTTATTCGCTCTTGCATACCGCTACACCAGCTCTTCCATTGGAAGCAGGTTGTGCTACAGCAGCACCTACATTTCCGGCGGCAAGAATAATATCGCGATCCGGGCCGGTTTCACCTCGGTGGATCTTGATGCACGCCATGAGGTTCGTTAGTCTGGAATAGTCAATTGGCGATTCATCTGACAACTTATTGAAGGTGGTTTCACTTTTTCCGGTGCTGGCCAGAACCGGATTCAACAGCAAGGCAACATCAACACCCGGTTTGGAAATGTCACCCAGGTGAAGGTGTACCGGCAACTTCGAGTTGCCATCAGTACCGGTGATTTGTACTAAGGCCGTCACTTGTCCGTCCTTTCTTTCTTTGAATACAATGGTACCACTTACTGCAAAAGTCGAGCCTGGCTGAAGTGCGTAGGTAGCCTCATTTCCGGTATAGGAGGTGACAACTTCGCTTTTTTGGCATCCCAATAGGGCAAGGGATAAATACAGGAAGTGCAACGGCTTCATATCCAACAGGTTTGATCAAAATTAAGAAATTCAACCTTTTTTCAGTGAGGTGGAATGAGGAGATTTACCTTTGTCTGTCGAATTACCCCATATTCTGGCATGAATGTGGATTGATATTCGGCACGGACTAAAAACTAACGTACCCAGTCTGGTTTTCTTGTGAAAAACAGCCTGAAATCGAAGTTGACCAGAAACACCATGAGAACCCCTTTCAGACACGTCCTTCTACTGCTTTTCATCCTGGTGAGCTGCAGCCCTGCCGTTACCCAGAACAAGGGCAAAAACAAGAAAAAAGGCAAGGTGGAAAATCCGCCCCCGGCATGGCTCAGCGCCAAACCTGAAACTTCTTTCTATTATGTGGGTATTGGCCATAGCACCAAGGATGGTACCAATAACTATGTTCAGGAGGCTAAGAAAGGTGCCCTGGAAGACCTCGTCTCAGACATTAAGGTAAATGTATCTTCTTCGTCGGTATTGACACAGATTGACGAGAACAAGGCATTCCATGATAAGTACGAACAGATTATTCAGACCACCGCTGCCGACGAAATTGAGGAATTTGAATTGGTGGAGTCCTGGGAAGATGGCCTGAACTATTGGGTATATTATCGGTTGTCTAAACAGCGGTACAAAGAGATCAAGGATCAGCAGAAACGTGATGCAGTAACCCTGGCCCTGGACTTCTTTACGAAGGCCCGTCAGTCCGAAGATGAAAAGAACACCATTCAGGCACTGAGTTTTTATTATCAGGGATTCAGGGCGATTGAGAAATACCTGGCTGAACCGATTACACTTCAGTTTCAGGGAAAAGACATTATCCTAACCAATGAGATCTATGCCAACATGCAAAGGTTGCTGGATAACATTCAGATTACCACCAACCCGGCGCAATTGTCAATCAATCGTCGCGTAGCCCAAAGCACGTACTCAGTTATTGCAACGGCCAAAGACAAAACGACCAAATCGGTTATGACTGACCTTCCGTTGAAGGCTGTTTTTGACAAAGGCAGCGGCGATGTTTTTCCTGATTATAAAACCGATGACAAGGGCAGTGCAAAAATTCTCCTTACCAAGATTGGCTCGCGCGATCTCGAGCAAAGCCTGGCAGTTAGTGTCAACTTGCTGGCTTTTGCCGGCTCCAACCCTTCCGAAATCTTTGCCCTCGTGTCTGCAAAGATGACGGTACCCAAGGCGATTGTGGTGCTGCAGGTACAGCGCCCTCAGGTTTATCTTACCTCCGTCGAGAAAAACTATGGTAACACCAAGACCAATCTGCAGGTAACCAATAAGATAAAGAATTTCCTGGCCAACTCTGGATTCGAATTCACGGACCAGAAAGACAAGGCTGAGTTGATCATGGACGTGACGGCTGACTCTGAAAAAGGTGCCGTGTCTGGAAGTATTTATATTTCATATGTCACCACGGTGATCCATGTGACAACAGCCCGCGACAACAAGGAGATATATGCCACTACCCTCGACCGGGTAAAGGGCTATAGCCTGGACTATGAACGTGCCAG
>DAOMGC010000063.1:0-18219 GCA_035430125.1 Cyclobacteriaceae bacterium | reverse complement strand
ACATCACCGGCGATGACATTGAATTGATTTTCGAAACAGCCGACAACTTCAAAGAAGTCATTAACCGTCCCATCAAGAAAGTACCTTCGCTCCGCGATGTTACTATAGCGAATGTTTTTTTTGAAAACTCGACGCGCACCCGACTTTCCTTTGAACTGGCCCAAAAAAGATTATCCGCCGATGTAATCAACTTTTCAGCCTCAACCAGCTCAGTGAAAAAGGGTGAAACGCTACTGGACACGGTGAACAACATCCTGGCCATGAAAGTTGACATGATTGTGATGCGACACGCAAGTGTGGGCGCTCCACATTATTTGTCACGCCACATCAAGGCCAATATCATCAATGCCGGCGATGGCACGCATGAACATCCAACCCAGGCGTTGCTGGATGCTTTCTCCATTCGGGAAAAACTCAAATCCGTGCGCGGAAAGAAAATTGCCATCATCGGAGATATTCTGCACTCCCGGGTAGCGCTGTCAAATATTTTTGCCCTCCAAAAACTCGGCGCTGAAGTGCTGGTATGCGGACCCCCAACCTTGCTGCCGCGACACATTGCCCAACTTGGCGTAAAAGTTGAGTGGGATCTAAAAAAGGCCCTCGCCTGGTGTGATGTCGCCAACGTCTTGCGCATCCAATTGGAACGACAACAGATCAAGTATTTCCCTTCGTTGCGGGAATATGCCATGTACTACGGGATCACCAAGAAACTGCTGGACAGCCTGGAGAAACCCATTATCCTGATGCATCCGGGTCCCATTAACCGCGGTGTCGAGCTGAGCAGCGACGCCGCAGATTCACATCACTCCATAATTCTGGACCAGGTAGAAAACGGTGTAGCGGTTCGCATGGCCGTTATGTATTTGCTGGCCGGCGCTGCCTGATTCCGACTAACAATCGTTCGGAGCACTTGGGCTTTTTTGTACCTTGCTGCTTCAAGCAACAAGTATGATCTATAATTCTATCGTGGACACCATTGGTAACACGCCCATGGTTCGTCTTAACAAAATTGGCAAGGACATCCCGGGCACCATTCTGGTCAAGGTTGAATACTTTAATCCGGGTAACTCCACGAAAGACCGCATGGCCCTCAAGATGGTTGAGGATGCCGAAAAGGCAGGCATTTTAAAACCAGGCGGGACGATCATTGAAGGCACTTCCGGTAACACGGGCATGGGACTGGCATTGGCCGCCATCGCCAAAGGTTATCGGTGCATCTTTACGATGGCCGACAAGCAATCACAGGAAAAAATAAACATACTAAAAGCCGTTGGGGCTGAGGTAATTGTTTGCCCGACTAATGTTGAGCCGGAAGACCCTCGCTCCTATTACTCCGTTGCGCGCAAGCTGAATGCTGATATTCCCAATTCTTATTACCCCAATCAGTACGATAACCTCTCGAATGCGGCAGCTCATTTTGAAACCACGGGACCTGAGATCTGGAAGCAGAGTGGCGGTAAGATTACCCATTATGTAGCAACGGTGGGCACCGGCGGATCCATGTGCGGCACCGCACGTTTTCTGAAACAGCAAAATAAAGGCCTGAAAGCCATTGGTATTGATACCTATGGATCTGTTTTTAAGAAGTACAAAGAGACCGGCGTCTTTGATCGCAACGAAATCTACCCTTACCTGACGGAAGGTTTTGGTGAGGATATCCTCCCCAAGAACGTGGACTTTGGTGCGATTGATCAGTTCATAAAGGTTAGCGACAAAGACGGCGCCATCATGGCCCGGCGGCTGTCACGCGAAGAGGGCCTTTTCGTTGGCTGGAGCAGTGGTTCAGCGATGCATGGCGCCCTCGAGTATGCGCGCGAACACCTGAAGGCAGGTGATGTGATGGTGGTGCTGTTACCCGATCATGGTACCCGTTACCTCAATAAGGTTTACAATGACAACTGGATGAAGGACCATGGGTTCCTGGAGGAGCGTTCCTTTGGCTCAGCCAGGGACATTCTGCGACGACGGGTAGGCAATACACCCCTGTTTACCATTCAGAAAAATTCCAATATTGGAGAGGCCATCCGCATCATGAACCAGCAAGGAATCGATCAGGTGCCTGTTGTAGACGGAGATGAGTTTGTAGGCAGTATTTCAGCCAGCAACCTGCTCGAGAAAATTATTGAAGATCCTCATGCCAAAGATGCGGCCGTTGGCGCCCTGATGGACAAGCCCATGCAGTTTGTTTCTGTTGATACCACCCTGGATGTTTTATCCTCCATGCTCAACAAAAACAACAAGGCCCTTCTGGTGCGTGACGATTCTCACCTGGTACATATCATTACCCAACACGATATCCTCAAGGCCATGACGGCATAAAAAAAGGGCCGTTTTTAGCGGCCCTTTTTTGCTTTTTAGTTGAATTAGTGTTTCACGATCTCCACTTCAATCCGGTCGTTGTAGTTGGCATATACACTCGTGGGCGGATATATCATCATTTTCCCGCCCTCCCCTTTGGTTAGGATACGTTCCACTTCAATGCCCTGCGATACCAGGTAGCGACGTGCCGCCTCCGCACGAAGTTCAGTAAGCTCTTTTGCCGTAGCATTCTTCTTTTCGTTGCGAGGGTCGCTGGCAAAATACTTATCGCTGGTGCCCAGCGTGATGATGTCACGAGACTCCATACCATTGCAATGACCGTGGATGCGGACCTTATAATTCTTATTTTCTTTCATCAGGTCTACCAAGCCATCCATTTCTGCCTGGAATTTTTCTTGCATCACAACAGAATTCCGATAAAAGCTCACGTTATTGAATTCGATATAATCGCCCCGTTTGGCCCGCTCGAGGGTAATGGGTATGATGAATTCCCCATCCGGGCCGTTCCCGGATGATGATGGAAGTGGGTCTTTGTAGCTGATTTGAGTTTCCCAGGTCTTATAGCCCGGTGCGATGGTGGTAATAAAGTAGGTGCCTGCGGTGTTTCGTGGCGCTGGCAGATCAATAACTTCATTCGCTTTAAATGCCTGATACTGGGTTGCCTTCAGCGATTCTGACAAATGAACTTCACCCCGCACTTCCGTTCCGGTTGCCTCATTAACAAATTTGAATTCGAAGAACTTACCCTTGGCGACCTTCTTGGCGACAGGCTTGACGATGGTAGATGAGTCAACCTTGGGTTGCTCCACCACCGGCTTTACGTCTTCGATAACTGGTTTGACATCCTCTATGACCGGCTTTGGCTCCTCTATTGGCTTTTTCTCTTCAACTACAGGCTTCTCAACAACAGGAGGCTTTTCATTAATGACAGGTGTTTCTTCTCCCAATCTGCCGAAGAATACCCAGGCATCTTTGAATTCCGTTTCTGCTTTCATCTTAATGCAAAAAGCAAATGCCTTTCGCTTCTCGGGAGACTGAAGCAGGTAGACATAGTAGAGTTTGCGGTTGGTATTTATCGCATACTGGGCATTGAATCCCATACGGCTGGCCTTGGCGGTAAATCGCACCGCATTTTCTTTCCGGGCGAAGGCGCCAATGGTGACATAGTATTCGTCGTTGACCTGAGCCTGCACATAATCCGTCAGGAACACCAAGGCTACCACCAGTACAATTCGGGTAACAAACTTCATAGGGAATTTAGTTTCATTCACCCCGAAGGTAATAAATAATCAATTCCCTTTGCCCAGGGAGGACCCGGCAAAATGCAGATGGGCGGGTAAGGCTACTTGACGATCTCTATTTCCACGCGGACATTGGCCTCCGCACGGTCATCATCAACCGGGAACAAAGGCTTCTTGCCTCCCCAGGCCTTAATACTCATCCGGCCTTTGTCGATCCCAGAGGCAATCAGGTAGTCCCGGATTTGCTCGGCCCTAAGTTGAGAGAGTTCTTTGGCTGAGCCATAGTCTTCAATGGTATTTTTGAGGGAGAAGAAATCCGTGCTCTCTTCCGTGCGGCGGATAATCTTACCTGGGTCATTACCATTGGTATGGCCGTGAATACGAATCACTTGTTTAGGGTTATCCTTCAGCATCGTCAACAACTGATCAATGGCAAATTTTGATTCGGGTCGGAGCACTGATGCATCGCGGTAAAAATAGATGTAGTCAAGTTTCTCCATGGCTCCTTTCTTCGTTGCCATGATTTTCTTGGCTACTTCAGCTTTGATCTTATCCTCGGCGGCACGTGCCGAATCTTCAGGAGATGGCCGCTTTGGCTTCACTACCTCAACTACTTTAGGCTCTTCAATTACAGGTTTAGGTTGCTCGATAACTGGTTCGGGCTTGGGTTGCTCAACGACCAGTGGTGCCGGGTTTCGGTTAAATACCCAGGCATCGCGGAACACGCTGCCTTGCAACTTCTTGGTTTGCTCGATAACAGCATCGTGATCGTTTGTCTCCTGAATTATTACATAAAACAGGTTCTTCTCTTCGTTGCGCTGAATAACTGGCTTGAAGTTCTTGGACCTGACAAACTTCAGGAATTTATTGGCATTAGCTTCAACGGAAAAAGCACCAACAACGATGGCGTATTGGGGTGTTTGGGCTTGAGATTGGTGAGCGATGAGGCTTAACAAAACACAAGATGCCAGCAAAAAATTCTTCATAGCCAGTTTACATTTAAGAATAGACGGTACAAGTATAGGTCTGGTAGTCCTATAAAAATATTCAATTTCGGGGTAAATATTACATTAAGGCCCCCGATTAGTGCGAAATGACATCAAAAGTGCGGTTGATGGTCTCACCCGATTCGTCTACCAAAGTCAGGGTATGTCTACCTAACGGCGGTGAGGCACTCAGCCGGTGCATTCCCTTTGTCATGCCAATGTACCGGCCGTCCAGGTGCCAGTACAGATTAACACCTGCCTGACGATGCGTTGCCTCCCAAATCACCTCACCCTTTGCGCCATCCATAAGCACAGGAATAAATATCTGTGCATTGGGCTTGGGATAGATCAGATCCATCACCGGGGTAGATGCCGGATCCTGGCAATCCTTTCTATAAGGAGGTAAAGGACGATACGACAAATTTTTGGATCTGAAATAGTACTCTTGAATGGGAGGCAGGATAAACCAGGGCAAGTCAATCACATTGGCTAACGACTCACATTGATCGTGAACGCGGTAACGCTTATCTCGGGTTAGATGAACCAGCTTGTGATAGGAACATACGGCCGTACCGAGACCTGACTCCTGAACACGGACGGTATCAATTTGGTCACATACTGATGAAGCGCGTTGACCACTCCATGCACAAACGGCTGCCTCCCGCAACTCCCCGTTTGGTTCATCAAACCAACCGGTATGCGGCAACAGGCCGGCCACCGAAAATAACAGCGGTGATGCGGCCTCTGTTCCGGTAAGTCCTGGCCGGCCTTCCCCGGTCGCATTACCCACCCATACACCAACCACATACTTTGGGGTTATGCCAATGGCCCAACCATCACGAAAGCCGAAACTTGTACCGGTCTTCCAGGCCATCATCCTTGAACTTTGAAAATGTCGCCAACCTGTCTCTTCACCGGGCCGGTACAATTCACGAAGCGCATTTAGGGTGAACCACCATGAGGATGCATGCAGCACCGTTCCACTTTCGGGTGTTGACGTTGACCACAAGGAATCCTTCCAGGTAAGTGGATGGATATCCGTGGATGCATAACGGGCCAATCCTGGTCTGCTGAAGTACCGATTCAATACGCGTGTTGAAGACGCATACATACCGGTAACATCCCAAAGGGTAGCTTCAGCGCCGCCCAACACGAGTGTAAGGCCGTAGTGATCAGGCGACTTTGACAGGGTCGTCATGCCAAGCTGCTGGAGAAAATGATGAAACTTCTCATAACGATAGTCCTTCAACTCATGTACTGCTGGAATATTTAAAGAACGAATAAGCGCTTGATCTGCCGGCACAGCACCATCATACTGAAGTGAGAAGTTCCGAGGCGTAAACCCGCCGATCAAAGTGGGGACATCGGGTTGCAAGGTGCGCGGCAACATCCTTCCCTCATCGAGCATCGCTGCATAAAGAAAAGGCTTGAGAATGCTGCCGGTGCTCCTAGGAGCACTGATGATATCAACTTGCTCCTGATGTCCTGGCTGCCGGGTGTTCCCAACATAGGCCAATACCTCACCCGTCTCCACCTCAACCACGATGGCTGCACCATTGAATACCCGGATGGCATTGAGTTGTTCTACGCGCTCGTTTACAATAGATTCTGCCTGAAGCTGCAACTCACGATCAATTGATGATTGAACACGCTGCCCCGATTTTCCCTCAGCGATTGCACGGTCCAATAAATGCGGCGCAATCCGGGGCAGCGGCAATGGCTTATCCGGAATAGGTTCAGCAAGTGCCAACTGGTAACTCATGGCGTCAAAGTGGCCATCTTCAAATAGTCGTTTCAACAACGCATTCCGTTTCGCAGCGAGGAAGTCCCTATTACGGGCCAGATGAAGTAATCCCGGATTGTTGGGCAGCACCGCCAGCAGCGACGCCTCAGCCCACGACATTTCTTCCGGTGCACGACCCATCCAACGCCACGATGCGGCTTCGAGACCTACCACATTTCCCCCAAAGGGGGCATGGGCTGCATACAGCGACAGGATTTGCTTCTTTGAATAGCGTAATTCGAGACGTGTGGCCAATACCGCTTCGCGGATTTTTTGAAATACAGTTCGCGGTGGGTTATTCAAAGACAACCGAATGACCTGCATAGAAAGGGTACTTCCTCCACTAATGACCTTTCCTGCCTTCCCGTTTTGTCGAAGGGCCCGCGCGATGGCCAACGGATCGAAGCCCGGGTGCCACCAGAACCTCTTGTCTTCATAGGTGGTGATGGCTATAGCAAACTTTTCATTTACTTCCTTCTGCTCAGGGAAACGCCATTGCCCATCCGGAGCGATAACGGCTGACAACAGATGGCCGCGCTTGTCCAACAGGACTGTACTGTACGCAGACGAGAAAAGTGGATCCGGGAGGGAGAAAAAATAAATGAGCAGCAGTGCGACGAGGGTAGCTGGCAAGAGCCACCGCCGCCTTTGTTTCATGGCATCCGGTTGGCGTGGCGTGACGCCAACTTCCAACGATGACCGTCGCGCACATAAACCTCGGTGTACCGAAGCTCTATGGCAAAAGGAGTTCCCTGATTGAGGCCTTCAAATTTACCTGTACCAACCACAACCGCCGAGGCGGCATAAACCCGTGCAGTTGCCTGATGAATGGTGATCTTCTGATAGTTCAACTTACCCGATTTCAAATCGTCGATAATCTCCTGACGGGTCTCGGTCCATCCATTGGAATGGACAAATTGCATACGGCTGTCAAAATTGACGAGAATGGAATCATAGTTCTTACCGGTCAGCCAATCGAATTTCCGCTTTGACAGATTTAGAATTTGCTCTTCCGTTTTGTCGGCCTGTGCAAAAGCTGTTACGCAGGTCAGCGCACACAAGAATGAAAACAGGTATTTCATGAGAATATTATTTACCCTGCAGGGCCAACTCAGCATCCGGACGGGATTCATCAGTCAGTGCTACCTTGTTGCGCTCTTGGCGCACGATGCGATCGTAGAGCGAGATATTGCGATCAAACAGGAAGCGCAAGAAAAGTTTCGTCCAGGATGTATGATACTTTAGTGTGTCATAGTATTCGGAAGCATCTTTTTTTAATTCCGGCAACTTGTTCCAGGGCACTGAAGGAAAATCATGGTGTTCGTTGTGATAACCCACGTTGAAGGCCACGACATTGAGCGGACCATAGTAACTGTACGTTTCCTGATTTTCATCCAGGGTGAGATAGTGTTCCTGAATCCATCGTGCCCCCAGGGGATGTAATCCTACAGAAAAGAAAAAGCTTAACAGCATAAACACAAATGCCTTAGGTCCGATGAACACCCAGATTGCCACGTTGAAAGCGATCTGTGTAACCCAATTGGCAACGATCCAGGCATCCACAGGTTTAATTTCGCGTAAACGAGCAACCCGTATGGCCTGGAATATTGGAAATACCAGGAGCCAAAGGGCCTTGCCGATGGTTGAGTTATTGATCAGTTTAGCTTCCCAATGATCGGGCAGGTCACCGTCCAGTTCATGCACGCCTTGAAAGGAGTGGTGTTTGATATGGTAGCGCACAAACGAAATAGCACTCGGCAGGATATGTGGCATATTAGCCAGAATAGCTGCCGACAAGTTCATCCAACGCTTCTTGAACAACAGGTGGTGAGAGCACTCATGGATCATGACGAAAAGAGCATGGTTGGCAAAAGCCCCACCCAAGTAGGCGGCCAGCAATACCATCCACCAGGAAGCATCACGCAGAAGCCATCCGCCCCCCACCATACCACCGACTAAGCCCAGGATAACCAGAAAAGTGGCTGGAGTCTTCACCATCAGTTTTTTTACTTCCGGATGGCGGGACATGATTTCACGGGTGCGCCCACGATGGGGTTCCGGTGCGGTAGAGAAATGGAAGTCTTTTGTCATGGCAGCTAAATAAAGTCAAAGGTAGAAAGTTTTATGGAGCAGTAGCCTTAATAACAATTAGGGATTTGATTTGGTTACTTCCACCACCTGTCCACGGGTACGGGCAAATACCGTCCGGTCATACATCGCTTCGCAGCTCACTGCCGGCAGATAGTAGCTTCCGGCGTACGTGGCGGTTAGCAGCACACGGAAACTCTTCGTTTGATTAGCAGCAAGGTCAAAATACGTGTACACCCGATCATCGCGTATATCCTGATACGTGGCCGCTTCTTTGGCCAGCGCTGCTTCGTCGCCGGTAAGTCGGAGGTTACTGATTTCCCATCCCGAAGGCACAATATGGCGGAGTGCCAGGTTTTTATAGGCTCCCCGCATACCCGTGTTAGCGATCGTCACGGTTGCCACAAACGAGGTTCCCTGTTCCAACCGGGTAGGGTCAACCACCTGTCCTTTGAGTGTATTGTACTGAATCACCACTTTCAGGTTATTAGACACTTCCTCTTCTTCTCCGCGCGCAGGCACCCCTTCGGTAATGATCCGGGCAAACAGGGGACCGCCAGACTGATTGGCGAGGGCCAAGTTTCCATCCGTCGCTTCAGCTGGCAAACTTACCTGTGCAATGTTAAGATCAGTGGAGGCAACAACCTGTTTGCCTTGTGTGGTGTAGGTGAACTTCAAGGGTCCTTTCTTTTCTCCACCGGCGTACATCCCAACAGACTTCAGGCACCAGGCCGTGCTCTGTGTGCTAAGCCATGCATTTGGGTTGCTGAGTTCGGCAGAGATAAGCTTGACCAGGTCGAATGCCCTGCCGCGATCGTTGAGAAGTATTAAAGTCTCGAGAATAATCGCCTCGTCACGGATGTCTGATCCATAGGAATAAGCCATCTCCTGATATGGTTTAATGCTCGTCGGTGCATTGGCCACCAGTGTGCGCGCCGCCTCCGGTTGACCGGCCTTTACATAGGCGGATGCCAACATCCACACACTGGCTGCAGGGAGAGCGCCCATTTCCCGCAATCGATTCATGGATGCAAGATCAGCCGAACCGGCCAGCGCGAGGGAATAAAGGCGATACGCCTGTATAAGTTCACTGCTTTGGTTTTCACTGCTCTTTCTCCATTCGGCAGCTTTACCACTTTGGTATTTTTTCCATCGCCGGATCATATCATTGGGGATAAAATAACCCTTCGCTTCGGCCTCCACCAGGAACTGCCCGGCATACGTTGATCCCCAGCTGTCAGAATCCTCACCTCCTGGCCAATAGGCAAAGCCGCCATCCCGTGTCACGAACAACTTGAGGCGTTCGATCCCTGCACGAATATTGGTTTGAACGGTCGCCTTCTCTTCAGCGGTTAATGCCCTAACCTGATCGAGGTACAATTGCGGAAAAACGGAAGAAGTGGTCTGCTCAATACAACCATACGGATACTGCATAAGATAACGGAGTCGCTGCCCCAGGTTAATGGGCGGCAGGTTGGAAACCTCGAGTGTTGCAACATTGGTGCCCGGCACGCCAACTTTAGATACAACACCATTCCAGCTCTTACCGGCCTCCAGCAGCACTTCCGTCACCCGTGTGACCGGAGGGTTCGGGTTCCTGATTTCTATATCGATTTTTTCAGATGCCTTGAAGCTTCCGGATACTGCCATGACCTCTATGTGGGCCATGCCCGTTTCTGATTTCACACGAAGCCCAAAATCCGTTGTCATGGTTTCACGATCCATCGTAACCGTACGGGTGGTTTCTGTGAGGCTCACCGGGCCTGCAACTTTTACAGTAACATTCACCGATCTGATGCTCTTGTCCATGGTAAAAAGCGTGACCGGAAGGCGAAGCGTTTCTTCAGGACCCAATACCCTGGGTAATGTGGTGAGCACCATTAAAGGTTTCCGTACGGGTGTAGCTTTGTCTGCTTTTCCATATGCACCTTCATAGGCAGCAACGACCATGGTGCGAACTGAGCCAACGTAAGACGGCATGATAAACCGGTGCTCGCGTCCACTTCCATCTGTGGTAAACGGCCCCAGGTACTTCACCACCGGCTTAAAACGATTTCGCTTTGACTCATCTTCTTTGCTTACCAGCATATCACCACCGATAGCCAAAAGCCGTTCTACTCTACCTCCGAAAGCACCCATTACTTCATCGTAGATATCCCAGGTTCGAACGCCCAGGGCTTCACGCGCATAAAACCTCGGCCATGCATCGGGTGTGGGGAAACGTGTGATATCCAGCAGGCCTTCGTCGACCATGGCGAGCGTATAACTCATCTTGCGTCCTGATTTTTCAGCAACCTTGATCACTACTTCCTGACCAGGTTCTAGCACATCGGGCATCGCGATAGTAGGTTCAAGGTGTGTTTTAGGATCTTCAACCGTCAAGGGAATAACACCATATTGACGGATCGGCAGGTCATTGACCGTTTGTGAATGGGCTTGTAAAAGAGAAACGCCAACATACACGTTAGGAGCCATCTCCGGCTTGATATCAAAACTGAATTTATTGTCACCGGCTTTGGTTTCGAGCCAATATGACTCCAACATCCGGCTTCCATTTTCGATGGTGATCAGGGCGCGTCCGGCGTTGCTTCCGGGTATCACGATGTTTGCCTTTTCACCCACCGCATAGGTTGTCTTGTCACCGGAGAAGCTGAGCATCGTGGCGCCGGTGGCCTCCTTGCGGGCGCGACCGGCCCACCCTGGCCAATCCACATAAATTACTTTTGCCGTACTGTGTCCCGAAACGGGATCTACAGCCCGAACAATATATCGACCCCATTCAGGGTACTTAATCCTAAAGGTCCAGGTACCTTTGCCATCAACCGTGCGCACATTGCCATTGGCAATCACCCTGGCATCAGAACCCGTAGTGTAGTTGGCGCCATTGTCCGAAGTGTCCCACCACCAGCGCCAATTGAGCTTAGAGATACTTACCTGAATATTATCCCTTGAAACTCCGCGACCCTCAGCGTCCACGGTAACAATGTCCACACGATGGGTGGTGTCGGTGAGTAGCATACCGCGTGCCTTGTCGCCTTCGGGCAATCGAATACCGGTGTAAGACGCGTATGGATAAAATGGCAGGCTAAAGCGATCAATGCTAAAGTCGCCCCCTTCTTCAAAAACCTTTCCCCGGAAGACGGCATTGAGCATTCCGGCTGGTTGACCATTGACCTCGATATTGCCTGACACCTGCGCATCGCCATTTTCATCTGTCGTACCTGAAAACAGGGTCATGGCTTCGGTAGAATAGTCGCGGGCGGGATCATCAAAAATAAACCCGGGGTACTTATCAAATTTTGTAGCTGCTTTGGTGAGTAACACTTCAAACTCTGCTTTGAGGTTGCGGCCAGGGGCACCGGTAAGCCAGTTCACATGAAGTTTACCAGAAACACCGCTACTGGAAGCAACGATCTTATCCTTGCCAAAGTCAAGATTAATCTTCAGCCGGTTCGGTTTAATGGTCTCGATGCGAATATTCTGAGAGAACTGGGTGCCTCCCACTTTTACGCGCGCTGACCAGTTACCCGTAGGTGCATCCGGCGAGGTAATGGCAGCGAACTTATAAAACCCATTCTCATGAGTAGCCTGCACGAGGCGCTGATTGACTTGTCCCGCAGGGTCCAAAAGTTCCAACACTACCGGGTGATGTTCCGGTAGTCGCTTGAGTTTGTCTTCCAAGAGGAATGTGAGGAAGAGGGAATCGCCCGGTCGCCACACACCACGTTCTCCATAAATCATTCCCTTGATGCCTTCGTTGATTTGTTCACCACCCACATCAAAATTGCTAAGCGAAAGTGCTTCGCCTTCATTGAGTTTAAGGTAGCCGCGCTGTTGACCATTCTTGGCAATGAGTACAAATGGTTTACCATTGCAGGTGATTACCGCCTTACCGTCTGAAGTTGTACCGCTGCCCACCAACTGCTGTTGGTAATCATAGACTTCAAGACTTACTCCGTTAAGCAGCTCTGTTGTGCGCAGGTCATTTACGAAGACATTCACATTACCATCTTCACCCCGTTTGGCCGTGAGGCCCAGGTCAGAAGCAATTATGTTGCGCGTGATCGAACGGGAGCGGCCATAATATGAGGAGTGGCAGGGATTGTCTTTTTGTTCCCAATCGTAGTCAGAAGAATAGTAATAAGGTTCTTCATAAGAATCCCACGCACTTTCTTCTTCGTCGGGTTGGGAGTAATCTGGTTCATTGACCTCCTGCTCAATGATATTACTATCAGGACAGGCATACGAAGAATAAGATCTTTTGAACCCAATGCGCACCTGATAGATTGCACCAGGTTCAGGCGTGATGTACTGACTGAGATCAAGGGTATAGCGGTTCCATTTGCCGGTCACCACCAGGCCTACATTCTCCAGTGACACCATTTTGCGAATGAGCGGCCGACCGACCCGGCGCAACTGTTCATTGCCATCGAGATTATTGACCTGTAAAAATTGAATAACGTTTTTCTCAAACACCCTCAGTATCTGGATATCAACCGCCTTGAGGCTTACCGCCTCAAAGGGCAGAATCAATCCGTCCGTTGTGGGAAGAATACTGCCCTTGCCAAGAAATCTGACTGCTGGCGCTATTTGCTCAAAGGTCACGTCCATCGAAGACGGTGACGCCATCCGGTAATCAAGAACATTCTTAATGCCAGCCTCCAGGGTAAGGGTCTTTGTGCCCACCTGACGGACGGGAGGATACAAGCGGATTTCATTACCTCTGATTTCGATGTCGAGCGATGGGATGTCGGAGATGGAGATTAAACCCGAAAGGTTTTGTCTTTCATTCAGCGGATCAGAAAACTGAATGACTACAAATTGATTGGCTTCTTGTTCCACCCGCACATTCATTACCTTGAAGTCACCCAGGGCAGGGATTTCAACTTCGCGGGTTTCATTGCGATTCATTTGGAGGCTGGCCCCTTGCACCTCGATCAGCACCTTACCTGCCTGATCAGCTCGTACAACATCTTCAACAATAAAATTGTGACCCACCCCTCCTCCTGTATGCTCCCAGGAGATTTTTAATGGCTTACCATCCTGTTTCGCTGTAACGGCCTTTTCAATGGCTTCTCCTTCTGCAAAATCTGCGGTAGCGAACAATCCCTCAATCTTTTGACGCTTCAGTTCATTTGGATTGTATGGGCGGACATTTTGTATGGTAAGCTCAAAATTCTGAGGAATAACCATGAAATTGAATTCAAACAACCGGAGGGCATCAGGTACTTGAATCAGTTTTGATAGTTCAAATGAGACCGTGTAGGTAACACCCGATGTCATTCGTTTGTCTGGTTGAAATTCCACCGTGCGGCGATCGATCCAAACTGTTTTTCCTGAAAGAGAAGGGGAAAAGGAGAAAAGCTTAACCTGGCTCTCTCCTACCGCACCAGCCTCCACGGCATCATTGGCCAGAACAATACGGATGGTTGATCCAGAACCAACGAGGCCTTCTGTATAAGAGGATACATATTGCGCGAAGGCAGGATCAACAGGCTTGATTGCGTCAGGCTTGTTGTGACTGAAATAATAGATGCCGGCAATCACCACAGCCAGACCGGCTGCCGAGAACAGGAATTTTTTCCAGAGGGGATTCATACGGTAGGGGAATAAAAGCTAAAGATCGGCAATGCTGAGATATTCAGCATCACCGATCTTTCAATAAAATAATTGGGATTCGGTTAAACGCGTTCTGCGACTTTGTTCATCACTTTGGTCTGCACCTGGATAGATTCGTGGTGAATAAGCCGAAGCAGGTCCCGGGTGAATCCTTCATCAAGGCCCATGGCCTTACCCAATGCTGCACGGGTCTGAACAATTTCCTCCCATCGTCCAACTTGCAGGATGGTAACATTATTCTCTTTCTTATACTGGCCGATTTTCTCTGAGATTTTCATCCGGTTGGCCAGTTTCTGCATGATCTCATCATCCAGCTGGTCGATCTGATCGCGCAAAATGCCGAGGGTATCCTTAAAGGTCTTATTGTCGGAGGAGACACTGCGCACCACCAGGCTATCTACAATCTTGCCGAGGTTAGCAGGCGTTACCTGTTGTTTAGCATCGCTCCATGCCGCGTCCGGATTGAGGTGTGATTCGATCATGAGACCGGCCATATCCAGGTCAAGTGCCTTCTGGGACACAAGGGCAATAAGGTCGCGGTTGCCGGCGATGTGGCTCGGATCGCAGATCATTTCGATACCCGGCATACGTGTCTTGAGTTCTATAGACAGGTCCCACATAGGTGCATTGCGGAACGGCCCCTTGTCGAATGAGGAAAACCCCCGGTGAATAGCCGACATGGTCTTGATGCCTGAACGGCTTAATCGCTCAAAAGCACCGAGCCAAAGTTCAAGGTCGGGGTTCACCGGGTTCTTCACCATCACCGGAATGTCGACACCCTTCAAGGCATCTGCTATCTCCTGCACAGAGAACGGATTGACGGTTGTGCGAGCGCCTACCCACAAGATATCGACGCCAGCCTTAAGACAAGCCTCGACGTGGGCGGCGGTAGCTACCTCGGTGGTTACCGGTAGACCCGTTTCTTTTTTGGCGGCGATCAACCACGCCAAACCGGGTTCGCCTGCTCCTTCAAATTGGCCAGGTCGTGTGCGGGGCTTCCATATGCCGGCGCGCAACGCATGCACCTTTCCGGTGGCCGCCAGTTGCTTGGCGGTGGTGATCATTTGACTTTCGGTTTCCGCACTGCATGGACCACTGATGATCAGCGGCTTCTTAATTCCCAGGGCGGTGGTAACAGATTGAAATTGCATGACTAGGTAGTTTTCGTTTTTAAGATGGAGTATGGGTTATGGCGGGCCCTGGCGTCGGGCGATTGGCTGTGCCCATACCATCCAGGACTTTTCTGATTTTATTTGCTTCCTTCATCACCCGATAAAGTTCTTTTGTGTTCCGCTTCATCAACTGATAGTGAAATTTTTGCAGATGCATGATGTATTCCGCCAACGCCTGGCCGAGGTATTCTGCATTCTGCTCAAAGATGGGTGCCCACATATCGGGAGAACTCTTGGCCAAACGCACCGTTGAGGCGAGACCGCTGCCCGCCAGGTTGAAGATGTTCTTCTCATCCTTTTCAATATCAAGTACAGTTTGGCCCAGGAGGAACGAACTCACATGGGACAAATGCGATACATAGGCTACATGCCGGTCGTGTTCTTCGGCTTCCATATAGATGGTATTCAATCCCAACGCATCAAAAATCCGATTTGCTGTAGATAAGGCAAGCTCCGAAGATTTGTCGCGCTCGCAGATAATGTTGGTCATCCCGTTGAACAGCCCCGAGAAGGCGGCATCCGGTCCGGAATTCTCAGTACCAGCAATCGGGTGTGCGGCCACAAACTGCTGACGCTTGGAATGGTTGCTGATGGACTTACAGATCAGGGATTTGGTTGACCCCGTATCAATCACCACCGTATCTTTTTTCACTACATCCATTACCTGCGGCAAAAGAGCCCCAAGGATATTCACGGGAATGGCAAGGATCACCACATCGGCATCTGCCAGCGCACGGTCTTCCGGCTCAACGACATCAACCAATCCGAGTTCAAGCGCACGTCGGCCGTGATCTTCAGAACGGTCCACTCCTACCAGTCGTGAAGCAATGCCTGCCTTTCGAAGGTCAATGGCCATCGAGCCACCAATTAATCCCAATCCGACAATCGTGATCTTCATGCGGTTGCTTTGGTTTTGGTGTGGACTTTTTCTTTCCAAAGCTGGATACGGCCAATGGCTTCTTCCAGTTTTTCAATCGGGGCGCACAAGGATACCCGGATGTGACGTCGACCCGCTTCGCCAAAGATGAACCCTGGTGTTATAAATACTTTGGTGGCGTACAGGATTTCGTCAATCCATTTTTCCACGTCGGATACGTGGTGCGGCGCCTTTGCCCAAACAAACAATCCCGATTGCTCTTCGGCATAAGAACAACCAAGTTCCTTTAAAAGTTTACGGGCAAGTACGCTGCGGCCGCGGTAAACTGTATTCAGTTCTTCAAACCAGGAGGAATCATTTTTTAATGCCTCCACGGCGGCATGCTGTAAACCCAGGAACATTCCGGAATCCATATTACTCTTCACGCGCAACACAGCTTCTACATAGTCTTTGTTGCCAGCGACCCAACCAATGCGCCACCCGGCCATATTGTGCGACTTGGATAATGAATTAAGTTCGAGCGCTACTTCAGCAGCTCCTTCTATGGACAAAATGCTGAGGGGTGCATTATTAAGAATCAGGCTGTATGGATTATCGTTGACAATCAGGAAATGGTGCTTGCGGGCCAGGTCCACCAGTTCTTTCATCTCGGCTTTCGAGGCCACTCGACCGGTAGGCATATGGGGGAAGTTCACCCACATGATTTTCACCCGCGACAAATCCTGTCCACGGAGGGCTTCCATGTCCACACCCCAGTCCAGCGACTCCTTCATGGTATAGGTGCGCACTTTTGCTCCTACCAATTTGGCTACAGAAGCATACGTTGGATATCCCGGATCCGGAATAAGCACCTCGTCACCTTCATTTACAAATGCCATGGCAGTGTGCATGATCCCTTCTTTCGAGCCCATCAGGGGGAGTATCATGGTCTCGGGGTCCAATGCAACGTGATATGTCTTTTGGTAGAACGCTGCAATAGCCTGACGCAAGGCAGGGATACCTTTATAATTCTGATAACCGTGGTGGGCAGGATTGTGCGCCGATTCAGTCAGGGCAGCCACCGTCACCGCTGTGGGTGCGAGGTCTGGACTGCCAATGCCGAGGTTGATCACCCGAAAGTCGGGTGTATCCAGACCACGTACTTCAGCGAGTTTCTTGCTAAAGTAGTATTCCTCCACCTGTGCGATCCGGTCTGCTGTTTTAATCATAACTACTAAAATTTCATTTCCGATTTCTTGTATTCTCCAAGCACATTCAGGTTGCGGGTTTGTCGCAACACCTGCCCCAGGGCCTGATCATAGTTTTTTCGTTTTTTCCACTCTACATCCACATGGATCGAATATTCCTTGGGTTTCCCGATGATGGGTATTGACTGAATTTTGGTCAGGTTGATCTGATGTTCTTTGAACGTGGTCAACACATTGGCCAGGCTTCCCGCTTCATTGGCAACCTCAAACGACAATGACGCTTTGTTGGCACTGGCTACGCTGCCGTTCTTGGTGAGAATGAGGAAGCGCGTAAAGTTCTTTTTGTGCGTTTCAATTCTCTTCTCCAGGATAGTGAGCCCGAATTTTTTGGCGGCTGCTTCGTTGGCAATGGCCGCGGTGTCTTTCAACTTCTTTTCACGGATGTTGCGCGCCGATAATGCGGTGTCATCGCTTTCGCGAACAGCAACACCCGGGAGGCGCTGGAGAAAATCACTGCATTGGCGAATGGCCATAGGGTGTGATTCGATGGTTCGTATGTGGGCTAGCTTCACACCCGGCAGCGCAAGCAAATGCATATGAATGGGCAAGTACAGCTCACCCACAATCGAGAAGTGATACTCCTGCAGAAGGAAATAGTTTGGAAGGATGGACCCGGCGATCGAGTTTTCAATTGCCATGACCGCAAAGTCCGCCTTGTCAGTTTTTAACGTCTCACACAAGACATGAAAGGACAGGCACTCGATGGTATCAATAGGTTCTTTGAAATGGGTGAATGCGGCCAGCTCGTGAAAGCTTGCTGCTATACCCTGGATGGCTACCTGTAGTTTCTTCTTCTTCATTCCTGCATTAGTCAAAAAAAAATCCCGGTTGGACCGGGACTTTTGAGTTTCTTGTTTTTCGTGTCAGATTAACAATGCGCTACTCGT
>DAOMGC010000062.1:0-18636 GCA_035430125.1 Cyclobacteriaceae bacterium | reverse complement strand
ATAGACACTGTCGCCATCGCCGCGGTCGTCTGGCTGTGACTCCTGCAGCAACACGCGGCCTAAATGAATATCAAGTATATTTTGCAGTGGGTACTCTGCCTTGCCGTTGTATTTCTTCCACTCTTCAGATCGGGCCTCCACCAACCAACGGTCCCACTTGGCTTGCAATGCCGCCACGTCTGAACCCGGTTGCAGGAGCACATACGTATTGAAATCATACCTGCCCCAGGACTTCTCCGATTCATTGTCGGTTTCCCGGTTCAGGGTGGCGTAAGAAAACAGGATATCAAATTTGATGTGGGAGTTGTCAGGGAGGTTTTCGAAGACACCTGTAACCTCAAACTTTCTGGTGCCGTCCCACGAGATGGTTTTGCCGATGGGATCTTCGTCGGCGAAATAGCGCCTTACGGCACGCTCACTCAACACAGCTTTATTGGGACCTGCCAATGATTGAAGCTTGTCGCCTTGCAGCAGATTAATATCAAATACAGCGAAAACAGAGGAGTCCGCGATCTGCATTTTGGTTTCGCGAAAGGAGACCACACCGCGGGTGGGACTGTCATAACTCGCGATGCCGCTCACCGGATAAAGTCTTGTGAAGCGCAGGACCTCCGGGAAATTGTTCTTCAAGGCTGGGCCTACAGCTGGCACGGCAGCGGCACATTCGAATCGAAGCTTGCCATGTTGCCATTGGTTGTAGTTCACCCGGTAGATGTCAGCGGCCTTGCTGTGAAAGGTATCATAGCTGCGTTCATACTTCACGTATTGCAGGATCAGCAGGCTGGCCACCATGCCGAGACTTAACCCAATGATATTCAGGAAGGCAAAAGCCTTGTGCTTCAAAAAGCTCCGTATGGCGATGGTGACGTAGTTTTTGATCATGGCAGCGTGGGGGTTAGGAATTTAACGGTGCCCCGGCGGACATGTTGTAGAATACTTCCAAATGCCTCGAGGGTTACAGGAACGGAGGAAGGGTATTTTTAATGGGCTTTTCTATTAGCTAGCAAGCAATCCTTCCGGCCGTTCAATCGAACAGATTTCCAAAGTTGATGAAATCAGGTTCAGCGTATTTGAACCTTCCGCTATCGTGAAAATAATTAGCCATGTACAAGGCATTCCCCGTCGAACCTGCGTTGACCCTAAGGATATACGTTTGGGAGTCTAAGGGCTTAACTATTCGCGTCCTTGTTTGTTGCGTGAGTTCGCGAAGAACGACCGTGTCACGTACCGATTTTAACCCTACGATAAACTGATCGCCTATCCCAATAAAAATATCTCTGTACTCACGGAAGAACATACAATGGGTGAACGACACTCTTTCGTTCAAGGCCAACTTGCCAAGGTCCTGATCAAGGTACGCACAACTAAGGTCCTTTTCCAGGCTAATAATCGCCACGCTGCTTTCCTCCTCCATAAAAAAACCATCCAATGATGTGACGAATGAATATGCAGAAAGCAATTGTTCCGCGTCATTCCGGTTGATTCTGGCATTAAAACCAACCGTTGCACGATCTACCGACTTCTTCAGGTGAATGGGTTTATTCTCAAAATAATAGAATTCCTCGCCGCACGACCGAAAAGGAGTATTTGGGTATGACGCCTTATCGTCAACACAGGAAATACCGGTGAGGACAAGCATTGATAAAATGAGTGTTTTCCTCATCTGACCTGGGTTTCTTTCATTGATATGAATTTACACAAAGAGGAAACCATGTGATCATGATTTAATACAATGCCCTATAAATAAGATTGGCCACCACTCTCCATCCGGGGCTGTCAAACAACATTATCTCCGCACTACTTTCCAGGATGATAAAAATACCCCCAAAAAGCAATACCGGGTGAATCCGTTTGTTTTGCAGCCAGTCCCAAACAAACGCAACAACAATCAGGCTGTTGGCAAGTACACAGGCAAACCATATATCCGGTCTTTCCACAGCTGGGAAATAATGTCGCCACCGAAACCATGCGGGCCAAATCATGAGGATAGTAGCCAATAGCATAAACCGCTTGTGCACGTCGGGCTTGTTTCGATAAATCACCCCTAAGGATACAAGCGACAAAAACATAGTAGCAGACATTAATGAACCTACAATTGCTGATATGGCGGTTTGACCTAACCCCTCCCTTAGTTCCCGCTCACATTGGTACATCGCTGCCGGAATAATGGAAACCGCTGCACCCACTCCAATCAGAACTGACCATCTGCCAATTTGCTTGTGACTTTTGTACCTGCCACGTTGAACTAAATAGGATTGGATCAGAAATATCAACACCCAGCCAAAAACCAAAGCACCATGTACGTAGATTTCAATGGGCCATGTTCTGGCACCGGATGCAATTGGTATAATAAACGTCTTGCCAAAGCCCACGGAAATGGCGAAGATGCCCAGCCATGCTATGGCTATGAAAAAAGTGAACTTGTTGTTGCTTACTGCTTTTGGGTGCATCCGTGTAGGTTCTTTTACGCGTCCATCAACCCCAATTCCGGATATTCAAATGGTCGGACAATGGCGTCGGTATTCTTATTGTCAACCTTGCGATCGGTGATCATGCGACTGATCGTGTAGGCGTCCATACGTGCCTGGTCCATAGGCTCGCACAAGGCCAGTACATCGTCTTTGGTGAGCAGGGGATTTAGCCAGTCCTGCTCATGGGCCGGATCCAGGATCACCGGCATGCGCTTCTTGGAGTTATGTATCTTCTCCATCAACGGATTCGCACGGGTGGTCAGCACACTGTAGGTATATACCTCCTCGCCGGTGGTCTTGTCCAGCCACGATGAATAGATTCCTGCGAGTGAAAATATCGACTGGTCCTTCAGGTGGATGAAATACGGATACTTGACCTTGCCCCCATTGACCCAGCGCCATTCAAAGAATCCGGTGCAGGGGATGATGCAACGTTGACCTGCTTTGAGCGCGTCGCGGTAGGCAGGTTTATCAAACATCTCTTCGCTGATGCAATTCAACGTCTTGAGACGGATCTGCACGGCGTCGGCTTGTGACTTCGTCCAGAAAGGGATCAATCCCCATTTGAAAGCCTGAAATTCTTTGGGGCGGTCGGCAGTGATCACCGGACCAGGCTTGAAGTCAAAACCATTTTCATAGAAACTCGGTTGGTAGCCGATCTCCGGTCGCATCACAGCTTTGTAGCGGACCTGGAGTTCGGCCTCGATGGCTTTGTCTTGTTTGTGGTAGCACATGAACTAAAAATACAACCACAATTGGATTTCTTAGCTACGCGAGTTCAACAATAAAACCACTGAGGCACGGAGGAATAAAGATCGCTGATCACGCAGAAAAAAGCAGATTACGCAAATATCAACCATGTCACGCAGGAAGTTCTTCGCGCCATCGCGCCTTTGCGTCCCCGCGGTGAAAAATATTACCGGATCATCGCCATGTACTTCTCCCGGTTTTCAAATATCACCCAGCCATGGATAGCGAGCAGGATGACGGCAATCGGTATACCTGTTGGCGCTACGGTAAAATGAGTAAGACAGATTCCAACCAGAATCGGAAAGAGCATGATAGCGCCCAGGACACGGTATTTCGGCAGGATGAACAGAATGCCACCGACAATTTCAACCACGGCAATGAGCGGAAGCAGCCAGGTGATGGTCATCATGGCTTCGTTAAATTTCACTATTTCCGCCGGCAGGTCCGGGGGAATGGGTATGTAGTTGAAAATCTTATTGAGGCCGGCATTGATGTACATCAGCCCGGAGAGCAGACACAGTACGAATAGGACTTTTTGTTTCATGGTTGAGGGGGTTTTTATGCTGTTCCTTTTGCGGGATAATTCAATTGAACCTCAATATACCGCATGCTTGATATTCTATCCAAAGGGTCAGGAGCCAAAAATGCATTAACCGCAGAGGCGCAAAGGCGCGGAGAATACAATAATATGTAATCAGCGATCTCCGCGTGCATTATCTCGGCGAACTCTGCGTGAAATGCATTACCCATGCTTCTTTCTCGCAAAGGCACTGAGAAAATAAACGAAGCACCAGCTGAGTATTTGCTAAAAAATATTTGAACGAACTTCCGCGTATTCTGTATCTTTCTACATCATCCGCGGGAATCATTTACTTCATCATCACCGTTGTTCACAACTTCGACAGCCCTGTCCGTTATTTGTCTTGTTGTCTTTAGTCCATACACAACAAAACCAATCCCCACCAAAACAAACGGCACACTCAACCATTGCCCCATGTCCAGCACCATCTGAGATTCGAACGCTACCTGACGTTCCTTCAGGAATTCTATCAGAAACCTGGACGTGAAAACCAGTGCCATGCCGGTGCCGAAAAAGAATCCGTTCTTCAGCCGGGGCCGAAAACTTACATAGAGGTAGTACATGAACAAAAAGATCAACAAGTACAGGATAGCTTCATACAATTGAGCCGGATGCCGGGGCAATTGATCTTCGCGCTCAAAGACAAAGGCCCAGGGCACGGAAGTAGGAAAGCCAAGTATCTCTGAATTCATCAGGTTACCCAACCGGATAAAACATCCACCCAGCGGCGCCACAATACTGATCAGGTCAACGGTGTTGAGTACAGACTCCCCGGTTCGGCGGGCATAGGTGACGAGGGCGAGGATCAACCCTGCTATACCACCGTGACTGGCGAGGCCCTGATAGCCAATGTATTCATACCCATCAGCAGCAGCCTTGATGGGCAACCATATTTCCAAAGGATACTGAAAATAGTAGCCCGGGTCATACAACAGACAGTGGCCCAACCGCGCACCCAGAAAAATACCTACGAATCCATAAATGGTTAGTGTGTCCAGCTTATGCTGTGGAATGTGCTCGCGTTTGAAAATGTACTTCAGCAACACTACACACGCCAGAATTCCTCCCGCAAAGAACATTCCGTAATACCTTAGCGGGAAACCAAAACTGTCGATCTCGGGATTGAGGTTCCAGTGGATGAAGTGAATGGGCATTTATAGTCTATTTCCGTGAAGTTATTCTCAATAGTGATAAATAGCTTCACTCCTCTTTTCTTAGATTATTGAACGGGCTTTTAATCAGAAACCACGTCTGCTGACGATCGGGCCGATCAAATTCCTGGAGTCCGAATTTGATGTCTGAAACGGGCAATTTTCTAAATGTCCCAAACATCTTATCCCAAAAAATGAAAAGCTGACCGTAGTTTGAATCAGTGTATTCCTGCAACTGATGATGATGAACCTTGTGAAAGTTTGGAGAAACGATTACCATTCCAAATGTACGATCAAACCAGGTTGGCATGATAAAAGCAGAATGATGCATAACCAAAACAGGAATATAGAATATAAACCAGATCAGAAGAGAAGAAGGGTGTAACCCGAATACAATCGCGGCAACAACCGCGGCACCATTGTCCAGCAAAGCATCTAACGGGTGAAATCGATAGGAGGAAGAGGTATCCAGTGCTGTGTCGCTGTGATGCACCCGATGAAGTCGCCAGAATAACTCCCAGGTGTGATAAAGCCGGTGCGCCCAATAATTGACGAAGTCTATACAAATGATCCCGATCGCCACTTTAGCATAGAATGATATGGAAATCATATTCAACAAACCAAGGTTGCCCTTTTCTACCCAATCGAAAACCCAAATAACACCCACCGCGAGTCCATAGTTAATAAGTATATAGCAGGCCTGGAGAATTACGTTGGTAAGCAGATGCGGGGCTCTCCTTGAAAAGGATGCCGTGCCGGAGAAGATTTGCTCAACTGTGAAAAGCACCGTCAAAAGAACTGCATTCAACAAATCGATATTTATGCCGATCAGAAACTCGTAAATTGACTTCATGTTAAAATGTAAATTTATTTGTTTAAGATATTCTGGGTAATATTCGCAGCGCGATTACTTAGAACCTTCCGGTAACATACCATTCCTTCAAATACTCTATTCACCATTCCAACTCCAGCACTGAGGTTACACCATCGTGCATCTGAAATTCCTGCTCGACGTTGTTGCGGTCATGTACATGCAGATCGATAAAGCCGGGTGCTACCACCAGACCAGCCACATTAATTACCTGTTTCCCGGATAAAGGCCCGGTGCTGATTTGGGAAATTTGTCCATGGAGTATGCCCACATTCCTGAGGGCATCCAGTTTCGTGTCCGGATCAATCACCCGTCCTCCTGTCAATACCACGTCATAGACTACAGGTTGCCGAGCGCTTGTGGTGGTGAAACAGCCAATAAGCAGCAAAACGAGGAATGTGCAACGGAGGTGGTTCATATCGGGTAGTTGGTTCCGGAACCCTTAATATAATGCACAGAGGGCAGATTTTTGAAACTGCCTGAACATAACCAATACCTGGTCTGATGTTACTTTGTTTTTGACATCCTTAACTGAATTATCTCATCTTCACACCAAACAACGGCCGAATAATAGTAACTCTACGGATAATGAATTCATAGGTCATCAGACTTCCAGCCAGTGCAAATAACAGCAACAGAACAAACTGAAGAGGCACCGGAACCTGCCAGGGAAAAATCACCATTGCGCCCAACGACAAAAAGATCATGTGAAGGATATATACCGGATACGCTGCATGACTCAGGTATGCCAGCGCGCGGCTCGGGCGATTGAGGTACCGGTAACCAAATGCAAGAATAGTCAGGATCCAGAGATTTGATTCAATGGACAGCCTGTAGCCTGCCACGGGTACCGGAAATTGAGATTGGCGCCAGATGTACAAAGTTCCAGCAGCAACTAATAATATACATCGCCATTTTGCTATCTGCTTCCAAAAGCCGTCATCAACCCATACAAAACAAAACCCGAAAAAGAACGCCAGAAACCCCAGGAAGAATCCATGCCAAGTCATCGCGTACCATTCAAAAATGACTGGTCTGGCGATAAGCACTTCTGCAACAAATGCACACAAGACCAAAATTATTCCGGCAGGTTTGCCCAATATGAATTTCAGTCGGGTTACGAATTTGCCGGATTCATTTCGTTTGAGATAATAAAATACGGGCGACAGTATCAGTACATACGCCAGAATGTTCCCTAAAAACCACAAATGACCCGGGCCGGGTGCGTAAGCGGGCAAACTTAAATCATGGTATTGTGACAATAACGCCGCAATGGGTACAATGAAGAATATGCCAAAAACGAATGGGATTCCGATGCGTGCCATTCGCTCCACCAGGAGTTCTCTCCACGAACGCTGCTGAATGGCAAAGAACACACCCATGCCTGACACAAAGAACAGAAGCGGTATTCGCCATACATTCAGCAGGGTCATGGGAGTCCACAAAGACTCCCATGGTCTGGGATTTGAAATAAATCCAATCATGACACCCCAAGGTTGAAATGTAATCGCCGTGTGGTAGATCAGGAGCAAACCAATGGCAACGACGCGCAGCCAATCTATATCATATCTTCGCATGACAGTCATAATTTTTTTACTGTTCTATTTCAGCAGGGCTGCGATTTCAGGTCGTGTCTTTTCAATATAAACGTAGTCAAGCTTTAAACCCATAGGTGCCAGCAACTTCTCCAGCATCTCATACGTGGGCTTTACCGCCTCAAAGGATTCAGCCACAGATTGGCCTGGCGTTGCACCGTACTTGTTTTTGATGTTTTTGTCAGCCTTTTTGACCAGCAACATCTTTACGATCTCCGGGCGGCAAAAGAACGCCGCCGTATGCAAGGCAGTTGACCCGTCGTTGTTCTGAACATTGATGTCAGCACCCGCATCAATCAGGAGTTTTGCGATTTCTGTCTTACCAAACAGCGATGCTGAAATCAATGGACTCGAACCACCGAACGGATCTTTCTCGTTGATGTTGGTACCGGCAGCCAGGTGTTGTTTAATCACTTCCAAATTTCCGCGCACCACGGCAGAATGTATGTCCATGGACGGCTTTACGGTGGTAGCCGGAGTATCAGTTATTTTTTGAGCCGACGCTTTTCGATTGCCGCAGGAGCACAATAGGAAAACAGCCGCCAACAAAGGTGATTTGGCCACGAACGGTAGCAGGTTTGAGTAATTCATTTTCATAATGTTAGAATTTAGTTGGTTTATTTTTTTGACATGGATATAGCATCCTCCCTGTCGGGAGATAATAATTGAACTGGTTTTATGATGATTTCCTTTCTTCTGAATGCCCCGTCGGTTACCGACAGGAGATTACGTATTTGAATAATTGCTCGGCTTTGCTACCATCAATCTTCTTTTGATGAATACTCCAGCAAATCTCCAGGCTGGCAATCCAGTGCTTTGCAAATAGCTTCCAGCGTACTAAACCGAATTGCCTTGGCTTTACCGGTCTTTAGAATAGATAGATTGGCCAGTGTTAAGTCCACCTTCTCCGAAAGTTCATTCAATGACATTTTTCACTTGGCCATCATCACGTCGAGGTTTACGATTATCGGCATGGCTTAAACAGTTAGTTCGTTTTCGGTCTGAATCTCTATTCCGCGTTTGAATATCTGAGCGATAATGAACAGGATTACTCCCATAAAGAGCCAGACATCGGCTCCGCCCAACCGCAACTGCTGGGTGTCTGGCATGGTCACGCCCTGACTGACGAGCCATTCCGTATACTTCACACCCGAAGCCATGAAAAGGCCAATTCCGAAAGACAGTGCAGCACCCTGGAGAAGAAATCTTCTCACCTGATCATTGAACGGCCGGGCTATACTGAGTTTTTTGTCAATCAATAGCATTAGGATAAGATAGAAGAGTATAGCCTTCAATACGGATGCAATGATGATTAACAGGATTTCTGCCAAAAAATGCCCAGGGTCAAATCGATACAAGCCGGATAAGTCATTATAAACCCAATACGTGGAGGCATTGACTGGGTTAATTAATAAAGTATAGGCCGAACTGAAGATAGACCCCCCTGCCTCTATGCACACGCCGACAAATATGATCCACGTAAGTACCCGAAGCCCCTTGAGCATCAGTACCGTGTCCTTAGCTTCAATTTTCATGGTTTTCTTGCTGTTTCTGTTTGTTAACGACATAAATAATCAATAAAGTTTTATTGTTTATCAATAAATAAAGATTTATTTTCAATAAAATGACTCATTACAGTCCAGATGATGGAAAATCGATCAAAAAGGCGATTTTCGACTTAACAGGAACCAGGCAGCAGGCGGAAAACGAGATATCAATTTCACACCAATAGCTAATTGCGGTTGCGCACCATTCTGGTTAAGGGATCTCGCTCCCGAACAAATACCGTCCGATAGCGCACATCCCGAAGCGCGCAAAACATGCAACGGGGTTCGGATTACGATGATCAAGTCCCGGAACAATTATTGAACACTCCCGGGTGCAACTTTTATTACGTTCCGCAAGTCTAAACTGTAACTTATAGTCCCTCGATCAGTTACCCATTTAAGTAAATCAATATGATCAGCAACTATCTCAAAACGGCCTTCCGCAGCATCTTCCGAAACAAGCTCACGGCCTTCATCAATATCGCAGGCCTGGCCCTGGCCATCGCCGCCTCGTTGCTCATCTACTTGTTTGTGTCGAACGAAGTGAGCTACGATAAACAGCACGCCAACGCCGACCGCATCTACCGGGTCACCCGCAACTTCAAAAGCCCGGAAGGTGTGTCTACCCTGCACCTGTCGTCGGTGGCACCTCCCATCGGCCCATTGCTGAAGAATGACTTCGGCAACATCGAGATCATGGCCCGCACCCTGAACAATAGCGTAGTACTCTCCATCGAGGAAAATGGCGAACGGTCAAAGATATCCCAGGAGAAAGAACTCTTTATGGTGGAACCAGACCTGTTCCGCATCTTCGACATCCCTGTTGTGGCCGGTGATCCTGCATCTGGACTGGAACGGCCATTCACCGTCATGCTTTCGGAGTCTGCAGCCAAACAATATTTTGAAACGACGGATGTAATCGGCAAGCACCTGAAGGCCGACCAGAAACTGGACCTGGAAGTAACAGGTGTCTATAAAGACTTTCCCATCGAATCACACTGGCATCCCCGCGTGATGATGTCTTTCTCTACGCTTAATGACAGCACCATCTATGGTCGCAAGAACCTGGAAACCAATTGGGGCAACAACGCCTTCCAAACCTACCTCCTCCTCGAGCCCGGCACCGATGCTGTGAAACTCGAAAGTGAATTCCCCGGATTCCTCGACCGCCACTATGGCCCCTATGCGAAAGCAAACTATGGCGCTCCTGAAGACTTCGTCGCCTCAAGACGTACCACGTTGTTCCTTCAGAAGGTGACGGATATTCACCTGCGTTCACACCTCGACGATGAGATCGAAGTGAACGGCAACATCAGCAACGTGTACCTCATGGGAGTGATTGGTCTATTCATTGTCCTTATCGCCTGCTTCAACTTTGTAAACTTGTCCACTGCCCGTGCCACAAAACGTGCCAAAGAAGTGGGCATGCGCAAGGCAGTCGGCGCTCACAAAAACCAACTCATCTTTCAATACCTCAGCGAATCGGTACTTGTTGCCTTCCTGGGATTGATTCTCGCGGTGATTATGGCGACACCTGCCCTGGACTGGCTTAACCGCTTTACCGGCAAAGCCCTCTCCTTGCTGCCCGCCGGCAATATCTCATTATATATAGGTGCAATTGTATTTACGGTGATGGTGGGCATCCTCGCCGGACTCTACCCTGCCTTCGTGATCTCGGCCTTTAACCCGGCAAGTGTCCTAAAAGGGAATACCGGCACTACCCGCAGCAAAGGCGGCATCCGCAGAACACTCGTGGTGATGCAGTTCTTCATCAGTATTACACTGATCATTGCTACCCTGATCACCATCGATCAGTTGAGCTACCTCAACAACCGTAGCCTGGGCTTCACCAAAGATCAGGTGGTGACCTTGCCCCTTTACAGCGAATTGTCGTCCAATTACGATGCGTTTTACAACGAACTCGTCAAATCCACGTCAATCAAAAACGTTGCACTGTCGTCCCGACTACCAACGGGTCGGTTGCTGGACAGCAATGGGGAAGCCCGTGTCTCCAAAGGCGACAGCCTCGTACCCAGTGGCGTCACCCTCAAAATGGTGGCCATCGATTATGAGTTCTTCAATACCTACGAAATTGAAATGGCAGCCGGCCGCAATTTCTCCAAAGCGATTCCGACCGACGACAGCCTGGCGTTTATCATTAACGAAACAGCAGCCCGCAAAATCGGGTGGACCAGTCTGGGTGAAGGAGTAGATAAAGACTTTCTCTATGGCGGCACCCGCGGCAAGCTGATCGGTGTTGTTAAAGACTTCCACTTTGAGTCTCTGCACCAGGAGATTGCACCCATGATCTTCTTTATCGGCCCCAATAATTACAATGTCACCAGCGTAAAGCTGAGCGGCACACAAACCCAGGAAGCCCTGAGTACCCTTGAGCGGGTATGGAAAGACTTTCTCCCCTTGCGGCCCTTTGATTATCAATTTCTGAATGACCGCTACCAGCGTCTTTACCTCGACGAGCAAAAGCAAGGACAGCTGTTCACGGTGTTCTCTGGGCTTGCCATCTTCATTGCTTGTTTGGGATTGTTCGGACTGGCCACCTTCAACACCCTTCAGCGGATCAAAGAGATCGGCGTACGCAAGGTGTTGGGCGCTACCGTGCCACACATCCTGATGTTGTTGTCACGTGAGATCATCTATCTGATCCTCGCAGCCAATGTGTTAGCCTGGCCGGTAGCGTGGTACTTCATGAACCAATGGCTGGGCAGCTTCGCCTATCATATCGACATGAGCCTGTTCACGTTTATCCTGGCCGGCGTTGTTGCTGTGGTGATTGCATTAATTACCGTGAGTGCCCAAACCTGGAAGGCGGCAATGACCAATCCATCGAACACCCTGCGCTACGAGTAGTCAGACGCCCATTTTCCGGTTGGCGATGCGGTGGACGATGAATCCCACCGACAAGCCAAATGCTGCGAAGCCAAGGATGATGTAACCGACATGCGCTTCGAATGACTGGGGCGTCAGCTCGAAGACGGCGCCGGCGATGTAGCCGATGAGGGCGACCGTGGTTGCCCAAAGAAGACCGGCAGCCGTACTGTAGAGCAAAAGATACCCCAATCTGCGTTCACTCATGCCGATGACGAGCGGCAGGAGAATACGGAAGCCATATAAGAACCGGTAGCTGAAGAGGATCTCCATCCGGTTTCGGAGGTAAAATGCCCGCACCGGTTCGACACGTGCTTGCAGTTTCGGACGGCGGGCGATGAAGTAATTGCCATTGAAGCGGCCAATAAGAAAGTACAACCAGTCGCTGATGAATGAACCCAAAAACCCGAAAATGATCGTGTATGGGCCGAAAAACATACCACTATAGCTCAACGATGAGGCTACGAGTATGGCAGTTTCACCTTCGAAGAACGTGCCGAAGACCAGCGCGAAGTATCCATATGTCTCGAGAAAGTCTTGCATGGCAAACACTTGTGAGGAAAGTGGACTTCAAGTTATACTTTATGTGAAACAGTTTTTCTTTTGAAAATCATTGGGCGAATGTTGGTATGTTCAATCAATAATCATTTATTTTTGTCAAAATTTCTTTGATGCTATTCAAGTTGTAACGCATTAATTAGGAACAACGAATTTGAAAAACAACTTCACCCTTGCAGCTACCCTTGGCTTTTACCAAAGCCTCCTGCACAGCTGGTTCATTTCACTCCCTGTAGTGATCAGAAGTTTCCGACGACAGATCAGGATTTGATACCGCGATTTCGCTGGTTTTAGACGTTTCCACGACCGTGGAGGCGTTGCCTACTTTCTACACATTTCGGGTTTTCAATCACTACAACAGGAAGAAACGTGGATCAGAAGATTATAGTCCGTGAAGCCACATCGGACGACAAACAATACGCAAAGATCATCACCGACGAGATGGCTGAGTCAGCCAAAGCACGGGGCACCGGTATTGCCAGACGGTCACCTGACTACATCCAGTCCAAGATGGAAGAGGGCAAGGCAGTGATCGCCATGACCGAAGACGGCACCTGGGTGGGCTTTTGCTACATCGAGGCCTGGGAAGACGAAAAGTATGTTGCCAACTCCGGTCTCATCGTGTCTCCGCCGTTCCGCAAGTCAGGCGTGGCGACTGAGATTAAGCGTTCGGTATTCGCCCTTTCCCGCAAGCGCTATCCCGATGCCAAAATATTCGGCCTCACCACCGGTCTGGCCGTGATGAAGATCAACTCCGACCTCGGCTATGAGCCGGTGACCTATTCGGAACTGACCAGCGACGATAAATTCTGGAAAGGCTGCGAGAGCTGTGTTAATTATGAAATCCTGATGAGCAAGCAGCGCAAGAACTGCATGTGCACGGCCATGCTCTACGATCCGGTTGAGAAAGCAGCCCAAAAGGCGCAGGCCGAAGCACAAGCCAAAGCATCTGAGCCTGTGAAGCCGCGCCTTGCTGCCTTCGAGCGATTGATCCGGCTGAAGGAATTTGTGATGCTCCGAGGTTTTGGCAAGAAAGAAGATGCGTCTGGTGAGAAGAAAAACTCACTGCTCAGCTTCCTCTTCTTTTGGTAGTCATCACCGACCTTATCTGTTATTAGTTATCACCCTGTTTTGGTCGTCTGCAGACGACACCTCTTATGAAAAAGAAAGTTGTTTTGGCCTTCAGTGGCGGTTTGGATACCTCCTATTGTGCCCTCTACCTCTCCAAAGACCTCGGCTATGAGGTACATACCCTAACCGTGAATACGGGCGGATTCTCCAGCGAAGAACTCGCCGACATTGAAAAACGCGCCCTCGCCCTCGGCGTAGCCTCACACCGAACGCTGGAAGAAACGAAAAACTATTACGAACAGGTGATCCGCTACCTGGTGTTTGGCAATGTGTTAAAGAACGGTACCTATCCCCTCAGTGTCAGCGCCGAGCGCATGTCGCAGGCATTGGCTTCCGCCAAATATGCCGTATCAATTGGCGCACAGGCCGTGGCCCATGGCAGCACCGGCGCCGGCAATGACCAGGTACGATTTGATATGGTACTTCAGATTCTCGGGCCGGGTCTTGAGATCATCACTCCCATCCGCGACAAGAAGCTGAGCCGCGAGGCCGAGATCGAATACCTCAAGGCCAATGGCGTGGTGTTCAATTTTGAAAAAGCGAAATACTCCATTAATAAAGGACTTTGGGGTACATCCGTCGGTGGCCGCGAGACCCTCAACTCAATGGGCATGTTGCCTGAAGAGGCCTGGCCCACCCAGGTGACTAAAACCGGAAACGAAACGGTTTCCCTCACTTTCAATAAAGGTGAACTCACCGGCATCAACGGCAAAACATTCGGCCACCCGACAGAAGCCATCCAACACCTACAGAAAATTGCAGGTGCCTATGGCATTGGCCGCGACATACATGTGGGCGACACCATTATTGGTATTAAAGGCCGCGTGGGGTTTGAGGCGGCGGCTCCCGTCATCATTATCAAGGCACATCACGCCCTCGAGAAACACGTGCTTACCAAGTGGCAACTGAGCTGGAAAGACCAACTGGCCCAATTCTATGGCAACTGGCTGCATGAGGGCCAATACCTCGACCCGATCATGCGCGATATGGAGGCCTTTCTTACCAGCGCACAGCAACACGTTACCGGTGAAGTTTCCGTTACCTTGCACCCCTATCGCTTCTCCATAAACGGCATTCAGTCCGGCTACGACCTGATGTCGGCGAAGTTTGGCAAGTATGGTGAAATGAACCTGGGCTGGACTGGTGATGATGTGAAAGGATTTACCAAGATCTTCGGCAACCAGGTGGGCATCTACCACCAGGTAAAAGCAGAAGCTGAAAAAGGAAAATGAAAATAACCGCGGGAATTATCGGAGGTGCAGGATACACAGGAGGTGAAACCACGCGCCTGCTGTTGCAGCATCCCAATGTCGACCTGGTATTTGTCCAGAGCCGTAGCCAGGAGGGAAAACCGGTAAGTGCGGTGCACACCGATCTCACCGGTGAAACTTCGCTGACATTCACCGGCGGCTACGACAAGCCGGTTGATGTGTTGTTCCTTTGCCTGGGTCATGGCGAAAGCAAGAAGCTGCTGGCGGGCCATACCTTCCCTGCCAAAACCAAAATCATAGACCTTGGCAACGATTTCCGCCTTGGCGACCACGCCCCCGACCGACACTTTATATATGGTCTCCCCGAATTCCAGCGCGACGCCATTCGGAAAGCCTCCAATGTGGCCAATCCGGGCTGTTTTGCAACAACTATCCAGTTGGGGCTGCTGCCCATCGCCAGGGCTGGGATGCTGAAGGACGTCCACACTACCGGCATAACTGGATCCACGGGCGCAGGGCAAAAACTGCAGGATACCACCCATTTCACCTGGCGCGCAAACAATATCTCCGCATACAAGACTCTTACCCATCAACACCTTGGGGAAATTGACCAGACGTTGCATGCCCTCCAGGCCGATGCCGGTTCCGTTCACTTTGTGCCCTGGCGCGGCGACTTTACCCGCGGCATCTTTGTTACCTCCGTGATAGAGTCACCCTGGAGCCAGGCTGAGGCAAACCAACAGTTTGAAGAATACTATCACCACCACCCCTTCACCCACGTAGTACCGGCCATGGTGGATCTCAAGCAAGTGGTGAACACTAACAAATGCCTCATCCACCTGGAGAAAGTAGGATCTCAACTGGCCATTCACTCCGTACTCGACAACCTGTTGAAAGGGGCCAGCGGTCAGGCCATACAAAACATGAATCTCCTCTTCGGCTTTGATGAATCTGCCGGACTACACCTGAAGGCCAGCGCCTTTTGATTATCATGAAACTATTCGACGTTTATCCCTTGTTTCCCATTACCCCAGCCAAAGCGCAAGGCTCCTGGCTGTGGGACACGGAAGGCAAGAAGTACCTCGACCTCTATGGCGGTCATGCCGTTATTTCGATTGGCCATAGTCATCCACACTATGTAGAAGCGCTCACCAAGCAACTCAGTCAGATTGCCTTCTACTCCAACAGCGTACAGAATCCATTGCAGGAAGAGTTAGCTGAAAAGCTGGGGCAACTGTCGGGTTACGCTGACTACCAACTTTTCCTTTGTAACTCTGGCGCCGAAGCCAACGAAAATGCCCTGAAGCTGGCGTCATTCGTCAATGGTCGAAAAAAAGTGATTGCTTTCCGAAAAGCGTTTCACGGCCGCACATCCGGAGCGGTGGCCATCACCGATAATCCAAAGATTGTTTCGCCATTCAACAGCGGGCATGAAGTGGTGTTCGTTCCCTTGAATGATTTGGGTGCTTTTCGCGAAGCACTAACCAGCGACATCGCCGCCGTCATCATTGAAGGTATCCAGGGCGTAGGTGGCATCCAGGTACCTGACGATGAATTCCTGCGCGCGGTTGAAAAACTTTGTGCCACCAACGGCTCGTTGCTGATCCTCGATGAAATCCAGAGCGGCTATGGCCGGACCGGAAAATTCTTCGCCCATCAATATGCCGGTATCAAGCCTGCAATCATTACCACAGCCAAAGGCATGGGCAATGGATTTCCGATCGGCGGCGTTTTGATCCACCCTTCCATCAAACCCTGGAGCGGTATGCTAGGCACCACATTCGGTGGCAACTACCTCGCTGCGGCGGCCGGACTTGCCGTACTAGAGGTGATGGAAAAAGAAAATCTCATGGTCAATGCAGCGCAGCGCGGTGAACAAATCATAAAAGCGCTGCACCATTTCCCAATGCTGCAGTCCATTCGTGGGCGCGGACTAATGATCGGCTTTGATTTACCGGAAGACAAAAAGGACGTTCGCAACCAACTCCTGTTTAAGCATAATATCTTTACCGGAGAAGCCAAACCGAACACCATCCGGTTGCTCCCATCGCTTGCCCTTACCGAAGCAGAGGCCAACCACTTCCTCCGGGCACTCAAGTCTGAATTATCATGAAGCACTTTATTTCTGTAAAGGATGCCAACATTGAAGGACTGATACAAACTGCCCTCAACTACAAGCGTCATCCCCTCAAAGACAAACATCTCGGCGCAGGCAAACGCATCGGCCTGCTCTTCCTGAACCCAAGCATGCGCACGCGCTTGTCGACGCAGGTAGCTGCTTCCAACCTGGGCATGGAGTCCATTGTATTCAATGTAGGCCAGGAAGGATGGGCTCTTGAGTTTGAAGAGCACGTGATCATGAATGGCACATCCGTCGAACACGTCAAGGATGCCGCGCCGGTATTGGGTCAATACTTTGATATCATCGGGCTCCGAACTTTCCCGTTACTTCAAAACAAAGAGAAAGACTACAGCGACGCCTACATCAGGGCATTCGTTAAATATTGCGGCAAACCCGTGGTAAGCCTTGAGAGTGCCACCTTGCATCCCCTGCAAAGCCTTACTGACCTGATCACCATACAGGAAACCTTTGCACATACCCGCAAACCAAAAATTGTGCTTACGTGGGCACCCCACGTAAAAGCCCTTCCGCAATGCGTGGCCAACAGCTTTGCCCAGTGGGTAAATGCCTGGGGACAAGCCGAATTTGTGATCACCCACCCGGAAGGCTATGAGCTGGATCCGCAGTTTACCAACGGTGCTACCATTACCCACCGTCAGGATGAGGCATTGAAGGATGCAGACTATATTTATGCGAAAAATTGGTCTTCCTTTACCGACTATGGCAAGGTGATATGCAATGACGCTGGTTGGATGTTGACCAACAAAAAAATTGAGGCCGGCAATCAGGCACGCGTGATGCATTGTCTGCCGGTGCGGCGGAATGTAGAACTCAGCGATGAAATTCTCGATGGGCCACAAAGCCTGATAACCCGTGAAGCTGGTAACCGGGTTTGGGCAGCACAGGCTGTATTGGCAGAAATACTTAAGAACGACAATCAACATGAATAAACTATACATCATCAAGATCGGCGGCAACGTTCTCGACGATGATCAGGCGTTGGCTGCATTCCTCCGTGACTTTGCTTCCATTCAGGCGCCGAAAATTCTGATCCATGGCGGTGGGAAGATTGCCACCAAGCTTGGTGAACAGCTGGGTATCGTGTCCAAATACATCAACGGTCGCCGCATTACCGATGCACCCACCCTCGACCTCGTCACCATGGTGTACGGAGGGTTGATCAACAAACAAATTGTAGCGCGCCTGCAGCAAATGAACTGCAATGCCTTGGGTGTGACCGGTGCCGATGGAAACATGATCAAGGCAGTGAAGCGTCCGGTAAAAGAAGTCGACTTCGGGTTTGTCGGTGACATCACCACCGAGAGTGTCAACTCAACCTTGTTGTATTTCTTGCTGAAGCAAAATGTAATTCCTGTCTTCGCTCCACTCACCCATGCTGACGGTACCATCCTCAACACGAATGCCGACACCATTGCCTCTGTACTTGCCATCTCACTGAGCAAGCACTTCGACGTGAGGCTGATTTTCTGCATGGAGAAACGCGGTGTGCTCAGCAACGTTAACGACGAAAACGCAGTTATCCGGTTGATGAACGAAATGCTGTATCAGGAACTGCTGCGCGAGGGTGTACTCACCGATGGCATCCTGCCTAAGTTGGAGAATGCATTCGCCGCCTTGCGTGCCGGTGTGAAGGAGATCCTCATCGGGAAAGCCGGTGACCTCATACGCAACACCCACGAAGAAACGGAAGGAACGTTAATCAAACTCAAGTAATCAACATGAACGCTGCCACCACCCAGGCC
>DAOMGC010000061.1:0-18765 GCA_035430125.1 Cyclobacteriaceae bacterium | reverse complement strand
TGGCCGATAATCAACCTTAGACGTATTTCCTACGTTATGGCTTCTGCTACTTTCGTGGCCCAATCTGAAAACCAATCAGTATAGCGCGTGGGGTTAACAACGAAATTATGGTGTACGATCGCAAGCTCCATCAGCGCCTTGTCGGTCATGGCCCAAACGGACTCCACTAAACTGAAACTGGATCCCACCAAATCGTATACAACGGCCTGGGTTAAGAACGAGCCGCCTAAAATCGACGGACAACTTAATGACCCTGCGTGGGAAGAAGTACCGTGGGGCGGTGGAACTTTTCGCCAGCGCGAACCGGATGCCGGCGCCGTCGCCTCTGTTCAGACCTATTTCAAAATACTGTATGATGCGCACAACCTGTACGTGGCATTCAGGTGCGTGGATCCGGAGCCGGCGAAAATTGTCCAGCGAATGTCCAGAAGAGATGGATTTGATGGAGACTGGGTGGAAATCAATATTGATAGTTATGCCGATAAGCGATCAGCATTTTCATTCACATCATCAGTCTCTGGTGTGAAAGGAGATGAATACGTCTCAAACAACGGCGACAATTGGGACACCAGCTGGGATCCCATCTGGTATCTCAAGACAAGTATCAACGCAGAAGGCTGGGTCGCAGAAATACGTATACCCCTTAGTCAGTTGCGCTTCACCGATCGGCCGGAGCATACCTGGGGCTTTCAGATCATGCGGAATTTCTATCGGAATCAGGAGCGATCTATTTTTCAATTTATCCCACCAACCGCCCCTGGTTATGTCCACTTGTTTGCCGACCTCAAGGGCATCAGTGGTATCAAACCTCAAAAGCAATTAGAGATACAGCCGTACGTCGTGGCCAAAGGAGAAACCTTTCAGAAAGAAGAAGGCAATCCATTCATGACAGGCAGTTCCTCTAATACGGCGGTAGGGTTGGATGCGAAGATTGGTATCACCAGCGACATCACCCTGGATCTTACGGTCAATCCCGACTTTGGTCAGGTGGAGGCAGACCCTTCACGTGTAAACCTGACTGCGTTTGAATTATTTTTCCAGGAACGACGACCATTTTTTATTGAAGGGAATAACACCCTCAACTTTCCGTTGTCAGATTATAATACCAACAATCTTTTCTATTCACGCAGAATTGGTCGAAGTCCTCAGGGTTCAGTCAATCTTTCGGCCAATGAATTTGCGAAAGTAAAAGGGCGGACAACGATTCTTGGTGCTGCGAAACTCACCGGTAAGAATCGCAATGGATTTTCATGGGGCGTGCTCGAAACAACCACGGCGCCGGAGAAAGCTCAAATCGATTCTCTCGGGACAACGCGTTACCAAAACGTGGAACCACTCACCAACTATTTCGTAGCCCGTGCACAACAGGATATTCACAAGGGTAACACGATTGTTGGAGGAATGTTTACAGCCGTGAATCGAAGGATAGATGACCCGCTACTCAATTGGCTGCCTGACAAAGCGTACACGGGTGGCATTGACCTCGTTCACAATTGGAAAGACCGTAAGTTTTATGTGAGTGGCAAGGCATTCATGAGCTATGTGCATGGAAGCGAGACAGCTATGATTGAAAAGCAGCGCAGCTCCGAACGATTTTTTCAACGTCCCGACAATGACCACGCCCACGTTGACTCAACGCGGCGATCGCTAACCGGCACAGGAGGCACTATCATCTTAGGCAAACGGAGTGGAAAATTTGTCTTTGATACGGGTTACAGCTGGTTATCGCCACAATTGGAGCTAAACGATATTGGCTTCTTGCTGCAGACGGATCAGCAAAAGCAGTGGCTATTGCTCCAGTACCGCATACCAAATCCGGTGGGAATCCTTCGGTCTCAATACTATAATGTGTATCAATCCCAGTCGTGGGACTTTGGCGGTCATAGTCTTTCTTCCGATAAGGAGATTAACAGCCAGGTGCAGTTCAAAAATTTCTGGGAGTTAGGAATGGGACTGTCTCACAATGACCATAGTGTTTCCAACGCTGATCTCCGCGGAGGACCAGCCCTGCGGTATCCCGGAAACATTCAATATTGGCTATGGGCAGGGACTGACCGAAGAAAGAAATTCTACCTGAACATTAATCCGTATTGGTTGTGGGGGAATGACAATTACATGAACACGGCCAATGTGGATATTAACATGACCTGGCGCCCGGTGAATGCGATGAACATATCGCTGGCTCCGAGTTTCACACACAACCTGAATCAGATGCAATATGTGGCTACTGCCGAATCCGGTACCGACCCAAGGTACATTGTAGGTGAAATTGATCAGACTACAGTCCGCGTATCGCTGCGCGTCACCTATATGGTCACGCCAAACCTATCCATTCAATATTGGGGGCAACCCTTTGGTACCGCAGGCGCCTATTCGCATTTCAAATCGATCACCCAGGCCAATGCGGCTGAATATCATCAGCGCTATATGGCTTTGCCAGCCACCTTGTCGAACGACGGCTCCACCTATCAGGTAAGCAACAGCCAGGGCGCTACCGACTACACATTCAACAAGCCAGACTTTAACTTCGGACAGTTTCGCTCCAACATGGTCGTTCGGTGGGAATATATTCCAGGCTCTACCCTCTTTTTAGTCTGGACCCAGGAGATGAATGGTGCTTTTTATAGCGCCGACACACCGAATCACCAGGCGTATTCCTTTGACTATACCCAACAAGCCCACAACGTGTTTGTGATGAAATTCACGTACCGTTTTGTACTTTAGATTCATATGGACAGAGCTCGCATCGTGGATTATTATCTGGAAAAGGTCGATGGTAAGAATTTCGACCTCTTTGATGTGAGAAAAGAAATGGAGAAGAATAAGATTGAAGAACAGGAAATCAAAACCATCATTCGTCTGTTGAATAATGAATTGCAACGAAGGATGATCTATGAGGCACAAAACAAACAGGCAAGCGCCATCTTTTGGGTTGGTGCTGTAATCACAGTTGTTGGCGCTGCAATTACGCTGGGGACATTTTCGACATCATCCCTATGGGAAACTCATTTATGATAGCCTATGGACCTTTCCTTTCGGGATTGGCTATTATGTTTTCAGGCCTGGCCAAAAGGCGCCAGCGGTAACTTATATCCGTACCACCACGTATTGGTCTGTCCGCGCCAGCCCAGAGAAGCCCGGCGGGAATCGCGGCATTTTCTCCTATTTGTGACCGTAAATTCCAGTATTTGAATAGGCCAAGATGTAAATTTGGAACGCTACTACACCCATGCGTCCGTCATTTACCCTGATTTTCTCATTCTGTTTATGGCTTAGTGCACAAGCGCAGGATTTGCAACTGCGTACCCTGATGGGGATGCCTGCTTCGCAATGGGAGACCTATTACAATCAGCACAAAAATGAACTGCCGGACAGTACGATAGACCGTTGGCGCGCAGAAGCCATCACCCTCTATACCACTGAGAAATTCAAGGAAGCCCATCAGGTAGCAGAAATTTGCATTCGGATTGCAGCATTAAGCAACAACCTGAGCCTGCGTGGCACAAGTAAATTGGTTCAGGCAGAGATCTATTTTGCCCAGGAGGAGTACGCCCAGGCACTTACTTCAGCAATTGACGCAGGTGAAGACCTGAAGAAGGCAGGTAATCAATATCAATTGGCACGCAGCAAGAACAGGATGGGGGTTTCGTATCAGGCGCTGAATGAGGCCGATAAGGCATTCCGAGCATTTGAGGAGTCTATTGCGTTGAAACGGCAATTGCTAAAAGATGATCCTTCGAACGAAGTATATAACAGCAGCATATACGGATCATTGGAAGCATATGGTAATGCTTTGTACCAATTTGAAAAGTATAAGGAAGCGGTGCCCGTGTACCAGGAGGCCATACGTTATGCGCAAATCAATAAGAATGGATCTGGGGAAGGGGCCATGAATTATAACCTGGGTCTTGTGAATTATATGATCGATGACGCCAAGGCATCCAGACATCATTTTGAAAAGTCCGCCGAAATATATCTCGCTGCAGCAGATACGGCGAATGCCGTGAACAGCTACCGGCAGATATTGTATCGTCAGGAGTTCCTTCAGGTAGGCGATGGATACGCTGACTTGCTGGAGAAAGCGTTCGCGCTGGGTAATCGGATGGGAGACAAAACGCAGGTGTTACGGCTCGTCGAGACTTGCTTGCAGCCTTTTAAACGCACGGAAGAATACAGTTCTATGCTGTATTTCTACAACAAGAAACTATTAATTTTTGGTACTAATTATCCCGATAGTGCATACAACACCTACATCAAGATTGGGGATGTCTATGAGAAGCAGAAAAAGTATGATGACGCTATAGCGTTATATGAAAGTATGCTGGAAGCGTTGAAGGGCTCATCAGCATTGGATAAGCAGTCTAACCTGTATGAGTACCTGGGTTCGGTCTACCAAAGCGGCAAGGAGGATTTCAAAAGAGCGGATCAATACTATCAACAGGCAGCGGATGGATTTAGAAAATCGGGCAACAAAGCACGTGAAGCGAGTGCACTCTGGTTTAAAGGATACAACCAGAGTGTATTGTTAAAAGACCGCATCAACGGAATAGCGACGTATCAAAAAGCACTTGGCCTGTTTACATTAGAAAAGGACACTGCCAGCATGGGAACGATGATAGGCAATATTGCCCTCACGTATGCTGATTTGAAGGATTCACTGAAATCTTACCAGACCTTTCAACAGGCAATAACCCTGACCAAAAAGTATTCCGATCCTTATTACCACATAGGAATTCTGGACAAGGCAATTGACAACTTTGATACGTTTGGCAGTGGCAAGCGAAAGTTGGAAATGGCCATTCAGCGATATCAGTTCGCCAGGTCAATCAAGGATGATGAAAAAAGTGCTTCAGCAGCCCAGGCTGTTGCTGCCTTGTTAGAGGCGAGAAAACATCATGCGGAAGCGGACAAATACCATGACCTTGCCATTCAGCACTTGTCGTCCATCGATGAGCCTGAACAGTTGGCTGATGCATATTGGAAAAAGGCCACCAACCTGGGTGAGGTGGCCACCCACGATGCTTCAACAGCAAAGACATTAATTGCACTGTATGAGAAGTCGCTCAAATACTATCAGGACAAAAAGGACACAACGAATACAAAAACACTGTTGTGCAATGTTGCCCTGATGTATCGAAACATCGGAGATTCACTGAAGGCCTATGCCACCTATGACGAAGCGCTTTCCTTGACCCAACCCCAGTCCGATGAAACCAATTTCAATGTTGTAATACAAAAGGCGGCAACTTCGGCGAAGATGTTGGGCAATCCTGCAAAACAAATTCATTACCTCGCGATGAAGGTAAATCACTATTCCAGTAGGCATAAAGAGCGCGAAGCACTGGAATCACAACGCGATGTAGCCAAAGCCTATGAAGATCGGGGAGCCCTGGCTCTGGCGCAGCCCTACTATGAGAAACTGGTGAAGTACTTTGAGGCACATCCCGATACCGCCTGGTTGACCGATTCCTACTGGAATCTGGCATATGTAATCTCTGAACAGGAAAATAAGAAGACCACGGTCCCCAAAAACTTGCAGCAACCCCTGGCGTTGTATGGAAAGGCCTTGAAATATTATGTAGCCCAGCGCGATACGGCCAACTGGCGAACCATGCTGACAAATATGGCTGTCATGTACAGGAACATGGATGATTCTGTTTCTGCATATCGATTAAACGAAGAGGCAATTGCGCTAAGCAGGCCGAGTTCTGATTTGGACGACCCGATAGCGGCCTATCAAAAGGCGTCTGAATCGGCTCAACGATTTAATCATTATGGGAAGCGGGTGAAATATCTCGAACAAAGACTTATTTATGCCAACAAAAAACAGGATCCGGCCATCGCAGCCGCAACCCTGGAAGCCCTTGGCAAAGTACATGAGGAAAACCTCAAACAGTATCGGAAGGCCGATGAAATTTACCAACGCTCACTAACCGAATACCAGAAAGCAGGAGATAAGTCCGGAATGGCTGGGACCTGGTGGAATATCGCGTTTAACCTGACCAACAATTTCAAGAAGCTTAGGGAAGGCGTGGCTGCCTACCAAAAGTCGCTTGCGTTGTACCAGGAAATAAAGGATTCAACCAACACGGCTACCATTCTCAATAACATCGGCGGTTCTTATCGCATGCTGAATGACTCGGTGCAATCCTACAAATACCATCAGCTCGCCATAGCGATGATCCCCCGTTCGGCAGATGCGAAATTCCGCGGAGATATTTTTTTCAAAATGGCCGCGAGTTATGAACACTTTAAACATTATGGCAAACAGATAATTTGGCTAACCAAGCAGGTTGAGCTCTATCGCCATAATGCAAAGCCAGAAGATGTTGTTGAGGCCATAACATCATTGGCCAGGGCTTATCGTGACAATCGATCCGATTATACCCGCGCCAATCAACTGTATAAGGAGGCACTGGACATAGCCCTTGCCACAAAAAATCTGGATTTGCAGGCGAATGCCTGGTGGAGTTACGCGTACAACCTGGGATTGATGAACAGGGATCAGGAATCAATTGATGGTTATGAAAAGGCCTATGCGCTTTTTTTGGCCAACAAAGACACCAGCAATGCGATGACAATGCGTTCCAATGTTGCGCAGACCTATTGGGGCATGGAGAATTTTCAAAAGGCCATTCAGGAACATGAGCGAGCAATAGAAATGGGTGCAGGGAGTAATAACCAGGAGATGATTTATAAATCCTGGAAGGCGCTCTCTGATTTATACGACGAGACGGGTAACCCGGTGAAAAGTACAGAGGCGTTGGCCAAGGCTATTGGTGCCCTGGAAATCATTAGGGATTCTGCCCGTTTGGCCACTACATATAGTAAAATGGCATCACGTTACGCCAAAGCCAAAGAGTACAGTAAATCATTTGACTATTACGGCAAGACGGTTTTGCTGAACCAAACGAGAAGAGATACCGCATCCTGGGCATCGGCACTGTATGAGTGGGGTTTGGCACTCAACGACAAAAAAGACTATTCACTGGCCCGCGAAAAAGTTGAAGCATCACTTCCGCTGTACCGCAAAATCAAATCGAAGACCGATGAGGTCTACAGCCTGGTATGGATGGGTATCCTGGAACAAAGCACGACCAATGATTATAAAAAAGTAGAGGGCTGGTATAACCAGGCCATCGCCGTCGCGAAACCGCTCAACAATGAGAACCTGCTGGCCTTCTGCTATTATCAAATGCGTTATTTGTATCGTAGTACCGGCCGTGCGGCCTTGGCCGATCAGAATGCGGAGAAATCACTGGCGTTGTATAAAAAACTCAAGAACTGGCAACAGGTATCTAATACGCTCCTGAACATCGGGCAGGATGCCCACCTGGTCTATGGTGATTTAAACAAGGCATTGATGTACTATGATCAGGCGCTCGCGGTGTGTGACACCATGAAAGACAAATCATACCTCGCCAGCGTAATTGGCGCCCGTGCCACGGTTTTCAGCGATCAGGGCGAATTCAACAAAGCACTTGAAGTGATTGACAAAAGCTATGAGTTGTATCGTTCACTGAACAATGAATGGGGTATTGCCGGAACATATATCGACCGGGGAAACGTATACCGGGTACTGAGTGAGTACGAACTGGCCATGAAGTTTCAGGGGAAGGCCGACAGCATCTATCTCAAATTGGGAACGGAATACGCTCGCCTGGCGCCCCTGGCCAATATCGGCGAGAATTATGTCTCACAGGGTAACTATCCCAAGGGATTGGAATATTCCATGAAAGCCTATGACATCATGCATAAGGCCGGGGATGAGGATGCCAACATGTGTATTATCAAATCGAATATAGGCGACATCTATTACCAGATGGGAAATTTTGTTGAAGCGGAGAAATGGTTAAAAGACGCGTTAGCCGGAACGCAAAAGGCCGGCGCGAAGCGGGTCAAGATGGATATCCTTGGCGAACTGGGGCGATTGAAAATTGAGCAAAAGAAATATACCGAAGCAGCCACTTTCCTCAATGAGGGTGTAGCCATTGGTAAAGAGACGGGTATTGTGATCGGATACCTCAACAACCTGGTGTTGCAGGGTAAACTGCTAGTGGAACAAAAACAATTTGAAAAAGCGAAGGTGATATTAGAAGAAACGTATACCAAGTCCAAGAACATTGGCAAAGACAACACCCTGTGGGAATCGTTGTACCTGCTGGGAATCGCGTACAAGAACACCAACGACTTGAAGAAGAGCAAGGAATACCTGGTGGAGGCTGAAAAAGTAATTGAAAAGGTGCGCAACAAAGTGGTGGGCGGTGATGAGGCCAGAAAACTTTTCTCATCAGACAAGAACATCGCTGCATTATATGACGCTCTCGTGGAAGTTTTACTTGCCCTTGGCGAAACCGAGGAGGCGATGACAGTAATTCAGAAGAATAACGAAGAGAACCTCAAAGCCAAGTTCAAGGGGCTGGATGTAAAATTTGAGAACGAGAAAAAGCAGCGCGCACTGGATGAAGAGCGTCTCATGAAGGCCAAACTGGATGGCATCGACAAACAAATTTCTTTTGCCAAAGCCCAGGCCAACAACGCCAAAGCAAGTGAACAGGTGAAGGCATTGGAAGGCGTAAAGACCATTGCCGAAACAGAGTACCTGAAATTTGTCAACCAGCAAATCAACGTGCAACCGGAGTTGTCCAAGTATTTTAACAATAGTGTGCAGCCGGTTCAATTCAGAAAGGTGAAGACCAAAATTCCCAAAGACATGGCTTTACTGTCTTACCTCGCGGGGGAACAGCAGTTGTACATCTTCGCGGCAACTTCCGATACGGTAGTCGCCAAAATTGTTTCTGTCCCCAGGGAGCAATTAACCAAAGACATCAATGCCATGCTTAACATTGTGTTACACAACCTCGGCGGTTTTCCTGTCGGTGAATCCAAGAACGAATCAGCTGAACGCGAAGAAATAGTCAATGAGATCAAGCAGACGGACCCGATGATCCGCCCGTTTGAGGATGCCTATCATTACCTCATTGCACCAGTAGCCAAAGAAATAAAGGGCAAAACCAAATTGGGTGTAATCCCGACCGGTGCCCTGAATTACATCCCCTTTCAGTTGTTGGGCAAGACCCTGAGCAGTGGAAAATTCAGTTTGCTGGTCAATCAGTTTGCAATCTTCTATGCCAATTCCACGGACATGCTCTTTCGCAATGATGCTGAGATTGACAAGAAATATAACATTTTGGCATTCGGTAATCCGGACCTGTCTCTGCCTTCTACAGAGAAGGAGGTGACAGAGATCAAATCAATGTTCCCTAACGCCGCCGTGTTTGTCCGGAATGAAGCGACAGAAGACAAAGCCAAGTATGCCGGCGAAGAGTATAACGTCATGCATTTCGCTACCCATGGCAACCTGGACTATGAGGACTTTTCACAATCATTTATCACGATGGCGGGCAATCCATCCAAAAGCGAAGATGGTAAGCTAACGCTTGAGGAATTATGGGGCATGGAAGTGATGAACCACCTGAATATTGTCGTGCTTTCAGCTTGTCAGACGGCTGTAACCAAAGGATCTAACGAAAGCGCCGCCGTAAGTCCGGCGAGTGGATTCCTGCAGAATGGCGTCAAGTCGGTAGTGGCCAGCCTTTGGAAAGTAGATGACGAGGCAACCGCATTGCTGATGACGGGATTTTATAAGAACATAAAGACAATGAATCCGGTTGATGCCTTGCGCTTGTCACAACGCACAGTGGCTGCCAATCCAAAATTCAACCATCCCTACTATTGGGCCGGATTTATTCTGCTCGGTGACTGGCGATAAACGAACCTTTTGAATTCTTTTTGGTTTAGTACATCATGAGCATGAACCTTAAACTCTTTGGCAACTCCGGACTACGCGTGTCGGAATTGTGTCTGGGTACCATGGGATTTGGAACCGAATGGAAATGGGGTGCTGATCGGGCAACCAGTCAAAAAGTCTTTGATACCTACGCCAACACCGGTGGCAACTTTCTTGATACAGCCAACCGCTATACGGAAGGAACGTCAGAAAAGTGGTTGGGTGAAATGGTGGCGACGGACCGGGATCACTTTGTCATCGCAACAAAATACTCACTTCGCGATCGGGACGGCGATCTGAATTTTGCTGGCAATCATCGTAAGAACATGATGCGCAGTGTACGCGAAAGTTTGCGTCGCTTGAATACTGATTTTATTGATGTGCTCTGGGTTCACGCCTGGGACAGTTGGACACCCACAGAAGAAATCATGAAGGGATTGGAAGACCTAATCACGCGCGGCCTGGTTCACTATATCGGCGTTAGCGACACACCGGCCTGGGTCGTCAGTCAGGCGAATACCATGGCTCAGCTGCGGGGATGGTCTCAGTTCGTCGGCCTTCAAATTGAATACAGTTTGATTCAACGTAGCGTTGAACCCGAATTGATGCAAATGGCCCGTGCCTTTGGCATGACCGTGACTCCCTGGGCACCCCTCGCCGGCGGTGCATTGACCGGAAAATACCTTCGCGGTGAATTGGGAAGGATAACGCCCCAAAGCGCACGACTTGGTGAACGCGCGGTATCGATTACAAAAAAAGTAGTGGAGGTTGCTGATCGCATGGGGGTATCGCCGGCTCAGGTGGCCATCAACTGGACACGGCAGCACAAAGGACAGTCCATTATCCCTATCGTGGGCGCCACCAAACCTGCCCAGCTTGAGGACGTTCTCGGTTGCCTGAAGTTTGAGATACCTGCCGAAGCTGTGCATGAATTGAATGAGGTCTCCAAAATTGAATTGCCCTTTCCCCATAAGTTTTTCAACGAAGCTGGCGTGCTGGACGTTCTGTACGGAGGTGTAAAGGAAACCCTGAAGGACCGTCGCTTTGGTGGATAATTGTCACGACAATAATTGTTAGTACCTTTACGGCATGTCGCTGGAAGAGGAAATACGTCAGGAGAAATTTGAAAGTGAGTTTCACAAAGTTGCTGTAAACTTACTCTATACCAGTAGCTGGCTTTATCACCAGAATGCCCTTCGACTCAAGCCAATGGGCATTACCCCCGAACAGTACAATGTATTACGCATCCTGCGGGGCAGCCAGCCCAAGGCACTCATGCTTGCTGAAATTACTTGCAGGATGATTGACAAAAGCAGCAATGCAACCCGCTTGGTCGAAAAGCTTCGACAGAAGGGGTTGGTCCGCCGCGACATATGCAAAAGCAATCGCCGTCAGGTCGATATTGTTATTACTAGCAAAGGCCTTGACCTGTTAAACCAGATCGACAAACTTTCAGGCGATTGGCAAGCGACGCTAAAGACCATCACCAAAGCAGAGGCCGCCGAGCTTAACCGTGTGCTGGATAAACTCCGCTCCTGAATCACTTTTTCCTTATCTGTCGACTAACGGATAATGGTGTTCAATTTTCCCCAAAGATCATTTTGAAAGAGGTATGGTACCGATGAAGTATCCGGCGCATCGCCCATACGTATCACCACCAGATTTTTTCCGGGTACAACATTGATGATCTGTCCGTTTTTCCCCATCGCCGCAAACATATCGGCAGGGGCGTTGGCAGCGATCGATCCGGGAATAACCAATTGAGAACCGGGTACCATGTAACTGATCTTTCCATTCAACCACGTCAGATATCCATACGATGGATTCAGACTTTGTGATGACGTTGTCATCAGGGTAACGTACGATGAAGGAATGACCGGTGTACCATTCCATGTCCCCTTGTTGAGCAACAGCAATCCATAGCGCGCAAATGATCTGGGTGTGCTGTAGAATACATTGTTGTAAGCACCGCTCTTCAGATAAAATCCATCCATGCCGATTACCGATCCGATTTTGGAATTGAAATAATTCGTCAAGGTTTGGCCGGTACTATTGGCAATTACTCCATCGAGCAATGTGTAGGCAGCATTGTGGTAGGCCCAACGGGTACCCGGATCAGCTTTATAAACCAGACATGTCTTGTCTGTGCAGTCTGGATCTGCCACGCCGTCGTCCAGACCAGTGGTCATCGTAAGCTGATGACGTACGGTAATTTTGGCCTCCTGCGATGCAGTCAAACTGGTCCAACCGGTTCCCAGGTAGTCGGAAGTCTTTGCATCGAAATTGACTTTTCCTTCTTCGTGGGCGATACCCACCAAAGCTGAAGTCAATGTCTTTCCCGCCGATGCCCAGTACCACGGACTGCTGGCTGTAAAGACGCCTCCGGTGAGCTGAGTACCGAGGTATTCTTCAATTACAATTTTTCCATCCTTCAGCACGATCAAAGCGCGTGAATTACTGCTCGCCAGGAATGCTTTCAGATCAGGAATGGCCGCTTCATTCCAGCCAAGACTTGCAGGTGTTACCGTTTCCCAGGTATTGGCGGAAGGGAAATACATCGAAGATGTGGGAGCCGGATCAGATTTCTTACTGCAGCCCAGGTATAGGATCAATACAGGTAGATAGAGATATTGTTTCATGACGGCATGTAATGATCTCGAAATTTAATCAATGTTGAAGGTCAGAACTCCATCTGACAGCCTAAGTAAAAGCGAATTCTATTGCCAAAATGGACAACATAAAGGTCAGGTACTCGATTTTGCCTCTGCCGCTGCTGTAGAATGTCTGGCAATTGATGCTGGATTTTCCAATCTTCGATGTAAACCAACCTTAAATCCCCATGACCCGAATATGTTGTGTGCTTGCCCTCCTCTTCATGGGCATAAGCGCCTCAGCCCAAATCCTCAAAAAGGAAGACATTGAACAATTGAAATTTCGCCACATCGGCCCGATCGGTAACAGGGTGTCGTGTGCTGTGGGTGTACCTGGCAATGAACTCGTATACTACGCGGGTGCAGCCACTGGCGGAATCTGGAAGACTGTAGATGGAGGCCTGAACTGGCGACCCGTCTTCGACGACAAACCAGTACATGCCATCGGCGCACTGGCCGTTGCTCCTTCGGATGTCCAGGTGGTGTATGCCGGGACCGGTGAAAGTTTTATAAGATCCAACGTCTCTATTGGAAACGGTGTGTGGAAATCAACCGACGCGGGTGAAACCTGGAATAACGTCGGATTGGAAAATGCCGGTCGGGTGTCTCGCATTATTGTGCATCCAACGAACCCCGATGTAGTATATGTGTGTGCAGTAGGTCATGCCTATGCACCACAAAAAGAACGCGGTGTCTGGAGAACCATGGATGGTGGAAAAACCTGGAAGCAGGTGCTGTTCGTGGATGAAAACACCGGTGCCTCAGATCTCGTCATGGATCCGTCCAACCCACGAATGCTCATTGCGGGCATGTGGCAATTGTCGCTGCGTACCTGGAACCGTACCAGCGGCGGTCCGGGCAGCGGATTGTATGCTTCCACGGATGGCGGTGAAACCTGGAACAAGCTAAAGGACGGCGGCCTGCCTCAACAACCGGTGGGGAAAATTGCCTTGGCCATGACCGCCGCGAACCCGGACCGGGTTTATGCATTGATTGAAACAGGTGATGGTATAGAGAAACTCGGTGAGAAAGCCGAGGCTGGTGAACTTTGGCGATCAGAAAATAAAGGCAAAACGTGGAAGCTCATCAACTCCGACAGGAATCTGGCCGGTCGTCAGGCTTACTATACCCGCGTTACTGCTTCTCCGGAAAATCCGAATGAAGCGTATTTTATGACAGCAACATTCTTTACCACGATTGATGGCGGTCGGACTACCGAACCTATCAACTTTATGACGCAGCCGTATGGCGATCATCATGATATGTGGATCGATCCGAAAAACCCCAATAGATTTATTGTTGCTCATGACGGTGGCGTCTCTATTTCCGAAAACCGAGGCAAGACATGGAACCGAATTGCACTACCCATTGCGCAGTTGTACCACGTGACTACAGATAATGATGTGCCCTACAATGTGCTTACCAACCGGCAGGATGGTCCTTCCATGCGCGGACCAAGCCGTAGTCTCGTTGGAGGATTTTTCGGCCTAGGCATTACTACAGGTATGTGGCACGAGGTAGGTGGCGGCGAATCCGGATTTGCCACGCCTGATCCAACTGACGCCAATATCGTTTGGTCCAGTGCTTCAGGATCTGGTGCCCTTGGTGGCGTGGTGGTTCGTTACAATGAAAAGAACCGTCAGTTTCGTCAGGTAGAAGTATGGCCGGACTATACGGCCGGTCACCCAGCAGAAGAAGTGAAGTATCGGTTTCAGTGGACATTTCCTTTGCTGATTTCTCCCCACGATCACAATACCGTGTTTGTTACCAGCCAGATGGTACACCGTACCAAAAACGGGGGTCAATCCTGGGAGGTAATCAGCCCCGACCTGACCATGAATGATAAGACCAAGCAAACCAAGTCCGGCGGACTAACTCCGGATAACATTGGTGTTGAATACGCTAACGTTATTTATGCTTTTGAGGAATCCAGAATGAAGCAAGGACTGTATTGGGCCGGCACCAACGATGGGCAGGTACAGGTAAGTCAAAACGGCGGTCAGGAATGGGTTAATGTAACCAAGAATATTCCCGAGTTGCCAGCGCTGGGCACCGTGCGGAACATTGAGACCTCGCGTTGGGTGGAAGGAAAAGCCTGGGTGGTGGTGGACTTGCATGAAGTAGGGAACTTTCAACCTTTTGTATACCGCACTACGGATTATGGAAAGACGTGGAAGAAAATCACCAAAGGCATCGACGGTGGTAATCTCAACTATTGCCGAAGCATCAAAGAGGATCCGATCCGCAAGGGGCTGCTGTATCTGGGTACGGAAACCAACCTGTATGTTTCTTTTGACGATGGCGATACCTGGCAGATTTTTATGGCTAACCTGCCCCATACCCCCATGTATTGGATTGAGGTTCAGGAACACTTCAACGACCTGGTGGTGGGTACCTACGGCCGCGGTGCCTGGATCTTGGACGATCTGAGTCCGATCCAGCAAATGCCGGCCAACCCTGCCGCAACAAAAGCGGCTTTGTTTACACCAAAGAATGCATACCGGTTTAATCAACGAACAGCCACCACGCAGTTCATGCCTGAACCTTCTACAGGTACCGACCCACCTGAAGGAGCGTCAATCAACTATTGGACTACCTCCGACAAGGACAGCGTGAAGATCCACATTATTGCAGCCGGTGGGGATACGGTAAAGACATTCAAACAGAAAGGCAAGCCAGGCATTAACCGGATATGGTGGGACTTCCATGGTAAGCCAACCAAGGATATTACCATGCGCACGTATCCGATTGGTGGTGAATGGATGGATATGGGCAAAACCCGTACGCGTCCGGCTGTCATCAGCAATCCTTTTAGGACGTATCGGGTTGCGCCAGGTACTTATACAGTCAGCATGGTTACCGGCGATCAAAAATTCAATAGCTCCATTACCGTGTTAAAAGATCCTCATTCGGACGGAACTTTGAATGATATTCAGTCACAAAATGCATTGTTAGCGAAGATTCATTCGGACGTAAATACAATGGCTGATATCGTGAATGAAGCCGAACTTATCCGCCGGCAGTTGTATGACATGCGCGATATGTTGGCAACGCAGAAAGGGACTAAAGCGTTGTCACAGGCAGCGGGCAAACTGGATAGCACCATCATGGCTACCGAAGGTAAGCTGGTTCAATTCAAATATACTGGCAGTGGACAGGATGGTGTCCGTTATCCCGACATGCTTACTGGCAAGATGGGATATCTTGCTAACGCAGTTGCCGTCGCTGACTTTGCGCCAGCCGATCAACACCTGCAGGTGTATGAACAGCTAAAGGCAAAACTGAATGATGTAACGAAGGAATGGGCTTCAGTGGTAAATGGACCGCTGAATGACTTCCTGAAGCTGCTCGACGACAACAAGATTAAGCCGATTATCCGGAAGAAGTAAACTGTTAGTCGACATAGTCAAAGAAGCCGGTTAAATGCCGGCTTCTTTATTGTTATCATCTTTAATTGGCCGTTTGTGATTTCTCATACGCCACAGCCGCATGCAACGCACCGTAGGAATATTTTCCGCCAAGGCTTGTAAAGAGATCCTTGGTGGTGGTGCCTTCCGGCAAAGTACGGTAAGATGTCAGAATCTCGTCTACGGCATCATGCGACATAAAGGAGTAAATATCCACATGCCCGGAACCTACAGCCTTTGCGAGGTGCCCCTCAATGGTGCCTGTGGTCAATTCTCTTTTCTTTGCAATTTCGGTGACTGATAAGCCCTCTTTTATATAGTCGAGGGTAATTTCGTAGGTGCTCCGGTTATCACCATCCTTTTTCTTATTGGCCTTTTTCGGCTTCTTCTCAGGCTTAATCGTAAGCCCCGTTTTTTGCAATTCGGCCCGCACTTCTTCCTGCAAGGCTAACCGTTCCTGATGCCGCTTCAAGGAGAGGGGTGACACATCAAAGACTTCTTCACCACGCAATATGGATGCCGTGAGCCATACCGCTTTGTCCAGTTCTTCCCACTTCTTACTGAAAAACTGGTCAAGCTCGCTAAGTTGATTCAGGTGAGTCTTGACACGTTTACCATGTCGGATATGCTCCGTATGAACCAACAGTTGCTTCAGGGAGTTGATGATGAGCTTGCGGTAGTAAGCACTTCCTTTCTCCAGTCGGTTGAGCAGGCCAGACTGATCCCCGGTGGAAACCAGTTCTGTGAGCTGGTGGCGATAGCGCAGGGTATTGTCTGATTCTTGTTCCAGGGCCTCGGCCAATTGTTGTAGCACGGGTTTCATGGTCGGGTCCAATATCCCTTCGTCGGTGTGCTGTTTATTGATGTGACGCAGTTCTTGGACCAGGGCTGTGAAATCAAAAGTCCCTGTAAGCAGGCCCTGTAAGAACTCCTGCTGCCGCACCTTCATCAATTCAGGCAATTGCTCAGGATGATTGTTTTGTTCCACGAAGGCGACAATGTTCTTGTCGGTGCTGATCACCGAAGCGGGAATGGGAGACCGCAGAACCAAACCATCAAGACTGCGCAACCTGGACAGTGCAACATATACCTGGCCGTCAGCGAAAGCCTGCCCTACGTCGATAATCGCTTTGTCGAAAGTGAGCCCCTGACTTTTGTGTACCGTGATGGCCCAGGCCAGCCGCACAGGATATTGCTGAAATGAGCCAATAACTTCTTCTTCTACTTCGCGGGTTTCTTTGTTGACCTTATAGCTCTTGTTTTCCCACTTTACCTTTTTCAGTTGATAGGGAACGTGTGTTGTGGCCATGGTAACATGAATTTCATCGCCATCAATATCGGTCACTGTGGCCAGCTTGCCATTGAAATACATTTTGTCTTCTGCATCGTTGCGGACAAACATGATCTGGGCTCCACGCTTGAGTTCCAGCCTCTGTTGAACCGGATACATGCCCTCCGGAAACTCATATTCGATCTCAGCATCAAAAAAGCAAGAAGGACTGTTCAGCGCCTGCAACTCGGCCTTATTGATTTCTTCAGCCTTGTAATTGTGTGTGGTGAGGGTAATCACCTCTCGCATTTCACGAATTACTTCGGGAGGTTCGCAATGGTCGTTGAGCATCACCAGATCCCGCTCTGTCGTAGTATTATTTCTCAGGTTGTTGAGCAGGTCGATAAATACCGTATCATGCTGACGATATATCTTCTCAAGTTCCAGATATAGGATGGGATCGTGTTGAAGGGCATGGGCCTCATAAAACCACGGCGTGGGGTAGTATCGTCTGAGGGTCTCCCATTGTTCAGTGCGCACCACAGGTGGCAATTGATAGAGATCACCAATAAACAAAACCTGTACCCCGCCGAAACTCTTCCTGAAATTTCCCCGCACGGCCTTCATGCGATAATCAATGGCGTCGAGGAGGTCGGCCCGCAGCATACTCACTTCGTCAATGACGAGCAGATCGATCGACCGTAGTACTTGTTTCCGTTCGCTGTTGAGTGGATGTTTGCGCGCAAGGGTCTGTTGATTGATGTAGCCACCTTGCTCCAGCACCTCATCTGAAGCATTTCGATCCGGAATGAAACTTAGGGGTGGAATCAGAAATTGGGAGTGAATGGTAACGCCACCGGCATTGAGCGCCGCAATGCCCGTGGGTGCAACTACAATCAGAGACTTATGTGTGATTTCGGGCAATTGCTTTAGAAAGGTGGTCTTACCGGTCCCTGCTTTGCCAGTGAGGAAAATATGCCCGGAGGTGGTATTGATGAGTCTTGCAGCAGCAGATAGTCGATCTTCCATGTTAGGACGAAGGTAAAAGTTAAACCCTTGCTGTAAATGCCCGTTGCATAATTGTCAGGAATACCGGCAACATCATTTTTCAATCAGAAATCCGCCTTTTTTACTACCGGCACAGGATTTTTGGTGGGTCAGGAACTATTGCCCTCAAATAGTTGTAAATACAACAATTGTATATATATCTTTACATAAATGAGTTATTTATGAAAACGGTACTACACCTCGCTGGTAGCCGCGGCCACGCCAACCACGGTTGGTTGGACAGCTACCACACCTTTAGTTTTGCCGGATACCACAACCCGGAACGGGTACATTTTGGCATGTTGCGCGTATTGAATGACGATATTGTGAAAGGGGGCATGGGCTTCGGTCAACATCCGCATGATAACATGGAAATTGTCTCCATTCCCCTTAAAGGTGTACTGGAGCACAGGGATACCACCGGAGGCCATGGCCTCATCCGAGCTGGTGAAGTGCAAATTATGAGCGCTGGTTCCGGATTGCAACATAGTGAGAAGAACGGTTCTCATACAGAAGACGTCAACTTCCTGCAGATTTGGGTTTTTCCCAAAGAGCGCAACATCAAGCCGCGCTATGATCAAAAACTCTATCCTGCCAGTG
>DAOMGC010000060.1:0-18815 GCA_035430125.1 Cyclobacteriaceae bacterium | reverse complement strand
CCGAAAAGTACCCATGGTCAGGGCTTGGGCAGCGCGTCCAGAATTTGGTTGCACAGCCCTACCATATCAAAGCCGTGATGACTCACTCCAAGGCGAACCACAATCAATTTTCGGGAAGGAAAGATAAATACATATTGGTCTTCAAATCCTTCGGCACCGTATTCTTCGTTAGGGAGGCCCGGGTGGTAACAATGATTCGGGTCATTGGGGGCGCCGGCATTCAACCAAAATTGAGCGCCATACTGCCCTATAGGTGCGGCCGGTGCGGGTGTGGAGGAGTACTTCACCCATCCTTCGGGCAATATGCGTTCGCCGTTCCAAACCCCATCCTGCAGGAACAGGAGCCCGAAGCGTCCCCAATCGCGCGCACTGGCATATCCGTATGATGAGCCCACCATTGTCCCTGATGCGTCAGGTTCAATTAAGGTATGGCGCATACCTATTTTATGGAACAACTTCTCATAGGCAAAGCGAGGGTAGTTTTCATCGCCCACGGCTTCACGGGTAATTTTTGAAAGCAGGTTGGCGGTTCCGCTCGAGTACTCAAAGAAGGTATTGGGTGGATATTCAAGTTCCTTCGACGCAGCGAACCCTCCCTTGTCGTCGGAATGCATGAACATATTGTGGAAGTCACCAGGCAGAAAGTAAGATTCACTCCATGCCAATCCACTGCTGCCGCGTAAAAGGTCGGTCAGTTTGATATTCTTCCGGTCATCGTTTTGCCAGGCGGCAACCGGTGCAGGTGCATCGGGGTTGAGTTTTCCCTCTTTCACCATAAGGGCTAGCATTGCATTGTTGAGGCTCTTGGTCATGGACCAGCCCATGAACAGCGTGTGTTTATCAAAGCCCCCCGCATACTGTTCGCCGATGATTTGTCCATCGTAAATGGCGAGTACTGCATGGGTGTTCTTTGGTTGCTCCGGATTTGTTTCTTCAAAAGCCGACTGGAGTGCAGCCTGAACGGCATCGTAGTTCAGCCCGGTCACGGGTGGTGTGATTACCAGATCGCCATTCGGCCATGCCACCGTATCTGCATTCAGGGGTGGCAGTGTTGGTAGCGCTGGCGATTGTTGCCTTACTTCATGCTCTGAACGTTCGGCAAGCAGGGTGCATCCCTGGCCTTTGCGATAGATGGCCTTGCTGACAGACCACAAAACCCGCGCGGTTACTGCACTGGAGTCTTTGATTTCAATCCCTGCCTTGGATAACCCGGGGAAAACCGAGAGTTCTTTTTGCACCACACTTTCGGGTGTACGACCCATGACGAAAACGCATGAGCACATGGTCTTGGCAGCCATACCCGCCATGATTGGCGGAAAAGTAATTGCGAGATAGAAAAGGGCAGCGGCGAGAGAAATGCCGATGAGGTAAAAAAAGTATCGGATAATTTTCATGAAGCGGTATTATTGAGTTGCGAGGCTTTGCTCAAAGGAAGTGAGTCTGGGATTCATCATGGAAAACCAAAGGGGTGGAACCAAAGCGATGAGGATCATGGTGGGGTATCCATACGGCAGTTGTGGACTTCCATCGTAATGATCCAATACCTGATAACGTTTGATGGCATTGTAATGGTGATCCGCGTGACGTTGCAATTGAAACAAGAAGAAGTTACTCACCAGGTGGCTGGCATTCCACGAGTGTAAAGGATTTACCCGTTCATATTGTCCTGGCGCGATTTCGCAGCGCAGAATTCCATAGTGCTCAACATAATTTACCAATTCCAGCAAGGTGAATGCAACCACACTCTGCCCGAAAAAGAAAATTGGAATCAACCAGTTAATGTCTGATGTGCCATATGCCACCGTGATAGCGGCGCAGGCAAAGAAAGGCAGGAGTGTATACCAGATCATCCGGTTATGAAGGCTATACACAGAGCGGTTTTGATTCCGGAGAATTTGTCCTTCGATTTTCCAGGCATGGGCATAGCCACTGAAGACAGATTGAATCCAGAATGCGTATACGTTTTGGTGCTTTCTCGCCGTGGCCGGATCTTCCGGCGTGGCCACATGCACATGATGTCCCCGGTTATGCTCAATAAAAAAATGCATGTAGCAAACCGTTAGAAGCAAAACCTGACTGTAGAACTGTTCGAGTTTGGATTTTTTGTGACCCAGCTCATGGGCTACCGTGATGCCGATTCCCCCCGTCACCAATCCGCAACTGACGATGAAAAGGATAAGTTCTGCCCAGGAAAACTGACCTGTGGACACCACGTCAAAGCACCACACCAGAAAACCGATCTGGACAAATACCCACAGGTAAGTAACGAATCGATAGTAGAATTCCCCTTCTATGATTGGCCGATCTCCGGCTGGAACATTGTGGGTATCCAGCCCAGCCCAGGTATCAATCATGGGCACCATGATAAAGACAAACACCACCGCCAGCCATTGCCAGCCGCCACCCAGGTAAATGCCCAGCACGACCAATGCCGGTAGAATGAATGCGCTGAAGAATCCAATCTTCCTGATGAAGTTCATATCCTAAAGTAATGAAATTGGGAGAAACGAAATCGGCTATAGCGGCTTGAACTGTTCAAAAGCTTCGCGGCAGTCGTAGCAATAGTGCAGGGAGCGGCAAAGGGTTGGTCCAAACGGTGAGCGCATTTCGGTGTGGGTGCCGTTGCAGCGCGGGCAAACCGCATGTTCCAGGATGTCGAGATCGTTTTGAATAAACGCGGTCGACGGTGGCGGTGCATATCCAAACTTTTTTAATGCCTCGCGTCCCCGCTCGGTAATCCGGTCTGAGCTCCAGGATTGTTTCAGGTTAATATTGACGAGCGGATGGGGTATGCCGTTTTTCTGAAGTACCTGAATAACCTCAGTCTTCATATGTTCGAGGGCCGGGCATCCTACGAAAGTGGGCGTCATGGAAATGGTGACGGTGCCTTCTGATACTTCAACTTCCGTAATCACCCCAAGATCGACCAGTGACAATACGGGAATCTCAGGATCCTTCACTTCATCGAGCCAGGTGAATACCTGTTCTTTGGTTGGGCTTGTTGACGAGGTTACCACTCCGCGTTGGGATCGATACTGAATACAGCGGTCATTTCGGCAAGCAAGGGTGCCAGGTGGGTGGAATGAATGCCATGCCGCCCGCCATTAACCGGTTTGCAGCTAGTCCAGTCCGGTGATTCAAGTCCGGCAACAGACAGCACCTGGTTCACCTGAAGGTGCCATTGCTCAAATAATGTCTTCTCACCCGGGAAGATCTTATTTTCAATAATGGCTTGTTCGAACGACGTCGTTTCAAACATCCCCAATGCATAGGGAGCAAGTCGGTCCAGTGATTGCTGAAGTCGTTGTTTGCTTTCAACAGTTGCTGACCCCAATTGCTTCATCCAGGTATTGGCATGCAGGGTGTGGTACCGGAGTTCACCGCGCACCTTCCGCGCCAGTTGTGCCAATGGTTCATACGCGGACTTCGTCAGGGCTTCCCAACGAAGTGCATCGGCTGTGTCAAAAAGAAAGTGACGCACGAGGCTGAAATCATATTCGTCATTCGGCAGTTCTACCAGCTGGCAATTTTTGAATTGTGTTGCTGGGCGGGTGAAGGCCAAAGGGTCTGGTGCGGCTTCACCCACCTCATGGAGCAATTTGTAGAGGGCAAGGCTCTGACCGATTTTGTCCTGGGCCATGGATGAAAAGGCAATATCCTCTTCCAGCAACGGACCAAGCCCGGTCCACTCGCTGTTGCGGTGGCCGAGAATCAGCAGGTCATCTGCCATACGGAACAGGAGGTCCTTCAAAGCATGCTCTTTCATAGTCGTTTCTGTTCAGTTACCCAGCGAAAGTGCAACAAATAGTAAATACCCAATGGCACCATAATGTAGATCATGGAGCGCACCTGATAGATCTGACTGTACCCAACCAACAACAGGATGCTCACACACATCGTGATGCGCAGTATCCGGAACGAAGTATCGTTGACATTCATGGATTCAATTAGTTTGCCTACGGCCAGCAGGGCAAATCCTGCATACACCCACAGGTGACGAGGATCGCGATGGATCCACATCAGCCCAATGCCAATCATCATGGCCACAACGGCTGTTAACTCAAACACGCGCTGGTATACCCTCCAATTCATGATGCAGATTGCTTGGCCAGGAAGTTATTGAGTTTGTCTCCTCCCTTGTAATCAGCAGCGTCCCGGAATCGCTTCTCAGGAAGGGTATTCCACAAATCCCTTTCTTCGGGCGTGGTATACCGGATGTCCGCCTGCCTGATGGCCCAGATGTTGAAGACCAGCTTATCGCCGAAATGTTTTTTCGCTTCGGCCATAGCCTCCGAGGGACTTCCGGCTTTAACGGTACCTACGGCGACATGCTGTTTGCCGCGGCGAAGGAGGTGATAGATTTCAAAGGTGTCACTTCCAGAAACGGACTCCGCTGCAACGGTATCATATGCGTTTTGATTACCGTCGGTGGTAGCAGAGACAAACACCTTTCGCGTATCGACTACATAGAGGGAGGTACAGGTAAACCGCCGGGTGAAATTCTCTTTGGCAAAAACATACGCCAACTCAAGATCAGGTGCATGAACAATGCCTTCGTGCTGAAATGGTTTTTCTTCCTTGGGCTGCACGAACACCTCATATGAACCAAACTGATCCAAAGGGGCTTTGGGCAGTGGTGCCACGGTAAGTTCGGGTAGTCGCTCAATGCGTGGGTCTAATGATTTCATGGTCTAAGCAAGGGGAGTCACGTAGGTAGTCTGCGCTTTGCGCAAAGCATCGCGTACCCATTTGCCGCGCTCTTCAGCGATGCGACGTACAGCAAGTCTTTCTTTGTTGCAGGGACCATCTCCGTTGATCACTCGTTTGAATTCTTCCCAGTCGGGCTCCGTATAGGCCCATTGCCCGTCTTCTTTTTTTCGTAGTTGCGGATCGGGAATGGTGAACCCCAATTCCCAGATCTTGGGGACATACATGTCGAGGAACTGGTTACGCATGTCATCATTGGATCCCATCTTTACTTTCCAGCGCATCAATACTTCCGTATGCACGGAGATTTTGTCAGAAGGTCCAAAGAAATGCATCATGGGAGCCCACCAGCGGTTCAGTGCATCCTGAAACATCTGACGTTGAACCGGAGTGCCAGAAGCGAGGTAGATAACACAATGATGACCATACTTAAGGTGGAAAGATTCTTCAGCACAAATCCGGTCGAGTGCGCGGCAATAAGGACCATAGCTTCCTTTGGCATTCGACAGCTGATTAACTATGGCACCTGCATCTACCAGCCAGGAGATGAAGCAGCAATCGGCCCAGGTAAATGTTGGGTAGTTGAAAATGTTCGAATACTTTGATTTGCCGTTGATCAGGTCGTCAATCATTTGTTCACGGGATTTGCCCAGCGTTTCAGCTGCGGAGTATAGCAATTGGGCATGACCTACTTCATCCTGTACCTTGGCCATCAGAGCCATTTTGCGTTTGAATCCGGGTGCGCGGGTAATCCAAGTACCTTCCGGCAATGCGCCGATTATCTCACTGTGTGCATGCTGTTCAATCATGCGGATGAGTTGCTTCCGGTACAGGCCAGGCATCCAGTCTGTTGGTTCAATTTTTTCCCCCCGGTTGATACGAGCTTCAAAAGCTGCCAGGAGCACCGGATCTTCCTGCGCCACACTGTCGGTCTTAATTCCCTCAAAGGTGTTTCCTCCTCCGTACATAAGGATCATGATTTAATGGGCATCAAATGGTGTTTGATTCCCGTAAAGATTAGCCTAACACTCGTTTGCAAAAATAGCAAAGAGTCCGGATCAATTACCGGATTGTTGTGGAAATGGAGGGTAGGTCAGGCCTTGGGCTTTTTAAGGCCATTTACCAGCATGTCGGAGAGTTGCTGGCCGAGGTCTTCGGGCACGATGTTGCTATTGGGGTCGTACCATTGGGGCATCCAGTTCAGGGATGAGAAGAGGGTCATCACGGCCAGTTTCTTGTCAATGTTCTCTTTAAACTCGCCGGAGAGGATGCCCTCTTCGATGATATCCTTGAACCGATTGATATAATTGATACGAAGGAGCAGGAATTGGCGCAGGAAGGGCTGGCTGAGGTGTCGGTGTTCGTTCATGAAAACGGCGGATGCCGTCAGGTCCTTGGCCATTACTTCGATATGGCCAATGATGCCTTTCCGCAATTTCTCACTGGCAGGACCCTTTTGCTTCTCTACTTCTTCCAACGACTTTCTGAACTCTGCAGCCATATCAAAACACAGGTTTTGCAGAATTTCCTCTTTAGACTTGATATGTGAATACAGGCTGGCTGCTTCAATGCCCAGTAATTGGGCCAGGTCTCGCATGGAAGAGGCGGCATAGCCTTTCTCCCGGAAAAGCTCAGCGGCTTTGCGTATCACTTGCTCTTTGCGGGACAGGGAGCCGGGTTCCATGGTAGGGTTACTTAGTGTCTTCAGTGACTGATGAACAAACTGAACATTCAATCTTAAATGAATACCGCTACAAACTTAATACTATCGGGTTCATCCTCCTACTCAATACCATTTCAACCGGCCAAATTTTTGCAGTCTGCAGCCTAACGGTCGTTAACTCCAGGTGACGAAAGTCATTGCTTGCCAGGGTAATTGTTGAAGGACTTGGGTAGCGGCTGGCTAAAAAAATGAAGGCACCGGATCCACTCCGGTGCCTGTTGGTATGTTATTGTATCAGATTCAGAAATTGAACCCAAATGCGAAGGCATGGAGTTCCGGACCCTTATTATCAGCAAACAGACTATTCAGATCATAGCTGATAAACATATCGGTGTCGCGGAAGCCAAACTGGGCGCGGACACCATACCTGAAATTGTTGAGGTAGTAATTGTCATGGTGATGTTCACGCTGTTTGTCGTTGTTGGCATAGAACATTTGCTTGGAGTAGCTGTCCACCAGGTATCCCACATAGGGCCCCACGCCAAAACGGAACCGGTTCGTACTGCTTTTCCCCAGCCAGTTGTGTGAGCGCTGCTGACTGCCGAACGTTATCATGGGGACGAGTGATGCATTGATATACACCGCCGTAAGTTTGCTCTTGCGATAGCTGGCGTCCCGGGTGTCTTCGCTAAAGGTCACGCCATTTCCATCTTTTCCCAGGACTACTTTTTCATTGCTGAACTTGAAATTGTACCAGCTTACACTTCCACCCCAATCCAGGGAGAGGTGATTGGAAATTCTGGAATGAAAAGTAGAATTAACCCCTACATACCAGGATCCCCATGGTTTCACGGCGTACAGTTGATTGGATGCATCCGGAAATTGCCCGTTGGAGACATAGTTGTTCATACCCACATCAAAATTTACAGTATGGTATGTCCGGCGTGGCTTCCAGGAATCGTTCAGGGTGCGCAGTTTCTTATTTGTTCTTTCTTGCCTGGGTTCATCCGTTGATTCATTTGAGCTATCCCAATTTTCCATGGTTGATGGACGTTGCGTAGTGTCCTTACGGTACGCAACGGATGAACGGCTTAGCGGCGTGGAGTCGCGTTGTTCCAATTTGGTGATCATGTCATCCATCAGCGCCTGAAAGTTATAGTGCTTCAGGGTTTGGAGATCGTTTTTGTCTTTAATGACGATTACCACTTTACTTTCTTTTCCTACGTTGATGACCACACTGTCCCGCGATTGTGCCTGGGTGATGCGGAATCCGAAGATTGTCATCAGGGTGAATAAAGTGAATGCTTTCATGGCTATTGCTGTTTAGTCGTTGTCTTTCTGTGAATGTCTAAGGCAAAAAGGTTGTCTTTTAATTGACGGAAGTCACCTATCGGAAGTTCGCCGCGTCGCGCTTTGGCCAATAAGGTGCCGGCGGGTTTTTCTTCTGGGGTGACTTCTGCCGTGACCGCTGTTACCGGAGCGGTCGCAGGGATAGTTTCCAGCGTATAGGTAAGTACAATCCCTGTTGTTGTTTGACTGGCAGCAACAACAGGTTCAGTGACAACCTCAGTTTCCGTCATCACAACTTTTTCGATGGGAAGTTCTTCGCGTGCCACAGTCGTTTCGGCGATGGTGGGCGGAACAACAACCGGAGTTGCTTTGATGGTGGATGGCTTTCGGGTAACCGCTGGAGTTACCGTGGTTGTTTGTGTTACGGCTTCCTGCTTCACCACATCACGGGGTGAAGGTGTCACGGGTATAGACTCCGTGAGTACGGGTTCTGGTTGAAGGCGAAGGGACAGGTAAAATCCAATCAACAAACCACCCAGCAACAATACTGCAGCCCACCGCCACAGCACTACTGGCTTACGCTGACCATCGAGTTGTTTTTCAATGGCCGACCAGGCAGAAGCGGAGGGTTCTACCGCGTGCTGCGATAGTTTGTTCCGGAAGAGTTCGTCGATGGAGTTCATGATTCGTAATGATTTCGTTGTGCCATTCTTTCGCGTGCCAACAGCCGTGACTGTAATACCGTTCGTGCCCTACTCAACTGTGACTTGGACGTATTTTCACTGATGCCGAGTTCTTCAGCAATTTCCTTGTGTGAAAATCCATCTAGCGCATAGAGGTTAAACACAATCCGGTAGCCGGTCGGAAGTTCTGCTATCAGGTTGAGGAGGTCTTCCGCCTCCAGGTGGTGGCTGAGTTGGTTTAAGTCCGGTTCCCGTTCTGCAGCTGCCAGATCCGTTTCCAGGTACAGACTCTTGTTCCGGCGCAAGTAGGTGAGGGCCTCGTTCACTATAATGCGTCTGATCCAACCTTCAAAACTTCCTTCGCCCTTAAACTGATGGATTTTCTCGAACACCTTGGTGAAGGCCATCACCAGAATATCCTCGGCTTCCATTCGGTCCTTTACATAGCGGCAGCACAAGCCCAGCATTTTGCCGGCCATGTTCTGATACAAGGCATGTTGTGCCGCCCGGTCGCCGCGGCGACAGCCTTCTATCAGTTCATTTTCTCTGGCGCTGTAGATATGAAATTCCATTAAGGGCGATACACCCATAAGATGCATACCCCGTGCCAGGGGTTGCGTGGGCTAGAAAATAAAAGGTGGGGGCAGCTAGTAAGCGGCCTCGTAGTCGATGGTAATGGTTTTCCAGGCGTATTGCCCTTCTTTGACCACGATAGGGTTGATGTTGCTCTTGTCGTCGAACAGATTGGCGTATAGTCCGTTTTTCTCTTTGGTGAATACGGAATAGGCGCCAGGGGGGAGCTTAATCTTGAAGGTGCCATCAGGCTTAGATACGATGGTAGCCACCATTTTGGTTTTAACGTCCCGGAAAAATGGGCCAACCTGAGTCACATCCTTAAACGAAGTGAGTTCATAGACTAATATCTCCCGAACGGTGCCTTGGTTGGGAGAAAGAATGGATTCAGCCCCGGGCATCTGGTTGCCAGATACCCAAAATACCTGCCCGTGCAGTCCTTGCTTCTGGGCAAGGCAGGTCAAAGACCCTAAGAACAATATTGCACTGAGAAGTACTTTCATGAAACCACCTTCAACCAAGTGAAATTACTAATTATTGCCTCTGCTTTGGCTACACCTTGACAAAGATTTTTCGCCGATACATCCATCGAAGCCCCAACCAAAACAAGCCGACCAGTGACATGGCGAAAAGCAGCGATGCCGGTTTCGGATCCAGCCAGCTCAGATATATATGTTGAAACAAATAGTTCCATATCGATTGACCTGCCCCGGCTTCGTCAGCCACCGTCCAACGTATGAGTGTCTTGGCCAGTATTCCCGAAGCAACGAATGCAAAAATGGCATTCGTACCGAAATAAAGAAAAGGATTTATCCACGATTGGTATTCATTAACATCGATAAGCCAATGACATCCTGCCCAAACCTGAATGGCCAATCCCCCACTATACAGTACGTAACTACTGGTCCAAAGGGATTTATTCATTGGAAATGAGAGGTCCCAAAAAAGTCCAGACAGAATCAGCAAACTCCCGGATAAGAAAAGCCATGTGACGCGTTCTGCGGGATTTTCAATTGCATCAAAAAGATGACCGGTCAATATCCCGATCAACCCTGTCGCCAGGGCAGGTAAAGTACTCAGAACGCCCTCCGGGTCCCAAGTCTTTGACTGAGACCACAAGTGACCATCCAGGAGCCATCGATCCGACCATGCGGCAAGGTTGGTACCAGGTTCAAGGTTGGGGGCTGAGCCGTCGGGCAACGGAACCCAATTCATCAGAACATAATAGGCAAACAGCAACAACGCCGTGATGCGAAGTTGCCCCAACCATCCAAACCTGAAATACAGGATAGAGCAACAGAAAAACACAATGCTGATGCGTTGCAACACACCGGGTATTCTAAGGGTACTGAGTCGCTCCACATCAATCATCCGGCTCAGGGGAAGGGTATACCAGGCCATGAGCAGGCCCAGCCCGAAGATGATGGCGGATCGCTTGCTGATTTTGAGAAAATGTGACCGGGTGAGTCCATCGCTACGCTTATGCTTATAGGCGAAATGAATAGACACCCCTACGATGAAAAGGAAGAAAGGGAAAATCAGGTCGGTGGGTGTGCAGCCATGCCAATGGGCGTGCAATAAGGGCGCGTAAACGTGATCCCAGGAGCCGGGGTTATTCACCACGATCATCGCGATCACGGTCGCACCGCGAAATACATCGATCGACAGCACTCGGGAAGTAGGCATTCCCGAAAGTAAGGATTCGCGGACTCTAGTCCTTGATGATTTCCGGATTTCCCTTGTGACTCACCGTGCTTGCCACACCTTTATCGATTTCAAGGCGGTCGACCGCATTCACCCGTGCACTTGAGGCGCCGTGAGCGCTAATTACCGCATGATTGACTTCATACCCATAGGCCTTCAGCCCCGAAGCACCCACCACGTCGGCCTGTAAGAATTGACCATGGCCGTTCAATTCCAGCGTCGATGCACCCGTGAGTTTCACGGTCATCTTCTCGGATTCGACATCACCCTCTGCTGACACCGCACCAGTCATTTCAATGTTGATCGATTCTTCCTGGAAGCCACTGAACCTCAGTTTTCCGGCACCAGAGATATCCAAGTTTTTCAAGCTGGGCATGGTGACGCGAATGCGAATCTCCGGCCGACTCAATAAGTTCCTTTTCCAGAACCGTTTGTCGTCATCGAAGTCAACCACCAGGGTCTCGCCATTAACATAGACTTCATAATGTCTGCGTTCTTCATCATCCCCATCAACGTCTACCTGATAATGGTCGCCTTGTTCAATCCGCACATCAAACATGCCTTGCAGGTCCAGAGAATTGAAGTCGCGCAGGTCACTTTGCCGTCCTTCGTTGTCGGATGAGGAATACTCCTTTCCTTCGAGAGGGGGTGGGCATGATGCGCAGGAGAGCCCGCGTTCGATCACTTCCCAAGATTGGGTTTCTTCATTCAACATGATTCGTCGGTAAGAGCCATCCGAAATAATATCGGTGTCGATGAGCCGCCACAAGGCCGCATCAATTACCAGCTTTTGGTGAACTGGCACGTATACATCAATATCCAGGCGTTGGGCCCTGAACTTGGCATCGGGCTTGAAGGTAAGGTTGGAGTCGAAAGTCACGGCGCTGTCTGTGGCGACGATGCCGTATTCAACCATCGCGGCATTTTCGGCAGCCACCTTACGAGAAGGTCCTTGCGACTGAAATCGCTCTGCTACCTTGATATCTTTGCCATCATAAGGACGAAGGGTAATGGCAGTGACATTGTAGTCATCCAGACCGGTTTCTTTGATGTGTAAATAAGTGGTTGTGGATTTGACCGGGATGATTTGTTCACGACGGAGTTCGCCCGTTTCTTTAAACGCATACACCATCTGCGGCAGACTAAAGCCAACGATGATGAGACTTACAAAGAAGGTAACAAACATGGTCCAGCCTACAGCACTATTAAATATGATCCGCTTGGCGATGATTGAATTGCCGAGCAGCATGACGAGGAATGCCGGAATGATGGCTATCAGGAATACAAAGATCAGCATCCAGGTCGGGAAACTATTGCGAAAAGCATTGAGCGGAAGGTTGGGTGTGGATATGTACCAATCCGAAAACATGTGCCAGTCGGGTGCATTGATTAAACCCAGGATGATGGCAAAGGCAAAGATCAGACTGATGATCATCGAGAGGCCCGTCAGGGAAAATACCAGACCAATGGCTACGCGCAACACATCAACAAATACCTTGAGCACAGGTCCGAGCACACCAGCAAGGGCGTTCAGAATGGCGGCCAGCGCACGGAATGGGAACAGGATGATTTTGCTGAGGGTACTTTCCTCTTCGTTCACCTTTTCATTCAACCCTTTTTTTACTGTAGACTCAATGTTGGAAAGTGTAACCAGCTCACCCTGCATTTCCATTTTTTCAGTGATGGTACGGGCTTCAGGTAACGCAATCCAGAGCACAATATAGAGGAGGATACCAACGCCACCGAAAAAGGCGAGCAGGACAAACAGTACGCGGGCCAGGGCAACATCAGCACCGAAGAATGCGGCAACGCCGGCACCAACACCGCCAATTACCTTTTTATCCGGATCGCGATACATTTTCTTTACGGCCGGCTCATCGTCGAGCTGCTCTGCTGGTAATACAATCCACATCACCACGTACACGATCAAAAATATTCCGGAGGTACCAATCGTGAGCAGCGCCAGTAATACCCGGGGCCAAACGGGATCCACGCTGAAGTAGTGCCCAAGGCCTGCGCAAACACCCCCAAGGATCTTGCGATGGGCATCGCGAACAAGACGCTTGTTGTTGTTATAGTTGGTCTTGGCCTCCTGTTTGGGTGCAGCAGGTGCTCCGCCGGAAAATTCCTGGTCTTCGGCAGCCTTGAAATCACTGACACTTCCCATGGTGGCGATAAGCGCCTGCACATCTTCGGCAGTGATCACCTGCTTGCCGTCGTTAAGTTTGGACAGGAATATCTCAGCAATGCGTCCTTCAATGTCTGCCAGAATTTCGGAGTTGTCCTCAAACGAAGCAAAATAGCTGTTGACGGAGTCCAGATACTTGCGCAGGGAATCGTAGCCATCTTCCTCGATGTGAAAGATGATGCCGCTGATGTTGATGCTGATGTTCTTTTTCATAGCTCAATCAAAAAGATAGGAGATGGTAAGAATTAAACGTTGGTGGTGGACTTTTCGGTAATCTGCCGGGTAGAGTGAATCAGTTCATTCCAGGTTTCAGTAAGTCCCTGCAGAAAACTCTGTCCGGGTTCGGTAAGCTTATAATACTTGCGGGGAGGTCCGGACTTGGATTCTACCCATTTGTATTCTACCAGTCCCGAATTTTTTAAGCGTGTCAGCAAAGGGTAAAGGGTACCCTCTACGACGATCATTCGCGCAGCGGTTAATTCATCGATCATATCAGAGGCGTAGACTTCACCCCGCGATATAATATGGAGGATGCAATATTCTAAAATGCCCTTCCTCATCTGGACTTGTGTGTTTTCTAGATTCATACAGCCTCATTTAATAGTCACTCACTTGTCTATATACGGGTAAAGTACTATGTATGGCCAAGTACTATTTGGATTTTTTTGAATTATCTTTGGATTCCTTCAAAATGGGCTGATTTCGAGGATTTACTATACTAAAATCGCCCGTATTCAGGTAATTATAAGGTGATGATGGTAGACCAAACGGTATGGAGAGGTGCGGTAAGGGCGGTCTGCGTTCTGGCAATGGTGGCCATTACCACCCCTTCTATTGCCCAATTTTCCAATGATTGGATCAATTTTGGTCAGACTTACTATAAGATACCTGTAGCCCAGACTGGCATTTATAAATTAACCTACGCCGATCTCCAGGCAGCTGGCTTGCCCTTATCGGGTATTGATCCTCGCAGGATTAATTTATTCCACCGCGGTAAAGAGCAGGCCATATTTGTAAGCGGTGAAAATGATGCTGTTTTTGATCCTTCCGATTTCATCGAGTTCTACGGAAGAAAAAATGATGGCACACTCGATGCCGATCTGTACAAACCCAATGCACAACCGCATACCCTCTACAATTTATACAGTGATACCGCTGCCTATTTCCTGACGTGGAATCCGTTGCCTGTACTTGGCAGACGAATGACTTTGTTTTCTCAGCCAAACCCTGGTGGCATGGTGAAGGATGATTATGCCTATGAGGACAAGTTGGTGCTGCAGACAGTTTCCTATGCTGACGGTTATACCCTGGGCGGCGAAATTCAGGATGCGGCTTTCGATCTGGGAGAGGGGTGGACAGGTTCACCCATATGTGTTGGCGCGAGCGGTTGCACCGGATTTTCAGACATTACCCTTAGCAACCTGACGGGGACCTTTACCAGTGCCAACGGCCCTGTGCTTGAAGTGCTTTTGGTAGGTCAATCAGATCAACCCCACACCGTAAACATTTATGCAGGCCCAACCGGTGGATCGGCTCAGCTGGTGACAACTACGACCATCAACGGGTATGGTGCTACACCCATCACGCTGGGTTTGGACTGGTCAGCAATCGGCGTGGATGGCAAGCTGGTGGTGAGGACGCAGTTAGTCAGCAGTGGGGTACGCGATCAGATCAGCGTATCCTATGTGAAATTGACGTATGCACGGAATTTTGACCTGGCCGGTGTATCTGAAAAAACGTTGGATCTGCAGTTAAATTCAAATGGGCAATCCTACGCAATCCTGGCAAATCCGCCTGCCAATGCACGGGTGTGGGATATTACCAACCCACAACAGGTGGGCCAGTTAGGAACCACGACGGTGCCTGGTGGAATCGGCGTGGTGGTGGATGGAACCAATTCACAGCGCACCATCTACGTCGCCGGGAATACGAGATCGGCAACGATACGCAAGGTGACTTTCAGGCCGATTCAGCCCACTACAGCAGAATATGTGGTGGTAACCCATCGTTTATTGAGAAAGAGCGCATTGGGTTATCCCGATCCGGTAAGGGCTTATGCTGGATACAGGGCCTCTGCAACGGGAGGGCACTACGATACGTTGGTCATGAACATAGATCAGTTGTATGATCAATTCAACTATGGTGAGACTTCACCACGGGCCATTTATCAGTTTGCAAAATACCTGGTGAATGGTGGGCATACCCGATTTTTGTTTTTGGTGGGCAAGGGACTTGATGTGACCCAGGGCTTCTATCGAAATTCATCAATTACACCAGCTGATTTTCATGATCTTGTTCCTACCGCTGGATGGCCGGCAAGTGACATGGTCTTCAGCGCCGGCTTGAAAGGTGTACCCTATGTACCTGCAATTCCCACTGGACGGTTGACAGCCAGCACAGCCGATCAGGTGGCGGGTTACCTTAATAAAATTAAAGAAACGGAGGCTGCACCATTCGATGCTATGTGGAGAAAGAACCTGTTACACCTCAGTGGCGGAATTCATGAAGGTGAACCGGCAGTTTTTCGTTCTTACACCGATGGTTTCAAGTCAATTGCTGAGGGCTTCTATCTGGGGGGGCGGGTTGAAACGATCGGGAAGCAAAGCCTGAACGTGGAATTGGTTAATGTCAAAGACCAGGTTAACCATGGACTCAACCTGATTACCTTTTTTGGTCACTCCGGACCGGGCACCATTGACATTGACATCGGCAATGTGAGTGACCCGAAGATGGCTTACAATAACAAAGGGAAATACCCTGGTTTTCTGATCAATGGATGCAACGCGGGTCAGTTTTTTTCGAACCGTACCTCCTTCGGGGAAGACTGGATGCTTACGCCGGGTAAGGGAGCAAGACTCTTTATTGCGCATAGTTCATTCGGCTTCACGACAAGCCTTAAACAGTATTCAGACATCTTTTATTCGGTGGCGTATGGGGATTCAATCTTCCAGCACCGTGGAATTGGTGAAGTTCAGCAGGAGGTTGCCATCCGGTACCTGGCATCCGGTACGGATTTGATGTCTACAACACAAGTTCAGCAAATGGTTCTGCTTGGGGATCCTGCTGTTCCATTGTTTGGTGCAACTGCTCCAGATTACGAGATCAACTCAGGTACGGTATTCATTCAAAGTCTGGATGGTAAACCGGTTAGCGCTCTCACCAAGTCATTTGCCATCAATTTCACGGTTCGGAACTTTGGACGAGCGCAGCAAACTCCGTTGGCGGTGCGGATCACACGGACCTTAAGTGACAATACCACGATCGTAACGGATACAACCTATACTCCTGTGTTGTATCAGGATGTTTTGCAGTTTGTGATTAAGCGCGGTCGCTCCGATAAGGAGTTTGGTCAAAATGGCTTCACCATCGAGCTTGATCCGGGTCACGCCATTAAGGAACTCAACGAAACCAATAACAAGGCCACCATCGGATTTTTTGTTCCGGCCAACGGTACCCGAAATATATTTCCGGCCAACTATGCAATAGTGAACAAAAGTACCATTGAGCTGCTGTTCCAAAATACCGATCTCATGTCGGGATCCAGGGCTTTTCAGGTGGAAGTGGATACTGCTGCCACATTCAACAGCCCTTACTTGAAACGGCAGGTGGTGACGGGCAAGGTACTGGCTCGTGTACCGATCAGCCTGTTGTCCAGTGATTCAACCACGTATTTCTGGCGCACACGGTTGGCCAATCCCCAATCGGGAGAAAGCACCAGTTGGATGGGCAGTTCCTTTTCCTATATCAAACAAGGGGCAGAAGGTTGGGCCCAGTTATCATTTGCCCAGACAGCCGACAATGCGCTTACAGGTTTGATACGGAACGAAGGGATCAGAAGACTTGTCTTCCCGCAAACAGCGTCGTCACTGAATATTACCACGTTTGGATCTGCGAATGCCAATCCGTTTACGAATGTTTCACTCAAGCTCAATGGAGATGAACTGAATATTGCAACCCAGGAGCAACCTTGCAGAAACAATTCCCTTAACCTGCTGGCATTTGATAAGTTCTCTTCGGCGCCCTATGCGGGAATCAATTTTGAGAATTTTTTTGATCCACGCGCGTGCGGCAGGGCGCCACAGGTTATCAATAACTTTTTGTCGAATGAACTTGAAACTGGCACCAATGATCTGCTGACGTGGATAAGCCATGTGAAGGCGGGCGACTCGGTGCTTTTGTATTCGATGGGTGATGCCGGTTATGCCTCTTGGTCAACGAATGTGCAGATGGCCCTGACCCAACTTGGTATTGGTTTAGGGCAGTTATCAACGCTTTCACCCGGTGAGCCGTTTATTATTTTTGGCATGAAAGGGGCGCCAGCCAATGCCGCTAAGGTAGTCCGGCCAACGGCCTTGCCAGTCAATGCGCAATCTCTTTCTGCAAATCGGACGATTACTGGCCGGAGGGCTTCCGGGTCCATGGCTTCGGTGACCATTGGTCCGGCCCAGGTCTGGAGTCAATTGACTCAGCACTTTGGAGAGGTTGGGCCATCGGACAAATTCTCGGTTTCGGTGGAGGGATTGGATATTAATGGAAACGCCACGGCCTTGAAAACAGCCATTGGCGGTAATACCCTCCTGACAGATATAAGTGCCGCTTCTTATCCTTACTTGCGTTTGAACCTTTCTTCTGCTGACTCCGTCGACTTGTCACCGGTTCGTTTGCGGCATTGGTTGGTTTCGTACACCCCGATGGCGGAAGGGATGTTGACCTACCATGGAATAAAGTCCAGTGAAGTGTTGCAGGAAGGACAGTCGTGGTCAGCCACCTATGGCTTTGCAAACCTGTCGACCGTCAGTTTTACGGATTCCATCACAGTTTCTGTGGATATATTTTCTACTGATGCAGGTGCCCGGGAACTAAACCAATTCCGGATCAAGGCCCCGGCTCCTTCTGACACAACACACTTTACCGTGCGCACATCCACCTTGGGCAAGGCCGGGGGCAACGATGTAACTGTGTTTGCTAACCCGCGCATTCTTCCGGAGCCGGGCTTCGACAACAATGTCCTGTCGTTGCAGGATCGCCTACAAGTGAACCAGGACCGGACCCCGCCGGTTCTGGACGTTACCATCGATGGGCGAACGATATTGAATGGTGACGTGGTTGCTTCTTCACCGCAGATCCTTATTCGCGTGCGCGACGCCAACCCGTTCAGATTGAAAACAGATACGATCGGCATAGATCTTTTTTTACAATACCCCTGCACCCGGAATTGCGTGTACCGCCGTGTTGTCTTTTCAGACAAAGCCCATGTGCAGTGGCACCCGGCTACGGCGTCATCCGATTTTTCGGTGGAAATCAATCCAACTAATCTGCAGCCAGGCGCTTACCGATTGTCTGCACAGGCTGTTGATGGCAGCGGCAACAGCAGCGGCCCCCTGCCGTATGAAGTTTCTTTTGTGGTGGAAGACACCAATGGGTTTGCTGTGAAATCTGTTTATCCTAACCCGGCTTCCGATTTATTCAGGTTTACCGTTGAGCTGCAAGCCCTTGTTGATCCTTCCGATTATTCCTTGCAACTGTTCTCGGCTACAGGTAGCCTTATGCGTGAACTTTCAATGGCGGACTTACCAGTTCTTCACCCGGGAACAAATACCCTTGTGCTTCCGGCCACAGACTCGTTTGGAAATCCGTTATTTGAAGGAGTATACGTTTATCGTCTTACGGTGAACATGCCGGGACAGGTGCGAGTAAGAACTGGAAGACTGGTTGTGCAACGTTAATCCGCAAGGGTTCCCAATTTCTTCCTGATGACCAGCAACCAGGCTGCGGCAATTGCAGTATGCAGGGTAATCAGCAGGGGAGTGCCCAATATCCAGGGGTCACTCATGAACCCAGACTTCAACAGTGAGTTGAGTCCGATAAGGGTATACAACAGCAAGAACGCCAAAGGCAGGGTCATAAACCCCAGGACAAAGAGCCAGGACCTGCGGTTGCTGATTGCCATGAATGCTTTATAGATCGGAGGCACGCCAACGATCAGCAGCAGCGCACTACCAATCCA
>DAOMGC010000059.1:0-20119 GCA_035430125.1 Cyclobacteriaceae bacterium | reverse complement strand
GCCGGAACGATTTCCTTGATGTACTTTTCTTTTAAACGTGGCGTTGCCATGACTTTACTTACTTAATAGCGTCAATGAATTTTCCTGTCTTCTTGGAATAGCGCTGCAGCTTGCCTTTTTCGTTGAGCTTGCGGCCCACACGGGTAGGTTCGCCGGTAGCGGGATCCAGCAACACAACGTTGCTGATGTGGATTGCGGCTTCAGTCTTCTTGATGCCTCCTTCCGGCTTTCCGGCAGACGGCTTCTGGTGTTTGGACACCATATTGATACCTTCCACGATCACGCGGTTCTTCTCCAGGAGCACCTCAAGTACTTTTCCCTTATTCACTTTATCAGGGGTGCTGCGATAGTTGCCTGCAATCACCTTTACGGTGTCGCCTTTCCGAATTTTCAGCTTAGGCTGTTTGTTGTGTGTCCTCTCCATACTTATAATACTTCAGGGGCCAGGGAAATAATCTTCATAAACTGTTTCTCGCGCAGTTCGCGAGCAACGGGACCGAAAATACGCGTACCCCGTGGCTCGTCCTGGGGGGTGAGCAATACAGCCGCGTTATCTTCAAAACGGATATAAGAACCGTCTTTACGGCGCACTTCCTTCTTGGTGCGTACAATCACCGCCTTGGATACAGTGCCTTTTTTAATTTGGCTAGTGGGGATGGCTGATTTTACGGTTACTACAATTTTGTCGCCCACGGAGGCGTAACGACGGTGTGTACCGCCCAACACGTGCAGGCAGAGCACTTCTTTTGCGCCGCTGTTATCTGCTACCGTCAAACGTGATTCGCTCTGTATCATATCTATCTCGTTAACTGTACGTTCGTTACTTCGCTTTCTCAATAACCTCTACCAGTCTCCAGCGCTTGTTTTTGCTGAGGGGACGGGTTTCCATGATCCGAACGGTATCGCCAATGCCGGCCTCGTTCTTCTCATCGTGTGCCATGAGCTTGGTGGTCTTGTTCATAAACTTGCCGTAGATCGCATGTTTTACTTTACGGTCGATGGCAATGGTGATGGTCTTCTGCATCTTATTGCTGACCACGCGACCCACGCGTTCTTTTCTGAGATTCCTTTCCATACTCATTTACTTTTGTGTTGCTTTTTGACGCAACAATGTGTTGATCCGCGCGATCAGGCGACGGGTTTCTTTGATCTTCATCGGGTTTTCGATGGCCGAAACCTGATGCGCAAACTTCATTTTGCGAAGGGACTCCTGTTCGCTGATCAATTTCTCTTTCAGCTCGTCCAGGGTCAAATCTTTTATCTCGGTAGTCTTCATACGCTTATTGTTCTACGTAGTCTCTGCGCACCACAAACCTGGTCTTAATGGGCAGTTTACCATCTGCAAGCTTCAATGCTTCAAGGGCCACTGCGCGGGTTACACCACCAGCCTCAAACAATATGGTGCCGGGCTTGATGGCGGCTACCCAATACTCCGGAGCACCTTTACCCTTACCCATACGTACTTCAGCAGGCTTGCGTGTTACTGGTTTGTCAGGGAACACACGGATCCAAACTTGTCCTTCACGCTTCATGGCGCGGGTTACGGCTACACGGGCTGCTTCCAACTGACGTGCGGTGAGCAATCCCATTTCTACTGCCTTCAGGCCAAATGACCCGAATGCAATGGTATGCCCGCGGGTAGCCATGCCTTTCACGCGGCCTTTCTGTGATTTCCTGAATTTTGTTCGTTTCGGTTGTAACATCGCTGAAAACCTTAAAAAGTCTTACACTAATTATCGTCTGCCTCCTCGGCCTTCACCCTTACCACCACGATCTGATCGGCGCTCGCCTCCACGGTCGGAACGTCCTCCACCTTCGCGGCGCTCGCCACGCTCACCACCACGACGCGGTGCGCCTGTGCCGGGACCTTGCTTCTCTCCCTGGGACACGAGTCCTACGTTGGGCGACAAATCGCGCTTGCCGAAGATCTCACCCTTGAAGATCCATACCTTGATACCAATCTTACCGTACACGGTCTGTGCTTCGGAGATGGCATAGTCGATGTCCGCACGGAGGGTGTGCAGCGGAATACGACCTTCTTTATATTGTTCTGTACGGGCCATATCAGCACCTGCCAACCGACCTGACAATTTGATCTTGATTCCTTCAGCGCCTACCCGCATGGAAGAAGCAATTGACTGCTTCATGGCACGACGGTAAGAGATACGGGCTTCCAACTGCTGGGCGATTGACTCACCTACCAGACGGGCATCCAATTCAGGGCGCTTAATTTCGAAGATGTTGATCTGCACATCCTTGCCGGTGAGCTTCTTCAATTCTTCCTTGATCTTATCGACCTCGGTGCCACCTTTTCCAATCACTACACCGGGACGCGCTGTGTGAATGGTCAGGGTAATGCGCTTGATGGTGCGCTCAATAACCACTTTGGCAATGCCGCCCTTTTGAATGCGGGCATCGATGTATTTGCGGATCTTCTGGTCTTCTACCAGTTTGTCGGAAAAGGTCTTTCCACCGAACCAGTTAGAGTCCCAACCACGGACGATACCGAGGCGCAAGCCTACAGGATTAATTTTCTGTCCCATTATTCCTTGGTTTCTTTTTCAACCTTCTTTGATTCCTTCTCTTGAGCTGGCATGCGGTCAACCACCAGTGTAACGTGGTTAGAACGCTTACGCACACGGTGTGCGCGACCCTGGGGGGCCGGGCGCAAGCGCTTCAAAATGCGACCACCACCAACGTAAATCTCTTTCACGAAAAGATCAGCTTCTTCCAGTTTAACATCCTGGTGTTTGCTGGTCCAGCTGGAGATGGCAGACATCAACAATTTTTCCAGCCGCTCGGCCGGGTGTTTCGCTTCATACTTCAGCATAGACAGGGCTTTTGATACGCGCTGTCCGCGGATGAGATCCGCCACCAGACGCATCTTGCGCGGGGAGGTCGGAACGTTGTGCAGGTATGCAGTAGCGGGACCAGTCTTGGCAGCTTCTTTCACCGCCTTGATCTTCTCGCGTTTCGCAACTGAACCCTTGAGTTTCTTCACTGTAGTTTCCATGGATCTCAAACGTTATTTGGCAGCAGCTTCTGCCTTGTTATTACCCGTATGACCCTTGAAGGTGCGTGTCGGGGCGAATTCACCCAGCTTATGACCTACCATGTTTTCGGTTACATACACCGGGATAAACTTGTTACCATTATGCACAGCAAATGTGTAGCCGATCAGGTCAGGCGTAATCGTGCTACGGCGCGACCAGGTTTTGATCACCGACTTCTTGCCGGTTGTTTCCATTCCCTCCACCTTCTTAGCGAGGCGTGCGTCGAGGTACGGACCTTTTTTAATTGACCTTCCCATTATTTTTTCCTCCTTGCAACGATTAGGTTATCAGAATACTTTTTCGGGCGACGGGTCTTCTTACCCTTCGCGAGCAATCCTTTGCGTGAACGGGGGTGACCACCGGAAGCACGGCCCTCGCCACCACCCATAGGGTGATCGACAGGGTTCATGGCTACAGCGCGGGTACGGGGACGAACACCTCTCCAACGGCTGCGGCCTGCCTTGCCCACTGATTCATTCATGTGGTCAGGATTTGAAACCGCACCTACCGTGGCGATGCAACGTGCCAATACCTGGCGCATTTCACCTGATGGCATTTTGAGTGTAGCATAATCACCTTCGCGGGCGAGCAATTGCACAAATGATCCGGCGCTGCGAGCGATAGAAGCACCAGCACCAGGCTTGTTTTCTACGTTGTGGATAATGGTACCAACCGGAATCTTGGCGAGCGGGAGGGCATTTCCAATTTCAGGAGCGATATCGCTACCAGACACTACTGTCTGGCCAACCTTCAGCCCCTGGGGAGCGAGGATATACGATTTGAATCCATCCTTGTAATACAGCAAAGCCACACGGGCTGTGCGGGTGGGATCATATTCAATTGACTTAACTACTGCAGGCACGCCAAATTTGTCGCGCTTGAAGTCGATGTCTCTGAGCTTCTGCTTGTGTCCACCGCCGATATAACGCATGGTCATACGTCCGCTGTTGTTGCGACCACCCGACTTTTTCAGGGAAGTCAGCAACGACTTCTCTGGACGGGAGGCGGTAATATCATCGAAACCCGGAGCCAGCCTGTGGCGGGTACCTGGGGTTATCGGTCTTAGTTTATTCAATGCCATCGCTAATCACGAATTAAACGTTGCCATAAAAGTCAATCACTTCACCTTCGGCCAGCGTAACGATGGCTTTCTTGGTGTTGGGCTTACGGCCGGTAACCATGCCGGCTTTTGTAGAGCGCACTTTCAACTTGCCCATCCCGGAGATGGTATTGACACGCTTTACATTAACACCGTACATTTTCTCAACGGCCTTTTTGATTTCGACTTTATTGGCGTCGATATCAACAACAAAACCATACTTGCCCTTCTCGTTCAGGGCAGAAACCTTTTCGGTCACCAGGGGGCGCTTGAGGATACTCATGGTCGGTTATTTTAACAGGGTATCAATTTTACCTACTGAGCTCTCTACCAGAATAAGTTTGTCGGCATGGATCACATCATAAGTATTAATCTGTGATGCCGTAATGACTTTGGTATTCTGGATGTTGCGCCCAGAAGCTGCGATGTTGAAGTTGCTTTCAGGCAACACCAGCAACGTCTTCTGCGAATCCACGCCCAGTGATTTCAGGAGGCTGATATAACTCTTGGTCTTGGGTCCTTCGAAGTTGAAGTCTTCAACAATGGCGATGGAGTTGTCCTTTGCCTTGTAGGTGAGGGCTGACTTGCGGGCCAGGTCTTTCACCTTCTTGTTGAGTTTGAAGGAGTATTCGCGGGGAGCGGGACCGAAAACACGGCCACCACCTTTGAATTGAGGGTTTTTGATGTTACCCGCGCGGGCTCCACCAGTACCTTTTTGTTTCTTGATCTTTTTGGACGATCCGGAAATCTCGTTACGCTGTTTTGATTTGTGCGTACCCTGGCGAAGGTTAGCCAGGTGGCTTTTTACATCCAGCCAGATTGCGTGGTCGTTCGGCTCAATGCCAAATACCTCCGGAGAAAGATTCACTTTCCGGCCGGTTTTCTCTCCACTGTGTTTTGTAATTACTACGTCCATCACTTTTGCAGTATTATGGTTGAGTTTTTCGCGCCTGGTACAGACCCGCTGACCAGAATCAGGTTGTGCTCCGTAATGATCTTCACCACCTGAAGGTTGGTGACTTTCACCCGGTCATTGCCCATACGGCCCGGAAGACGCTTTCCTTTGATCACGCGTGATGCAAAAGAGGCGTTACCCATTGAACCGGGTGCACGAAGACGGTTGTGCTGACCGTGGGTCTGCCCTCCGACTCCCTGGAAGCCATGGCGCTTCACAACACCTTGAAAACCGCGGCCTTTAGAGGTACCTACGGCATCCAAAAAATCACCTTCGGCAAACACATCCTGAATGCGGACTTCCTTACCGAGTTCAGCGTAACCGTTGAACTCTGCGCCGAAGTCACGAAACTCAACCACGTCCCGCTTGGGTGTGGTATTAGCTTTCTTGAAGTGACCTACCAGCGGCTTGGATGTGTTTTTTTCTTTCTTCTCACCGAAGGACAGTTGCAGAGCGTTATAGCCATCGGTCTGTTCGTTCTTGACCTGAGTAACTACACATGGCCCTGCCTCGATGACGGTACAGGCAATATTCTGGCCGTCCTGGCCATATACGCTTGTCATCCCAATCTTACGTCCTATAATTCCAGGCATGGTTAAACCTATTTTGCTGTTTTTTAAGTCGATTTGCGGGTTTTGTGCCGCAAAAAGGACTGCAAAGATAGGAACTGACCCGGAGTTACCAAGGCCACGATTCAAAAAAAGTAAGGAATTGAAGGCTCCTTCGACCCGAGCCTAAGTAAATCAGCGATTCCCCCTGATTATCAGTGAATTGTAAATCTGAAAATTTATAGCATTTCCACACCCAAACCGGGCTTATCTGAACAGCTCATCATCCCGTCCTTCAGGATAAATCCACCCCTCACAACATCCTTCGCCAGGTCCAGACTGCCATCCAGGTCAATGTATTTAGTATTCGAACAGGCAAAGGCAATATGCAGGGCTGCTGTAATGCTCACTACACTCTCATCATTGCAACCCCAAAATAGGTCCAAACCTTCCTGCAGGCCAATATCCGCAATCTTGAGGCCCTGATATATCCCTCCGCATTTCATCAACTTGATGTTAAAGATGCCGCAGGCTCGGACCGGCTTGATGAGGTTAATAGCGTCTTTGGCGGACAGTAACGATTCATCCGCGGCAATCACCTGACGGACTTCTTCCGGCAGGCTACGCATCTCTTCTACCGACTTGGCCGGCAGGGGCTGCTCAATCAGCTCGAGATTCAGGTGTTTAGTCCGATTGTATAACTCAATCGTACTGGTGGGGCTATATCCCTGATTGGCATCGATGCGGATCATAAAGCGGTTGCCGAATTTCTCACGCAACTTGACCAGGCGCTCGATGTCCTCCTCCAGGTTCTTGCCAATCTTCACCTTCAATGCCTTGAATCCGCGGTCGCCATATTCTTGTGCCTCCTTCAACGTCTCCTCCACATTCTTGATCCCTATTGTATTGGATGTGGGCATCGAGGTAATTTTCTGCCCCAGGTACTTCACGAGCGGAATGCCCAGATGCTTCGTCAGCGCATCGTGCAAAGCAATATCCAGGGCCGCAGCCGCCGCAGGCGTCTTTGTAAATTTCTGTCTGATTTCGAATAGCAACTGGTTCATTTCCAGGATGTCGCGGCTGATCAAAAATGCCGTATTACTCTCCGTGAGCGCCGATTTCGTGTCATTCTGGCTCTCGCCGGTTACATATTCACTGGCGTTGGCCGCACCCAGGCCGGTGATGCCATTCTGCAGGCTAACCTCTACGAAGGTGTTGAGTACTTCGTCTACGGTCTTAAAGGCAATGGTATAGGGCTTGGTGTTTCCGAGGTCAGCGGTCCAAACACGGATAGATTTGATTTTCATTACGGTCAGTTAAAATGTTTGAAGTGACTACACCTGGGCAATGGACTTATCAATCATGTCTTTAAAGATCGGGATCAGCGCGTCTACGCCATCCTCCAGCGGTAATATGGTGGGTATGCCCAGCGTTTGCTGATATCGAGCTGCATAATCACGCGCATCCTGCAACGACATTTTCATGGTGTTTATCATCAGGGCCACCGTGGGTGCCCCATAAATCCGGATCAGCTCAATTTCATCCTTTGGATCGGGCAGGTAGGCCGGATAAAACTCCATGTCCTTGTATTGCTTGCGGGCCGGATTGTGTTGTAACACCACGCCATTGGCCGCAGCAGAAACGATCCACTCAGCTCCTGCAGGACCACTCGGGTTGCGCAGCGAAGATTGTCCTTCAATAAAAATGATATCCGGCTTAACCTCTTCCCAACATTGAACTATGGCATGCTCCATTTCACCGGATATGAAGTCATTGAGTGTGGAATCGAAAATGAAACCATATTTCGCACCCTGCATCCAGCCGGTCTGGCCAGTATAAATCATTTCAGCCTTGTAGCCAGCCTTGCGCATGGCCTCGGTAAGAAATCGCGTAGTAGTGCGTTTGCCCAAAGCACAATCGGTACCCAGCACCGCAATTTTTGGACAGTGTACGCTAGATATTTTTCCGGACCAAAAGTGTAAATCCTTGAATTTCTTGGGTTTGCGCACATCAATTAGCTGAAGTCCCCGTGATCGCGCCAGTTCAGCAAGATCCGGGTGGTCGCTCACATAATCATGCAGGCCATTTACGAGGTGGAAGTTATTTTCCAACGCCTCCCTCAGCATAACCCGCAGTGAATCTGGAATCACCCCACCTTTTGTGGCAACACCGAGCACACAGTATTCAGCTTTGGCCTTTCCATCGCGGACGAAGTCAGCAATAGTGGCATATACGGGGATGTTGCGCTTCTTTCCGTCCAATACTTCGCCCGCATCCTTTCCGGCATGCTTGTGGTCCACTACACCAACAATGTTGAAGCGATCGGTTCCACGAATGAGACCATGGGCCGTCTTACCATTGCTGGAATCCAGGTAGCCGGCGGTAATGACAATTGCGTTGCCTTTTTGCATATCCGAATGTTGAGATCGAAAATTCGTGCAATCAAACCGAATGTCCAAACATTGGAATCAACGATCGTAGGTAATGCGGAATGCGGACAGATCCGGCTTATGGGACCGGGGTCGCGTGAGTTCGTACCGGTAGATGCATTGACCGAGTTTTCGAAGAAAGGGATAGCCAATCGTCTCGTAATCATACCGGTCATCGTTGTAGATCCCATCCCGGTTAGTGTTTATTACAGCCGAAAGCATGAATTCCACGCCATGATCGAAGTCCACGATGTAGGCGTTGTCAATGAGATAGCCATAAGCCCCGCCGATCTTATTGAAAATCCGAATTGACGGGGATATGGGTTGCTTTTGCTGCGCAACCATCAGGTACTTGACAGCGGCATCATACAACGTCGTGTCGCGGTAGTAGGGCGGCCAATTGGTTTCGCGCGGGTACTGCGACATGTATTGCATAAGAAAGTGCCGGTCGTCATCGGAGATGTTGAATCGCCGAGCGGGAGGCATCGAAGATGGAAATAGAATTGCCCTGAGTATATCCTGTTGGTCCTGCAAAGGGAATTCATTTTTGTAGGTGAAGTCAAAGGGTTTTTGAATCAGCCGGTCTCCCTCTCGATAACCAATTCCCTTGTACACTTTCCGGGACGGTCTAACCGAATCTGGATTGGCCAGTGGCGGAAGTCGCAGCAGCACAGAATCATTTCGGGTGAACCATACCCCTTCTGTGTGACGGTTTTGTTCATGGGTGGCTGCTCGGCTTAGCCTGTGCAGGACCCGGATGTGGTAACCCTTTTTCCGGACACGGTCGTTGGCCTCCTGTTGGCCGAGAAATTCGTACAATGCATTGGAAGCGTTGTTATCACTTACCATCAGAACCTTGCGGATATACTGTGCAATGGATGGCAAACCTGTTTCAGCACTTGGGTCAAATCGAATGGGGCGCTGACCCGAAAAGGCACTGTCATGGAATATGGTAGTGTACTTATCTACATGATAAGACTTAAGGTCCTGGAGTTTTTCAAGTGCCATAACAGCAATGGGCAACTTGATGGTGGAGGCAGGATAGAAATAGCTGGTGGACTCCAAACCAAATCCATATGAAGTAAAATGGGGCTGATTCAGAGAATCGCGGTCGATCCGGGTGTAGAGGATCTGAATCTCAAGAGAGTCGCGGTGGGTGACTTCATAGCGTAGTGAGGTATCGGCCTCGATCAATTGGGTGAGCCAAGGATCATCATGTCTGGTTGGCGTATTACAACTGGCTGCCAGTATCAACAGCCACCCACCTAACATGAGACTTCGCGCGGTCAACATGGGAACAATTTAATGTAAATTTGTGCCTTAGATGCTTCAATTATGAAATCCATCATCTTAATCACCCTTGTGCTGGCCAGTTTGGTGAGCAGGGGCCAAACCATTATTGGCACATGGCAGCTGACCAGTGAGGCCTCATGCCTGCAAACAGACAGCCCGCTGAGCGACACAGAAAAGGAGTTGTTGCCAATGATGGGCGGTACATCGCAAAATAGTGTAGCACGTATCATCCGATTTGATGCCAAAGGCCGGGGTGAAGAAAGCATCTTCATGGCAGGAAGGAAAAAGGGGGCTGACCGGATGCCCTTCCGGTACCGGCTGGATGATGTCCAACTGCAATTGCTGGATATCAAGTCCGGTATGATGACCCGAGGGCTTGTCATCGATTCGCTGACACAATCAGTTTTGATCTTCCACACCGCCCAACGGGAGTGTGAGAAGAAGACGTTTAGCCGTATTCGTTGATGGTAGCAGAGCCGGGCTCAAAAAGGGATATTCGAAAACTTCAGCTTCCTGAGCTGAAAGCGTTTTTTGTTGCCCATGGTGACAAGGCTTTTCGCGCACAGCAGGTGCACGAATGGTTGTGGAAAAAGTCGGCCAAAGACTTTGATGCAATGACAAACCTGTCGTTGGCTACGCGACAATTGCTGCAAGAGCACTTCACCATCAATCACATCAAGGTGGACACCATGCAGCAAAGTGCGGACGGCACCATCAAGAACGCGGTGAAATTACATGATGGTCTTGTGGTTGAGTCTGTTCTGATTCCAACAGAAAAGCGGATAACGGCTTGTGTCTCTTCACAGGTGGGCTGCAGCCTGGGATGCAAGTTCTGTGCGACCGCCCGATTAAAGCGTATGCGCAATCTAAACCCTGACGAGATTTACGATCAGGTGGCTGCCATCCGTCAGCAGTCTGAACTGTTCTTTGGTCGCCCGCTAACCAACATTGTATTTATGGGTATGGGTGAACCGCTGCTGAATTATAGCAATGTGATTGCCGCGATTGAGAAAATCACCTCCCCACATGGACTCAATATGGCCGCGAAGCGATTGACTGTTTCTACCGTGGGTATCGCGAAGATGATTATCAAGATGGCTGACGATGGTGTAAAATTTAACCTGGCTGTTTCGCTGCATGCCGCCTTGAACCCGACACGGTCTTCGATCATGCCGATCAATGATACCAATACATTGGAAGATCTTGCCGATGCCCTTAAGTACTGGTATGCCAAACGCAAGCGTAAGGTTACCTATGAATACGTAGTGTGGGAAGGCATCAATGATAAACCTTCGGATGCGGAGGCGTTGTTGAAATTCTGCAAGCACGTTCCTTGTAAGGTAAATCTCATTGAATACAACCCGATTGAGGATGGCGAATTCCGCCAGGCAGGAGATGCCGCCCTGCAGATGTATCAGCATTTGCTTGAAAGCAATGGCATAACCACACGCATCCGAAAGAGCCGGGGAAAAGATATTGATGCCGCCTGTGGCCAATTGGCCAACAAGACCTGATTTTTTGATAATTTTCGTCCATGCAACCCAGCCAATACGAAAAGCACTTTCAATCCTCGGAGAAGGTCCGGGATTTTGTCATCGGGATGAGCGATGGACTTACGGTGCCATTTGCCCTGGCGGCGGGGTTAAGTGGCGCTGTCGATCAGACCAGCATTGTCATAACGGCAGGTCTCGCTGAAATTGCAGCCGGCTCCATTGCCATGGGCTTGGGCGGATACCTCGCGGGCCGCACAGAAATTGAACATTATGATTCCGAAGAGCGTCGAGAATATGATGAGATCGAACACCTGCGTGAGGTAGAGATTCGAGAGACCAAAGAAATCTTTGCGGAGTATGGCCTCAATGAAGAGCTACAGGAAAAGATCGCTGAAGAAATGGCCAAAGACCCCAAGAAGTGGGTTGACTTTATGATGCGATTTGAACTTGGCCTTGAGCGCCCGGACAAAAATCGCGCGCTGGTCAGCGCATTGGTGATCGGTGTCAGCTACATTGTGGGGGGACTGATTCCGCTTAGTGCTTACTTCTTCACCTCAACGGCCCAGCAGGGATTGATTTATTCCTCCATCATCACACTATTGTGTCTAATGGTCTTTGGTTTGGTGAAAAGCAAACTCACGGGACAACCTTTACTCAAAGGCGCTCTCCGTGTTGTCATTGTTGGTACGTTGGCGGCGGGTGCTGCCTTTGGTCTGGCCAAATTGATTGCCTGATCTGACCAATGCGCTAAGCCCTCGCTGCGTTACTTCTTGCTGGCTTTAAAGAGTTTCTCTTTCTCATCCTTGCTCAGGCTTTCATATCCGCCATCCGAGATCTTGTCCAGGATGTCATCAATTTCTTTTTGGGAAATACCTGAGCCAGCGGTTGGTCGCTGACCTCCATCGGATTTGCGGTAGGAGACTTTCACTTTCGGTCTTGGACGAAACAGGCTCTTGATCCCTTGCAGGAGATACGTAACCCACGCGCCCCAATTGACACCGGCCTGTAGTTGCTTGGTATACACGAAGCCGATAAAGGCACCTCCCAAGTGGGCTATCTCACCGCCGGCATTGCTGCCCACCGAACCCACAAAGGAAAGGAAGATGTATACCCCGGCTATGTATTTGATTTTTACCGGCCCCAGGAACAACAGGAACACCGTATAATCTGGCAATAAAGTTGCAATGGCCACCATCACGGCGAAGATGGCTGCGGAAGCTCCGACGAGGCCAGTGCCCCGTGATAAGAATTCAGGCGGGTTAGGAATGAGGTTGTAGGCCATGAGATAAACAATCCCGCCAGCGATACCACCGAGCACATACACCGCGATGAGTTTGTCACTGCCCAGGTACTCTGTGAATATCCGCCCGAACCAATACAACACCAGCATATTGAACAGAATATGCAGGAATTGAATCATGCTGTGGGAAAAGAAGTATGTAATCAGTGTCCAGGGTCGCTGCAGGAAATCAAAAAAACTACTGGGCAGTGAGAACTGATCATAAACCGCAATAAATACCGATTCAAAATCAAACCAAAGCGCAAACACCTTCAGTACGGACAGGGCAACATAGACCACCACGTTGATGATGATCAGTTGAACCAGGCCATTGTTAGGCCGTTGAAACGCATTCTTGAATTCGTCTAACACCTTGGGATATGATCAGATGGTCAACCTAAAGTTAGTGATTTGGCAAATGGTTCTACCGGTGTCCCTGACTTCGCCAGAACGAAATCAGGATGAAGGCCACGAAAGCACCCCCAAAGTGCGCCAGGTGGGCCACTGATTTGCTGGAGTCAAGGGCATACGTCATGAAACCCATGAGAAACACCATGTACTTGGCTTTGATGGGTATGGGCGGGAAAAGTAACATGAGCTCCATGTTCGGGAAGATCATTCCAAATGCCATGAGGATTCCATAGATCGCGCCAGAGGCGCCCAGCATATAACCACCACCGGCAGGGCCTACAAGAAAGTAATTCACGAGTGCATAAATGATGGCTGCGCCCATCCCGGTAATGAGGTAAAAGGTGAGAAATTTAGCCTCGCCCCAATAGTGTTCCAGAATCGGAGCAAATGAAGCCAGTGCGAGCATGTTGAAGAAAATGTGGGAGATGCTGCCGTGAGCGAACATATACGTGAAGAATTGATACGGAGCAAAGTACCCTGAACGTATAGGCCACAGAGAAATGACTTGTGTCATGCCCGAGACCAGGTTTTGCAACAGGAAAATACCCACATTAAGAATAATGAGGTTACGGACGAGCGGTGTGATATTAAACATCAGCGAAAATGGCTTTCTACCTTAGACGTTTCAAAAATAAAAAATGTTGTATTGCCATCCGGAGAATAATTGGGATTACGGCAAGCCATCAATCCTGTCACGAGGGCCTGCATTTCCTCCCGACCGAGGCGTTGTCCTTTTTTGATGGAAGCCCTTTTCGCCAGGGCGCTGGCCAGGTTGTCCTGTAATGGGAGTGATAAGGTCGATTGGTTGTGTTTGAATTGCTCAACCAACCCCTCAAAGAGATCCTTTTCGCTCATCCCGGTGGCCTCTGCCGGAATGGCGTTAACTACAATGGATTGCTTTCCAAAAATTTCAAACTGGAAGCCCAACGACTTGATCTCCTGTTCCATCTCCATAACCAGTGCAAAGTCGGAAGCGCTCATGGTGATGGTCTGGGGGAATAAGCTCGGGATGCTGGCTCCAGATTTTTGTTGCATCCGCTGCTGAAATTGTTCAAACAAGATTCTGTGGTGGGCCGCTTCCTGATCAATAATCATGATACCATTACTAACCGGGCGCACGACATAGCGGTTGTTCAATTGGAATAATGGCTTCTCTTCCGGCTCAGGGGTCCCTTCGTTCATGGCACTGGACCGTGTGATGGTGGCGGGCTCTGTTGGGAACAAACGAGACTGGGTTGGGCGCTCATCATCAAACAATCGTTCCCAATGCTGAAGGTTAGATCGTTGCAGAGAGGTGCCTAACTGCTCTTCGAGATATTGCTCTCTGGACAGGGCCTGGGTGGTGCCAATTTTCGTGGTGAGGTTTACATCAGCAGAATAATCTAACGCGGGCGTCAGGTTGTGTGCACCCAGCGCCTGCCTCACCGCAGCCCGGACCACCGCATACACCGCCCGCTCGTCATCAAATTTTATTTCGGTCTTGGTGGGATGCACATTCACATCAATGTGTTTGGGATCTATTTCCAGGAAGAGCACATAGAATGGAAAACTGCCTTCCTGCAATAAGTTCTCGTAGGCACTCGTCACCGCGTGGTTGAGGTAGTTATTGCGAATGAATCGTTTGTTAACAAACAAAAACTGTTCACCACGAGTCTTGCGGGCAAACTCAGGCTTACCGATGTAGCCGGCCACGGCCACCAGGTCTGTTTCTTCTTTGCAGCCTGCCAACTGCTGCTGATAGGACTTTCCAAACAATCCAATGATGCGTTGGCTCAGTTTGGTAGCGGGCAAATCGTACACCACCTCATCGCCCTGAATCAATGAAAACGACAAGTCCGGCCGGGCCAGGGCAATGCGCTGAAACTCGTCCACGATGTGTTTCATCTCCACCGGATTCGATTTGAGAAAATTGCGGCGGGCCGGGATATTGTAGAATAAATTTTTAACGCTAATGGTCGTGCCGGCCTCGCAGGCAGTGGCCTCCTGCTTCTTCACTTCGGAGCCTTCCACCACAAGCCAGGTACCTAACTCCCGTGAAGCCGGCCGCGTCTTCATTTCAAATTGTGATACGGCTGCAATGGAGGCGAGCGCTTCACCCCGAAAACCCATCGTGCGAAGGGTAAAAAGATCTTCCGCAGTGCGGATCTTCGACGTAGCGTGACGCTCCAGGCTCATGCGAGCGTCCGTTTCACTCATCCCTCCACCGTCATCCTTCACCTGGATGAGTACCCGTCCAGCCTCCTTTACCAACAAGCGAATAGACGTGGCTCCGGCATCAATCGAATTTTCCATAAGTTCTTTTACGACAGACGCCGGTCGTTGCACCACCTCTCCCGCCGCGATTTGATTGGCTATGGCGTCAGGAAGAAGACGAATGATGTCAGACATGCGGTGTTGGAAAAGAAAAGATTACTTCCTGAATTTCAGATAGGCATAGGCCGGGATGAACAGCAATAAACTATACAATGCCGGCTTACCCCAGGTAAGAAAAGCAAGAAGGAACAAGGTGAGGAACAGCAGTACACCCAACCGGATGAGGGTTGCATTCAGGTTGTCGTCTGAAGTCTTGGAACGTCGTCGCGCTGCGTGAAAAGAACCTGCAATCCGGGAACGATATTGCCCCGTAGTTTCCGTGGCTTTGCCGGCTTCCCGGGCCAACTCTTCCTTGATCCGTGCTTCACGTGCCTCGCGCTCTTCGGCCCGGGCATCATAAAAGCGGGGCTCAAAGTTAAACCGCTTATGGCTGGGGGTTTTGGTGAACAGGGAGATGAATTTCATAGCTACATTAACGGATAAACTGCACAACCGTCGTGATGTTTGGTAATTTTGTCCCCATGTGGGGATTTATCACCTTGGGCAAAATTGCCTATTCGCAATTCAATTACAAAGCTAACCAGTGGATGGTGAAAAAAGTTTTACTCCTAATCCTGATTTCATCATTTTTCCAGACTTCTTTCGCTCAAAACCACCGATCCCATTGGGTAGATAGCGTCTACAGCCGCCTTAGCATGGAAGCCCGTGTGGGTCAATTGCTCCTGTTGCCGGTTTCCCTGACTGACGGAACGGATATCGAGCACATCATCGATCAGGTCAGGAACATCCATCCCGGGGCTATCCTCATAACCCATAGTGGACCAATTCGTCACGCAAAATTGGTCAACCAATTGCAGAAAATTTCCACAACTCCGCTGCTGGTGGCCGCTTCCGCGGAATGGGGCATCGCTCAGACGTTGGACAGTGTAGTTGCTTTACCGAAGCCGCTGGTTTCCACGGCCTGGTCCGATGATGGTCTGCGTGCGCAATGGGCCAGTGCAATGGCTGCGCAACTCAAAGCATTGGGCATTCACATGAACCTGGCACCCAACGCTGACAATGAAGTGTTTGCCAATAACTACCTGGCTTATTTCGGCGCTGATGAAGAAACCATTGCCAGGCAAACAACAGCCTTTGTCCGTAACCTGCAGCACGAAGGCATACTATGTGTTGCCAAGCACTTGCCCCGCAAGCCCGTAGCCAGCGCACAGGACACATCACTCGTGCTCAATGTCAATAACATTGACACCACTGGCTTTGCACCCTTCCGGGCACTCATTCAACAAGGTGTTCGGGGGATCCTCACTTCCAATCTTCATTTTTCTGTTCGTTCAGAAAAAGGAGTCTTGCCGGCAGCCATATCTCCCCTCTTCATTTCAGAAATACTTAAGAAAGGATTGGACTACCAGGGGCTGGTCATCACTGATGTTCGCAGCTTTCAAAAAACCTCAGGTAAAATCAAGAATGGTGATGCAGAGTTGCTTGCCCTGGAAGCAGGCAATGATGTTTTGCTTGCTCCAATTCATCCGGCTGCCGGGGTCAAAAAAATTACTCGCCGGATTAAGCGCGATAAAAAATTTGCCGCTCAAGTTGAACGGAGCGTCAAGAAAGTTCTCGAGGCCAAGTACGATGCAGGCCTGATCCGCAAACCGGTAATTGACACCGATAACCTGGTACGAAAGTTAAATTCACCCGAACTGAAAAAACTGGTCCAGGATCTTTCGGCCGAAGCCATAACCGTGGTCAAGAACGAAGATAAAGTACTACCCTTCAAAAATCTTGAGGATCAACCCATGCAGTTCATTGCTGTTGGCGCACCCAGGGACAATGCAATGCTTCGATATATGAGGAAGTATACTGCGGTAGAAGGCTATAACCTTTACAGCATTCAGGATACTACACAAGTCAATATCAATGCGAATGCAATGGTAACGGTTGCTTTGTATGCCTATGCTGCTCAACTGTCTGAACAACTTGTTCCCTGGATCAACCGTATCGCCAAGGTGCAACCCGTTGTGGTGGTGGTGTTCGGCAATCCTGACCAGTTAAGACAATTCCCGCAGGCGTCTGCCGTGTTGGCCTCTTACACCGACCAGGATGGCATGGAAGAATTGGTGCCTCAGGTGCTTTTTGGTGCGCGTACATCTCCAGGTCAGTTGCCCATTACCTGCGGTGACTTTTCGTCCACCACGGGCATTCGAACTGATGTTGTTGATCGCCTTTCATATGCAGTGCCTGAAGCAGCAGGTATGGATGGTGAATCCCTGCAGAAGATAAAGTCGATTATGCAGGAGGCAATTGATATCGGCGGTGCACCAGGGTGCCAGGTAATTGTTGCGCGACATGGCAAGGTAATTTTTGATCGCACGCTCGGTTGGCTGACGTATGATAATCAGGTACCCGTGACCGATGAAACGATTTATGACCTTGCATCTTTGACTAAGGTATCGGCCACCTTGCAGGCCACCATGTTCCTGTATGACAAGGGCATGATTGATCTCAACAAGAAGGTGTCGGTGTATCTGCCTGAATTGCAAAACACCAACAAGAAAGATATCACCCTGATCGACATGCTGACGCATCAGTCAGGCCTTGTGCCGTTTGTCCCCATGTGGACGCAAACGGTAAAAGACAGCGTGTTTATGCCGGAGTACTACCACAACGAACGCTCACCGGAATATCCGTTACAGGTGGCTCCCGGTTTGTTTGCAAAATCCCTGTTGCGCGATTCGGTGTGGTCCTGGGTGCTTAAGTCCAAAATGCAGGAGAAACCTGCGCGCACACCGTACCCCTACCGTTATAGCGACCTGGGGTTGATGATCATGAAACAACTGGCCGAGCAACTTCTCAATCAACCCATCGATGAATTTCTCCGGCAAAATGTGTACGAACCCCTTGGGGCTATGACAACCGGCTTTAATCCATTGGATCATTACCCCGAATCACGCATTGCACCTACAGAAATAGATAAGATTTACCGGAAGACCCAGGTGGTAGGAACCGTTCACGACGAGCGCGCAGCGATGATGGGGGGAGTTTCTGGTCACGCCGGCCTATTCAGCACAGGAACTGATCTGATAAAACTCGGACAAATGCTTCTTCAGGAGGGAAGCTATGGTGGCATTCAGTATTATAAGCCAGAGACGGTTCGACTATTCGCCAACAAACAATTTGAAGACAGCCGAAGGGGAATTGGTTGGGATAAGCCCCTGTTAAGTGACTGGAGCAGTCCCACGTCCCTGAAGGCCTCACCCAGGACCTTTGGGCATACCGGTTTCACGGGCACCTGCATGTGGATTGATCCGGAGTTTGATCTGGTTTACGTTTTTTTGTCTAACCGCACCTTTCCTGACCGAAATGGCAAACTTTTAAACGCCAATATACGTTCGCGGATACAGGATGCCATTTATCAATCCATTTTCGACTATTGTCAAAAAAGTACAGTGTTTGGTGCTATGGCTAATACTGTTGGAAAATAATATCAGCGTACTTTCGTCCTACATTCCAATCACGCAATGACGTCAGACCAATTTAAAATAGGAATCGTTTGCTACCCCACGTTTGGAGGAAGTGGTGTAGTTGCTACCGAATTGGGTAAAGCGCTTGCGAAGGAGGGGCATAAAGTACATTTCATCACCTACTCGCAGCCCAGCCGTCTGGATTTTCTTAATGAAAACCTCTTCTATCACGAAGTTGATTTTCGTTCCTACCCCTTGTTTGAATACCCGCCCTATGAATTGGCGCTTGCCAGCAAAATGGTGAGTGTAGTGAAGAATGAACAATTGGACTTGCTGCATGTGCACTATGCAATACCTCACGCATCAGCGGCATACATGGCGAAGCAAATTCTGAAGTCACAGGGCATTCATATTCCGGTGGTCACTACCCTTCACGGTACTGATATTACCCTTGTAGGCAAAGATCCATCGTACGAGCCAGTCGTAACTTTCAGCATCAACCAATCGGATGGCGTCACCTCAGTATCTGAAGACTTGCGGCGGGAAACGTATGAACATTTCAAAATCACCCAGGAGATTGATGTGATCCCCAACTTCATTGACCTGGATAAGTTCAAGCGACAGAAAAAAGATCATTTCAAGAAAGCCATTTGTCCAAACGGCGAATCACTCATTGTGCACACCTCTAACTTCAGGAAAGTTAAACGCATCGGCGATGTGGTGCAGATTTTTGCCAACATCCATGCAACGATCCCGGCCAAGTTGCTGATGATTGGTGATGGTCCGGAGCGGGCCAAAGCAGAGTCGATGTGCAAGGAGCTCAACATCGAAGCAGATGTCCGCTTCCTGGGTAAACTCGAAGCCATAGAAGAAGTGCTTTCTGTTGCTGATCTTTTCCTTATGCCGTCTGAGAAAGAGAGTTTCGGGTTGGCCGCCCTCGAGGCCATGGCCTGTGAAGTTCCCTTGATTTCTTCCAACGCCGGGGGGTTGCCAGAACTCAACGTGCAAGGCGTTACTGGTTTCATGAGTGAGGTGGGTGACGTGCAGGACATGAGTCGGAAGGCCCTGTTCATTTTGGACAAAAACAATCTTCCCGTCTTCAAGGAAAATGCATTGAAACGCGCCAAGGAATTTGATATTGCAAATATTCTGCCCTTGTATGAAAAAGTGTATCTACGCGTTCTGGCGAATACAGCGGCAGCTGTTCGATAGTTCAGTTGAAAAAATCAGGGTTGCCATCTAAATTTGCTGTCGCAATTGAGAATACTGCCATGAGTGCTGAAATTAAACCACAGAATAAGGGCACCAAACAGCTTTTCGAGAACCCCATCCTCGAAAAACTGAGCAGAACACATATCAGTGTGCCCCTGATTATCTTTTTTACCTATGCGGCCGGACTCCTGTATTGGAGCGTGACGCACACTGCGTTGACCGCTGCCGTCACGGTCGGACTATTTGTGATCGGACTACTTTCTTTTACCTGGGTAGAATACAATGTGCACAGGTATGTATTTCACATGGCCACCGACACCGAAAGCAAGGCAAAGGCTCAATACACCATGCACGGTATTCATCATGAGTTTCCAAAAGACAAGACACGGCTGGCCATGCCTCCGCTGCTCAGCATTACACTCGCCACGCTGCTGTTGCTTGTATTCCGGTTGATTCTCGGAGATTTTGTTTTCGCTTTTCTGCCCGGTTTTCTGGTAGGGTATGCCGGCTACCTGTCCGTGCACTACATGGTGCATGCTTTTCAGCCGCCCAAAAATTTTCTGAAGGCACTATGGG